>NZ_RCNV01000003.1 GCF_003667275.1 Mesonia aquimarina | reverse complement strand
ATTTTCTCTTAAAATTAGATTTGGTTTAGAAATATCTTGGTGAACGATAAGACTTCTTACTAAAGAACACATCAAACAATACAAAAGCTTCATAAGAAGGTTCCTCTATATCTGATATCGTATAATCGTAAGCAAAACCTAACTGCAACCAATCTGTCGCTCGAACACTCACTAAACCACTTACCGCATCATCTAAACGATAAGATGCTCCGATCTCAAATCGCTCGTAAAACAAAAAGTTAGCATTTACATCAAAAGACATAGGGGATTCAAAAGATGCCTTTACCAAAGTCGAAGGCTTAAATTTTAAATTCTCACTCAATTCAAACACATATCCTGCAGTAGCAAAATAGTGTTGCTCTTCTGTTCCAAATTCTCTACCATCTATATCTAAATGTTTCGAATTTAAAAAGTTAGGAACCGACACACCGATGTAGTATTTATCAGTATAATACAAAAAACCGGCTCCAAAATTTAAGTAAGTCTCATTAATATTTTCACTAAAAGCTACATCAAACTCATTCTGAAGGCTCAAAGGTATTAAACCTACATCGTGAAAAGTAGCTCCTGCTTTTACCCCAAAGGCTAATTTATGATCTCCGCCTAAAGACAAGGTATAAGAAAAATCACCGTACACATTGGTCTCTTTTACAGGACCATTCTCATCAGAGATTGCCGAAAGACCTAAACCGGTCTTCTCTCCTACAGAAGAATGGGCAAAAAATGTATAGGTCCGAGGAGCGCCTTCAAATCCTGACCATTGATCACGATAAAGCAAACCGATAGACAAACTCTCCTTAGAGCCTGCATAAGCCGGATTAACTACGCTCATATTATACATATACTGTGTGTATTGTGGATCTTGTTGTGCCGAAAGATCATAACTACTCAAAAGAAAAATGGCACATAATGCTATGTATAGTTTTTTCATGTTATGTTTTTTTATTATTTGGGTTGTTGGTTTTATTCTAAAATTACCTCCTCTTTTTAACTCGATTATAAGTAAAAAGAGGAGGCTGATTATCTATATTCTAAACTAGTTTACTTCTCGGTTGATATAAACCCAGCCTTTCTTAACATTACCAAAGACAGGATCTTCTGATGAAAACTCTAGCACGTAGTAATACGTACCCGTTTGCAAGTCTTCGCCATCTTGATCTTGACCACAGAAACTATTTACATAATTTGATTGATCATACACTAATCGACCATGACGGTTATAAACCTTTAAACTACGAATTCCTGTTCGATCATCCAAAAAGCTTAAATCCATACAATCATTCTGACCTGGACTACTATTCGGAGATAAACCTTCAGTAATCACACAGCCGTTCTCATAAGGCGTTATAGATACATCTGTATCAATCGCACCAAAAGCAGAACATCCTCCTAAAACAATCTCTACCTCATAAGTATCATTGTAATCGCCTTCTGCATCATAAACTACCGTATAACTACTTCCTGTTTCTCCCGAAAGTACATTCCCATTCTCATACCAAACAAAATCTACCTCACTTGCCTCTACATTGCTCAGCTCTGCTGTCAAGACAAGCTCATAACTAGGTACTTCATCTGATAAATCACTACAGTATTGTAAATCCATAGCTGAAGATTGATCTGAACTAAGGCTTACTCCTATATCATCACGCTCTATAACATCTATCGATATTGTTGTAGAACAATCTGGGGAATCTGCATAAGCAGTTACCTCATAACTACCATAACCATAATCGGAAGCATTTACTATAGCGCCCGTCTCTGCTATCGAACTCCCTTCATAAGTCCAACTATAAGTAGTCTCTGCTACCGTAAAGTTAGAAGGTGTTGCATCTAGTATAGCGTCTGAAAGACTACACGTAACTATTTCCTCCTCCAATGAAGAAAGTGAAGGAGATTCATTTAATACTACATTAACACTAGCCATTGCTGTACATCCATCAATCTCTACAGTTACCATATAATCTCCATCTTCTGTTACCACTAAACTAGAAGAGGTCTCACCGGATATAACACCATTGGAATCTTCCCATACATAACTCGCATTACTTGCATCCTCCCCTGTTACTACACTCTCTATCGTATAACTAGACTCATTACATAAATCCTGGTCTGATCCTAATGATACTGTGAATGTATTGTTATTATTGATTGTAATACTATCGTTTCCTGTATCACAAGAAAAAGAATTGCCATTTGCATCTAACATAGTACCTATAACTTCAACGGTATAAGTTCCAGGTGCAGTCGCATTATAAGTTGCAGTAGTCTCTCCAGTTAATTCTGTACCATCCTGAAACCATTTATATGTCAATGAATCAAACTCAGAATTATTGGTAGGTGTTGCGTCTAATGTTACCGTTGAATTTGGACAAACAATTTGATCTTCACCCAAACTTATGATTGGAGAATGTCCAAATATAGCTTCAAAAGTAGCTGTTCTATTGCAATTCATATATGATGTTGTAACTGTATAAAGCCCTTCTTCTGTAATTATTAAAGAAGGATTGGTTTCATCGGTTATAACAGTTCCTTCAAAACTCCATTCATAGTTTACGTTTGGTAACTCTGAAGAAGAAATACCTGTAATTTCAGATGAAAGTTCAAAACTATTTGGGTCTCCTATTGATATACAAATCGGAGTTTGTGGAAGATTAACTTCATAATCAATTAAATCTACAACAACCTCATCTGTGATTAGACAACCATTCGCTGAAACTTCTACTGTATATGTCCCAGCCTGATTCACCTCTAAGGTAGAGTTTGTTTCTCCGTCTATTTGAGTTCCATCCAAAGTCCAACTGTAAATAATATTATCTAAATCCGTAACATTTGTTGGAGTAGCATCTATATTTAAACTATTTCCTTCACAAAGTGTTAGATCGTCACCCAAATTAACCTCCGGATTATCGAAAAACTCTACATTAATTGAATCTGTTAAGCCACAAGCTCCAATATAAACAACTGCTACGGTATAATTTCCTTCCTCAGTAACTTCTAATGTAGGATCATTTTCACCAGCGATCAATTCACCTTCTTGATACCATTCAATAGTTGCATCTTCTGGATTGTCAACACCTGTATCTAATATTACAGTTTCGCCATTACAACTTGCATTTCCAGAATTAGTAGTAATGTCATCTCCTAAATCGATAGCTCCTAAATCAAAACTTCCAGCGGCTATAAATACAGCTGAGTTATGTCCAGTGTCTCCTTTATCTGCCACTACCAATTTTATATGATATTGTTGTCCTGGAATTACATTTGCCTCTGCTGTCATAACCACTGTATTGCCTTTAAAATTAATAGGAGAATCAAATGGATTAACTCCATTAATACCATAATAGGTTCCAAAATACTCTTCATTCTGGGATTCGCAGCCAGGAGAATACTGTTCATCAAAAATAGTATTAGATGATATAGGAATCGTAGTTTCTGGAACTACCGCTAAATTTTCAGTATTCCCATCTTCGTCACTTAACAGAAACACAAAACCGTCTGTAAATGTCGTACCACATGGAAGTACAGCGTATTCGTCGGAAGCAAACAAAAAGTCAAAACTAATGTCATTTATAAACGGGATGAAATCAAACTCAATAATACTAGCATTGTATGATTCTCCTCCAGAATCTAAAGCGTTATCTAAATCTTCATCTCCAGGCCACGCATAACTACCCCCAGCCTGAATATCAGACTCTGGACCAGAAGCGTTCGCTACATTGCCTGAGCTCAATATTATTCCCGATTCTATAGGGAAATTTGAATTGTTATAATTAAAATATCCGATACCATTTACATCCTCATAATTTGTTCCAGTTGAATAGGTAATATTTGAAATTTGAGTACAGGGATTATTAAATAAAACATCGGTTACCAATTCCTCAACAGTGTAATTATTAGTGTTAATATTAATTCTGGGTTCAGGAGTAGTTATACAGAGGTCAAATGAAGTAGTTAAATTTTGATTGGTAGAAAAAACTCTAATGTAATAAGTATTTCCGATAGTTAAATCTTCTGCTAAACTTGCACTTTCTTGAAAATTATCAGCGCAGTACAATAATGATAAATCATTGCAATCATCACCTTCATATACTGCGTGATATATTGAACTATATTGGGAAATTCCTAGAAAAGAAATAGATAAATCTTCCGCTGTGGCTGTAAATTTAAACCAAATATCATTTGTTGTTTCTTCTACACAAGAGTCAGAAAATCCTGAAGGAGTTGCTCCTGCCAAGGTTCCTGGTGAAGATTCAATACATTCAATACTATCATTTACTGTTACTTGAGTAGCATCTTCACAATCATTATTAATAGGAGGGCAAAATTCCTGTATAACACTTTGAGTTACAAAACAATTTTCATCATTCTCATTTGCTACGGTTATATCAACCATAGTGTCATTCGGATAAGGACCAAACGTAAAAGTATCAGGGGAATCAACAGACTGACTCGCACTTCCTTGATTGTCGTTTATTATTAACGATTCCGATGATCCTAAATCTGTAATATTAATTTCCGCAAAAAAACCTTCGTTATTATTGTCACAATTACTGACAACTTCAGTAGAAACCACGGGATTAATACATGACGCACACGAAACACTTACATCAATTTCTGTAAAACCACTCGTATTACAGGGGTAATAACTGGATGTATAAGTGACTGTTATTTGATCTCCTATTGATTGAACACTAACTCCTGTAAGATCTCCACCGTTTCCGGTATCACTATATAGGACTGTGCCATCCGAATCCGTTACAACAAAGTCCCCCCCAAAGGTGGTAATATATCCAGAATTAACAATTAGGTTTAAATTTGAGCCATCTGAACTTTCAAAAGTATATGTAACAGTTTCCAAAAAACCGTAACATATAATCGTATTCACAGGACTTTCTTCGCAATCTACCATAATAGGTGGATCTTGTGCCCACATATTAAAATATCCTAAAAGTATTGTGATTAATAGTAATGTTTTTTTCATATTTTAAATATTTAATTGTTATAAAAATTTAATTTATCCTATTCTACTATTTTTGTAAAATATATGCGACTCTGCTTAAGCAAGTATGAATTTATCCTGAGTCGATTTTTATTTTTAAATGTTGTGAAAAAAATCCATTTAAGAATAAAGAAAATGAAATGTTTTTTTGCATAAAATAGATTAGGATTTTTGATAATTTAAAAAAAATACTTTCCAAATTTGTAATAAAATGTTGATTTTTAAATAAAAGATTACAAAAAAAAAGCGGTCGTCAAAGAAAAAAAAGCGGTCGTAGAGGAAAGAGATTAGTAAGGTGCTGTCGATTTATGTAATATATATTGTTGATTATCAAATGTTTATGTTTTTTTGTAAAAACAGGGCTATACTTCTTTTAAATTTTCAATAAATAAGAGTATAAAGACTCCTTTTTTGAAAGCCCCATTTTTTCTAAAATTCGCTTTTTTCGAATTCTTGCGGCATTATAAGTAATGTTAAAAATGATACCGATTTCTTTAAGATTTAAATTCATATATATGTAGCACAAAAACCTCAAATCATTAGTGGAAAGTGTAGGGTGATTAGATTTTAAATATTTTAAAAAGTTTGGATTCACCTTTTCAAAATGAATAATAAATTCATCCCACTCAGAATCCATTTTTAAATGTTGCTTTAGAACTTTCATATTATTAACAATCGTTTTATTTTTTGCTATGTCTGGTAAAATCGCAAGAGATTCAATAATTTCTTCGATGAGTTCATTTCGATTAGAAAGGTAAAGAGCTTTTGCTGAAAGTTTTCTGTTTTTTTCAGCTATCCTATTTTTTAAAGATTCCTGTTTTAGCTTAGCTTTCTGCTTGAGAATACCAACCTCATTTTCCAAAAGCATATGTTCTTTTTTTTCCTTTTCTAATTGCAAAGACATAATTTTCTGATCATTCTCTAAAAGTTTCTTTTCTTGTCTCTGCTTTATAATTCTATTTTTTTGCCAACGGTAAAGGAAGAAAAATAAAATTAAGATGGCGGCTATTATTACCCAAAACAAAGTAAGTTGTGCTTGTTGTTTTTTCTTATTGAGAATTAATTTATTTTGATAATTCTGAAGGTCAAATTTAACTTTATAAGTTTGAAAGAGCTGCTTATTGATACGATGTTCAAGAGAATCTTTTGCCAGAATTACAGAATCTTTATATTTGATAGCTTTTGCTAGGTCACTTTTGACTATGTATAAATTAGCTAAACGCTTATAACGGTCTATTTTCGGTTTCCATCCTGGATTGTAAATTAAAGCCTTATCGGTATATAAAATAGCCTTATCAATTTCATTATTTTTTTCATAAATTTTTGAAAGTAACTCTAAAATGCAGACTTGACAAGTTTCTTCTTTGTTATACTGCTTGCTATTTAGTAGGTTTTCAGCTAATTCTTGAGCTTCTTTTATATAACCTCTTAAAAAAAGATTTTCAGCGTAAGTAGCTTTCCAAAGCTGCATTGCATAAGTGTCGGTTTCTATAGTTTTTACTTCCTCTAACATAATTTTTGACCTTTCATGATCTCCACTTATATCATAAAAACTCGCTATGTTAACACCCAATATTTTTTGTAAATAATTTTTAGATTCCAAACTACCTTTTTTAACTAGGTTATATGCCTCTTTATAATATTTAATGGATTCTTGATAATCTCCTTTGTGCCCATATAATGCGCCAATATTATTCAAAACACTGATTTTTTCTTTTCTAAAAGATGGATTTTTTTTGATTATTTCCATGGCTTCTTGAAAATAACCCAAAGCTTCTCCATAATTGGAGAGTTCCTCATAGGTGATAATGCCTAAATTATTTTTTATGACTACTAATTTATCTGACCAATTATTTTTTTTAGCGATAAGTTCTGCCTTACCAAAGTTTTCTATCGCATAGGGATAATTTTCAGTACTTAAAGCCAAGGAGGCTTCATTCATAAGAGACTTATATTGCTTTTCAGCTTCTTGCGCGTGAAGTAATATTCCTAATAAGAAAAATAAGATGGTCTTTATAAATTTTGATTTCATTAAAAGTTTTATATATAAGTTTAAATATATCCTGTTGTACTTATGCTTTAGTAGAGGAAATCTATATGCTATATTGATAATCAGTAATTTGTTTTAACAGTAAGCTGTCGATGATAGACAGCTTCGTTGCAAATTACAAAAGAATATTGGAAGTATTAATAGAAATAACAAAAGACCAACTTTTACTCTATTAAATATGTAAGCTAAAGTTTAATGTTTCACAGCTTGTTAGCCTTAACTTTTTTGTTTAGTACTTGAGGAATGTTAGTGAAAGATGTCTTTTGAGAAAGCTTTCGGGTATCATATAATGATAAAGATCGGATGCAGTGGTTACAATAGAAGAAAATGAGTATTTGCCAATATGTTCAACACTATTCGGTAGAAGTTAGCCTTTTGTCTAAATGAATTTGAAATTTTTTTTACTGTGGACAGTATATCATTTGAAATCAAACAACTATGAAGTCTATATGCAAAAATATGTAAGTGAAAAGCTAATTGATTTCTGGATAAAGGATATTGCGTTGAAAAAAAGCTATGTATTATAACTATAAACTATCTGCTGTTTTTTTGTTAAAGTTGTTTTTTAAAAAATTGATTTGAACTCAGCTTCTGTATAGGATTTCAATTAGTTTAGTGATATTATGAAACAAATAAGAAAATTTATCTTAAAGGCTATTTCTTAACAAAGGAGGAGGTTAAATTCTTTGAATTCTGTATATCAAGTTTAAAATAAATTACGTGTATTCTGAAGCAATTTCCAATAAGGATTACTCCGTGGTGAAAATATTTTAGTTGGTAGATTATTTTTCTTATATATAGTTAGTGATATTTTCTACTATTGTTTCTGTAAGCGTCGTGGTCTTCTTCTTTATAAACCAGTGATGTTTTTAATGTGAAGATTTTTTCAGTTCACCAGCTTTCTTACTTTTGTCGAATGAAAAAAAACTACGATGTACTTATTGTTGGAGGAGGAGCTGCCGGATTTTTTACGGCAATAAATCTAGCTGAAAAAAAACCAGAACTTCAACTAGCTATTGTAGAACGTGGAAAAGAAGTACTCTCAAAAGTTAGAATTTCAGGCGGCGGACGCTGTAATGTTACTCATGCTGAATTTATTCCGCAAGATTTGGTTAAAAATTATCCACGAGGAGAAAAAGAACTGCGCGGTCCATTTCACCAATTTATGACCGGTGATACCATTGAGTGGTTTCAGCAACGTGGCATTGAATTGAAAACCGAAGAAGATGGGAGAATGTTTCCGGTAACCGATTCTTCAGAAACCATAATTAACTGTTTTTTATCGGAAGCAAATCGCTTAGGGATCGATGTGCTAAAAAAGCATGCGGTTCAAACTGTTGAAAAAAAAGAGAATACCTGGGAAGTATCTACTAATCAAGGTGAGTTTTTAGCTAAAACAATTGTGATGGCTTCTGGAAGCAATCCTAAAATATGGAAGCTTTTAGAGGGATTAGGGCATCAAATTATTCCACCGGTTCCCTCTTTGTTCACCTTTAATACAAAAGATGAACGCTTACAAGATTTAGCAGGAATTTCAACTTTTGCTTCCCTTAAAATTAAAGGTGAAAAACTAGAAAGTGAGGGTCCGCTTCTAATTACGCATTGGGGCTTAAGCGGTCCGGGAATTTTAAAATTATCGGCTTGGGGAGCACGAATATTGAACGATTGCAACTATAAATTCACTTTAGAAGTAAATTTTTTAGGATATAAAACACAAGAAGAGGCTGTAGAGGAATTAAAAGTTTTAAAAAATGAATTTCCTAAGCAACAACTCACAACGTATGCACAATTAGATTTACCCAAACGACTTTGGCGCCGACTTATTATAAAAGCAGGAATTCCTGAAAATCAGATTTGGGCAGAGCTTTCAAAAAAACAAATCCAACAAATTGCACTGGCCTTAACGCAAGCAACATTTTTAATAAACGGAAAAAGCACTTTTAAGGAAGAATTTGTAACTGCCGGCGGAATTAACCTAAAGGAAGTCAACTTTAAAACATTTGAAAGTAAAGTTAACGATAATCTCTATTTTGCGGGAGAAATATTGAATATAGACGCAATTACCGGCGGATTTAATTTTCAAAACGCTTGGACAGGTGGTTTTTTAGTGGCATCAGCAATCGCTGAAAAATATTAATTAAAAAAAATATTCCTTAATTAACGTTTTACTTCTTCAATAAGCCAATTTTCCAATTCATCCGAAGGATCAGCGGTATGTAAAACTGAAATATCTCCGGTAGCTTCAAAAACCACTGCGCGAACTTGCTTAACGTTTAATACGTTGGCCTCTCTTAATTTTGCTTTTAAATCACATTCGGTTACGTTCGCTTTTTTTAAATTTTCCTTTATAATATTAGGACCGTCCATCAATAATAAAGCATCATTATCCATTATTTTTTGAAAAAAGCTAAATCGACGTAATTTGGAAGCGAAAAACTGAATCGCGTAAACTATAAATAGTCCTGTAAAACCTTGCAGCAAACTCACGTTTTTCAGAATAATAGTAGAAGCTATTATCGAACCGATAGCAATAGTTATGGCAAAGTCTAGACTAGACATTTTAGAGAAACTCCGTTTACCAACAATTCTTGTAAAAAGAATGATAATAATATAAGTTGCAATAGCACTAATTATAATTGCAGCTAACGAAGTTCCGGATGCTTCAAACCATTTTTCCATAGGTAAATTTTTAAGATATAAAAAGTGATGCTATTGAATTCAACTTAATTTAAGCGCCAGATCTCAAAAGTTAATATAACATTATAAGCCACCCAAAAAACATAAGGAAATAATAAATAGGCGCTCCAATTGTTGGTGACTTTAAACCATTTAATGGTAAATAAAAGAAAAATAAATAAGCCGGAGATAAATAAAAGTGCAATTAACAAAAGTTTGAGCTCTAAAAAAAGAATAAACCATAAAGCATTGAGGAGAATTAGAAACCCGAAATGATATAAAGCTGTTTTCACCCAGCTATGATAAAACCCTTTACTCCAGACAATTCCAGCAGAGAGCCCTAGCAAGCAGAAACTAAGTCCCCAGGCAAGTGCATAAAATTTTATAGACAAGAAAAAATCGGGTTTATTGATTATTTTTAGCCAGTTTCCAGCACTTTCTGTAATGGCAATCATACAGAAAAAACCAATGAGTAAACCTATAAAAACGGTCCCGGTAATTTTATATAAGGCTGTTTTCTGGCTCATAAAACTTGGTGATTATGAAAATCTAAGGTAATTTATTTTATTAATTTCTACAACTTGCCCTCCAGCAGATTGCATTATATTTGTACAAATTTTAAAAATGACGGCAGAAAATTTTATTCCGCAGCAGGCTATAAGCCCTAAAACTGAAGGTGAAATAACTTGGCAATCGCCCAGTAATATTGCTTTGGTGAAATATTGGGGAAAATATAATAAGCAATTACCAAAAAACACTTCGTTAAGTTTTACGTTGAACAATTGTTTAACTACAACAACTTTGGAGTTTGAAAAAAAAGCAGCAAAAAATACAACTTTTTCCGTTGAAGTATTTTTAGATAAGGAGCGTACCGAAGCATTCGAACCAAAAATCATCACTTTTTTTGAGCGGATAGAACAATATCTTCCTTTTTTAAAAAATTATCATTTTAAAATTTTTACACATAATTCTTTTCCGCATAGTAGCGGAATTGCATCTTCTGCCAGTGGTATGAGTGCGCTTGCTTTGTGCCTTTTAACCATGGAAAAAGAAGTGGATAAAAAAATGACCGAGGATTTTTTCTATAAAAAAGCATCTTTCTTAGCTAGACTTGGTTCAGGAAGTGCAGCAAGAAGTATTCAAGGACCTTTGGTGCTTTGGGGAAAGCATGATGCTATAAAAAGTAGCAGCAATCTTTTCGGAACTTTATGCACAACCGAAATCCATAAAGTTTTTAAAACTTATCAAGACACCATTTTGTTAGTTGATAAAGGCGAAAAAAAAGTTAGTAGTTCTGTGGGGCATAATTTAATGCATAATCATCCATTTGCAATACAACGTTTTGAGCAGGCACAAGATAATATCGAAAAATTAATCGCAATTTTAGAAAGTGGAAATCTAGAAGATTTTATAGAGTTGGTAGAAAGCGAAGCGCTTACATTGCATGCCATGATGATGACCAGCCATCCATATTTTGTGTTAATGAAGCCTAATACTTTAGCGATAATTCATAAAGTTTGGGATTTTAGAGAAAAAATGGGCGTAAAACTTTGCTTTACCCTGGATGCCGGCGCTAATGTACATTTATTATATCCTGAAAAAGAGAAAACTAAAGTTTTAGATTTCATTAAGACTCAGTTGGTTGCACATTGTCAAAATGAACAGTATATTTGTGATGAGGTTGGCTACGGAGCAAAACAACTTGTAAGTCAATCCTAAATCAGTAATTATGAAAGGACCACTCTTTTATTCCAAGATTTTGTTATTCGGTGAATACGGAATTATCAAAGACTCTAAAGGCTTATCAATTCCTTATAATTTTTACAATGGTGCTTTAAAAGTAGATAAAGCTCATACCGAAAAACAACGCCAATCTAATGTAAACTTACAACGTTTTGCAGATTATTTAGCTGAATTGGAAAAGCAACAGCCCGATTTAGTTACTTTTGATTTAAAAAGTTTACAACAGGATATAGAGGCAGGAATGTATTTTGATAGCAGTATTCCGCAAGGTTACGGAGTTGGAAGTAGTGGAGCCTTAGTTGCCGCTATTTATGATAAATATGCTACTGATAAAATTACGGTTTTAGAGAATTTAAACCGTGAGAAATTATTGAAATTAAAAGCTATTTTCGGAGAAATGGAATCTTTTTTCCATGGAAAGTCTTCTGGATTAGACCCGTTAAATAGTTATTTGAGTTTGCCAATCCTTATTAACTCTAAAGACAATATTGAAGCCGCAGGAATTCCTTCGCAAACTAAAAGTGGAAAAGGAGCTGTATTTTTATTAGACAGCGGTACGGTTGGAGAAACTGCACCGATGGTTAATATTTTTATGGAAAATATGAAACAGGAAGGCTTCAGAAAAATGTTAAAAGATAAGTTTGTAAAACGAACCGATGCTTGTGTGGAAGATTTCTTAAAAGGCGATGTAAAATCGCTATTTGGGAATATTAAAGAACTTTCTCACGTGGTGCTCGATAATTTTAAACCAATGATCCCGAAGCAATTTCATAAATTGTGGAAAGAGGGAATCGACACGAATGCTTATTATCTAAAACTTTGCGGTTCCGGTGGAGGTGGATATATTTTAGGTTTTACAGAAGATCTAGAAAAAGCACAAAAAGCCCTTAAAAATTATAAATTAGAAGTGGTTTATAATTTCTAAAACCTTAGAATACCTATTCTGATGCTATCAAGAAGGAACAAACTGTTTTTTTTAAAACTCGCGAGTTTGTTCTCTGTTGTTAGAGGTTACAACATCTTGGTAATTGCCATTGCGCAATACCTGACATCTATTTTTATTTTAGCACCAGAAAAATCGCTTCCGCAGGTTTTATTAGATCCAAATTTATTTGTTATTGTGCTAGCTTCAACTTTAGCAATTGCATCGGGGTATTTGATCAATAATTTTTACGATGCCGAAAAAGATTTAATCAATCGACCTCATAAAACCTTGATCGATAATTATGTAAGTCAGAAAACAAAGTTGGCGGTTTACTTCAGTTTAAATTTCTTGGCAGTAATTTTAGCAAGTTACATCTCTTTTAAAGCCGTACTTTTTTTTTCGGTATTTATATTTTTTCTATGGTTTTACTCGCATAAGCTAAAGAAATATCCTTTTGTAGGAAATTTAACAGCTTCTATTTTAGCGGTTACCCCATTTTTTGCAGTGTTTATTTATTACCATAATTTTAATGCAGTAATTTTTATACACGCTACTTTTTTATTCTTGATTATTTCTATTCGAGAATTGGTAAAAGATTTAGAGAATTTAAAAGGCGATTTTACACAGAATTATCATACTATTCCAGTAGTTTATGGGGTGAAATTCACTAAGAAAATCGCTTCACTTTTAGTGCTGCTAACCTTGATTCCGACAGTTATTTTACTGCTGAATGATTTTCAGTTAGGCTATATGTATTATTATTTTATTTTGAGTTTTATACTGCTGGTTACGTTTTTAATTTTCCTTTGGAAATCACAATCAAAACTTCAATATACGCTTCTACACAATCTTTTAAAACTTGTAATAGTATTGGGCGTATTTAGTATTTTATTGATTGATATTGATGTGGTTATTAAACGAATTATTTAAAGAATATTTGATTTTAAGATCTGTAGATTAAATATTCCATACGCACTATAGGTAATTCATTTATTAAAAATGTACCTTTGCAAAAAAATACATTATGGCAAATCCACGGAATAAAGGGAAAGGAAATATGAAGAATAAAGGGAAATCTTCCGCGAAACAACAGCCAAAAGCCGCAAAAAAAGCTGCTGTAGACAAACAAGTTAAAGACCCTGAAGCGGGGATGCGTCTAAATAAATATATAGCAAACTCTGGAATTTGCTCAAGACGTGATGCCGATATTTACATTTCAGCAGGGAATGTTCGCGTAAATGGCGAAGTAGTTACAGAAATGGGTTACAAAGTAAAATTAACTGATGAAGTTAAATTTGACGGCCGCCGAATAAACCCGGAGAAAAAAGAATACGTTTTATTAAATAAACCAAGCGGGTTCTACGTAACCGGTAGTTTAGAAAAAAATAATAGAACCGTTATGGATTTAATTGCCAATGCTTCAAAATCTAAATTAGATCCCGTTGGAAAGCTAGAAACAAGTACAACAGGTCTTTTATTATTTACAAACGATGGTACGTTGTCTAAAAATCTAGGAAGCACTAAAAAATTAATCAGACAAATTTATCATGTAGAATTAAATAGAAATCTTGCGCAAGAAGATCTAGAGAAAATTCGTGAGCACGGTGTTTTGTTAGAGGACGGTAAAGTAATTGTAGACGATATTAGTTATGTCGAAAATCACCCAAAACGTCAAATAGGCTTAGAGTTAAAAAGTACTAAACCTCACGTTGTTCAGCGTTTGTTTAAAAAGATGGGGTATGATATTGTGAAATTGGATCGTGTTGTTTTTGGTGGATTAACTAAAAAAGATTTACCCAAAGGAAGATTTAGACATCTAAGTAAACAAGAAGTTATTAATTTGGGGATGTTGTAGAAAGTATTATTTCTATAGAAAAATAAAAAACACAGCCAAAAAAGCTGTGTTTTTTTATGCGAAAATTTAACATTTAGGCTATTTCATAAGAACGATAAATAGTATTTATTTGTTCAAAATTTAAATTATTAATTGAATATTATTTTCTTTTTTAAGATTTTGGAAATGAGAGCCTTATTGCTGCAAAGCAGTTGTCAAATAAAGCATCTAGTGTTTAGAGCGCAAGACACTTATAAATCAACTATGTTGGATTCAAATCAAATTCCAGAATTCTTAAAGCATAAGCTATTTATCGAATTTTTTCGGTTGCATAGGTATCATTCTATACCTATTTACCTCTTGTCAATTCCGAGCTTTTATTCAATAAGCGTTACACAGATTTTGCGTTAATTTAATAAGGCTTTTGCAATCTTTTTATATCTTTAGTAATCAAATTATTTATGATACCATTTAATGAATACAAAATATATTGATCTTATAGATCAAACCTATTATTTTCCGCAAGAAGAATTTAAATTAAAGGAAGATAATCTGCAATTTCATGATATTGATTTAATGGCACTTGTAGAACAATACGGTGCTCCGTTAAAATTCACCTATCTTCCAAAAATTTCAGATAACATTCAAAAAGCCAAAAAGTGGTTTGCTGGCGCAATTGAAAAACATGATTATAAAGGCAATTACAATTATTGTTATTGTACTAAAAGCTCACATTTTCAGCACGTGCTAGATGAAGCTCTTTCTAACGATATTCATATTGAAACCTCGTCTGCTTTTGATATTGATATTGTAGAACGCTTAAAGAAAAAGGGCAAGATTAATAAAAACACCTACGTAATTTGCAACGGTTTTAAGCGGGAGCAATACATTACCAATATTGGGAGATTAATTAACAACGGACATCAAAACTGCATTCCGATTATTGATAATTATGAAGAAATAAATTTACTGACCGACGAAATAAAAGGCGATTTTAAAATCGGAATTAGAATTGCTTCCGAGGAAGAACCTAAATTTGAATTTTATACCTCCCGTTTAGGAATTGGTTATAAAAATATTGTTCCATTTTACGAAGATCAAATTAAAAATAATGATCAAGTAGAATTAAAAATGCTTCACTTTTTTATCAATACCGGTATTCGTGATAACGCTTATTATTGGAATGAGTTATTAAAGTGTCTAAAAGTTTACATTCGGTTAAAGAAAATTTGTCCGAGTTTGGACAGTTTAAATATTGGCGGTGGTTTCCCAATAAAAAACTCACTTCAATTTGATTACGATTATCAATATATGATTAATGAAATCATCAATCAAATTAATATCGCTTGCGCGGAATCCGAAGTCCCCGTACCGCATATTTTTACGGAATTCGGCAGCTTTACCGTAGGCGAAAGTGGTGGTGCGATTTATGAAGTGCTTTATCAAAAGCAGCAAAACGATCGCGAGAAATGGAATATGATCAATTCTTCATTCATTACAACTTTACCCGATACTTGGGCAATCAATAAGCGTTTTATCATGCTAGCCGTAAACCGTTGGAATGATGAATACGAACGCGTTTTGCTAGGCGGTTTAACCTGCGATAGTGACGATTATTACAATAGCGAACAAAATATGAACGCTATTTATTTACCAAAATTTAAAAAAGAAAAACCGCTTTATATCGGGTTTTTTAATACAGGTGCTTATCAAGAAACTATTGGTGGCTTTGGCGGTTTGCAACATTGTCTAATTCCATCACCTAAGCATATTTTAATTCAAAAAGATAAAGACGGAAAACTTTCCACAACATTATTTAGTAAACAACAAAAGAGTGAAGACTTACTTAAAATTCTAGGTTACGATGACAACTAAAAAAAATTACGCCGGTATTCCTGATAAATATGCGCGTTTAGATGAAGCAAAAGTAGTATTGATCCCTGTTCCTTATGACGGAACGAGTACATGGCAAAAAGGAGCAGATAAAGGTCCTGAGGCATTTTTAGAAGCTTCAGAAAATATGGAGCTTTATGATATTGAAACGCGCTCTGAAGTTTATAAAAAAGGAATTTACCTAGCGCCGCCCGTAACAGAAAATTCTTCGCCCGAAAAAATGGTAGAGACTGTTTATAAAACCACTAAAAATTATATCAAACAAGAAAAATTTGTCACTATTTTTGGAGGAGAACATTCTATTTCTATAGGAACCATTCGAGCTTTTCAAGAATCTTTTGAGGATTTAACCGTGGTACAAATCGATGCGCACGCCGATCTACGAAAAGAATATGACGGTTCTAGTTGTAATCACGCTTGCGCCGTTCACGAAGCCAGTAAAACTACCAACTTATTACAAGTAGGAATTCGTTCTATGGACGCCGAAGAGCTAGAGTATATGGATGAAAATCAAGTATATTTTGCTCACGATTTATATGATGATTGGATGGACGATGCTATTGGTCAAATGACACCAAACGTTTTTTTAACCATTGATTTAGATGCGTTTGATCCTTCTATTTTACCTTCAACCGGAACTCCGGAACCCGGTGGATTATTTTGGTACGAAACCCTAGATTTCTTGAAAATGATTTTCAAGAAAAAGAATGTAGTAGGTTTTGACATCGTAGAATTATGCCCAAATAAAAACGAAAAATCCTCAGATTTTTTAGCAGCAAAATTATATTACAAAATGTTGAGTTATAAGTTTAAGTATGAGAACTATGATGAAAAAAGCGATGAATAAAATTAAATTGAATTAAAAAATAACGTCACCCTAAACTTGTTTCAGGGTCTTATCAAAAGATTTATAAATATCAGTGCTGAATGAGATGCTGAAGCAAGTTCAGCATGACAAATAAGTACTAATATAAAATTACCATGAATAAAGGAGCAATTTCATCATTTATCGAAAAATACTATTTACATTTTAATGCAGCTTCAGTAGTCGATGCGGCAAAAGCCTACGAAAAGCAACTTGAAGGCGGCTCAAAAATGCTTGTTTCTTTAGCCGGCGCAATGAGTACAGCAGAACTAGGTAAGATTTTCGCTGAAATGATTCGTCAAAATAAAGTACATATAATTTCTTGTACCGGTGCCAATTTAGAAGAGGATATTATGAATTTGGTGGCGCATTCGCACTACAAACGCGTACCGAATTACCGAGATCTAACGCCAAAGGAAGAATGGGAGTTACTTGAAAAAGGTCTAAATCGAGTTACAGACACGTGTATTCCTGAAGAAGAAGCATTTCGCAGACTGCAAAAACATATCGTAAAAATTTGGAAAGACGCTGAAGCAAATGATGAACGTTATTTCCCACATGAATTTATGTACAAATTATTGCTAAGCGGTGTTTTAGAAGAATATTATGAGATTGATTTAAAAGATTCTTGGATGTATGCCGCCGCGGAAAAAAACTTACCGATTGTGGTGCCCGGTTGGGAAGACAGTACGATGGGAAATATTTTTGCAAGCTACGTAATGAAAGGTGAGCTAAAAGCAACTACGATGAAATCGGGTATAGAATATATGACTTTCTTAGCCGATTGGTATACGGATAATTCTAAAAACGGAATCGGTTTTTTCCAAATCGGTGGGGGAATTGCAGGAGATTTTCCTATTTGTGTTGTACCAATGTTGTACCAAGATATGGAACGCACTGATACGCCATTTTGGAATTATTTCTGTCAAATTTCAGACTCTACTACTAGTTACGGTTCTTATTCAGGAGCGGTTCCAAATGAAAAAATTACGTGGGGAAAATTGGATATTGATACACCAAAATTCATTATTGAAAGTGACGCTACAATTGTTGCACCTTTAATTTTTGCGTATTTATTAGATATGTAAAAAAAAAATCACCTTCTAAAGAGGTTGTCTAAAAAGTGTGAAATTGACATTCTGAATTTATTTCAGAATCTCATCTAATTGCTTCATTAAGCATTATGAGAAGCTGAATCGAGTTCTAGTTAAGGAAAATTAACTTTTAGACAGCCTGCTTTTTCAAATAAATACTTTTTTTGTTTTTTCTTTCTGCATAAGGGATAGCAGCGGTATACTTTTTTGGGCGTTAGACAAAAAAAGATTTAGCGGATAGCCCGGTTGCGCTTTTTCAGCGCAATTTGCCCAACTAAAATTTATAACAAAACAGACTTATTATTTGCTAACTTAGGACTAAAAAACAGCTATGGATAAAATTGAAAATATTGAACTCAAATATCTTACAATAGAAGATTTTGAAGAATTGAAAGAAGCCACGGTTTCTGCCTATGGAGGATTACCAAATTCTTATTGGAAATTAGATGAGATTGATAAATTAATTTCACTTTTTCCGGAAGGACAAATTGTAATTAAAGTAAATGGCGATATTGCCGGTTGTGCGCTTTCTATGATTGTTGATTTTGATGAGATTGACGATAATCATACGTACCAAGATATTGTAGGTGATGAGAATTTTAAAGTCCATAATGAAAATGGTGATACACTCTACGGAATTGATGTGTTTATAAAACCGGACTATCGCGGGTTGCGTTTAGGAAGACGATTATATGATTACCGAAAGGAGGTTTGTGAAAACTTAAACTTAAAGGGAATTGTTTTTGGAGGAAGAATCCCTAATTACCACAAATTCTCAAAAGAATTAACTCCAAAACAATACATCTATAAAGTAAAAACGAAAGAAATTCACGATCCGGTATTGAATTTTCAGTTGTCTAACGATTTTCATCCGGTAAGAATTTTGAGTGGTTATTTAGAAGGTGATGAGGCCTCAAGAGAATATGCCGTTTTAATGGAATGGGACAATGTATATTATACCAAGCCCACCAAAAAACCTTCAGCAAATAAAAGTGTAGTTCGCCTTGGTTTAATTCAATGGCAAATGCGTACCTATAAGGGAATGGAAGATCTCATGCAACAAGCCGAATATTTTGTAGATACTGTTGCGGGTTATCGTTCAGATTTTGCACTTTTTCCGGAGTTTTTTAACGCTCCCTTGATGGCAGAATTTAATCATTTGTCAGAACCGGATGCGATTCGTGAATTAGCTAAATTTACAGCACCTGTTATTGAACGTCTAAAAGAGCTTTCCATTTCGTATAACATCAATATTATTTCCGGAAGTATGCCCGAGATGATTGATGGGAAACTGTATAATGTAGGTTATCTCTGCAAACGTGATGGAAGCTTAGAGCGTTATGAAAAAGTTCACGTAACGCCTGATGAAGCTAGAGTTTGGGGAATGCAGACCGGTCACGAAATAAAAACTTTTGATACTGATTGTGGGAAAATAGGAATTCTCATTTGCTATGATGTAGAATTCCCGGAACTTTCAAGATTATTAGCCGACGAGGGAATGGATATTTTATTTGTTCCCTTTCTAACGGATACCCAAAATGGCTATTCTCGTGTTCGTTTATGTGCGCAAGCCAGAGCAGTAGAAAATGAATGTTATGTTGCTATTGCCGGAAGTGTTGGTAATATTCCTAAAGTTCATAATATGGATATTCAATACGCGCAATCTGCGGTTTTTACGCCTTGTGATTTTGCCTTTCCTTCTAACGGAATAAAAGCTGAAGCTACACCAAATACAGAAATGATTTTAGTAACTGATGTTGATATCGATTTGCTTCGCGAGTTACATTCATTTGGTAGTGTAAGAAACTTAAAAGATCGTCGCGAAGATGTATATAGTTTAAAAAAAGTACATAAATCATAAGCTTTTCAAAAAAAGAGTAGAATCAGTAAAAGATTTCTTTTCTTGCGCTAAAAATAAGGTTTCATGAGCGATTGGATGATTTATGCCATTGGGTTTACAGCACAAATAATTTTTGCTTCACGTATTATTATTCAGTGGTTTAAATCAGAAAAGGCACATCAATTAAAAACACCGGTTATTTTTTGGCGATTGAGTTTAATTGCTGCGATTATCTTTTTTATTTATGGCTATTTGCGTAAAGATTTTTCAATCATGTTAGGGCAAGCCATTATTTATTATGTGTTTATAAGAAATCTTCAATTACAAAATAAATGGAAATCTACCCATGTTTTACTGAAGGCTATAGTCATAGGTTTTCCTGTTTTTGCCGCCTTGTATGCTATATTTTGGTCACCTCAAGATTTTAACCTTTTATTTTCTCAGCAGGGAGAAGAGGGTATTGCTACTTGGCTAATGTTGATTGGTGTGTTTGGTCAGATTTTGTATACAGGTCGATTTATTTATCAGTGGATTTATTCAGAACGCAAACATCAATCAAAATTACCGGTCACTTTTTGGAATATCAGTTTAGCGGGATCTGTTATTTTAATTTATTACGCTATTACCAGAGAAGACCCTGTGTTGTTTGCCTCGCACGCCGGCGGTTCTGTTATTTATATCCGAAATATTTATATAGGAATTAAAGAGAAAGAACAGTAATTTTAAGTTGAATATATGTATTTGAGACTATTCCATAAAATAATCTAACTAATCATTTTTCGTCTTTTATAGTATAATTCATAAGTAAAAAATCCTACAACAAGAAGATATTCTAATGCTAATAGGTACATGTTTTCTTGAAATTCCTGAGTATTATAAGCTGAATAGCTCAATACAATTAGAAATGACCAAAGCAATAGAAATCTGAACTTAGTAAAAATAGATAATAGTAGTGGGGTTGCTAAATACCACGGATGAACAGTTGTTGAAAGTAAAAAATATAGACAAAACGCAAAAAGCATATTTTGCAACAGTTTTTTTTCAGGGTAGTTTTTTCTAAAAAAAGTAAGTCCTAAAATTCCCAGGAAAATTATGATCGGTAAAATTTTTCCAACAGTTCCAATAATATTCCATCCTACAGTTTGAAAGCCAATCCACCGAATGATGTAATACACACTCGCATTAAATTCAAATTTCGAAAACCATAACCCCACAGAATCACTATAATTTTGGATAAGATTTTCAGATAAAAAAGGAATAAACGTCAAAAATACGGTGGTGAAAATTAACATGTAAAAACCGAGTAACTTTACAAATCCCAATTTAAATTTCTTTCTAAAATAATTGAAAAAAAGCGGTAATATTAAAAGCGGTAACAGTTTAACCGAAATAGAGAAACCAATCAAGATAGCCGAAAACATCCATTTTTTTTGTACTAAAAAATAAATACCTGAAAGTAAAAAGAAAACCATGAGTCCTTCAAAATGTAAGTTTCCGGTGAATTCTAAAATGACAAATGGATTCAGAATAAACCAAAAAATACGATGGGAGGGAAGTTGTAATTTTTTAAGCAGCTTTTTTCCGAAGTAAAGTGTTCCGAAATCTGCTGCTATTAAAATTAGTCTCATAATAACGACACTTCCAAGAATAGATTTTTTAGCAAAAAATCCCGCAATTCCATATACAAATTGACTAACGGGCGGATAATTGGAATAATTGCTCGCATTTAGCGATCCCATTCCATCTATCAAAATTCGTGTTTGAGCAATGGCTGAAAAATTTTCTTCCAATAATTTTTTTGGGGTCGATAAAAACGGATTTATTCCTTCGGCTATTAATCTTCCATCCCAAATAAAGCGGTAAAAATCTTGTGATAAATTAGGTAAACTTCCAATAAAAACCAACCGAAAAATTAGTGCGAAACCTGCCAAGAACCAAAAACGGTTTTTGTTTTTTTCAATCAATAAAAAGCTTCCTAAAAACAATCCGGAATAAAGAAAAAGGAGTTTTAAAAAATTGCTTCGCTCTAGATCATAAGCGAACAAGCTATAAAATAATATCGTTATAAATATTAAAATGAAATTAAATAGAAAAGAGTTCTTATTGTGCTTTAAATTCAAATTAATTATATTTAAACGTTGTTAATTGTTTTTTGTATTATGAGTCATTCAAAAATACTCCTTTTCTTCGGACTTTTTTTCGTGATATTTTGCAACGCTCAACAAGATACCGTCAGCGGAATTATAGAATATAAAAAATACGGGTCGATTTATCTTGTAGAAACCAATACCTCTTCTAAATTTAATAAAGTATCCGTTAGTAAATATAAAAAGGAAAAAAGGAAAACTTCAGAAATATCTAAAAGTCCTTATCATTTATATTTTAATAGTTATGAAAGTCTCTATAATTTAGGTTTAAAATTACCCGAAAATATTTCGGAAAAAACAATGACCATGCAAAAAGGAGCTCAGATAAGTTCTGGTTTTTCTGCAAATGCTACAGATAAAGATGGAAGGTTGTTCTATAGAAATTTTAATACGAAAGAAGTTTATTTTAAAATGCCAAAAGCCATTACCGATGCATATGTCGTAAAAGATAATTGGATAAAAATTTACTGGACAATTTATGAAGAACATAAAGAGATTTTAGGCTACAAAGTTCAAAAAGCTGTAGCTTATTTTCGAGGAAGAAAGTATATCATTTGGTTCACTAAAGAAATTCCATATTCTTACGGTCCTTGGAAATTATTCGGTTTGCCTGGCGTAATTTTAGAAAGCTACGATCCTAAATTAAATAAAGGAATAATTGCTCAAAAAATATGCTATCCTTGCGAGAAGAATAATTTTAAACAGGATATAGAAAAACCCAAAGCAAAAATTACCAGAACAATAAAAGAACATGTTTATTATCAAGACCAGCCTTCTTTAGCTGTGGGAAAAAAGATGTGGGATATTTCTAAAAAATTTAATACTAAAGGTAAAATTTATATGCTTGAAGATGAAATTCTTTCTAAAGAAGATATAGAAAAACGCAGAAATTTTTCTCCTGAAATCCAATTCGAATGGGAGTCTTTTCCTGGTGATACGCCTGTTTCAGATGAATTTAAAAAACAAGAATTTGTTAAGAAATCTATAGAAGATATTGAATTAGATAATCGTGATAAATAACTTTAATCATCCACAATTTCCATCTTTCGGAGTAAGAAAGAAGCGTTCATATTTTGGCAAATTCCGTCTTTAAATTTATAGTCAAAATGAAGCTCGTCGTTAATTATTTCAGCATCAAAATAATGGTTTTTTACTTCTGGGAAATCTTTGGCAACTTCGCATAAACTTAAATCGTGTGTGGCGATAATTCCGGTAGAATGTGAGCGGACTAACTTTTCAATAAATTTACGAGAACCAATGGCTTTATCGGTACTGTTGGTTCCCTTTAAAATTTCATCTAATATGATAAAATAGCGATCGGTTTTAATTTTTTCAACAATAAATTTTAAGCGGCTTAATTCAGAATAAAAATACGAAGCTTCATCGGCTAGCGAATCTACCGTTCGCATACTGGTAATTAACTTTATAGGCGAATATTCAGCAGCTTTTGCACAAACCGGAAGTCCGACATTGCTCATCACGATTTGAAGCGAAACGGTTCTTAAAAACGTACTTTTTCCCGCCATATTTGCACCGGTAATGATAAAAAATTCTTCATTATTTATAGTGAACGAATTGCGTACTGC
This sequence comes from Mesonia aquimarina, assembly GCF_003667275.1. Lineage (GTDB taxonomy): Bacteria > Bacteroidota > Bacteroidia > Flavobacteriales > Flavobacteriaceae > Mesonia > Mesonia aquimarina. The sequence goes on along the minus strand of NZ_RCNV01000003.1, from coordinate 320,450 downwards.
GTCTTTCGGATTAATAAGCGGATGAACGGCGTCTTCAGCTTTAATTACATGTTTATTGGAAGTGATTTCCGGGAAACTGTAGTGTTGATGATTGAATGAGAAATTCCCCAACGAATTATAGGCATCTATAAATTCAATCACCGCAAACCAATTTTCAACTTTAGTTTTGTGTTGCGCAATCCATTGTTCCAATTTATAGCTTTGTTGCAAATCCCAGAGTAAAAATCCGTTGCCAAAAATTCCGAAAATCATATTATTTCGCTGGTCGAGCGCATCAATTATTTTGGCGAATTTTTGTAGTAATTGAGAAGCTTTTTCGCCTTCTTTTAAAATTCTTTCTTGCTGATGTTGCAGTAATTCCGTTTCAAATTTTTCTTTTTCCAGTAAATTTAGCAATTGATGATATTGCTGAAAAGTTTCCTGAATCTGACTTACGTGGATAGAAAGTTGATTCACTTTTTTAACTTTTGAACCACTTATGGCCAAACCAAGAAAAAACCAGCCCATCACAAAATATCCAGAAATATCGACTAAAAAATAAGCCGCGATAAGCGCGATAGAAATTATAGAAAAAACAGTGGGAAGCCAACGAAAAATGTTAGGCACAAATTTTTTGTAACTCGCAAGCCAGTCAATGATAACGTTTGAAGAAGTTTCGGTTTTTACGATGCTGGCAATTGCCGAAAATTCTTGACGGAAATCAATTTTTTGCGCTAATTCTTTGACTGCTTTTTGTTTAGCTTCAATTTTCTGGATGCTATTTTCCGTAAGAAGATTGGCGAGTTTTTGTTTTCCGCTTTTTAAAGCAGTTCTGTTGAGGTATTGAAAAAAGGAACGTTCGCCAAATAGATCGATATCTTGACTAAATTCGTGTTGCGGATTTTTAAATTCTTCGCCATTATCTAACTGATGAAAATTACGATCTAAAACCGCTAATTCGGTTTTGTTAATTTTTAAAAGTGCTTCAATTTTTTTCTTTTCCAGTTGAAGTTTACTATGTCTGGAAACCAGAAAAATAAAAAGTGCAATTCCGCCTAAAATAACACCAACTACTAATTTTGTATTCAAAAAAAAGAAATACACTAAAAACGCCAAAAGCAGAAATAAAGCTAAACGCAACATGCTAGAAGCAAACAATTTTTTCTTTACCTGCGAAAATTGCTGTTGAAATTTAGTAAGTTTTTGTTGGTAGGTTTGTTGGGGTGAAGTCATATAAATTGTTTCCGGAAAAATAAATAATTTTTAATCGAGATTTTTCAATTCCTCTTTTTGCTTTTTAGTCAATTTTGCGACCACTAATTCGTAACTGTGATTGATGAAATGTTTTATTTTTTTATCAGGTAAAACAGTATTTACTTTTACGGTATTCCAATGTTTTTTATTCATATAGGGACCTACATAAATATCATCGGGAAATTCTTCGCGTAGTTGGATGGCTTTTTCAGGATCGCATTTCATATTGATTTCCTGTTGACCGGTTTCCCATCTATCTAATGCAACGAGCAAAAACATTTTTCCCATAACTTTAAAAACTAAAGTAGTTTCGTTGAATGGGAATTCTTCGGTTATTCCTTTTTTCTGAAGGCAAAAATCGCGTAATTCTTCAATATTCATTTTAAGAATTTTTGAGTTGTTGCTTTACATTTTCATCAGAAATTTTTTGCTGATTAGTATTGATTTCTAATGCTGAATAATCTAATTTCCAATTGATGGTTTCTACTAATTTTTCTATGAGTAGAACGGTTTCTAAAGCCTGATTAGAAGCTTCATTCAGTAAGCCACTATTCGGAATTTTTTCTACAATATATTGCTTTGCTTCACGATTAATATCGGTTAAATCTGATGTGGTAAACGGGTTTGCCCAACCTTCTTTTTTATCGTAATATTTAAAATCTGTTTCGATAGTTAATAATTCAGGCTGCGGAAAATTGCTAAGGAAAATGGTTTTTTGGTCAACATCGGCATTCATTTGTAGTTTGGTTAAATCAAATCCGACGTGAGCTTTTGCTTCAATTAAAATAAGTGCTTTTTTACTGCCGAGAAAAAGATTGATCCATTTATCTTTTACATTTTGATAATGATAAATTTCAGAAAAGTCACCTTCAACAGTTATGAATTTACAAACGGCTCTAATTTTTTCCATTAAAACCACAGATTGGTTTTGCTCTTTTTCTTTTTTTCGATTCCTAGACAGTCGATAGAAAATAAAATAAGCTAAAAGTGCACCAAAAAATAAGCCTAAAAAAAGTAATTCCATAATTGTTAATTTCCTATTTCGCCAAGATGAGTAAATTTAAAGCCCTTGTTGTATTTTAATCCGTACCCAAAAATCCTGTCGAAACTTGCGTGTGAAAAAATTATAATGCCTATAAATTGCAAAATTTCTGAAGTAAAAGAAACTCCTACAAGATAAAAAATTAGGCCTAAAAATTTATGGTGAAAAATATTATAGGTGATAGCGCCAATTTTGTTATTGATTAAATAACCTAACATCCCTATATCTGGCGAAAAAAATAAAGCCAAAAACCACCACCAAGAAATATCTAGTAATGAAAATAGGAAAATACCGAGCACAAACATGCCTAATTCTTCCAGTTTTATTGCTTTTTTCATGAATCAATTATTTTGTATAGTACCGGCTTGCTTGGAGCTGCATCATTTTTAAAGGAAGCTATTTGTAAATTAAGTAAATACTTTCCGTCTTTTACTTTATTGGGTACATAAATTAGTTCTGTAATAGTGGCATCCTTTCGTGGGTTTTCTGGATAATTCCAAAAAGCACGATGCGCCAATAATTCTCCATCATCTTTTTCCTTGTCTACCGAAGGTAAATCTATTAAAAGGTGTTTTATGCCACATTCACGAATATAAGTTGCAGTTTCCTCTAATAAATATGGCCAATTGGTGTGGCTATATTTTCTTTTTTTCTTCTTTTTAGTATTAGGTAAGGTTCTAATTATAAGCGCCTCAACTTCATTTTTTTGAAGTGATTTTTCTAATTGTTTTTTTGAAAACACAAAATCTTCTCCTAAGGTTTCCGGTACTAATGAAACCACTTTTGCGGCGAAGAAAAATTGCTTTAAAGCTTTATTGATGCTGTAAAACTCTTCAGAAATATGACCGTAACTTTCTGTGTGTGTGGTGTGCGCATGTGGATTGAAAGCAATATTATTGAAATTTACCGAAGAACCTTCAGAAACTTTTGCAATCCATTTTCCCTCTATTACCGGTTCTATTTTGGGTTGATCTACGTACCATGCAATTGGATTGTTTTCGTTTCCGCGAAGCGTAATTGAAATGTCTATTGGTTTAGAAAGATCGACAAGAAGTTCTTCTTGTTCCAATTGAATGGTAGTTTTCATAAAAAAGTTTAAATTTTAAAGTTTTCGGTAAGATAAATAATTTATATAAAAAATGACACGGTTTTTTTTAATGCAAATAGGTTTTTAAAACAAATAATAAGGCAATAAAAATTATGAAGCCAATAAGAATAAATAGACTTCCGCGGTAATATTTTTTATGTAGTTTAAGGTCTTTTCGGTAACTAAAAATCATAATAGCAATAAAAACCACCACAAAAAAACCGGCAAATATAAGTTGTCCGTCAGTAAACATTTTTGATTATTTTTAAGCAAAATTAATCTATTTATTATGAAGAAAAGAATTGAAGCCGTAAAACAATTTCATGATGCATTTGGTTTAGGAATAAAAGAGGCACCTGAAGCAGATTTAGGAGAAGCAAAAAACCTATTGCGTTTTAATTTAATGAAAGAGGAGAACGAAGAATATTTAGAAGCTGCTAATAATAATGATTTAGTTGAAGTTGCCGATGCTCTTGGTGATATGCTTTACATTCTTTGCGGAACAATTATAGAACACGGTATGCAACATAAAATTAAAGAAGTTTTTGAAGAAATACAAGAAAGTAATATGAGTAAACTAGGAGCAGACGGTAAGCCAATTTACCGAGAAGACGGCAAAGTTTTAAAAGGGCCCAATTATTTTAAACCAGATATCAATAAAATTTTAAAGACATAAAAAAAGCGGGTTAATTTTTTAACCCGCTTTTTTAAATTTATATATCAACAGCATATCGCCAGCCAAAAGGATCTTCGGCTCTATTGTACTGTATATCTTGCAAGGCTTTCTTAAAATGTACGCTGTAAGGATTTTCTACTTGAGGTAATTCGTGGTACGTGCCGTCAAATTCAAATCCAGATATTTGAGCAACTGTAGCAGCAGTTCCTGCCCCAAACATTTCTTTAAGTTCGTTATTTTTTGCAGCTTCTAAAATTTCAGCTACTTTTATACGTCTTACTTCAACTTCTACACCTTCTTTTTCTGCAAGTGCAATAATGCTTTTTCTTGTAATTCCGTCAAGAATTCTATCGCTAATAGGAGCAGTAATTAATTTATCATTAATTCTGAAGAATACATTCATAGTTCCCGCTTCCTCTAAATATTCGTGAGAGTTGGCATCGGTCCAAATTACCTGTTGGTATCCTTTTTCTTTAGCTAAATTTGTTGGGTAAAATTGTGCTCCATAATTTCCTGCCGCTTTTGCATAACCCACACCGCCATCTGCAGAACGGCTATATTCTTGCGCAATGGTAACTTTTACCGGAGAAGAATAATAGGCTTTTGCAGGACAACAAATAATCATAAATCGGTAAGCATTAGAAGGAGAGGCAGAAACTCCTGCTTCTGTAGCAATCACAAAAGGTCTAATGTAAAGTGAATTTCCGTCGCCACTTTTAATCCATTTACTGTCAAATTTTAAAAGTGTTTTAAGTGCCTCAAAAAAATATTCCTTCGGAAATTCTGGAATAGCCATTCTTTTTGAAGATTTATTAATACGTTCAAAGTTTTGCTCAGGTCTAAATAACCAAACTTTCCCGTCATCGTCTTTAAAAGCTTTCATTCCTTCAAAAACAGCTTGTCCGTAATGAAAAACTTTTGCTGAAGGTTGCATTTCCATAGGACCATAAGGCATTATTTTAGGAGTTTGCCATTTTCCGTCTTTGTAATCGCAAACCATCATATGGTCAGCATAATATTTTCCAAAAGTCAAATTATCAAAATCAACTTCGCCAATAGCCGATGAAGTTGCTTTAGTAATCTCTAAGCTTGTATTTTCAGGATTCATTCGTGATTATTTAAATTTTTACAAAAGTATTAAAATAATTATAGTTGAATGATTAATGTATTTTTTAATTTTGTAATATTACGTCCAAATTTAAGATTAAAATAAGATGAAAAAAATACTAATCATACTTTCAGTACTAGCATTATGTGCTTGTAAAAATAACGAAAAAACCGAGAAAAGTACCCCCGATGAAGAAAATAGCCCAGAAGTAGCTATGAATCAAGTTGAAGGATTTGAAAGTCTAGGTGAAAAAATCGATAAAAAAAATATGTTATCTGCATCAGAGATGAAAGCAGAATTCGAGAATATGAAACTTGGCGATACAATCTCGGTTAAGTTTAAATCTGAAGTAGATAAAGTTTGTAAGAAAAAAGGATGCTGGATGACGCTAAAATTAGATGATTCAATCCGTTCTTTTGTAAAGTTTAAAGATTACAGCTTTTTTATGCCTTTAGATTCAGAAAATAGAGAAGCTATCGTAAAAGGAAAAGCATATTTAAGTGAAACTCCAGTTGACGAGTTGAAACATTTTGCAAAAGATGCCGGAAAAAGTGAAGAAGAAATTGCGGCAATTACAGAGCCAAAAATAGAATATGCATTTATGGCTGAAGGAGTATTAATGGAAACGCCTGAAGAGAAATAATTTTCTTGTTGAAGAATTAAAACTCTAACCTGATGCCATGAAACGCGAAATTATTACAACAGCAGATGGTTCTTCAACAATTCATATTCCGGAGTGGGATGAGCAATATCATTCAAAACATGGTGCTATTCAAGAAGCTCAACACGTTTTTATAAAAACCGGATTACACTATTTTATTGAACAATACAAAACCCGTTCTGTATCGATTTTAGAAATCGGTTTTGGTACGGGTTTAAATGCGTTAATTACTGCTTTAGAAGCCGAAAAAAAGAGTTTAGCAATTCAATATACTGGCATAGAAGCTTATCCTGTTTCGTTAGAGGAGTTACAAAAACTGAATTATACTTCTCAGTTTTCTGAAGCTTCTTCACAAGGACTTTTTCAAAAAATACACACAGTTTCTTGGGAAAATATTATAGAAATCTCAAGTAACTTTACCTTAAAAAAAGAATGTGCTTTTTTTGAAGATATCCAAAAAAAGAACTCATTTAACCTAATTTATTTTGATGCTTTTGGCGCACGCGTTCAACCAGATTTATGGACGGTAGAGATTTTCCGAAAAATGTATGAAGCCTTAAAACCGAATGGTATTTTAGTGACATATTCTGCAAAAGGAAGTGTAAAAAGAGCAATGAAAACAGTTGGTTTTCTAGTTGAAAAACTACCCGGTCCGCCAGGAAAACGTGAAATGTTGAGAGCTCAAAAGTAATCTGTTAACATTTCTTCTGAAAAGCTTGTTAAACCTGTATTAAACCTTATTAGCCTATTCTTTTTAATGCTTAATTTAAATAAAAAAAGATGAAGGTTTTAATTACCGGTGCTACTGGGTTGGTTGGTTCAGAAATTGTAAAACAATGCGAAGAGGAAGGAGTAGAAGTTCATTACCTAACAAGAAATAAATCAAAAATTACAACCGATAAAAAACATAAGGGTTTTTATTGGAATCCGAATAATGGTGAAATTGATGAAACTTGCTTAAGCGGAGTTGATAAGATAATTAATTTAGCCGGGGCAAGTATAGCTCAGCGTTGGACTCAAAAAAACAAAAGAAAAATTTTGAATAGCAGGATTGATTCACTTCAAACTTTATTCAATCTACTTGAAAAAAAAGATCACCAGATTACACAATTAATTTCTGCAAGTGCAATTGGGGTCTACCCGAGTTCACTACAAAAATTATATGATGAGGATAGTCAAGAAATAGCAGATAATTTTTTAGGAGAAGTTGTATCCAAATGGGAAAAACAAGCTAATAAATTTTCAGATTTAGGAATCGATGTTACCAAAATCCGAATTGGTATAGTACTTTCAGAAAAAGGAGGAGCACTCCCTAAATTAACCAAACCGATAAAAAATTACATTGGCTCCCCATTGGGAAGTGGTAAGCAATGGCAGTCTTGGATTCATATAGAAGATTTAGCGGGGATATTTCTTCACACATTGCAAAACGATTTAGAAGGAACCTACAATGCAGTGGCGGCTAATCCGGTGTCAAATGAAAAAATGACAAAAATAATTGCAGAAAAATTAGAGAGACCCTTATTTTTACCAAATGTACCAAGTTTTATTTTAAAAATATTGTTAGGTAAAATGTCTAAAATTGTACTTGATAGCCAATTGGTAAGTAATAAAAAAATAGAAACCACTGGCTTTATGTTCCGATTTACTCATGTGAATTTGGCACTAGAGAACTTACTATAACAGCTTAAGAAACACGCTTCGTTTTTTTATCGGAAGGGGTATTGCTATTGGCGAGTTGAGTGGCTAAGTCAGCCGGTTGAAACTCGGGGACCAGCTTTTTTAAGCTCAATACCGCGTCTTTGGCTTCGTAAGTTTTAACGCTCTTTAGTAAATTTGACAGTAACACGATTTGTGTGGTATTAAAATTATGGGTGGCTTGGGCAATCATAATTTTTTCGTGGTGGGTCGGTAGAGTCGATTCCTTATCAGCGAGTAGCTCTTCATATAGTTTTTCTCCCGGGCGTAATCCGCTAAACTCGATGGCGATGTCTTTATTAGGAACCAGCCCGCTTAAACGGATCATGTGTTTCGCTAAATCAATAATTTTTATCGGGGAGCCCATATCGAACACGTAGATTTCACCGCCATTCCCCATCGCGCCGGCTTCCAATACCAGTTGACAAGCTTCGTCAATGGTCATAAAATAACGTGTAATTTCGGGGTGAGTCACTGTTAAAGGACCGCCTTGGGCAATTTGCTTTTTAAAATGCGGGATCACCGAACCGTTCGAACCCAATACATTTCCAAAACGGGTGGTGATAAAACTGGTTTGATGTTGTTTGCTGTGCACCAGCGACTGTATATACAGTTCGGCAGAGCGTTTAGAAGCTCCCATAATATTCGTGGGATTAACCGCCTTATCGGTAGAGACAAACACAAAACGTTCAATGCTAAACTCCAAGGCTAAATCGGCTACATTTCGCGTACCTTGAAAATTAACACTTAAGGCTTCCAAGGGATTCGATTCCATCATCGGCACATGCTTATAGGCTGCACCGTGAAATACGACTTGCGGTTGAAAATGATTAAAAACTTGTCGCAGGCGTTTCTTACTCCGAACATTACAAATGATCTTTTCATAGCGAAGTTGAGGGTGCTCTTTGTCAAGTTCTACCACCAATTCGTGCAAAGGGGTTTCTGCTTGATCTAACAATAAAATAGACTTGGGGGTAAAAGGAATTAATTGTCGAACAATTTCACTTCCGATTGATCCGGCAGCCCCGGTAACCAATATGGTTTTGTTATGGTAGCGATCGTGTAATTTATTGCGATCCAATTGAATGGGGGAACGCTGTAAAAGGTCTTCAATTTTAATGGCTTGTAAATTCGCGGCACTGTTTTGTCCTTCCCAGTCTTCTAAATTAGGGAGTTTGTAAATCTTTAGTTGCAGATCTAAGAGTTTACTGAGGAGTTGAGGTCGATGCTCGCGTAAATACTGCAGTCTGCTATCACTGACAATAACCGCATCTCCGATGGTGGAACTTTTTTGGAGTTGTTGGGTATTATAAATAGGTAAATTAAAAATACGGGTTTGGTGACTTTTTGCATCATTACAAATAAAACCGATCACCTTATAATTACTTGCGTTCTCTGAAATGATCCCTTCTGCCATAGCAATATCCTCCCGTTCTATCCCCAGAATATAGGCGGTTTGCCGTTGCTCTTTTCGGTTCATCACCTGATAGGTCTTCTTAATGACTACCCGAAAGAAGAATAAAAACGAAAAGGCAATAAAGCCAAAAATGACAATCCCGGCTTCTGCAATCAATTTTTCGCCGCTAATCCAGAAGTAGATCCGGTTAATAAGCAGTAAACTGAAGACGGAAACCATAGTCACCCGAAGTTGTTTAATTGCATCGCGGAAACTGGAGTAGCGGACCAAGCCGGAATAGGATTTAAAGAGTAAAAAGCAGCAGGCCTGTACCAAAACCATCAGCCACATTCCGCTGGAAAGATCAAGGAGTTGGTAATTCCCTTCGGTACTGGAGATTAAAAAAAAGGCGCATTGGGCGGCGAGAAAACTAAGCACCAAATCGATCAGGAAAATATATTTCCTGGGAACATAGTTTTTAACAAGTGGTTTGGCAAGGTTAATCAGCAAACTACCAAGCTTCTTTTTCTTAAATGACATACGCGTTCTATAAGAATTCAGGTAATTTATTATATACGGGGGTACACCGCAAAGATACTAGTTTTTTTAAAATAATAATTCCCATACTTTAAAAATTCCTCGCTTTTGCGTTTTTTTAAGTTTTGGGGGATATGTTCTTATATGCAGGACTAAATCTTTGAAAGCAAAGGGGATTTGGAGGCTATAGTTGTTCTATAGCGGAAAATGAATACAAGTTTCCATGGATAGGGCTTCCTTTTTTTATAATTATTTTAACAGCTAAAGGGAATATCCTATCTTTGGTCACGAACTTTAAAACCTTTTATCTTGAATTATTGCTCTTTATCGAAAAAAAGCAGGTTGGGATGTATTTTATCCTTTTTCCTTTGTGTGGTGTTGGTACAGACGCTTACGGCACAAGAAAAAAAATACAATCAATTTTCAGTAGAAGTGAATCTAGGGGGAACCTTGCCCTTGCGTCCGGCAACGGTCGATAAAAGTGAGTTTGTAGGCTTGCCGCAAGTAGGTTTGGGTGCGCGTTATATGTTGAATCGAAATTTCGGATTACGCGGAGGCTACGGGTATGATCGTTTTGGGGATCAAACGGCGGGGCTGAGTATGCATCGCTTGGGGCTGGAAGCGGTCGTCAATTTAGGAAATGTAGTAGGCTTTCCGCATCAATGGCGTAAAAGCATCGGCTTATTGGTGCATAGCGGAATAGGAGCCGGTACGGCAACACCGCTTCAAGGAGGTTCTGTAGAGCATATCGGTAACTTTCTTGTCGGTTTAACGCCACAAATAAAATTAAGCAATCGGTTTAGTTTGGTCGGGGACCTTAGCTTTACGACCAATTTTAAGCAACATTACGGATATAACGGCCTTTCTTTGCAAGCCGGAGAATCCGGCGAAACCGGTGGGATGCTCAGTGCGAGTATCGGGATTCAAATCTATTTGGGTAAAGAGTACCATCATGCCGATTGGTATTAAGGGAATATCAACTTTTTAGCCTAGTTTTGTAAAAAAAAACAGTGCATGAATTTTTTATTTTCGTCCAAAAGCGAATTAAGTGAACTCCTGCCGGGAATGGTTGATATGCATAATCACCTGTTGCCGGGCATCGATGATGGGGCGAAGAGCCTAGAAGAAAGTATCGCCATGCTCAAAGCCTATCAGCACTTGGGAATACGGCAGGTCATTGCGAGCCCGCATGTCATGGAAGGAAACTACCCCAATACGCCCAAGACCATAGCGGAAGCACTGGCGAAAGTCCAAAAAGCAATACAACAGGAAGGATTGGAAGTGCAGCTTATTGGAGCCGGAGCAGAGTATATGTTAGAACAGCAATTTGAACGCTTGGTACAGCAAGATATTTTATGCAGCTTAGATCATAAACACCTCTTGGTGGAAATGTCCTATTTACAAGCGCCTTTGAATTTGGAACAGCTTATTTTTCAGGTAAAGCATAAGGGCTATACGCCGGTCTTGGCCCACCCCGAACGCTATAACTTTATCAAGGAGCCCGGTGCTTTTAAAAACCTGTTGGACTTGGGCTGTCAATTTCAATTAAATTTGTTGTCTTTGAGTCAACATTATGGAGCGCACGTACAGCAAAAAGCTTTTCGCTTATTAAAAGACGGGAGCTATCGTTTTGTAGGAACCGATGCCCATCATGTAAAACACTTAGAAAAAATAGGTAAAATAACTCTAAAAGAAAAATACAGTCGTTTATTACGCCCCTTGTTTCAAGAAAATAAAGAAGTTTTCGGGGTGTAAATCAACGGTTTAGCGCTTGTGGTAAAAAAATAAAAAAGCCGCGCGATCCTAAAAAACTTGTTTATATTTGCAAACCTATGAAAAAGATATTACTACTCATTCTAATTGCCAGTTTAGCCAGCTGTGCAACCAAAAAAGAAGTGCTTTATTTTCAGGATATCGATGAGGCTCAATTAGCCGCGGTAGATTCCTTATACCAGCACCCAGATATTCAAGTCAACGATATTTTAAAAATCGATGTTTCTGCGTTGGAAGAAGAAACCACCTTGCCCTTTAAGTTCGATAAAATGCAAACGCAGGCAACTACTCGACAGATTGATATTTTAAAACTGGAAGGCTATTTGGTTGGGAAAGACGGCAGCATTACGTATCCGCAACTCGGGAAAGTCCAGGTGTTGGGAAAGAACACCCAAGAAGTACAGGACTTGCTGCAGCAAAAATTAGAAGCTTATATCAAAGACCCGTCAGTACGGGTACGTTTGGTAAATAATAAATTTACGATCATGGGGGAGGTAAAAGCTCCCGGAACCTATACAACCACCGAAGAAGTGGTGTCTTTACCGCAAGCTTTGGGCATGGCGGGCGACCTCACCATTAACGGAAAACGGGAGACGGTCTTGATTATTCGGCAAACCGAAGGCAAACAAGAAACGCGTCGAATCGATTTAACGCAGTCCGATTGGCTGAATACCGAGTTTTATTACTTAAAGCCGAATGATATTGTCTATGTAGAACCGAACAACCCGAAAGTGCGTTCCGCAGGTTTTGTGGGGAGTTTAGGCTCCTTATTGTCATTGGCATCCATCATGCTGAGCGCAGCAGTCCTAATTTTTAGATAAAGAATATGGTAGAGCAACAGGAGAGTTATCAAGCCGGAGAAGAGCAAGGCGAAGATTTAAAACAGTTGATTTTTAAGTACCTGAAGTATTGGCCCTGGTTTGTAGGGACGGTCTTTTTGGCCTTGGTCATCGCTTTTTTATACTTGCGCTATGCTTCGAAAGTATATACCACCAATACTGAGATTAAGATCTTAAAGGAAAATGAGAGCGGTTTAGACTTAACCGGCTTACAAGGGGCGAGTCCGCTGTTTGATATGAGTAAGGTAAATCTGGAAAATGAAATTCAGATCCTCAACTCCCGCCGTATTTTAGGCACGGTGGTGAATGATTTATCACTGCAAACCCGCTATTATAAAGAAGGGAATATCAAAGATGCCGAACTTTGGAAGAAGGAGGTGCCTTTTAAAGTGCTTTGGCATCTGCCGGACTCTTTGGTGCATAAAGCAGAACCAAAGCTTTTTAAAATTAGTTTTGGAGCGGGCGATACTTTTCAAGTTACTAAAACGGAGAGCGAGGCGCAAGCACAGGCCCGTTTTAATGAACGGGTCTCGGTGGCCGGCTATGCTTTTGAGCTGAAGTTTAATGAAGACTTTAGCGGAAATCACCAAGCAGCACTGCAAGAAGCGACCTATTTGTTTAGCTTTACCGAAACCAATAAGGTAATCGACGGGCTTTCCAAAAGTATTCAAATATCACCCGTGGGGGAAAAGAGTGAAATATTAAACCTGTCTTTGCAAGGGCAGACGCCGGCCAAAAGTGAGGCCATTCTCAATCGCTTAACCTACCAGTTTAATCAGGATGGGATTCACGATAAGCGCTTAATTTCCGAACGCACGGGAGAGTTTATCGACGAACGTTTGGAGTTTCTTTTTCAAGAACTGGATACGGTAGAAAGCGGGATTGTAGATTACAAGGAAGAAAATAATTTGGTAGACATTCAGGCGAATGCCACCCAATTATTTACCAAAGAAGGAGAAGCCGAAGCACGTCGCTTTGAATTGGAAACGCAAAAGGCCGTGGCAGAAGATTTTAAAGAGGTCTTGACAAAAGGGGATGAATTTACCTTGTTGCCGGCTAATTTGGGGATTGAAAATGAGAGTGTAAATAACTTGACGGAATCGTATAACGAGACGGTCTTGCAACGGGATCAATTCTTAATTTCGTCCACGCAGCAAAATCCGCTGGTGGTTAATTTGGAAGAAAAATTAGAGCGGATTAAGGTCAATATTTTAAACAGTGTAGATGCCTACATCAACAGCCTGGAGATTTCCCTAAAAAATATGCAGGAGCGGGAGAATACCTCTTCGGGTCAGTTGAGTACCTTGCCGAAAAAGGAAAAAGAAATTCGCACCATTATCCGCCAGCGCGATATCAAGGAAAAGCTTTACTTGTTTTTATTACAAAAGCGAGAAGAAGCTGCCTTGCAGTATGCCACGACGGCACCTACGGTAAAAATGGTAGATTATGCCTATACCCAACCGGAACCGGTAGCCCCCAAAAAGGCGATTATTATGTTGGCCGCCTTAATTTTAGGCCTCTTACTTCCGTTTGGGGTGTTGTACCTAAAGTTTTTATTGGATACCAAGCTCATCAATAAAGATCATGTAAAGCGCTTGGTGAAAAATATACCGGTGGTCGCAGAGATTCCAATGATAGAGCGGCAGCATGCCAGTGTGTTAAAAGCTTCCGATCGCTCGGTTGTCGCCGAAGCTTTCCGTATTTTACGAACTAACTTATCCTATTTTAAGTCGCCGGACCATAAAAGCGATGAAGGACAAGTCATTTATGTGACTTCTTCGACCAAGGGGGAAGGAAAAACCTTTACTTCCTTAAACCTTGCCAATACCTTGGCCGCGACCAATAAGAAGGTCTTGTTGTTAGGCTGTGATTTGCGAAATCCGCAGTTGCATACCTATATCAATAAAGGAAAAAATACACCCGGCGTCAGTTCTTTTTTATATGATGCGAAGATTCAAGTTGATGATATGCTGTTAAAAGAGGTGATGGGGGTAAAATGCTTGGATATGATTTTATCCGGAAATATCCCGCCTAATCCGGCAGAATTGTTATTAAACGGTCGCTTTGAAGAATTAATTGCGGCGGTAAAAGCACAATATGATTATGTAATTGTGGATACCGCACCCACTATTTTGGTCACCGATACCTTGTTGATCTCCCAACTTGCGGATATGACGGTGTATGTAACCCGTGCCAATTATACCGATGTCAAATTGATGGAGCACGTAAAAGAAATGCATGAGCATCAAAAATTAAAAAATATTGCCTTGGTGGTGAATGGGGTGGAAGAAAAAGGCGGCTATGGGTATAATTACGGCTATGGCTACGGCTATTCGGAAGCGCAACCGACAAGCCGATGGAAATTCTGGAAATCTTAAAGAAAGTTTTTTATCAGTACAAAAAAAGCTCCGTTGTAAACGGAGCTTTTTTTGTTTGCTAAGCGATGGTGTTTTTTGACTTGCTGTTGAGTTTGTACTCATGTAAGTGTTTTAAAGTCAATTGTTTATATGTCATAACGAAAGCGTAACGTGCATTTAATCGAATTTATTGTGCATTTTAACGATATTTTAATAACTTTAACCAAAATAAGTTAACATAAGTTTAAAGTATCGGTATGGGGGAATTTTATAGATGCTTTTTTTACAGGAGGCAGCAAACTGAACGAAGAACACTATCATTTGCTTACTACAGTGTTTTAGTGGGCTTGGTTTTTTGGTATGGGTTGGGTGTGCAGGTTTATGCGCAAAGCATTACCAATTTGTCATTAAACGCAGCTTATGCTTGTGCGACATCCAATTTTAATTCGTATCAAGCGAGTTATCAGGTGCAAGGTGTTTTTGCTAACGATAATAGCTTTGTACTGGAGCTGTCTGATGCGCAGGGTGGACTTGCAACAAAAAGTCGGACACTTTTTTCTGAGACCTATGCTACATTTTTAAATTGATAAAATTCTAATTCTACTTCGTAAGGGGTTTTATATCCCAAAAAGGAGTGTAACCGTTTCCTGTTGTACCATATTTCTATGTACTCAAAGATAGCGGTTTTAGCCTGCTCTATAGTTTTAAAATCCTCATCATAAACAAGTTCTATTTTCAAGGTTTTAAAGAAGGATTCAGCTACAGAGTTATCCCAACAATTACCTTTCCTGCTCATGGATTGTGTTACCAGAAGGTTAGATTTTATAAATGTTCTAAATGCCTTTGAGGCGTATTGTATTCCTCGATCCGAGTGAAATATTAAACCCCTGTTTATCTTACGTTTACTTACAGCCATTTTCCATGCAGGAATAATGGTTTGCTTGGTGTGCAGGCTTGTACTTAATGACCAACCGATTACTTGCCTGTCAAATAAATCAATAATAGTTGTCAAATACAACCAGCCCTGATTGGTGTGGATGTAAGTGATATCGCTAACCCAAACTTTATTTAACCTGTCTGGGGTAAAGTTTCTGTTGAGTAAATTTCTAAAAACAGGGTATTTGTGATTGGAATCTGTGGTAGCCTTAAACTTCCTTTTATGTTTGCTTATCCAATTGTTCGCTTTCATAATTTTAGCCAATCTGCGTCTGGATATACAGTAACCTTTGCGCTTTAGTTGTTCCGCTATTCTTGTGGAGCCATAACGCTGTTTGCTCAGTTCAAATTCCTTTTTTATTAAATCTGTAAACAGGCTATATTCCAAGGCCCGTTTTGATGGGCCACCGGTGTACCACCTGTAAAAACTGCTCCTACTTACTTTAAAAACTTTGCACATCCTCTCGATGGGGTATAAATGTTTGTAGCTGGCTATAAACCCATAGACTTCCCATCGCTCTTGGAGAAGATGTGCACGGCCTTTTTTAATATCTCAAGTTCAAGCTCCTTTTCTTTAAGGGCTTTGCGTAACCTTTTAAGCTCTAGGATATCATCGGGTATTGGTTTTTCAGGCTTAGGCAATCTAGCTATTTTGGCTGCTTTGCGCCATTTGTATATCCTTTGGACTTCTATGCCCAGTTCGTCTGCCAATTACTTTATGTTCGAACGCTGGTAGCTTAACCGAACTGCTTGTTCCTTTAATTCCGGACTGTAATATCGTTTTTTCATGTTTCTAAGATATTTGTTTTCTAACAAACGGTCTTAAATTTTATGTCCGAGTAAAGGTAGCAAGTCCAAATAGTAGAAGATTCGCCTATTGTGACACTCATGCATAAAAAACTGTTGCAGCGTTGTCGCATTGATCAACATCCTGTTATTTGTTATCAAGGGAGGCAGGCTTTAGAACATATCAGGGCTGTTTATCATGAGCAAGAAACATTTCTAGTTTTATTAGATCTTCATATGCCCGTCATGGATGGATGGCAGTTTATAGAAGCGTGTAAAGATGAAAATTTGGATAAAGTTTCCATTGTTATCGTGACTTCTTATGGCTTAAAGGCTTATGAAGAACGGGCAAAAAAGTACAATCATGTGGTTGGCTTATTTCACAAGCCCCTATCTATAGATGACTTAGAGAAGGTTAAGTCAATATATAAGGAGGCTTAAGAATAGATTAGAACCCCTGTCTGAAATTTTAATTTTGTTTTATGATCTATAAAAAAGAATACTTTCTCTAGAAAAGATTCTCAGTATAAAATTCAAACTTCCTATCTTTGCGCTCAATATGGCAGCACAAGAAATCAAAGAACGCAACCCGGAAGTAGTATGTATCGGCTTAGGCTATATCGGTTTACCGACTTCTGCATTAATCGCTCAAAATAAAACAACAGTTTTAGGAGTCGATGTTAATGAAACTGTAGTGAATACCATAAATCAAGGTAATATTCATATTGTTGAACCTGCTTTAGATGAAGTGGTGGCTACGGCAGTGAACGAAGGTTATTTAAAAGCGGCGCTTCAACCGGTAGTCGCAAATACTTATGTCGTGGTGGTTCCTACACCTTTTAAAGGAAATCATGAGCCGGATATTTCGTATGTAGAATCGGCTACAAAAGCCATTATTCCGCTTTTAAAAGCCGATGATTTATATATTATTGAATCTACTTCTCCCGTGGGAACCACAGAAAAGATGATGGCGCTTATTTATCAAGAACGTCCGGAGCTTCAAGGAAAAATTCATGCGGCGTATTGTCCGGAACGGGTGTTGCCCGGAAATGTGATGTACGAATTGGTGCATAATGATCGTGTGATAGGAGGAGTTGATGAAAAAAGTACCCAAAAAGCGATCTCCTTTTATCGACAATTTGTAAAAGGTGCCTTGCATGATACCAATGCACGTACCGCAGAAATGTGTAAATTGACTGAAAATTCTTCGCGTGATGTTCAAATCGCGTTTGCGAATGAATTATCCTTGATTTGCGATAAGGCCGATATTGATGTATGGGAGTTAATTCGTTTAGCGAACAAGCATCCGCGGGTAAACATCTTACAGCCCGGAAGTGGAGTTGGAGGGCATTGCATTGCGGTTGACCCTTATTTTATTACCTCGGAGTTTCCGATGGAATCACGATTGATTGGAAAAGCACGAGAAATCAATAATTATAAATCCTTTTGGTGTGCCGAACAAATTAAAAAGGCCAAGCATGACTTTAAATTAAGCTATGGAAAAAGTCCACGAATCGCTTTAATGGGCTTGGCATTTAAACCTAATATAGATGATTTACGGGAATCTCCCGCAAAATATATTGTACAGAAAGTCTTGCAAGATGCAAAAGAAGAGGTGTATTATATAGTAGAGCCAAATATTGAAGAGCATCAAGTCTTTAAATTAACCCATTATAAAGATGCTGCGGAACAAGCAGATATTATAGCTTTTTTGGTGGCACACGATGAATTTAAATCCCTAAGTCTGCAACCGCATCAAAAATTGCTTGATTTTTGTGGGATTGATCAACATAAAAAAAACTAGTATATGGAACACGATAAAAGACCTTGGGGTCAATACTGGGTATTAGAAGATGAAAAATCGTATAAGGTAAAACGGGTAGAGGTCAATCCTCAACAACGTTTATCGTATCAGTATCATAATAAGCGTTCCGAAATATGGACGATTGTCGAGGGAGTAGGGCGCGTAACCATTAATGGGGAAGTGACCGATTATCATGTTGGAGAGGTGGTGAAGATTCCACAAGGAGCAAAACACCGTATTCAAAACCCGAAAGAGTCCGGGTTATGTACGTTTATAGAAGTGCAATTAGGTACTTATTTTGGGGAAGATGATATTGTTCGACTTCAAGATGATTACAGTCGTGATTAATGATGCAGTATGAATTATAATCTCTTATTTTTTTGAAAACAAAGCACCTTATTATATTTGGAACACGTCCGGAAGCCATAAAAATGGCGCCCTTGGTGAAAAAGTTTACAGAAACAGTAAATTTTGAAACGAAGGTTTGCGTAACGGCACAACATCGAGAAATGTTAGATCAGGTATTGCAATTCTTTGAGATTTCCCCGGATTTTGACTTGGATTTGATGAAACCTAATCAAAATTTACATCGATTAACAGCTGAAATAATTGTGCAGTTAAAAGAGGTTTTGGAAGAGTTTAAGCCGGATTATGTGTATGTTCATGGGGATACAACCACTAGCATGGCGGCAAGTTTAGCAGCTTTTTATACCGGTGCAAAAGTCTGCCATATAGAAGCGGGTTTACGTACTTTTGATAAGCGTTCCCCATTTCCGGAAGAAATGAACCGACAGTTGACCGGGCGAATAGCAGATCTTCATTTTGCACCCACAACAACCGCAAAAGCTAATTTATTGCTAGAACATATTCCCGAGGAAACAATTATTGTAACGGGAAATACGGTTATCGATGCGTTATTAGGCAGTGTAAAAAAAATAAATGAGCAACCCAGTGCATGGGCGGCGAATTTTGAATCGGAATTAGATGATCGTCAATTGGTTTTAGTTACGGGGCATCGACGCGAAAATCATGGCGAAGGTTTTGAACGTATTTGTAAAGCCTTGAAAACTATCGCTCAAACAAAACCGGAACTTATGATTGTCTATCCGGTACACTTAAACCCTAAGGTGCAAGAGCCGGTGAACCGTATATTGGGTGAAGTTCCAAATATACAACTTATTGAGCCTTTAGCTTATCAAGATTTTATTTGGTTAATGAATCGTTCTGCCTTAATTATTACGGATAGTGGAGGGGTTCAAGAAGAAGCGCCTAGTTTAGGAAAGCCGGTCTTGGTAATGCGGGATACGACGGAACGGCCGGAGGCGGTAGAAGCCGGAACTGTTCTACTCGTCGGTACCGATAGTAAGGCCATCGTGCGAGAAAGTTTGAATTTGTTAACCAACCCGAAAGCTTTTGAGAAGATGAGTAAACGTCATAATCCTTATGGTGACGGGCAAGCTTGTGAGCGGATCGTAAATGCCATCCAGCAGCATGTTCTTCAGTCATAGTAAGCAAGTAACCACTTTACATTAAGTCTTGTTTTCTGTTGATTTAAATATAAGCTATAAAAAAACCGCTTGAATTCTCAAGCGGTTTTTTTTTATTTCAAAATAATTTAATCTAGATTAAATTATTTTAATTTAAACGTTACTCTTCTTACTAACTGTCGAGCACCGTTAGATGACTTATCTACAGAATTGTCTTCTCCGCTTCCGGTGTAGCTCAATCTACTTTCGTCAACGCCCGCAGCAATTAAGATATCGTGTACCTTTTTAGCACGACGCTCCGATAAGTTCTTATTGTAAGTAGGATCACCGATTTCATCAGCATAACCGATTAGTTCTGCTTCAGCACTTTCGTTCTCCATCATATACTTCACAAGGTAGTTTACCGATTGTAATGAATATGCTTCCGGTTCAGTACTGTTAAACTTAAAGTAAACATTCACATAACCTTCATCGATTAATTTTCTGATTGTTCCTGAATCAGCTCCTTTAACCGTGTTGTTAGAACCTGATTTTGCATAGCGCTTATCTAGTGAGTCTTCAATCTCATCCGGTACACCGTTTCCGTTTTTGTCCACTGCAACACCTTTACTGTCAACCGCTACACCATTCATCGTATTTGGCTCACGATCTAAGTAATTAGGTACTCCATCTTTATCCGTATCTTGCATATCGTTTTCCATTTCATCTAAACGATTTTGCAAAGTTTCAACTTCTTCTTCAAGCTTACTCTCTTGGTTGTACCAGTCAGCGTGTTTTTCAGCACTACCTAAATAAACCGTAAGTCCCAGCGATGCATTCACCATAAAACCATCTACACCAGGAATATTATTTCGCATAGTACCATCATAGGTATACGACTGTCTAATGTTTCCGATTGCAGAGATATCTCCGGTAAGTACAAAATGATCGCTTAATTTAACTTGTGGCGTAATACCGGCCATAAGGTTAAGCATTTCATCATTTCCTTGCTCAAATGGCTCTTCAGCTTTTAGTATTGAATAACCAAGTCCCCCGTGAAATAACACGTTGATGGTATTAGTCCACTCTCTAAAGTTCATGATGTCTCCTGCATTTACAACCCCTTGTAAAGAAGTTCTAATGATACGGCTCTTGAACTCAAGTGACTCATCATCACTTTCAATACTTTGATAACCTCCGTCCAGTTTTAAACCAAAGCGGTTGGTAATCATATAACGTACTCCAAGTCCACCCTGTCCAAAGCTTGGTGAATTAGTGTAGTATCCAGGAGCAAAAGCTCTTGTAGGTTTATGTACCCCTGCTTCCAATTCTATCGACCAGCGGTTAAAATCATTCTGGTTATCCATCCCTTGATCGTCCATCGTATCTTGGGCAGAAACAGCAGAAACACCCAATAAGGTGCAGGCTGCTAAGAGTGTAATTTTCTTCAAATTCATAATGTCTAAGATTTTCTAATAAAGATTGATTGATTTTCTTAATAATCTATTGGACAAATATAACGGTTTTTAAAAGCGGAGCAAGCCATGTGCTTTACTATTTATAATTTATTTATGATATTTTTAATATGAATTAACATCAAATAGGACACAAATCACTGATAAGGGCGAAAACGCGGGCTTTACTGTTATATTTTTGTTATAAAAAATCTTAATGAATTGATTGTGTTTCTGTTAAGTGCATTCTAAGTTTATCGCAAAGAATTGTGGTGAAATCATTTTTTTAAAAACGAGAAATTTTAAACATCTGCATTTCTTGCTTTAGTTCATTTTGTTATTTTTGGAAAAATTAAAAACAATTCGATTATATGAGATTCCTTAGCAAAAGTATAAGCGTCTTTTTAGCGCTTTTTCCAATGGTTTTGGCAGCGCAAACGCCAAAGGTTCAAGAAAACAACCAGTCCTTATTTGATGATTCCATGTATCGTCGCGGTAATACATACCGGACCGCCGATGGTAGGCCCGGACCAGACTATTGGCAAAACGCTGCTGACTATACGATTGAAGTTAAGCTGAACGAGGAAACCCATGTTGTTAACGGAAGCATTCATATTACATATACTAATAATAGTCCGCAAGCTTTAAATTATTTATGGCTTTACTTGGAACAAAATCGGTTTGCGGAAAATTCCAGAGGAAGTTTAACTACTCCAATCAAAGGAAATCGCTACAATGGTGATGTTGAAGGCGGCTATACCATAGCTGAATTAACAGTAGAAGGAGAAAAGGTACAGTACACAATAACCGATACCCGTATGCAAGTTATGTTAGCCGAAAGTTTGGAGAGTGGGGAAGCTGTAGAAGTAGCCATGAATTTCAGTTATAAAGTTCCTGTGGAAGGCATGGATAGAATGGGACGCTTAAATGTTAAAGACGGGACTATTTATGCTATGGCACAATGGTTTCCAAGGATGGCCGTTTACGATGATGTAGTCGGATGGAATATAGAGCCTTATTTAGGCGCCGGAGAGTTTTACCTGGATTATGGTGACTATGATTATAAAGTAACTGTTCCTTACGATCATATTGTAGTGGGGTCCGGAGTGCTGCAAAATCCGGAAGAAGTCTTAACTAACAAGCAGCAAGCTCGTTTAAAAAAAGCTAAACAAAGCGATGAGACCGTTTATATAGTACGACCTAACGAAATAGGGAAAAGAAGTAATCGACCGGTACAAGAAGGGAATTTAACATGGCACTTTAAAATGGAAAATTCGCGTGATGTGGCTTTTGGTTCATCCAAGGCTTTTATTTGGGATGCGGCACAAATAGACCTTCCGAATGGGGAAAAGGCAATTGCACAATCGGCTTATCCAAAAGAAAGTGATGGGGAAGAAGCTTGGACACGTTCAACTGAATATACCAAAGCTTCAATAGAATTTTATGCGAGTCGTTATTTTCCTTACCCGTATAAGAGTGCAGTGAATGTAGCTGCCGATATCGGTGGAATGGAATACCCGGGTTTAAGCTTTTGCAGCTGGAAAAGTAAAGGGAGTTCGCTTTGGGGGGTTACTGACCATGAATTCGGTCATAATTGGTTTCCGATGATTGTAGGAAGTAACGAACGTCGTTACGCTTGGATGGACGAAGGCTTTAATACGTTTATTAATCATTACAGTACCTTGGCTTTTAATGAAGGAGAATACCCTAGTCGGTTAGATAAGACGCGCCGTTTAACTGATTATTTGCAAAAAGAAAGTCGTGAAGGAATAGATAATTATCCCGATGTGACCAATCTAAGAAATTTAGGCTATACTGCTTATTATAAACCGGCTACCGGTCTTATTTTGTTGCGTGAATACATTATCGGCGAGGAACGTTTTGATCGTGCATTTGCTTCTTATATTGATACTTGGGCGTTTAAACACCCGCAACCAACCGATTTTTTTAATCATATGGAAAATGTTGCCGGCGAAAACTTAGCGTGGTTTTGGAAAGGATGGTTTTATGGGAATGGAAATATCGATATTGCCGTAGAAGAGGTAGTAACTCACGAAGAGGGTTATGTGATTAGCGTGGCAAACAATGCTGAAATCCCTGTGCCGGTTAATCTGACAATTACTTATGCGGACGGGAGTACCGAAAACCAGCGATTACCTGTGGAAATATGGCAACGAGGGGATACTTGGGATTATCTTTTAAAAACGGATAAAGAAGTGGAAAAAGTGCAGTTTGATGCACAACAACAAGTTCCCGATATACAGGCTGATAATGACACTTGGGAGCAAAAATAATCGTTCATTGATAAGATAAAGTTTAAAAAGTCTCTTATTTACAAGAGACTTTTTTATTTATAGATTCAATTTCTTAAGAGTTGTTAAAAAACTGATTATCAAGTTAATTTGACGTTAAATACCGTTAAATCTAAAACCACAGTTCGGTAGCCTGCGTAATTTTCTACAAGATTATAAACCAATAAAAATTTACCTATGAAAAAATTTACCTATCTCATTGCGACAAGTTTAGCAATGTTGTTTTTTATGCCCGTCACAGCACAAACGGTGACGAGTGGCTTAGATGATGGTTCTGACGGAACCTTGAGACAAGAAATTACGGACACCCCATCTGGTGGAACGATTACATTTGGAGCTTTAGTTACTACAGTAACCTTAAACAGTGAACTCATAATTGATAAATCAATTACAATAGACGGAGGGACACTTGTTAATATTGTTATCGATGCCGACAGTAACGGAAGAGCTTTTAACATCACATCGGGTACGGTTACGATGAATAATGTTGATATAATCAATGGAGTAGCCGATGATGGCGGTGCTATAAAGTTAGCAAACAGTACCCTTACCATCAGTGATAGTAATTTAATGGATAATACGGCTAATGGAGCTTCAGGATCGGGTGGTGCTATTTATGTAGACGCCGGTGGAACTTTGCTGGTAAATGATTCGGAGATTTCTAACAATGTAGCGAATCGAGCAGGAGGCGGAATTGAAGACAATTCAGGTGCCGGATTAAATATTACACTAAATAATGTGAACTTAGACAACAATAACGCTGGAGTTGCTCCGGCTACTGCCGCTCCGGGGAACGGAGGTGGTTTGCATATTACCGGAGCCGGAGATGCTGAAATTACGGGTGGAACCGTAAATAATAATGTAGCTGCTGCAGAAGGCGGTGGTTTATGGAACGGAAGCGGAAGCATGACGGTTGATGGAACTACGATTGACGGAAACACTGCAAGTGGTGCAATGGCAGCTCAAGGTGGTGGAGGAATTTTTAATGAAATGGGGACATTGAATATTGAAAATTCTGCTGTAATTTCTAATAATATTGCTGATGGAACTTCAGGTTCCGGTGGAGGAATCCTAAATAATCAAGGGAGTTTAACCGTAACTGATACTGAAATTAGCGGAAATACAGCTGTTCGTGCCGGCGGCGGAATCGAAGAAAACTCAGTAAGCGGTAGTATGCTTACGATGACGAATGTTGATTTAATGGATAATGATGCGGCAGCAAACCCCGGAAACGGAGGGGGACTCCATATCAGCGGTCCCGGAGACAGTATGATAACCGGAGGAACGGTAAGTGGAAATACTGCCAGCGCTGAAGGCGGTGGACTTTGGAATGGAAGCGGAAGCATGACGGTAGATGGGACCACCATTGATGCGAACACGGCAAGTGGTGCAATGGCCGATCAAGGCGGTGGCGGAATTTTTAACGAAATGGGAACATTAAGTATTGAAAACTCTGCTGTAATTTCGAATAATATAGTAGACGGAACTTCAGGTTCCGGAGGAGGAATCCTTAATAACCAAGGAAGTCTAACAATAAATGATTCTGAAATCAGCGGAAACACAGCTGTGCGCGCCGGTGGAGGAATTGAAGAAAATTCGGTAAGTGGCAGTATGCTTACGATGACGAATGTTGACTTATTAGATAATGACGTATCTGCAAATCCAGGAAACGGTGGTGGTCTTCATATCAGCGGTCCCGGAGACAGTATGATAACCGGAGGAACTGTAAGTGGAAATACTGCCAGTTTAGAAGGCGGTGGTCTTTGGAACGGAAGCGGGAGCATGACCGTTGACGGAACCACAATTGACGCGAATACGGCAAGTGGTGCAATGGCCAATGAAGGCGGCGGCGGTATTTTTAACGCAGAAGGAATGTTGACCGTTCAAAATTCTGCTGTAATTTCTAATAATACAGCAGATGGAGCAGCCGGTTCCGGTGGTGGAATCCTTAATGATATGGGAAGCCTTAGTGTTAGTGATGTGGAATTTAATAGTAATACTGCGGTTCGTGCCGGAGGTGCTATAGAGGAAAATGCAGTTGATGGCAGTATGCTTACGATTAGCAATGTGGATTTCTTAGGAAATTCAGCCAGTGCTGCGCCGGGTAACGGTGGTGCGCTGCATATTACCGGAAATGGTGATGCGATGATTACCGGAGGTATGGCTATGAATAATACGGCTGCTGCAGAAGGCGGAGCGCTTTGGAATAGTGTTGGCGAAATGACCGTAGACGGAATGCAATTAGAAAGTAATACGGCAAGTGGAGCTGCTGCCGATAATGGTGGAGGTGCTATTTTTAATAATGGCGGAACTCTGAATGTTATCAATGGAACAATGATTTCAAGTAACTTGGCCACAGGAGCTTCCGGATCCGGAGGTGGATTATTATCTACCGATGGTATGGTAACGATAACCGATACTGATTTTGATTTAAATTCAGCGAACAGAGCCGGTGGTGCTATTGAAGTAATCGACGGAACGTTAATGATTACTACCTCGACCATGACCGATAATGATGTAAACGGAACTGCAGGAACTGCGGCACCCGGTAATGGTGGAGCTATTCACGTAACCGGGATGAATACAACCGTGACGATTAACGAAGCTACTTTTACGGGTAATGAAGCAGCTGCCGAAGGGGGAGCACTTTGGAACCAATCCGGTTCTATGATGAATGTGATAATGACCACTGTAGACGATAATTTAGCAGCCGGAAATGGCGGAGGTGGACTTTATAATAATGGCGGAGACCTTTATATAGAAACGTCAACCGTTTCAAATAATCAAGCTTCTACCATGACCGGAGGTGGGTTGTTAAACGATTCCGGGACAACTACAGTGCTAAGAAGTACCTTCGCCGGAAATACGTCAACTACCGATGGTGGTGCCATTTTTAACAATGATCAAATGACCTTAAACGCTGTCACTATTGCAAATAATACGGCTACTGTTAACGGGGGTGGTATTTCAAGTATGACTGATTTCCAGATGACCAATACTTTGGTAGCGGAAAATACAGCCGTATCTGGTCAGGATATTTTTGGAACTGTAAGTTCAGGCGATTATAACTTGGTTGGTAATGATGATGCGAGTGTATTTACAGCGTCTGCCAATGATATTGTAGGTGTGACCCCGATGTTAGGGACTTTACAAGATAACGGAGGAGAAACCTTTACCATAGAACTAATGGATGGAAGTGACGGAATCGATTCCGGAAATCCGAATGATACTTTTAACGATCAACGTAATTTTACCCTAGATGGAACACGAGATATCGGAGCTTTTGAGCGTGGAGGAGTATTAGGGGTAAATGATGAAACTTCTATCACTAGCGTGAAAGTCTATCCCAACCCTTCACAAGGTAGATTTACAATAGACACCGGAATGAATTCGGCAGAAGATGTTGAATTGAAAGTAGTTTCTTTAAACGGACAAGTAGTGTTTGAAGAACAAATGAATCAGACTAAAAAAGAAATCAGCTTAAGCGGATTAGCAAACGGCATGTATATTTTAAGTTTGACTTCAAGTCAATCAACAACTACACATAAATTAATTATTGAATAATATTTCTGTAGTAATTTTATATTAAAAAAAGGCTGTCTAAAAAGTATTTAGATGGCCTTTTTTTATTGATAGATGTTTTTTAAGAAGAAGCGCTTATTTTTTTTTGTGAATCTTCATTCTGATAAAAAAAGGCAAAGAGTCCCCCTTTTTATGCAATACTAAATTTTCTTAAGTTGTGCTCCATAGCTATTAATCCTATTTCAGTAGTTACTTTATCCATTCCCCGTAACATAAACCGCTTAAAACCTATGTTTTGCTTGATGTTTCCAAAGACGGCTTCTACATCCCAGCATCTTCTTTTGCGATGCGCTATTCCCTCTTCACTTAGTAGTAGAGTCCTGGCCTTTTCCTTGAGACGAATCAGATTGTGATTACGCTCGATAGCCCTGTTCCCTTTGGCTTTTCGCAAAGGGTATCCCTTGCAGTTGGCGGTCTGATACCGATGGATTTGCTGCTTAAAGCCAGTAGTGGTTTCACTCTCATAACTTCTTAATTTCTTCATGGCCTGATCCATCGGGTAATAATACGTACCGGTTTCCTTGTTATAAAAAAGATTGTCTGGATGAAATGGGTTTTCTTGGTGCTTTTTATCGCGTTGCTCCTTATGGAAGTAGTTGTATTTCACATAAGTAGTAATTTCTTTTTCTTCCAAATCGGTATAATTTTCTTCACTGCCATAGCCGGCATCTGCGGTAAGGCTTTGAGGAGCTTGTTCGTAGGAGTCTATATGATCTTGCAAGTGGTCTTTTAAGCTAGTGGTATCTGCGGTGGTTTGGGCTAAGGTGTAATTGGTGATGAACTGGTTATTAGTGGAGGCCTGCAGGTTATCCCCGGGTTTTAACTGCCCATTTTGCATGTAATCATCTTTCATCCGCATAAATATAGCATCGGGGTCTGTCTTACTATAGCTGTTGCGTTTGCCCAGTATAGCCTCCTGCTTTTGGTATTTCTTCAGGTTCCCGGGCCAGTTCTTCCTGGCATAGTTGAGCTTTTGTTTTACTTTTTTATCGCTCTCCTTATCTTTTAATGCGTCATTAATGGTATTAATGGTTTTGGCTACTTCATCTAGATCGATAGCCTTAAAATCAGGTTCATTGGGAAGCAGTTGTTCTTGGTCATAAGCCTCTTCCATATAAGACCATAGTTCTCGCAGCTGTTTCTTTAATACGCTCTTTACTGTTCTTGATGGATTTGCCCCATACAAAAGTAAAACGATTGGCATTGGCCTCTACCTTAGTGCCATCCACAAAAAGTTCCTTTAGGGATAATACGCCCTGGTCGACCAGTAAAAGAACCACCTGATTGAAGATATTTTTAAACTTCCCTTTTAAGGGTTTGCCTCTGAAGGCATAGATGGTCACCTTGAGCAGCATCCGAGGATGGTAACTGGAAGTACCATCGCCTTTGTAACTTCGCTCCAGGTCAGCGATGTCGATTTGATCAATAATCGTATTGACGATTCTAACAGGATGATTTACAGGCACCAAATCATCATAACTTGGAGGTAAAAGACTTAACTACGACTTTAGCTTTCATTACAAGAAAATACTAAAAAACTCAAAATAGTCCAATAGCAAGAGGCTGCCTTTTCAGACAATCTCTTTTTTTTGTACTTAGATGATTCTTATCAATTTCAGAATTCAAGAGAAATAATTAAAGGCACTACCTCACAAAGTATGGAAAGTTAAAATAACAAGGGCTGGACTTTTTTAAGTTTTTAATAGATAATAAGGAACTGATTTAAAATAAAGCCCAGTTTCTGATTTGTATTGATCACTTTTTAGTAGCTAAATTACTGCTTCATCTGTAGGAAAGATAATTTATTTTTAGTGTACTTTCTGTTTTTTCCATTGAGTTTTTCGATAAGATTCGTGGTATAAATGGTTTTTCTTAATTCCGGAGGGAATTCAAATAATACTTTCAGATCTTCCCAGTTTTCCTTTTAGTTTTTTAAGGCAAAAGAATGCTCACCTTCCCATAGCTCTTCAAAATCATCCAGGGCAGCTTTGACAGCTTACCAAGGAGTGTTGTAGGTATGTTTCAGATCTGTCTTAAAAGTCTCTTTTACCTTCCACTAGATATCTGCAAACATAACGTATTTGATGTATTACACAGATTAGGTTTTATATTTCTGGAACATGTTTCTGATGGTATACGTAAAATCGTTCAGGTTATTCTCGGTCTCTCTGGATTTATATCGGTAAGAACACTTATACAAAAGGTTACAGATTCATTTTTATCCTGCCAAAGTTCCGACACTTCTTTCTTTCCGTCCTTACGAAGCCCGACTGTTTGTTGATCACCTTGGAATTCTTCCGTTCTTTGAATATGATCTAGTCCATCCACAGAATAAGATACACCCGTTCTAATGGACGGTTCTGTCAGGCCGTGATATTTTCTAGTAACCTTTTCGGTAATCCTAAAAATGGTATAAATGAGAACTTCAAAATTAT
This sequence comes from Mesonia aquimarina, assembly GCF_003667275.1. Classification (GTDB taxonomy): domain Bacteria; phylum Bacteroidota; class Bacteroidia; order Flavobacteriales; family Flavobacteriaceae; genus Mesonia; species Mesonia aquimarina. The sequence continues at coordinate 291,268 of NZ_RCNV01000003.1, read as the reverse complement.
AAACTTCTCTGATCCGTTCTTCGATATCACTATTGCTCATTTCTTTAGCTTAGAGCGATATAATGACTTTCTCTACACCCTTCCTGTTTAGGAACAATCATTGGGTTAAAGGAAGCGTTTCGGTCCATGGGAACCTAGATGTGGGATTCTTCAAAGAAGGTGCGGACTTTTTTTGACCAAAACCATTACGGGTGTTGAGATTGTCGGACTTTTGGCTCTTGTTGTAGCCTAGATGATCATCCAATACCGCTTCTAGCATTTTCTCAATGCAACGTTTCTGCAGTTGCTTTAAAAATCCATTGAGCTTATCACCACTTTTGAATTATTTCAAGAATTCATCACCAAATAAATCTTCTTTTCCATAATGTATAAAATTTGAAATTAGTCAATAAGATAATAGTGGTCGCGATCCCTATTATTTTCTATTTTACATGGTTTATGAGACAGCCATGAACTATAAATTACACTACATTAAAAAACATATTTTAAATAGCTTAATGGTTCAGCTTTACATATATAATAGAGTTAAATATACATATACCCAAACTGATTTTTAAAAATACTGATAAGTCTATAAATTCCTCTTCCACAAATTGGAAATTGTTTTAAGATTTTTGGAAAATAAATTACATCAGAACACTAAACTTATATTCATAAAATGTTCTGAAATACGCGAGCTTACCTTTTGCGGGTGTTTAGTTCTTTTTAATGTAATCAGATACCTATAAATCGTTATTGGTTGAAAAGTTGCTGGTTTAATAAGGTGATTCTTTATTATTTTACTTCTATAATAGACATTTAGATAGTATTTTTTAAAGTTTCAATTTTATAACATAACCCGTTAAGAAATTAATTCTTAAAATAAGAGTTAATAAATCTATTAGTATTTGTTTATTAGCTAATGCTTCTTTGTGAAAGTAAAAATAAAAGGTTTTTTGAATAGCTCCGAGTAGGATAGTAAGCCTCTAAAAAGTGCCCAGGATGGGAGTCGAACCCATACGCCCTAACGGACACATGGCCCTCAACCATGCCTGTCTACCAGTTCCAGCACCTGGGCTAGGTTCTATGTGGAAATAATGTGAAAGAAAAGTGATCTGGCTGGGGCTCGAACCCAGGACCCTCTCCTTAAAAGGGAGATGCTCTACCAACTGAGCTACCAGATCTTTTTGTAGAATATTAATGAACAATAAAAAGTGATCTGGCTGGGGCTCGAACCCAGGACCCTCTCCTTAAAAGGGAGATGCTCTACCAACTGAGCTACCAGATCTCTTCAACATTCGTTTTGCGAATGCGGGTGCAAATATAACATCTATTATTAATTTATCAAGTCTAAAATGCTATAAATTTGTAAAAGATTAAAAAAAGTTGAAATTTCTAAAATAGAAGATTGATGAAAATAGTTTTATGCGGTTATATGGGAAGTGGAAAATCTAATGTGGGGGAGTTGTTAGCCAATAAGTTAAGATATGATTTTATAGATCTAGATAAAAAAATTGAAGCTGTTGAAGGAAAATCTATTCCGAAAATTTTTTCTGAAAAAAGTGAAATTTATTTTAGAAAAAAGGAAAATGAGGTGTTAAAATCAGTTTTAGAGTCCAAAAACAAAGTTGTGATAAGTCTAGGAGGCGGTACTCCATGTTATGCAGATAACTTAGAACAATTAAAAAATGACGAAGAAGTGTATTTAATTTACTTAAAAGTAGATTTACACACGTTGACAAATCGGTTGAGTAAAGAACAAGAAAATAGACCTTTGCTGAAAAATATTAACAGCATAGATGATTTAGAAGATTATATAAGGAAGCATCTATTTGAACGTCAATTTTATTATATGCAAAGTGATCTTATTGTAGATAGTTCTTTATTAAGTGTTGAGGAAATTGCCCAGCAAATAGAAAAAAAACTATTGTAAAATTACTTGGTTTGGATTTTTAAAACTTACTTCTACCATTTCACTTAAAGAGGTAGATAGAGAAATTCCCTTAAAGTCGGCTTTAACCGGATATTTTTTGTGACTTCTATCCACTAAAACAGCTGTTTGAAATTTTTTCAAAGGGACGTCCAAAAAATGCTTAACTCCATAAATAAGTGTTGTACCTGAATTTAATACATCATCTACCAATACAATAGATTTATCTTGATAGACTGTTGGTGAAATAGAGGTTGTTATAGGCGATAGTGGATTTTTTTTATCCACTAATACTTCACATAAAATTATTTTTATGGGAGAAATTGTCTCTAATGATGTTTTCAATTTTTCGGCAAGGATGAAACCATTTTTTGCAATTCCGGCAATTATAATTTCCTTTTCATCAATATTATTCTCGTAAATTTGATAAGCAATTCTTCTTATTTTTTGTTGAATTTGATGATCGTTTAAAATCAATGTAGCTTCAGGTTTCTTCATTTCTTTTCTTTGTAAAGTTTTTATTTCTCGTCCTCAGGTCCATTTTCAAACCAATCATCTAAATCTCGACGGTCTTTTTTGGTTGGTCTTCCGGTACCTTTTTTTCGGTAATAATCTTTAGAATATTTTAATAAATCTAATTTTTCTAAGTTTTCTTTTGGGGTAATATCTGTTAAATAAAGATTTACCAATTTGGCGCCGACACGAGACTCGGGTAAATCTAACACTTCAATCACATAATTAATCTGGTTTTTCCTAACTTTAATCACATCAGTAGGATAAACCTCTCGCGAAGGTTTTACTACTTCATCTGCAATTCTAACCTGTCCTTTCTTGCAAGCTTTTGTAGCTATGCTCCTTGTTTTGAAATAGCGCACACACCACAAAAATTTATCAACTCTCATAAGCTAGTTATTTAATATAGATTCGCTTCAACAAAAATATAAGAAAATTGTATCTTGCACCCTCAAAAATATGCAATAATGAAATTAACAAAATTAATCTTTTTATTTAGTGTCTTTATTTTCTTTTCTTGTTCAGATGATGATGACAATGGAGTTAGTCTTAGAGATGAAGCAGAAGTCTATCAAGAAAATCAAGCCGAAATTTTAGATTACTTGCAAACACATTATTATGTGGTTGTTCCTAATGTGGGAAATGCAAATTATGATCGTATAGAATTTAGAGATATTACCGAGGATTCTCCGGATGACGTAGTGCCGCTTATAGATTCAGAGTTTTTAAAATCTAAAACTATTACTCAAAATGAGATAGAGTATACTTTATATTACTTACAAGTAGATGAAGGTGCACCAACAGAATATCAACCAACTTTTGCAGATGAAGTAGTATTAACTTATCGAGGAGAATTATTAGATCAAACTTTATTTGATCAAGCGATTAATCCAGTGAAATTTGATTTTCCTTCCGATGGAATAATAAAAGGTTTTGTACAAAGTTTAATGGAGTTTAGAGGAGCTTCAAGCGTTACTGAAAATGAGGATGGTACCTTAACTTACTCAGAAGACTATGGTTTGGGAGCTGTTTTTATTCCTTCTGGCTTGGCTTATTTTGCAGAACCACCAAGTCTTACTCAAATAGCTCCTTATGAGCCGATAATTTTTTCTTTTCAATTATATAAGGGTATTTTAGCAGACCATGATGGAGATGGAATTCCTTCGTATTACGAAGATTTAAACGGGGATCAGGTTTTTAATTCAGAAGATAATTCTAATAGAGACGATTTATTAGATTTTCGCGATCCTGATGACGATGGCGATGGAACTCCAACTTCTGAAGAGATTGAAGTGAATGATGCTAATGGCGATGGAATTATTACTATTGATGAAATCACATTTCTAGACTATAATAATGATGGGACGCCAGATTATTTAGATCCAGACGTTAATTAGTTACGTAAGTCAATTGAATTGATAATAGTAAAGTAGATTATTATTTATTGAAAAATAAAATAAAAAGTCTAACGTTTCTATCACTGTAAATCGTTTATGTTTGCGTCTATGCAAAAAACCTGGGTTTTTCTTTCTTGCTTTTTTGTTGCTTTTACTTTACAAGCACAAATAGGAGGAAAATATACATATCAGTTTTTAAACTTGGTGGCTTCACCTAGGCAAGCTGCATTGGGTGGAAAAAATTTTACCATTTACGATTACGATCCGACTTCTGCTATTTTTAACCCGGCAAATATCAATGCCGAAATGGATAACCAACTTTCTGTAAACTACGTCAACTATTTAGGCGATGTAAATTATGGAACAGCTTCTTACGCCTATTTGTATGATAGAAGGACACAGGTTTTTCATGCTGGTGTAAATTATATAAACTACGGGACTTTTAACGGGTACAATGAATTTGGGGAAGCAACCGGAGAGTTCGGAGGAGGAGAAGTAGCACTTTCTTTAGGTTACGCTTATAATATTCCTTTTTCTGACTTTTATATTGGGGCTAACGTAAAACTAATCTCATCAAAATTAGAGCAATATACTTCGCTTGGTGGTGCTTTAGATTTGGGAGTTACCTATTATTACGAAGATTGGGACTTGGTTATTGCTGGAGTTTTACGAAATGCCGGAACGCAATTTACAGCCTACGATGAAGTTTATGAAAAATTACCTTTGGAAGTTGGTTTAGGAATTTCTCAAAAAGTAAAAGATATTCCTGTACGATGGCATATTACGTTAGAAAATTTACAGCAATGGAATATTGCTTTTAGAAATACTGCCCGCGATGAAACTGATTTAGATGGAAATGTGCAAGCAAACGATCCCGGTTTTTTTAATAATGCTTTGCGTCATACCATTTTAGGCGTAGAACTTTTTCCGGAAGGCGGCTTTAATATTCGTTTAGGTTACAGTTTTAGAAGAGGAGAGGAATTAAGAATTGAAGATCAGCGTTCTTTTGCCGGTTTAAGTGGTGGTTTTTCTATAAAATTCAATAAACTGCGATTAAGTTACAGTTATGCACGTTACAATAGCGCTGCGAGTTCTAGCTTTTTTGGATTAAATATAGATCTACAATAATTTTAGACTTATATTTTATTCACTATAAATTTTTCTTTCCAAAGAAATTGGCTACTTCTTTAAAATAGCAGTATTTTCGCTTTCTAAAACTGCATAGCTTGAAGAAAATAATCATCGCCATCGACGGATTTTCATCTACCGGAAAAAGTACGGTAGCCAAACAATTAGCTAAAAAATTAGGCTACGTTTATGTAGATACAGGAGCTATGTACCGGGCGGTTACCCTATATGCAATGCAGCAAAATTTGATTTCAGAAAAGTATTTTTATACAGAAGAACTTATAAATTCTTTAGCTGAAATTCAATTAGAATTTCATTTTAATGCTGAAAAGGGTTTTGCTGAAATTTATTTAAACGGAACTAATGTTGAAAATGATATTAGAACTTTAAATGTCTCTCAATTTGTAAGTGCGATTGCTGCTGTTCCTGAGGTTAGAAAAATGCAAGTAAAACAGCAACACGAACTCGGAAAGAAAAAGGGAATCGTGATGGATGGTCGCGATATAGGAACGGTTGTTTTTCCGCAAGCAGAATTAAAAATTTTTATGACCGCTTCTGCCGAAACACGTGCCAAACGTCGGTTTGACGAGTTACTTGCAAAAGGCGAAAAAGTTACTTTTGAGGAAGTAATTCAGAATATAGAAGAGCGCGATAACATTGATAGCTCTCGAGAAGATTCTCCGCTCAAAAAAGCTGAAGATGCTATTGTAATAGACAATTCTAACTTAAATCCAGAAGAGCAATTTCAAAAAATACTTCAATTAGCAGAAGAAAAAATTCAGGCTTAAAAGTTATTAGAATAGAATTCTTTTAAAGATTTGAATATCAAAAAATAAGTTGTATTTTTGCACTCCTTTTTCACAGCAATTCGGAAAGTGAAAGGGAAAAACTTATTTTTTATAAACGCTTCTATATTTAGCTGTTTAATTTTCCGAAGAAATATAGAATACAAATTTTTATATCAGCAATGGCTGAAGACACAAAAAACACTGAAATTCAGGAAGTAGAAGGAATGAAAACCGATTCTCAACCGGCACCTTCTAAACAACAAGAAAATCCTGAAAAATTTTTAAAAGAATTTAACTGGCATAATTACCAAGAAGGAATTGACCCGATTGATGATGAAAAGCTAGAAGAATTTGAGCAATTAGTTGCAGAAAATTTTGTAGACACATTAGATGACGAAGTTGTAGAGGGAACTGTAATTAACATTACAGATCGTGATGCAATTATAGATATCAATGCAAAAAGTGAAGGCGTTGTTTCGTTAAACGAATTTCGCTACAACCCAGATCTTAAAGAAGGTGATAAAGTTGAAGTATTAATTGATGTACGCGAAGACGCAACAGGTCAATTAGTATTATCTCACCGTAAAGCACGTGTTATCAAAGCTTGGGAACGCGTAAACAGAGCTCATGAAGAAGGAACTATTGTAAACGGTTTTGTAAAATGCCGTACAAAAGGTGGTATGATTGTAGATGTTTTTGGAATTGAAGCGTTCTTACCAGGTTCTCAAATTGATGTGAAGCCAATTAGAGATTACGATGCTTACGTAGGAAAAACAATGGAATTTAAAGTGGTGAAAATCAACCACGAATTCAAAAACGTTGTGGTTTCTCATAAAGCACTTATTGAAGCTGATATTGAAGAGCAGAAAAAAGAAATTATCGGTCAATTAGAAAAAGGTCAAGTATTAGAAGGTACTGTGAAGAATATTACTTCTTACGGTGTGTTTGTTGATCTTGGTGGAGTTGACGGATTAATTCACATTACAGATCTTTCTTGGTCAAGAATTAACCATCCAAACGAGATTGTAGAGCTTGATCAGAAATTGAATGTTGTAATCTTAGACTTCGATGAGGCTAAGACAAGAATTCAATTAGGTCTTAAGCAGTTAAGCAAGCATCCTTGGGAAGCTTTAGATCAAGACATAAAAGTTGGAGATAAAGTAAAAGGAAAAGTTGTTGTAATTGCAGATTACGGTGCATTTATTGAAGTAGCAGAAGGCGTTGAAGGGTTAATTCACGTTTCTGAAATGTCTTGGAGTACGCACTTACGTTCAGCTCAAGATTTTGTAAATGTTGGAGATGAAGTGGAAGCACAAATCTTAACATTAGACAGAGAAGAGCGTAAAATGTCACTTGGTATTAAGCAATTAACACCAGATCCTTGGACAGATATTACTTCTAAATATCCAGTTGGTTCTCGTCACAAAGGTGTGGTGCGTAACTTTACTAACTTTGGTGTATTCGTAGAATTAGAAGAGGGAATTGATGGATTAATTTATATTTCTGACCTTTCTTGGACGAAGAAAATTAAGCATCCATCAGAATTCTGTAATGTTGGAGATGAGCTAGAAGTTGTAGTACTTGAACTTGATGTTGAAGGACGTAAACTAAGCTTAGGTCACAAACAAACAGAAGCTAATCCTTGGGATAAGTATGAAGAAGAGTTTGCAGTAGGAACTAAGCACACTGCAAAAATTGACGAGATGGTAGATAAAGGAGCAACGATTGAATTTAATGAAGATATCACTGCTTTTGTACCAACACGTCACTTAGAAAAAGAAGATGGTTCTAAGTTAGGAAAAGGAGATGAGGCTGAATTTGTAATCATTGAATTCAATAAAGAATTTAAACGAGTGGTTGCTTCTCATATGTCTATTCACAAAGAAGAAGAGGCTAAAATTGTAAAGCAAGCGGCTAAGAAATCTAAACAAGAAGACAAGCCAACACTTGGAGATGCAAATGCAGACTTACAAGCTTTAAAAGATAGAATGGAAGGGAAATAATTTTCTAACTATTTTTTATACTATAGTAAAACCCTTTCGAGTAAGTAATCGAAAGGGTTTTTTTCTTGAAGTTTTTTTAATGATTTTATTGAAATGAGATATCTAAATATTTATAACAGCAATTTAAAAAAGCAATAGATGCTTTATCTTATGAGTACTACTTAACCCATTTGAGAAATCTAGGGTCGTTTCTTGTTAAACTATTTTGGTTATCAAATTTTTATGAACTTCTCTCTGTATTCCTGCGAATTTTTCTGCTGATAGAAGAATAAATAAGGTTTTACAATCTACAAATGAATGCTATTAGAATTAACTTTACCTGATAACAATTATTTTAAAATATGAGCGGACTAGCAGTATAGCCGATCAGCTTGCTAAAAAATTAGAAAAATAGTTTATTATTAATGGAGTACTATTTCGTAATACTGTTTTTAATTTTTATAAAAAGCTTGACTACTAATAAACAAGCGAAACCAAAAATAAGTCCGACAATAAATTCAGCTAAAATAGAAGGAATAGCTTCCGGAATTAAATGATGAATAAAGTCGATATTATGGACGAAAATTCCTCCTGAAACGAGCATAAGAGCAATTGTCCCAATAAAGGTTAAGCCTTTAATTACTTTGGGAAGAGCGGCAACTAAAAAGTTTCCTAAATTAAACTTAAAACCAGTTTTTCGGTTGCTATTTTCAATTAAATAATAACCGGCTTCATCCATTCTAACAATTAGAGCAACTATTCCGTACACGCCAATTGTGGCTAAAATTGCAATGGCGCTAACAACAAGAATTTGTTCTAGAATCGGTTCGCCCACTACCGTTCCTAAAGTAATGATTACAATTTCTACTGATAAAATAAAATCGGTAACAATTGCAGATTTTACGCGTTCTTTTTCTATAGCTAAAATTTCTTCTTTTGTTTCTACCTTTTTGAGCTCCTCTTTTTTAGAATTACTGTGGTCTGGTACAAAATAATGAAATATTTTTTCGGCTCCCTCAAAGCCTAAATAACATCCACCAAGTAATAAAATGATGGTTATAGCAATGGGCAAAAAAGCACTCAGTAAAAATGCAATTGGTAAAATAATGATTTTGTTTAGCAAAGAGCCTTTAGTAATTGCCCACAATACCGGTATTTCACGAGACGATACAAAGCCGGACGCTTTTTCTGCATTTACAGCTAAATCGTCTCCTAAAATACCAGCTGTTTTTTTTGCGGCTACTTTGCTCATCGCAGCCACATCGTCCATTAAAGCAGCAATATCATCTAAGATTGCAAAAATTCCTGATGCCATTTAAAAAGTTATTAAGGGTGAATTATAAAATTAACTTATAAGGATCTTACTTTCTTTAATTTTGCTTTCCAAGTTTCTAGTTGCTGTTTATGTTTTTCGATATTATTAAGTACTTCTTTTACTAATGGATTGCTTTCATCAGCATTAGAGAAGAACTGCATATTGTTTTCCAACTGATTTATTTCAGCTTTAGTTTCATCAATTTTCTTGCGAAGGAAAAAGGCTTCTTTTTCAATTTTTCGGTTATCATCAGCCTGATCTAATGCTTGAATACGGTTTTCGTATTTCATCATTTCGGCTTGCTTTTTATCAACATCTAATTGCCCGAAAAGTTGATCTAAGGCTTTATTAAATTTCCCTTCAATATAGCGTTTATTGTAAGGAACACGTCCTAAATCTTTCCACTTTGCAATTTGTGCTTTTATCGTATTTAGGTCTTCTTCGTGATTACCAGAAAGCTCTATAGCTTTTGTATCATCAAGCAATTGTTTTTTATGCTCAAAGGCTTCGTGCTCTTCTTTATTTTCTTCTTTGCGTGATTCATGCATTTTATCAAAATAATGGTTGCAGGCTTTTTTAAAGCGCTTCCAAACTTTATCACTATCTTTTCTAGGAACGTGACCTATTTTTTTCCAATCGTTCTGAATCTTTTTCATGATAGGCGTTACTTCTTTAAAATCATCACTATCTTGATGGTTTTCGGCAATTTCAATAAGTTTAAGTTTTTCTTCTAAATTGTCGTATTGTTCCTTTTTTAGGTCTTTATAAAAAGCATTTTTCTTACGATTAAATTTCCGCACATTTTCTTTAAAACTCGACCAAGTTTTTTCGTTTACATTTCTAGGTACTTTTCCAGCTTTAAAAAATGATTCACGTAATTTTTCAATTTCTTTGATGGCTTGTTGTGCCTTATTGTGAGAAGCAATTTCTTTGTCAGCAATTTCTTTGATATGCTGAATTATTTCTTGCTTTACTTCTAGATTTTTTTCTTTATCCTTATCTAATTCTGCAAAATGGGCTTGCCTGTTTTCATGAATTTTTCGTGTTGCTTCACTAAACCTTTCCCAGATATCTTCACGATAGTCTTTAGCAACCGGACCTACATCTTCTTTCCACATTTTATGAAGCATTTGCAGTTCTCTAAAAGCCCGATTAATGTCTTTTTCTTGTGCTAATTCTTCGGCACGTGCAATCATTTTTAGTTTTTGCTCTAAATTGTGTTTAAAGTCCATGTCTCTAAACTCGCGGTCTAGGTGCAAAAAGTCATAAAAATGTTCTACGTGATGATGATAGGTTCGCCACAGGTCATTGTATTGATCACGCGGTACAGGACCGGCTTTTTTCCAACGATCTTGTAATTCTTTAAATTGTTGAAAGTTGCTATTCATGTCGGCACCGACACCAATCATACCTTTCAATTCTTCAATAATTCCTAAGCGTTGTTTTAAATTTTCATTTAAATTTTGCTTAAGTTTTTGGTAGTAATTATTTCGCTTTTCTTTATATTCAAAATAATTAGAGTTGAATTCTTTTTTTTGTGGAGTAGAATAGTGGAAATCGATTATATTGCCGCCTTCTTCCAGAAAATCTTCTTTTTTCTGCTCCATTTCTTCTTCAAACTTAGCGTCAAATTCTGTTTTTATTTCCTGAACGTGATCACGTATCGCCTGAATTTTTTCATTTTTAACCAACCTTGAAAGCTCTTTTACCAATTCGCTCATTTCCATGGCGTGGTAATCCTTCATTTCTATTTCATGCCGCTTTACATTTTCTTCGTCTTCACTATCCTCTGCAATAGAATCATCTAACTCTTCTTGTGCGTTTTTTTCTTTCGCTTCAGAATTGTCTTCAACTAAATCTTCTTCAGGAAGTTGCTTGTCTTCTCTTTCGGATACCTCTTTCGACTTTTCTCCTTCTTTTGAAGCTACTTCTTTAACAACAGCATCTTCTGTATTTTTAGGTAAATCTTCTTTGGTAGACGATTCTTCTTTTGGTGGTTGCTGTTCGGTAGAAGAAGTATTTTGCTCTTCTGCAGGTTTGTGATTTTCTTCGTTTTGCGGATTGTTTTCCTTTTCAGACATATCTTTCAATGTTTAGGTTCAATGATTTATAGACTTGAAAGATAGTAACTCCCGGAATACTCTGCAAAAAAAACTAAAAAAGCTTGATGATTTAGTGGTTATTCCAAATTTTCCAGGCTTGTTCTGCTTGATATTCTAACATTTTATGTCCGTTAGAGAGTTTGCATCCTTGTTTTTTGCCGTTAGCTAGAAATGTAGTTAGGGGTGGATTATAAACCAGGTCATACAATAAATGTTGCTGATTTAAATATTGATAAGGAATTGGTGGTGCATCATCTATATTTGGTGCGGTGCCCAAAGGAGTACAATTTATAATTAGTGGATGATCGTGCAAAATTTCTTCATTAATTTCTTCATAAGAAAATTGATATTCTTTGGGTTGTCTAGAAACACTTTTATAATCAATCCCTAATGAATTTAAAGCGTGAGTCACGGCTTTTGCAGCCCCGCCGGTTCCCAAGACTAAGGCATTTTGATGTTGTTTTTCCAGTAGTGGGAAAAGTGATTTCATAAATCCTAAACAATCGGTATTATAGCCTAGTAATTTTTGCCCTACAACTTTTACTGTATTGACAGCTCCAATTTTAAAAGCTTCCTCATCAATAGAGTCTAAGTGTGCAAGAATTTTTTCTTTATATGGAATGGTAATATTTACCCCGTTCAATTTTTGATTTAAAATGATTTTTTTGATATCATCAATTTGGTCAAGATCAAAATTTTGATAGTTGGCATCAATATTTTCAACTGCAAATTTTTGTTCGAAGTAATTTTTTGAAAAGGAATATGCTATGTTTTTTCCAATGAGCCCAAAGTTTCTCATGCGTTATTCTTGTTTTTATTTCCATAACGTTCTAAACCAACCACAACGAATATACCGATTATAATAAAGAACAAGGCAATCCAAGTACTGGAATCTGAAAAATCTGGCATATAACGATCGTAATTATCTAAAATGGCATTTCCGTTACGATCTTTTAAAACTTCTCCGGTAGCATTTGTTTTGAATATTTTTTCTTTCCAAGGCCAAACAACTCCTAAAGAACCGGTAATAAACCCTATGATGACTGCGTAAGTAATGTCTTTATAATGTTTTAATACAAAACCGAGTAAATGAGATAAGGTAACCAAACCTACCACAGAACCAGCAGTAAATGAAGTTAAAACTTTTAATAAGCGAATGCGTTCCGGGTTTTCTATAAATGAAAAATCTAGTTTAGCAAGATCGGTCAGCGTATCAAAAAGAGCGTTAACAGAATCGACTAAAAGGAGTACATAATTTCCTATTAAAATTAAGATGAATGAGCCTGAAAGTCCTGGTAAAGTCATCCCGGAAACCCCAATAATTCCGCAAAAAAACACAAACCAAAGGTTGTCATTTTCGGTAGCCGGCTCTAATAAACTTATAGCAACTCCTGCTAGAATTCCAACCCCAATAAAGAGAAGGTTTTTTAATGATTTCAGGTTAAAATCTTTTCCGATATAGTAAATTGAACCGATGATCATTCCGAAAAATGTGGCCCAAACATAGAGTTCAAAGTAATCGATTAAGTAATCTAAAATTTTAGAAACACTAAAGTAACTTATTACCATTCCTAAGGTAAGTAGGCCTAGAAATTTTCCATTAATGTATTGATAAAAGGCTTTACATCTACCTTTTAAAAGTAAAAAAAAAGCTTTTCCGTTAATCTTTTGTAGTGAATAAATAAACTCTTCATAAAAACCCACTACAAATGCAACCACACCACCAGATACTCCAGGAACTTTATTGGCCGCACCCATAGCTAAACCCTTTAGAACCAGAAAAAATTTATCTTTAAACGTACGTGTTCGTTGCATTAATCTTTTGTGTTACCTAATTTCTCCAATAAAAAAATGGTTAAAAAGCCAATAATCATTAGACAAATGGCCCATATAACTTGAGCATCTATTCCTTGATTAAGGCTTGAATAACTTGAGGGAAATACACTTTTCTCTGATATTAATTTTAGCGTTTCAAAATCTTGTGATTGTTGTTGATGGATACTGAGTGTTCCCACGTTTGAAATATCTGAAAAATCAATTTCTTTTCCTAATTCTCTATCCCACACTTTTGTGGTAATTTTCCAGGGCCAAACTTTATTTAAGGAACCAAAGATAAAACCGGTAAGAACAGCCAATGTACAATTATGATAATGTTTAAAAAGCCACTTTAGTATTCTACTAAAACTTAATAAACCAATAATGGCACCTCCTGTAAATAATGCAATTTTTTTTAAATCTAAATCGTGTATAGCATCGCTTAAGGTTTTGTAGGCTCCTAAAATAAGAAGAATAAAAGAACCTGAAATTCCTGGTAAAATCATTGCACAAATAGCAATTGCTCCAGCGATAAATAAAAAGAAAGCTCCTGAATTACTGGAAAGCGGAGGCAAAGTAGAGATGTAAAAAGCTGTGCCAGCGCCGAGAATTAGAGAAATTATAACTTTCGGATTCCAGGAATCAATTTGTTTACCTATAAAATAGATGCTGGCCACGATTAGACCAAAGAAAAAAGACCAAATTAAAACAGGTTCATGTTCAATTAAATATTTAGCTAATTGCATGAATGAAACAAAACTCAAGATAATACCGCAAAGTAATGCTAGAATAAAATTACCGTTGAGTTTTTTCCAAAAAGAAGCAAAACCTTCTGTTTTGATAGTCTTAAGTAAACCAAAATCTATATTACTAATTGTGGTAATTAGTTCTTCGTAGATACCTGAAATAAATGCGATCGTTCCGCCGGAAACTCCGGGAACAGCATCTGCAGCTCCCATAGCGACTCCTTTAAGGCTTATCACTAAATACTCTTTAAAACTTCTTTTTTGCATAGAATTTTTATGAAGCCATAAAAATACTAAATTCTATATAGTTGATAATTTTTTGATTGACATAAATTAATCAATTTATTTATTTTGATAATCATCAATCATTTTCTTTACGCTGTTTCTTCTAAAAATTAATGGGAATAATTCTTCAATAACAATGGAATATTCGGCGTCTAACTCTAGAGCATTTTTTAGGTGAAAATAACCTCGTTCTCCTTGGTTGTTTAAAAAATACAACCCTGCTAAACGAAACTCTATTTCTGCAGTATCTGGATAAAACTCCATAGCTTGGTAAAGTACATTTATTGCCGTTTCGTACTCTCCTAAATTAATAAGTAAATCACAGCGGGTTATCCAAGTTTCTAATTCATAATTACCAAGTTCTAAACTTTTTTTATAGCCCTTTTCAGCTTCTTCATAAAAGTTAAGGCGATTATTTATAGTGGCATATTTTTTCCAGTACAACACATTTTCTTCATCAATAGCAATTGCTTTTTTAATGTAGTATAATGACTTTTGATAGTCTAATTTTTTTAAATGAAAATCGGTTATGGCTAGCCAAGCTTTGTCTAATAATGGATCTTCATTAACGGCTTTAGAAAAATATTGTAAGGCTAAATCTGATTGTTTTAATTTTTCATAACATTTTCCGATGCGTAAATAAGCAAAGGCAGTAGGATCGTCTAGCTTTAAGGTGATATGGTAATTTTCAATGGCTTCGGTAAAGCGTTTCATTTTTTCTAAAACTTTACCTTTTTCCATATAAGCTCCTATAAAAGTATCGTCAGAAATTACCGCAAAGTCAAATGCTGCTAGTGCCCGTTCATAATCTTTTAAATCAAAATATTGTTTTCCTACTTGATGCCAAGCCACTTCAGAATAGGGGTTTTTATCTAAAAACATATTCAAATAATCGATGGCTTGTCGTTGCTGTTCCAAAAAGTCAAAACAATAAATAATATTATACAAAGCTGCATAATCTTGATTGTCTAACTCTAGGCACTTCATGAAATTTAATTTGGCGTTTTCGTAATCTTCCAAAAACATATATTCCATGGCAATAAGTGCATGTACTTCTACTTCATCTGCAGAAATCTCTAAAGCACATTCAAGCATTTCTATGGCTTGTTGATGCGCATCACGTTTAGAAAAAATATTGGCTTTTTGTATATAAATTTCTTCGTTAGAAGGTTCTAAATCGTGTAAGTTATTTAGGATAGTATCAGCTTCTTTAAGCTTGTCTTCAAAAATTAGAATCTCAACCTTATAAAGCTGTAAAATCGTATTGTTAGGATGTTGTTCTAATCCTAATTTAACGGCCTTTTTGGCGAGTGCAAACTTTCCGTTCTCTAAATAATGATAAATAATTACTTCAAATTCGTTTGAATCAAAAAACAAAATATCATTTGTCTTGAGCATCGACTCAAATTTCGTAAGAGAGAAATTGTGTTCTTCGTTTTGACTTAAATGCATACACGAAATTTTACGGATTTCTACAGTATTAAAGTTAATTATGAATCTTTAATAATTGCAGAAAGCCTTTTTTTGTTGTTAACAAAATAATTAACAGGTAATTTTTTAGTCGATAGTATCTAGAATTTTTAAAATAATGCCAATGCCTTTTTCTAATTCTTCTTCAGTAATAGTAAGTGGCGGCGTTATTCTTACAGCTCTTTTTTCAAATAAAAGCCAAAACAAAATTAAGCCTTCTTTTTGAGCTTCTAAAATTAATTGGTTAGCAATTTCTTCTGACGAAACGATCAGTGCTAACATTAATCCTTTACCGCGAACCTCTTTAATATGACGATGAACAAGCCTTTTTCTTACAAACTTTTCTTTTTCAATAGTTTGGCTTATAATATTTGAACTTGCAATTTCTTTTAAAGTTGCTAAGGCAGCGGAAGCAATAACGGCATTTCCACCAAAGGTAGTAATGTGTCCCATTTTTGGATTATCACTTAAGCTATCCATAATTTCTGCGGAAGCAACAAATGCACCGGCGGGTAAACCACCTGCCATACCTTTGCCTATGACTAAAATATCTGGAATAATTGTACTGTGTTGATAAGCAAAAAGTTTTCCGGTTCTTCCAAAACCAGGCTGTATTTCATCTAGAATGAGTAATGTTCCCATTTCTTGACAACGTTTTTTTACAGCTGCTAAATAATTTTTCTCAGGTAAAATAAAACCGGCGCCACCTTGTATTGTTTCTAAAATAACTGCGGCAGTATTCTTGGTGATTTTTTGAAGTTCTTTTTCTTGATTAAAATTAATGAAATTTACTTGCGGAATTAAAGGTAAAAACGGCTTTTTACGTTCTTCAAAACTCATCAAGCTCAACGAGCCCATAGTGTTTCCATGATACGCATTTTTTGCTGCAATTATTTCTTGTCTTCCGGTATATCTCCTGGCCAATTTTAAGGCGCCTTCAATAGCTTCGGTTCCGCTATTGACTAAATAGGTTTTTGCCGAAGGAATATTAGAATTTTTTGCAATAAGTTTAGAAAACTCTATGGCTGGTTTTTGTGCATATTCGCCGTAGACCATTACGTGCAAATACTTATCTAATTGCGCTTGAATTGCTGAGATTACCTTTGGGTGGCGATGCCCTAAACTGCAGGCAGAAACTCCCGCTACAAAATCTAAATAGGCTTTTTTTGACGTACTATAAATGTAACTTCCTTCTGCAGATGCTACTTCAATACCTAAAGGATGTGGAGTAGTTTGTGCTTGATATGTTAGAAAATCATCTTTCAAATTAAGGTTTTTTCTTTAGGATTTCAGGTGGATTTTTTTGAGTTTCTTTTTTTTCTGATTCCTGTTCTTGAAGTTTCTCCGGTGATAATCGCGATTTTTCATTTAGCAAAGGATCTTCGCCTTTTTCTTGTTCATCAAAAAAGTGATCTTCTTCTTCCGGCAACGGAATTCCATTAATCTTTGGAAGATTGAGTGGAGGATCATCTAAAAACAAATCAGATTTTTTAGTTAATTGTTCTTCACCTCGCCAATTAAAACCTCTTAATTTTCGAGCGTTTTCGGGGAAATTCTCTGGCAATAGCATTTCGCCCTCCGGCTGATTGTAATAAAAAATATCAGTAACTTGACGGTCTTCGAACAATATTTTAATTGAGGAGGAAAGCATTTTATCAATACCGATAAGTTGCTGTTCTTCGTTTCTGGAATAATAAATCGTTTCGGTGTTTTTAATAAAATTAGCTTCAGAAAGTTCGTTTTCTTCATTAAACAATCCGTACATTTCTTTTCCTTTTACCTGATTATAGCCTCCAACACTATCTTTTTGAATCATAAAAGCATCGTAGAAAACCTTTAAACTATCCAATTTGTCACTTAACGTATCATTAAGTAAATGAATGGTATCTCCGGTTAATTGATTATTACCCGACCAAACTACCGGTTTTCCTAACATTTGTGTAAGTCCATTACGTTCGTTAATATGAATAGAATCGCATTTTCCGCTCATATTAGTTTTATACATGCGTGTTTTATAAAAACCTCTAATAATACGATGTTCAGTTTTACCGGTAATCATAAGTGTATCGCTATGAATATGGATAGAATCTAGCTCTTGTTGCATAGAAGCTACGGCACGTTTTGTTATAAAAACAGAATCTTTGGCTTTAAAAACTTCGGCATAATGGCCTTTTACCACAGAACTATTGGCTGTATCTGTAACTTTTATATTATTAGTTGCTGAAGCAAAATTTTTAGTTTGATCAAAATAAATACTGTCGCCTTCTAATTTTCTGTTTTCATAATAGACGGTTGAATTTTTCACAAAATAGCCTTTATCATTTCTTGTATCATAAAAACCTCTTTCGCAATAGACTTTACTCTGATCGCTGGTAATGGTAGAGGGACCATACAAATAAGCATGTCCCGTATTGGTATAAAAATCTAGCTGTTGCGAATTGATGATGTAATCTTTATTGGTCACCACCACATCATTTACAAAAGAATATTTTTCTTGCTGCATGTAATAGCGTCCAATTACACTGGTAATAGTACTTGCGGTGTCTTTAACAGTTCCGCCACTGCGGTAAAAAGACTCTTGTTTTTTTCTGTCAAAAAAAAGGGTGTCGGTGGTTAGTGTATTTGATGGGGTTTTTAATTTTACGTTGTTACTGGCAAAGGCAAATTGTGTATTTCCATCATATTCTGCGTACTTACTGGTTAGGGTAACCGTATCGCCCTGTTTCATTTGCACATTTCCGAAGGCTTTAAAAAAATCGTCTTGCTCATAAAAGATGGCTTGATCACACCAAACTTCAATTCCTTCGTGTGTAAAATATACTTGTTTGTCTACTTTACTGAAAATAAGAGCACCGGGGTATTTTTCTTCATTCTTTATTGTCCGCTCACTATCATAATCAATTTTCTTTTGCGCTTGCAGTTGAAAAGAAAAAAAAATGAAGGCAAAAAATATGTAGGCTTGTACGTTTTTCAATCGTTAAATTTTGGTCAAAAATACTAATTAATAAAAAACTAAGATGTTTTTATATAATCAAAAAACGCTCCAAAATAAATTGAAGCGTTTTTTGATTAACCATAGGTCAATTTTTCTATCGTAAAATAGTTTGCTTTCTATCGGGACCTACAGAAATTACCGTAATCGGGATTTCGAGTTCCTTTTCAATAAAGGCAATATACTTTTTGAAATTCTCAGGAAATTCATCTTCGCTAGTAATTTTAGTAAGATCTTCTTTCCATCCCGCTATTTCGGTATAAATCGGTGAAATGTTTTCTTCTTCAATATTAAAAGGTAAATGATTAATTGTTTCACCTTTGTATTTGTAGCCTGTACAAATTTTTAAGCTTTTAAATCCGCTTAGTACATCACCTTTCATCATCATTAATTGCGTAACACCATTAACTTGAACAGCATATTTTAAGGCTACTAAATCTAGCCAACCGCAACGTCTGGCTCTTCCGGTGGTTGCTCCAAACTCGTTTCCAACTTTGGCCATTCTTGCTCCATCTTCATCAAAAAGTTCAGTAGGGAAGGGGCCGCTACCAACACGCGTAGTGTAGGCTTTAAATATTCCAAAAACATCGTTAATTTTATTAGGCGCTACACCTAATCCGGTACAAGCACCTGCGGCAGTTGTATTACTGGAGGTTACAAACGGATAAGTTCCAAAATCAATATCTAATAAAGAACCTTGTGCTCCTTCAGCTAGGATGCTTTTTTTATCTTTTTGCGCTTGGTGTAGATATTCTTCAGAATCGATAAAGGTTAACTTCTTTAAAGTGTCTACCGCTTCAAAGAAATCTTTCTCTAATTCTTGCAAATTATACTGAATATCAACATTATAATACGCAATCATAGATTCGTGCTTATTAGCTAAAGCACGATATTTTTCTTGCCAATTATCCATTTCTAAATCCCCAATACGTAAGCCATTACGTCCGGTTTTATCCATATATGTTGGACCGATTCCTTTTAAAGTTGAGCCGATCTTGGCTTTTCCTTTTGCAGTTTCTGAAGCAGCATCTAATAAACGGTGAGTTGGTAAAATGATATGGGCTTTTCTGGAAATGAGTAATTTAGAAATGTAATCTAAATCGAATTTCCCTAAATTATCCAATTCTTTTTTGAAAATAACAGGATCAATAACAACACCATTACCCACTAAGTTGATTGCCTTGTCGTGAAATATTCCTGAAGGAATGGTATGCAAAACATGTTTTATACCATCAAACTCTAAAGTGTGCCCGGCATTTGGCCCGCCTTGAAAACGAGCAATAATATCATATTTAGCAGTGAGCACGTCTACAATTTTCCCTTTTCCTTCGTCGCCCCACTGTAAGCCTAGTAGCAAATCTACAGCCATAAAATAATTATTTGGATGATTTTTTGTTTCCGTAAAAATAGAGAGAGTGATTGGTGATTTCTATATCAAAAACTTCTTCTATTGTCTGTTTAATTGATTGAATTCTTGGATCGCAAAACTCGATAACTTCACCGGTATCTGTTAAAATGACATGATCGTGCTGACGGTCAAAATACGATTTTTCATATTGCGCTTGGTTTTTACCAAACTGATGTTTTCTTACCAGTCCGCAATCTAATAAAAGTTCTATTGTATTGTAAAGTGTTGCACGACTTACGCGGTAGTTTTTATTTTTCATGGTAATGTAGAGCGATTCTATATCAAAATGCTCTTCACTATCATAAATTTCTTGAAGAATGGCAAAACGCTCGGGCGTTTTTCGGTGGCCTTTTTCTTCTAAAAACTTTGTAAATACGTTTTTTACAACGGCTTGGTCGTTATTATTCTTATCGGTAGTTTCCATAATTCAGGATGCAAATTTACGCTTTATTCGCGTGTTACCTTATCAATTCCACTTATTTTTTTAAGGCGATCTATTAATTTCTTTAAAATGGTTTTGTTTTTAACAATTACTGTAATTTTTCCTTCAAAAACACTTTCATTACTTTCAAAAGCAATGGTCCGCATATTTACGTGTAAGTTGTTAGAAATCTCTTTGGTAATTTCGCTCACTAGCCCTAAGTTATCTAATCCGGTTAATTTAATAACAGCTCTAAAATCTTCTTGTGAAGAATCTATCCATTTGGCTGTCATGATTCGGTAAGCATAATTACTTTGTAACTGAATGGCGTTAGGGCAATTCTTTTTATGCACTTTTATCCCATCGTTTACAGTAACAAATCCAAAAACTGGATCGCCGGGAATTGGGTTACAGCAATTGGCAAGTTTGTATTCTAATTTCTGTTCGTCTTTACCAAAAACCAGCTGATCATAATTAGTGGTAATTTCATCTTTGTCAAGATCTTCGGAAACACTTGGTTTTCGGGTGATTTTACTTTTAAAGAAAGACACTAGTGCATTGCTTCTAGACGCAGCATATTCTTTTAAAGCGGTATTATCTATGGTGCCAATACCTACGCGGTAAAATAAATCAAGACTTGTTTTTAATTTAAAATAACGAACAAGCTCATTGACAGTCTTATCGTTAAACGGAATTTTCTGGGTACGTAATTTTCGTATAAGTACAGCTTTTCCTTCTGCGGCAATCGATTTTTTCTCGTCTTTTAATGACGATTTAATTTTAGAACGTGCTTTTGCAGTAGTAGCGTAATCTAGCCAGTTGTTAGTAGGTTTTGCGTGACCGGAAGTAATAATATCTACTTGATCACCACTTTTTAATTCATGACTTAAAGGAACTAGCTTTCCATTAACACGCGCGCCGCGAGTTTGCATGCCAATTTCGGTGTGTATGCTAAATGCAAAATCTAAAGGTGTTGCCCCTTTTGGAAGTGATTTTAAATCTCCTTTTGGTGTAAATACAAAAATTTCTTTAGCGTATAAATTCAGTTTAAATTGTTCAACAAAATCTACTGCATTTACCTCGCTGTTTTCTAAAGCATCTTGTAATTTATTAAGCCATTGGTCTAGGTTTTCATCATCTTGCTGCTCACCATGTTTATATTTATAATGGGCTGCGTAGCCTTTTTCGGCAATTTCATTCATCCGTTCGCTACGAATCTGCACTTCTACCCACCTGCCTTTTGGTCCCATTACCGTGATATGTAAAGCTTCGTAACCGGTTGATTTAGGTGAAGAAATCCAATCGCGTAGACGAGTAGGATTAGGACGAAAATGATCGGTAACTATAGAATAAATTTTCCAAGCCAAGAATTTTTCATCTTGCTGTTCACTTTTGTAGATAATTCTGATGGCGAATTTATCGTAGATTTCATCAAAAGAAATATTTTGCTTTAATATTTTCTTTCGGATAGAAAAAATAGATTTAGGTCGTCCCTTTATTTCATAATCAAAATTTTCCTTATCTAAGGAATCAGAAATAACTTTAGAAAACGAGTTAATGTATTCATCTTGGTCTTCTTTACTTTCTTTGATTTTATTGAAAATATCGCGATATACTTCCGGTTCGGTATATTTTAAACTTAAATCTTCGAGATCTGTTTTTATGTTATATAGTCCAATTCTATGGGCAAGCGGCGCATAGATGTAAAGGGTTTCTGAAGCGATTTTTAATTGCTTATCAGACCGCATCGCATCCATGGTTTGCATGTTATGGAGTCGATCTGCAATTTTTATAATGATAACGCGAATATCATCATTTAAGGTAAGCAGCATTTTTCTGAAATTTTCCGCTTGAAGCGAAACATCTTTTTCAGATTTTAAATGACTTATTTTGGTAAGCCCATCAACAATTCTAGCAACCACTTCTCCAAACATTTGCTCAATGTCGGCTAAGGTATAATCTGTGTCTTCTACAACATCGTGCAATAAAGCCGCCGCAATGGATGTAGCATCTAAACCGATTTCTGAAGCTACTATTTTAGCTACCGCAATTGGATGAAATATATAGGCTTCACCAGATTTTCTTCGCTGCTCTTTATGTGCATCTACCGCAATTTCAAAGGCACGTCTAATAAGGGTTTTATCCTCCTCGCTAAGCGTGCGGTAACTTACCCGAAGCAATTCTTTATATTGCTTGGCTATTTTTTTGTTTTCTTTAGCTAAATCTTCTTGGGTCATCATCATAGCAACTAATATACTAAAAAGAATTTTTCTCGCTAGCCTTTAAATGCTGAATTCGTTGCAATAATGTGGGATGCGAAAAATGAAAAAACACATAGGCTTTATGAGGTGTTAAATTACTCAAACTTTTGCTTGATAATTTTTTTAGACTTGAAACTAAATCAGCTGCATTCCAGGTTTTTTGTGCGTAACGATCTGCTTGATATTCAAATTTGCGACTGAGTAAATTCATTAATAATCCGGTGATTTCAGAAATTGGCGTGTATAAAATTCCAAAAGCAATTAGACCGATGTGAAAACTCGGTTGGTTAACACCAAGTGCTTCCGAAAGTAATGGATTTCCGACAAATAATGAAAGTAACCACAAGGTGAAACCGGTGGTTATGATGGAAGCTGTTAAGTTAAAAATAATATGTTTTTTCTTATAATGACCAACTTCATGCGCTAAAACTGCTACAATTTCATCTTCTTCTAAATCGTTTACTAAGGTGTCAAAAAGGGTGATTCTTTTTTCTTTTCCGAAGCCGGAAAAATAAGCGTTGGCTTTTGTACTTCGTTTAGAACCGTCGATGATGAAAATATTATCTAAGGTGAAACCGACATTTTTCGCATATTCTTCAATTTTATTCCGCAGTGAACCTTCTTCTAAAGGGGTTTGTTTATTAAAAAGTGGAACAATTAATTTGCTGTAAAACATATTGAGGAATAATGAAAAAACGGCGACTAAAATCCACGCGAAAATCCAAAAATTTTCTCCCGTTAATTGATAAAACCAAATGATAAGTGCTAAAATTCCGCCTCCTAAAATTGCGCCCATTAACCAACCTTTTAGTTTATCTAAAAAGAATGTTTTTTTAGTGGTTTTGTTAAAACCGAATTTTTCTTCAATTACAAACGTGCTGTAATATGAAAATGGCGTGGTTAATATATCGCTCGCCAACATAATACTACCGAAGAAAATTAAGGCGATTAAAATAGGATTATTACTGATGTTTCTGGCGAATTCATCTACTATAGCAAAACCATCTAAAAAGAAAAAAGCGAGAGTTATAAGCAACGAAAAAGTTGAGCTAAGAATCCCAAATTTATAGCGTGTTTTTTTATAGGCTTGCGAGCGTTGGTATTCTTCATCATCATACACATCTTGTAAAACTGCGGGAAGTTGATCGTTATAGTGTTTTGCATTTAACGCATCTAAAATTTGATCGACTATAAAATTGAGAACGATGATACCAATTAATATATAAAATAATGTTTCTGGGGTCATAGACGGAATTACTAATGATTAATTTTTAATGGATAATTAAAGTAGTCGCAATATATCTAGAATAAGCTGTAAAAACAACAGCTTTTGCGGCTTCCTAAAAAGTTTATATATTTATGAGTTGTAAACCGTTTATATTAAGTATATGAAATTTTCTGCTTTTTTATTTCTGTTTTTATTTCCTTTTTTAATCTTAAAAGCACAAAAATCCAACTCTTTTGTAGTGGAATATGGCGTTGAATATCGTGGGATCATGATGGATACCGCTTATTTTTCAGATAAAGATCAAAAAGCAATGATTGTGAAATTAGAAAAAATGAAAGAACGAGCCTTGGCTTATGATGAATCTTATGTAAAGTTGAAAGTAAATGATAAATATGCAGCTTTAGAGCGTATCCCTATTATGACTAAAGATGATGAGATGTACAGTGCTGAAAGGGCTAGTAATTTTTTGTTTCCATTTATTTATAGGCAAAACGAAAATAAACTTTGTACTATGCATGAGGTTAATGGAAAAGAGTATTGTATAGAAGATAGTAGGATTTTTAATTGGGAAATTACTAAAGAAACCAAAAAGATTATTAGTTACGAATGCATAAAAGCTATCCATAAATATGAAGTAAAAGGAAAACAAAAGGAGATTATAGTATGGTTTACTCCAAATATTCCTGTAGGAGTTGGACCTGTAAGATACCGAGGATTACCAGGTTTAATTTTAGGTGTAGAGTATTTTAATAATACCAGATATATTTATGCGCGAAATATTAGCTTTAAAGAAAGTATAGACATTAAAATTCCTAATAAAGATAAAATTATTACAGAAGAAAAAGCAAAAGAGTTGAGAGGTTGGTAATTCTTTAATGAACATAATAGAATGCAGTAATCAAATGAAAAATATAGTTTGTTTTATTTTATTGGTCTTATTAGGCTTTATTGTTAAGGCTCAAGAATCAGGAGAAATCGAGTTTGGTACTGAATATAAAAGCATGACTATTGACACTTCTAAAATTTCAGATCATCGGCGAAAAGATTTTTATGTAAGCCAAGCAAATAATGCTAAAATGGCTTTAAAAGGAGATCGCTCATATTTTAAAGTGAAATTTAATAATGAGGGTGCGCTTACTGAAAAAATTCCTATCATGAAACCTGATAATGGTCTTGCTCCTTACATGTACTCAATGATGACGGAACAATTATATATTGAAAATATTCCTTACTCAATACGTAATATTGGAGGTAAAGTTTTTTATGTAAAATACAAAAATATATTTACACCTTGGAAAATTACAGATGAAACCAAATCTATTTTAGGTTATAAATGTAGAAAGGCGATTACCTATTTTAATAGCGAAAGAATTAAAAATAAAGACCCAATAATAGCTTGGTTTACAGAAGAAATCCCTGCTAGTTATGGGCCTTATCGTTATTACGGCTTACCTGGTTTTATTTTAGAGGTTTACGAATTAGGAAGAAGGCATTATGCTAGAAAAATCACTTTAAATAAAAAAGTAAAAATAGATTTTCCAAAAGAAGAGGAACTGTATACCCAAGAGGAGTTTAGAAATAGAAAATAATATTCATTGTTAAAGACGATTTTAATAAATAACTGCAAATCAATTCAACCGAAGAAAAATTTTTTTTTCTTCGGTTTATTTTATATCCTATTCGTAGTTTCTTTACAAGCGCAAGAAGTGCAACGTTCGGGGATTATCCAAGATAGTCTGCAAAATCCTATTGCGCATGCCAATGTAATTGCCACACCGCAAGATTCTACTTTACAAACTACTTTTTCTATTACGGATCAGCAAGGTCGCTATAAACTCGATTTAATAGCGAAAAAAAGTTATGCCTTAAAAATTACGCATTTAGCTTTTGGGAAACAACTCGATTCGGTGAATATTGCTAAAAGTGATACTAAAAATTATACACTTTTTAAACGTACCGAAAGTTTAGAAGAAGTGGTCATTGAGCAAGAAATGGCAGTCGTGGTAAAAGAAGATACCATTCGCTATAAAGTAGATCAATTTAAAACCGGCGATGAACGCAAACTACGCGATATTCTTAAAAAATTACCCGGGGTAGAAGTAGATCGAGAAGGAAACGTAAAAGTAAACGGAAAAAAAGTTAAAAAACTCATGATCGAAGGGCAAGAGTTTTTTACAGGCGACCCAAAATTGGGCGTTAATAATATTCCTGCCGATGCTGTAAAAGAAGTAGAAGCGCTAGATAACGATCCCGAAATTGCGATGCTAAAAGGTTTAGATGATAGTCAGCGTATGGTGCTTAATATCAAACTGAAAGAAGGGAAAAAGAATTTCGCTTTTGGTGAATCTGAAGTTGGCGGTGGCATAAAAGAGCGGTATTATGTAAATCCAAATATATTTTATTACAGTCCCAAAAGAAGTATAAACGTTTTAGGAGATTTTAATAATACAGGTGAAAGTGCCTTTTCGTATTCAGATTTAATGGATTTTGAAGGCGGTTTTTATGCACTTCGCGGAACACAGAATAAATTTGCCACACAACCTTCAGCAAGTTTATTTAGCGGTAATAACGGATTTTTAAACAAAAATAAATTAGGCGCCGCAAGTTGGTCAGAACGTTTGGCAAAATACCTTCGTTTAGATGCTTATGCAATTGTAAAAGATGCTTTTTCAGAAAGTAGAACCGTTCAAGAAATCAATTATTTTAGTCAAGAACAAGAAGATGAATACCGTGTAAATCAAGATAAAAGTAGTCAGTTTTTTTCCTTGGGGAAAGTGAAATTACGTTACGATAATTTAAACGATTGGGATGTACAAACCAATTTTCTTATAAAGTATGCTGATGCTGAAATTCGGGATCAAACCATTTCTAGAAGCGCCAATGAAAATATCTTTTTTAACGATTATAATGATACACGTTCGTTCTCGATAACAAATGTAAATAGTATTAATAAAAAGTTTTCTTATAAGCACACGCTAAGTATCAATACCAATTTTGAATATAACGAAAAAGACAATAATTTTGATTGGTTGTTTAATCAGCCTATTTTTAATGAGATTATTCCGATTGTAGAAACACCAAATGAGGATATCAATCTATTAAAAAACAATTCCTCTTCCTCACAATTATTTCAATTAGACGCAAAACATTATTGGGTTTTAAACAATACCAATCATTTATATCCTTCCGCGGGAATTAATTATTTAAATAAAGATTTTAATACGTTTGAATATCAAGCGTTGGATGATGGAAGCATCAATAATTTTCAAGATGCCGGTTTTAATAATCAGTTAGATTTTAAGTTAATCGATGTTTTTGGCGGTTTTCAATATAAAGCGATGTTTGGTAAATGGATAACCCGCGCCGGTGCATTTGCACATTTGTATTCTTGGCGCGCAAAACAATTTGATTCAGAAATCGTCAATAATCAAAAAGCAGTTATTTTACCGGAAGCCATGGCAAAATGGGATATTAATGATGTAGAAAAATTCCGGTTTGATTATCGTTTAAATTCCACCTTTGCTGATGCCGAAAAATTTGCTAATCGTTTTCAGTTGATGAGTTTTAACAGCATTTACAGCGGAAATGAAAATTTAGAAAATGAATTGTATCATGATTTAGATGTCTCCTATCGAAATTATAGCTATTACAGTAAAATTAATTACAGTATTCGTTTGGGGTACGCCGCGCGAGAACAAAGTATTCGGGAAGTTACGCAATTGGAAGGAATCAATTACATCAACACCAGTATTCTGACCGATTTACCGGAAAACACCTATTCCGGAAATGTTTCGGTATCCAAACGTTTTAAATCTGGTTTAACGCTTAGCGTGAACGGAAACACTTATTTAAGAGATTATGCGCGAATTGTAAATACAGAACGTATAGATTATAATTCTAATAATTACTCGTACTCCGTTAAAGGAAAATATTATAAAAAGAATTTTCCAACCATAGAAATTGCGTTTCGACAATCATTTAGTGTTTTTTCTTCCAAAGATCAAGAAGCAACACGGTTTACACAACTCAATCCCAGAGCAACTATAAAGTATCGATTTTTTAAAGATTTTTTATTTGAAGGGGATTATGAATATACTTATTATTTAAATCAAAATACCAATCAATCCAGTACATTTCAAATCGGAAACGCAAGTTTACGCTACAAGCAAGAATCGAGTGCTTGGGGATTTGGTGTTGAAGCTATGAATGTTTTTGATGTGAATTTTAGAAGAAATAATACTGCTTCAAATTTTCTAATCAGCGACAGGAGAACTTTTCTTCAACCCCGAATTTTATTGTTGAAAGTTACGTATCAGTTGTAATTAAAAACTTATCGCCGTTTCGTTTGAAATATCAAATGAGAAGTCTTGTTTCTTGTTTCTAAAAGCGAAGCGGTCTTGCTTCTTAATCGTATAACACCAATTCAATATGTTAACTTAAAACTATCTTCAAAATTACTCAAACCCCCGTTGTCGTTTCGCTTCAAAAATTAAAATTCCTGCGGCAACAGATACATTCATCGAATCGATTTTTCCTTGCATCGGGATGTGAATATTTTGTTTTGCAGCTTTTCGCCATTCTTCACTTAGCCCATCAGCTTCAGTTCCTACGATAATTGCAGTTGCTGAGGTGAAATCTTGATTCGTGTAAATTTCAGATTCTTGTAAAATAGCGGTGTAAATCGCGATGTTTTTTTCTTTTAAATAGGTAATAATTTCTGATGTACTTCCGCTGGCAATCTGGTTGGTAAATACACAACCCACACTTGATCTGATGATGTTCGGGTTGTAAATGTCGGTTTTAGGATTGGTTATGAGCACCGCATCTACATTTGCTGCATCGGCAGTTCGTAAAAGTGCGCCAATATTACCGGGTTTTTCCGGAGCTTCAGCAACTAAAATCAACGGATTTTCTGAATTGAATTGTAAGCTTGCTAAACTGTTTTCTTTTGCTTTTGCGAGTGCTAAAATTCCTTCGGTACTTCCGCGGTAAGCCACTTTTTGATAAACTTCTTTGGAAAGCTCAATGGTATCGAACTGAGAAAAATTCTCCATTAGTAATTCCGGCTCTTCAAAAATATCTGGGCAACAATAAATTGTTTCTAATTCGTAATCTGCTGCTAGAGCAAGGTTTATTTCCCGAAGTCCTTCTATGATAAAAGATTTCTCTTTCCGTCGAGCACGCGATTTTTCTTGTAATTGAACAAGTTTTTTTACAGTCTTATTTTGAATGCTGCTAATTTGCTTTTGCATAAACTTTGAATCTATAGGAAAAGTAATGATTTTTTGATTTATAAAAATAGTATAAAAGTGTTGTTATAACATACTTATTTTACTCGGTAAAGCATAGTCTCTAAATTCCCTTTAAAGTCTGGAGATTTCATAGATAAAAGCTGTTTTTCTTCTTTCACCTTAAAATTAAAAGGAGCTGTAAGGAGGTTTATACCGCTTTGTTTTTTTAGCCGAATACCTTGTCCTGAAATGATGTCTTTATTGGGTTCAAAATCCTCTTCCGGGAGGTGTTCGGTTAAAATTATATATTTATAATTATATAATTTTTTCACTATATTTTTTATTTCAGCATTCGATAAATGTTGCAGCACTTGTCTTACGATAGCGCAGTCTCCAAAGGGTAGTTCATCTTTTGCAATATCGAGGCTGTAAAATTCTAAATTATTTCTTTTAAATGTTTGTTTGTTATGGTCGATTAAACCGGGCACAATATCGATAGCAATATAGTTGCTGGCATATTGTACCAACTCCTTCCCTATGTTAAAATCGCCACAGCCTAAGTCACAAACCACCGGAGGGCTTTCCAAGCTTTTTAAAAAGCTAGATACGACCGCTACATAAGATTTTACAACTTGCGGATGATGCGAGCCCAATCCTGAATAAAATTCAGCATTCTTACCACCCCAGAGATTTTTTTCGTATATCTGAACCATAGCATCTTTTGTTGGCCAGGTTTTTTTCTGAGATATTTTCATATCACATTGTATAAGGTAAAATTAAAATATTTATTTATCTAATGTAAATGTATATGTTTTTTTAGCTTCATCTTTTAAGAGGGAAAAACCTACTTCACTTATAAAATTAATTTCTAAGATACGAGGTTGAAATGGCAAACTTTCAAAACGGAGTGAATCTATAATATAGGTTGCGATCGACTGAGCACGTGCATTTGAATAGGTGTTGTTTTTGAAAATTTTTTCGATATCATTTGTGTTTTTAAGAGCAATGGAAAGTAACTTTCTATCTTCTGTTGTTTGGCCGTAGGCTGTTTTATTAACGGTGACAAAGTTCAATTTAAAACTTTCTGCGTTATATTTTTCAGCTAAAACTTTTTCGGTTTTAATCATTTCTCGTTCGTCTGTACCGCAAGATGCTAAGATGATAAAGAATGAAATTAGTAAATGAAATTTGTATTTCATAGGCTCTAATTTGTATTATTCAGTAGGTTTGGGTTAGTTATATCTGTACAAATATAAATTTTTATAGGAAGTAATTACGGGATCATGTAAGACCTTGTTTAATAAGTACTTAATGTTTTACGAGCATAATTTTATTGTGTTAGGAATTAAATGTATAAGTTTAATCTATGTTTGTTTTAGGTAATATTAATTGCGCGAAATTCTAAAACTTCTTTGAAAAATTATTAATGAATTTAAATTTAAAGTGTTGTTATAAAGAATTTTTACCTTTAAAATAATTAACTAATAAAGCCACCACATAATTATAACTATCAATGCCTTGTGGTTGATTGTTAACTTGCAAATAGCCGCCATAAAATTCCTTAAAATAAGGTTCAAGCGGATTTTCATGGGTTTGCCAAAATAAATCGACTTCACGATAATTTTTTCGAATTCCCAACGGAAGTTGAGCGATTAAATTTTCGGCAGCACAGGGGTTTTGTAAAAGTAAATCACCCAAACAATATTTTAAGGCAAAGGTGTGACCGGCATAGCGCATATGCGTGTTTTGATGATTCATAGTATTTAAACAAGCAATAAAATTAGCTTCGTTTTCTTTGGCATAACCCAGTTGATGTCCGATCTCGTGACTAATGGTGCTGGGGAGTTTAAATTCAGGTATCCAATTGTTGATTTGCGCTTCGCCTGTAAATGGATTCAGGTATCCGTTAAAGCCCATATAGGTTAATGGAATCGTAAAAAGTGAGGGCTTTATACTTTTTTGTCGATAGTAAAGATGTGGGTATTCCGCTTCCAAATCTTGATAACCGTTGGTGGCCATTTTTTTTAGTTCAAGATGACTGAAATTAAAATCTACTTTTATAGTATCTGCGCTTACCAGTTGCTGATGTAATGCTGCCGTTTCATCAATTAACTTTCTACTGAAGTCGATCAACTCCGTTTCTGTGTAATGATTTTTAATTTCCAGTGATTGATGTAGCGGTAAACGATAATAGTTGAAGCCCCAAAAAAGATGAAAAATCCCGTATAGAAAAGAGAGAGTGGCAGTGGCTTGCAATAACCATTTTTTAGGCTGTTTGAAACGTGTTTTTATTCGAATAAAAATCCACCGAATACATAAAATAACTAAAAAAGCATATAAAAAATCACCGATAGAAAAAGGAATCCAGCCCAATATAAACCTAAAGAATAAGGAGATTTTCGGATAAATTCCGTTGCTATAATAGGTCTCAATAAATTCCGGATAATCAGCTAAAAAAGAAATTCCCAATACTTGAAGCGGGAATAATATGGCTAAGCTAAGTTGAATCTTTTTCTTCACAGCCTAAAAATACAAACTAAATCAGCTTCTACAAATTTTATAGTTGAATGGAGAAACAATATCTTTGCGAGAATTCTTGTAAAGAACGCGATTATTTATAAGAATTGCGATGTTTCATCAGGTGGAAACATTTAATACAAACCTAGTAAATCAAAAAAAATGAGTCAAGAAATAAGAAATTTAGAACCAAGTCAAGTGTGGAATAAATTTGCCGATTTAAATGCAGTGCCGCGTCCTTCTAAAAAAGAAGAACGTGTAATTGCTTTTATGAAAGATTTCGGTAAAAATCTAGGCTTAGAAACTATAGAAGACAGCGCAGGAAATGTCATTATAAAAAAGCCTGCTACTGCCGGTTTAGAAGATCGCCAAACTATTGTGTTGCAATCGCATTTAGATATGGTTCACCAAAAGAATAACGATACCGATTTTGATTTTGCTACACAAGGAATCGAAATGTATGTTGATGGTGATTGGGTGCGAGCAAAAGGAACAACTTTAGGTGCCGATAATGGATTGGGCGTAGCAACGATGATGGCAGTTTTAGAAAGCGATACTATTGAGCATCCGGCTATTGAAGCACTTTTCACGATCGATGAAGAAACCGGAATGACCGGAGCAAAACAGCTTGATGAAAATGTACTTGACGGACAAATTTTGTTAAACTTAGATACCGAAGAAGATGATGAAATTGGTATTGGATGTGCCGGAGGCGTAGATTTAACAGCAATGAAAAATTACGCAGAAGAAACTCCAAAAGAAAATTCTAAGGCATATAAAATCACGGTAAATGGTTTAAACGGCGGACATTCAGGAATGGATATCATTAAAGGGTTGGGGAATGCCAATAAATTAATGAATAGAGTTTTATATGGTTTACAAGAACAAACTGCAATACAAATTGCTAGTATACAAGGAGGTGGATTACGTAATGCAATTCCAAGAGAAAGTGTTACTGAAATTGTAGTGCCAAAAGCAGAAGCGGAAGCTTTTCAGAAAAGTTTAAACGAATTAGGTGAAGCTATTAAAACGGAATACAAGACGTTAGAGCAGAATTTACATATTCTTGCAGAAGAAATAGCTGTGCCGGAAAAAGTAATGAAAGCAAGCGCTCAAAAAGAATTATTAAATGCTTTATATGTAACACATAATGGTGTTTACAGAATGAGTCCTGATATTGAAGGTTTAGTGGAAACTTCTAATAATATAGCCAAAGTAAGTGTAGAAAATGGAACGGCAGAAATTTCTTGTTTAACGCGTTCTTCTGTAGAATCTAATAAATGGGATTTAGCAAACTCCTTACGTGCCGGATTTGAACTTGCCGGATTTGAAGTGAATTTCTCCGGTGAATATCCGGGTTGGGCGCCCAACCCAGATTCATCAATTTTAAAAGTTTTAGATGAATTATATACTAAGCAAATAGGGGAGAAGGCAAATGTTGCGGCTTGTCACGCCGGTTTGGAATGCGGAATTATTGGAAGTCATTATCCTAATTTAGATATGATTTCTTTTGGACCTACTATTCGTGGAGCACACTCTCCGGATGAGCGTGCAAGTATTTCTTCTACACAAAAATTCTGGAAATTCTTTTTAGAAGTACTTAAAAATATTCCAAAAAAATAATTTAATTTTCTATTCAAAAAAGCCTTACAACTTAAATTGTGAGGCTTTTTTAGTTAAGAATCTTTCCACTTAATATTACAACCAATACTTGGTTTTTGCGGAGTAGGAGCTTTGCGGTTATTTAAGATAGCGTCTAAGGCTTCTCGCATACTTCGCCCGGTAACCGGGAGTCCATTTTGTGGGCGAGAATCATCTAATTGCCCGTGATAAGTTA
The DNA here is from genome assembly GCF_003667275.1 of Mesonia aquimarina. GTDB lineage: Bacteria > Bacteroidota > Bacteroidia > Flavobacteriales > Flavobacteriaceae > Mesonia > Mesonia aquimarina. The sequence continues at coordinate 257,923 of NZ_RCNV01000003.1, read as the reverse complement.
ATTCTAAATCCGCATCAAAAACATAAAAATCTGGCGTGCAAGAAGCCTGGTAAGCTTTTGCTATTTCTTGTGTTTCATCATATAAATATGGAAAAGTATAATTGAGTTCTTGCGCCGTTTTATACATTAAAGCCGGTTGATCTTCAGGATGCTTTTTAACATCATTGCTAGAAATGGCAGCAAACCCAAAACCTAATACGCGATAATCGTTAGCTAAACGGACTAACTCTTCGTTTACGTGTTTTACAAACGGACAATGATTGCAGATAAACATAATAACCGTTCCTTTTTTTCCTTTGATTTGCGATAAAGAAAATTTTATATTGGTTATGGTGTCTAAGAGCTTAAAATCCGGAGCTTTAGTGCCTAATGTTAATTCGTTTGATTCCGTTAATGCCATGAATAAAATAATTTAAAATTTTAAGTTACTAAAATTCTTCTAATTTTATGGGAAAAATAATATGCAATGGAAATAAATTGGAATGACTTTCAAAAAGTTGATATGCGTGTTGGGACAATTATAGAAATTGAAGATTTTCCTGAAGTGAAAAACCCGGCCTATAAAATGCATATAGATTTTGGACAGGAAACAGGAATTAAAAAAACTTCTGCACAACTCACCACACGTTATAAAAAAGAAGATTTGTTGGGAAAGCAAGTCGTCGCGGTGGTAAATTTTCCGAAGAAACAGATTGCCAATATCATGAGTGAATGTTTGGTGTTAGGTGCGGTAAATGGAAAGGATATCACAATCATTCAGCCTGAAGCGAAGCTAGAAAATGGTTTGCGGATTGGATAAAATTACTTGTATAATTTTATACATTAAAAATGAAAAATGTAGCGTTAATAACGGGTGCAAGTAGCGGAATAGGTAAAGCGTTGGCGGAGATTCACGCCGCAAGCGGAGATTTAGTCATTATTGCAAGAAGCGAAGATGAATTGAATGCTTTAAAAAATGAATTAGAGGTTGAGTATAATTCAACTATTCTTGTTATAGTAAAAGATTTGACAGTAGAAAATGCTCCTAAAGAAGTTTTCGATCACTTAAAACGTAAAAATATTGAAGTTGAATACCTTATTAATAATGCTGGTTTTGGGGGTGTTGGGAAGTTTGTAAATAGAAAACTGGAAGAAGACTTAGCAATGATTCAGTTAAATGTAATGGCACTAACTAGCTTAACTCGGTTATTTTTACCTGAAATGCTGGAAAGAAATTCAGGTAAAATTTTGAATATTTCCTCAATTGCCAGCTTAATGCCCGGTCCAAATCAAGCTACGTATTTTGCTACAAAAGCTTATGTAACTTCCTTTAGTCAAGCTATTGCTGGAGAAGTTGCAGATTCAAAAGTTAGCGTAACAGCATTGTTACCAGGGGCAACTAAAACAAATTTTGGTAAGGTTTCCGGGATGGATAAAACAATGCTTTTCAATAATCCAGCTAGCGTGAATGAAGTTGCAAAAGAAGGTTATAAAGCTATGATGAAAGGGAAGCTTGTAAAAAAAACAGGTATTGGTCTGTCTCAAAAAATAATGTTACTATTATTGCCATTAATTCCTAAGAGAATTTTACTATCAACAGTAAAAAAAATGCAACAATGATAAAAGCGTATTAAAACATTTTTATTATTTTCCAATTTATTAGTAAATCAAAAATTGAACTTATGCAGGGAACAAAAACTCCAACCTGGTTTTTAATAGTGAGTATTATTTTACTCATTTGGAATTTAATGGGCGTATTTGCTTTTTTTAATCACCTGTTAATGGATGCCGAAGCTATCAACGCATTACCCGAAGCAGAGCAAAATCTATATGCAAAATATCCTTTATGGACAGAAATTGCTTATGCTTTAGCAGTGTTTGGAGGAGCTATTGGTTGTTTGGGGCTGGTTTTAAAACAAAAGTGGGCTAAACCGGTATTAATTATTTCTTTGTTGGGAGTTATTGTGCAAATGTATCATAGTCTATTTATTGCAAAAGCAACAGAAGTTTATGGTCCGGGTGCAATTGCTATGCCTATTATGGTGACACTTTTTGCCGTATTTCTAGTGTGGTTTGCTAATTATGCAATAAAAAGAGGATGGCTTAAATAAAATTTTATTTGATAAAAAATAGTCTAATGATTGGCAATCTTTTTTATTTAGGAATATGCTTATTTACTAATGAAATATATTTCTTTTTGGCTTCATCTTGCGATAAATGTTTTACTTGAAAAAGCGCATTCATTTTAAAGGCACCTACTAATTGTGTTTCGTCTAAATTTTCTAATTGATGCGGTGTATTATCTCCTGTAGCACGTTTATAATAAGCATAAAAATGAAGCATCAAGTCTGGAGGAAAGCGTAAAGAAGTTTCGCTTGCACGTTTAAAAGCTTCTTTAAATTCATGATCTAACTCTTTATCCATCATAAGAAATTACAGTTTTGCAATAACACTAACGCCTCCTTTTACTTTTTGATTTAACGAAACGTCAACCTTTGCATTTAAAGGTAATAAAACATCAACACGAGAACCAAATTTAATAAACCCGCTATCTGTTCCTTGAATAACTTCTTGACCTTCTTCAGCATAATTTACAATGCGTTTTGCCATTGCTCCCGCAATTTGTCTGTATAAAACTTCTCCAAATTGTTCATTTTTTACAACAACGCTAGTCCGCTCATTTTCTTCACTGGATTTTGGATGCCATGCGACTAAAAATTTTCCCGGATGATATTTGCTGTAAGTTACTTTACCGCTAACAGGATGACGTGTTACGTGAACATTTATTGGAGACATAAATATTGAGACTTGTAATCTTTTCTCTTTGAAATATTCTTTTTCAAATACCTCTTCAATAACCACTACTTTACCATCAACAGGAGCAACCGCTTGGTAATTATCTATAATTGTACCACGCTTCGGATTTCTAAAAAATTGAAGAATTAAAATAAAAATGATAATACTAAGTGCAAGAATTAGTTGTACTACCCAGGTTTTTTCTATAAAATAGATTGATAGAAGATTGATACCTAAACAGATTAAAAAGGTAACTCCTATAATTTTATAGCCTTCTTTATGAAACATATTGTATAATTAATAAATAAGCATAAATAAATGTGCTGGCAAAAAGAATACTGTCTAATCTATCAAGTAAACCACCGTGACCCGGCATTAATGCTCCACTGTCTTTCACGTTGGCTTGTCTTTTTAGCTTAGATTGTATAAGATCTCCTAATGTACCAAATATACTGATTATGGTTGCTATGCCTAACCAAATTTTATAGTCAAATATAGTAGTATAATTGTAAATTACATAACTTGCCAGTAAAGAAAAAAAGAAACCTCCTAAAAAGCCTTCTACAGTTTTTTTAGGAGAAATACGTTCAAATAGCTTTGTACGTCCAAAATTTTTGCCGACTAAGTAAGCAAAGCTATCGTTCACCCAAACTAGCATGAATGATCCTAAAAGTAGTTCTGGAGCATAATTCCCTTCATAATATGGAATTAATGTCATAAATATAAAGGAAGAAATTAAGTAAAAAATTACAAGTAAATATTTCTTTCCTTCAAAAAGGGGTATTTTATGAATAATCATTAAATCTTTCAGCAGTAAAATTTTAATTAAAAGTGTGAAAATTAAAAGTGCCGTTAATGCGTAGTTATTTAATTGAAAGATGCTGAAAAAAAGTAGGAAACCTATAAAGATAAAATAGGAAAGGTAGCTGTTAAGCTGAAGTAATTTTTGCAATTCGTACAAGCTGATGATACCAAAAATAAAGATTAAAGCCCAAAAGCTGTATTCTGATACGAGGACAGTTGTAATCAATAAAAAAGCATAAAACGCACCAGATACGCCCCTCGTAATAAATTCCTTCATATTATAAATCTTCCAAAAGCAGCAAATATAGGTTTTTTGTAGTACTTCCGTAACTCATAAAATCACTCTCTTCTTTATTTTCAAAAGTTTTGATAGTGGTAATATTTGTCGGAATTTTATTCCTATTTTTTGTTTTAATTCCGCGTAAACCTTCGCCAATAGTGTCTATAAGCTGACTTGTTGCTGCAAAAATGATAAAGTCATGCGGAAGTTCGTGTAATTTTGTTTCTTTTATTTGATTTGATGAAACCAATAAAGCCCCTGTATTCGCTATAAGATATTCACAAGTAGATAAGAAAAAAGAACCGTTAATCTTTTTTGAAAAATTAATATCTGATGTTTTAAACATTTCTTGCAAAGATTCATCAAAACAGCAAGCTTCAGCGTCGTGCCAATTATTCTCCTTTAAAATTTCTCGAAAAACGTCTAACACCTCATTTTTATCTGTACAGTATAAAAATTTACCCCCGTTTTTTTTAAAATTAATCATAAAATTTTCATCGGTAGGGGTCTCTGGTTCAGGCATGTATTTACTCTGTTCCGGATCCTTGGAATCTTTATTTTTGTCTGATTTAGATTTAGATCGTAAAAATTTTCTAAATAGACTCATAGGCTTTTTTAAGGGGTATAATAAAAATTTTTATAGGTTTTAGTCCAAATATAAAAAATCTTGATTTAACCCATAGCTAAATCAAGATTTTTTAAGGTTTATTTACCGTTTTTATTCCTTTGGAGTGGTTTCTTGTTTTTCTCCTTTGTTTACTTTAGAAGTGTTTTCAGCAGCATAATCTTCTTGCTTTTCTTCTGATTTCAACTTTATATTATCCGAATTATTTTTTGCGTGAGGTCTATCACCAAAAATTCGTTGAAGATCATCTTTAAAAATAACCTCTTTTTCTAACAATATTTCTGCAAGTTCTGTGAGCTTATCTTTATGTTCCTCTAATAAAGCAAGCGCACGCTCATATTGTGTTTCAATAATATTAGAAATTTCTTTATCAATTAATTCAGAGGTTTTTTCACTATAAGGCTTTGTAAAATTATATTCGCTTTGTCCGCTAGAATCGTAATAGGTAAGATTTCCTAATTTGTCATTTAAGCCATAAACGGTCACCATTGCCTTTGCTTGCTTGGTAACTTTCTCTAAATCGCTTAATGCTCCGGTAGAAATCTTATTAAAAATCACCTTTTCTGCAGCACGACCACCCATCGTAGCACACATTTCATCTAGCATTTGTTCAGTCCTGACGATAAGCCTTTCTTCTGGCAAATACCAAGCAGCTCCTAAAGATTGTCCTCTGGGCACAATTGTAACTTTAACAAGAGGAGCAGCGTGCTCAAGCATCCAGCTTACGGTTGCGTGACCGGCTTCGTGAAATGCAATTGCTTTTTTCTCTTCTGGTGTAATAATTTTATTTTTCTTTTCTAAGCCGCCAACAATTCTGTCTACAGCATCTAAAAAGTCTTGCTTACCTACAGCTTTGTTTCCTTTACGGGCAGCAATTAGAGCAGCTTCATTACAAACATTAGCAATGTCTGCTCCCGAGAATCCCGGAGTTTGTTTTGCTAAAAACTCTACATCTAATTCGTTTGCTATCTTTTTAAGTGGACGTAAATGCACTTCAAAGATTTCTTTACGTTCACGAACATCAGGTAAATCAACAAATATCTGACGGTCAAATCGTCCTGCACGCATTAAAGCTTTATCTAAAACATCGGCGCGGTTAGTAGCTGCAAGTACAATTACATTGGTGTTGGTACCAAAACCATCCATTTCTGTTAATAGCTGATTCAGGGTATTTTCGCGCTCATCGTTAGATCCTGAAAAGTTACTTTTTCCTCTAGATCTACCAATAGCATCTATTTCATCAATAAAAATAATGGCAGGAGATTTTTCTTTCGCTTGTTTAAATAAATCTCGAACTCTGGAAGCTCCAACACCAACAAACATCTCAACAAAATCTGAGCCTGATAAAGAGAAAAACGGCACTTTAGCTTCTCCCGCTACAGCTTTAGCGAGTAAAGTTTTACCGGTTCCCGGCGAACCTACAAGTAAAGCTCCTTTAGGAATTTTACCTCCTAAGGACGTGTATTTTTCAGGTTGTTTCAAGAAATCTACAATTTCTTGTACTTCTTCTTTTGCACCTTCTAGACCGGCTACATCTTTAAAAGAAGTTTTAACATCCGTATTTTGGTCAAATAGTTTGGCTTTTGATTTTCCGATGTTGAAAATTTGGCCTCCGGCGCCGCCACCGCCACCGCCGCTCATTCTTCTCATTATGAAAATCCAAATACCAAAAATTAAAATAAATGGGAGGAAGGTTAATAAGATATCGCCCCACATATTGGTTTCTTGCTCAAAAGTAATGTTAGCGGAAACATTATTTTCTTTTTCTATATTTTCGACATCTTCCTGAAACTTTTTTAAGTCTCCAAAAAAGAACGTATAGGCTGGTGTTTCTCCTGTTGGAATAATACCGGGCTCTGATTTCTTTTTATGAATGTCTTTTTCTTTGGCTTTATCGGTTAAATAAACATTTGCTTTTTGTTTATTGATAACCACTAATTTTTTTACATCACCATCTTTGAGAAATTCTTCAAACTTTGCCGAATTTATTTCGTTGGGTTCGTTAAAACTTCCACCAAAAAAATTGATGCCTAAAAAAATAAGAATAATTCCGGCGTAGATCCAATAAGAATTAAATTTAGGCTTTTTGTTTTCTGGTTTTTTATTTTTTTGCTCTTTCGCCATTTTAGCTGATAATTTTTTTTAGTAATTCGTTTCTATAGTAGTTGTTTTTGCATCTCCCCAGAGTCCTTCAATATCATAAAACTCACGAATGTGTTTCTGGAAAACATGAACTACTACATTTACATAATCTATTAAAACCCATTCGGCATTTTCTGTTCCTTCAACATGCCAGGGTTTGTCTTTAATAGATTTGCTAACTGTTTTTTGAATGGAGTTTACAATGGCGTTGACTTGTGTATTTGAAGTTCCGCTACAAATCACAAAATAATCACAAACGGTATTATCTATCTCTCTTAAATCTAACAACTGAATGTCTTGTCCTTTAACTTCTTCAATTCCTTCTAGGATATGCGCAATAAGTTGGTCTGTGTTATTTTCTTTTTTTACCATTAATTTTATTTATTTTCAGCAAAGTTATTATTTTTTAGCTTTTTTTTGCCTTCTAGACATAACAATATTTCTATAATAACTCTGTATTCTTTATGCGTAGTATCAAAGTTCTTGCCACTGATTCCACAAACACGTTTTTGCGCGACCTATTTCGTGAAAATTCTGCTATCGAAAACTGTTGCGTAATAGCCAATAAACAAACAGCCGGTAAAGGGCAAATGGGGTCGACTTGGATCACTGAAGAGGGCAAAAACCTTACGTGTAGCATTTTGTTGAATGATTTATCACTTCCTTTAGATCAACAATTTAAAGTTAGTGCCCTTGCGGCTATTGGTGTTTTAAAAGCACTTTCTAAACTAAATATACCTAAATTAAATTTAAAATGGCCTAACGACATATTGGCAGAACAACAAAAAATATGTGGCATATTAATCGAAAATATTCTACAAGGAGATGCCATTAAAGCCAGCATCATCGGGATTGGCTTAAATGTAAATCAAACCAATTTCTCAGGTCTAGCACAAGCTTCCTCTTTAAAACTACAAACAGGAATAGATTACGATTTAGATTATTTGTTAAAAACTGTGGTGGAAGAAGTAGAGAAAGAAGTTTTGTCAGCCATAAAACTCCCTATAGAAGAAATTATAAAACGTTACAAAACCTATTTATTTCGTTTAGAAAAACCCTCTATGTTTGAGTTCCCTGATGGAAAACAAGAACCAGGTATCATAAAAAACATCTCCAAACAAGGCCATTTAGAAGTCATGTTTGAAGATGCTGTTTTAAAATCTTTTGAAGTAAAAGAAGTAAAAATGTTATACTAAAGCTTACCTAAGTTATCACTCAAGGTATTGATGAATTTTTTAAGCGGAGATTTTATCATCATCGCCATCATACTATTAAACTCACCATCAAATAGTAATTGTACTTCACTTGTATTATCGTCAATAGCTTTGATATTTGCTTTAAGTGTAAATGATAATTTATCACTTTTAGAGCCTAAAACAACAGTGTCATTAGGATTGGTTTCTTGTATTTGTAATGCGATTTCCGGCATTCCTTTTAACTGAAACAAAAAGCTGTCTTGGCTTAAAATGTCAAATTTCTGAATGCTCTCCGGCATTATTTTATTGTAATTGCTAACATCAGTTAAAAACGTAAAGGTTTCTTGCTGACTTTTTTGTACGGTATTTTTGTTACTTTCTAAGTGCATAAGTTTATTTTGGAGACCAATTGGCAGGATCCAATCGCCATCTTTTTAAGGTTTCTGCTTCTTCTTTATTCAGATAATTAGTTTGGTAGGCCTGATCTACCAAATTATCGTAATTACTCAACACGTTTACTTGAAGTTCTTCGCTATCAATATTTTCCTTGGCAACATCAAACCCGTAAGAAAATATAGCGAGCATGCCTTTAACATTAGCGCCGGCTTTCTTTAATGCCTTTACAGCGTTTAAGCTGCTTTTTCCGGTACTTATTAAATCTTCAATAACAACTACATTTTGTCCGGTTTCTAAATAACCTTCAATTTGGTTTTGTCTTCCATGTTTTTTGGGTTCCGGGCGAACGTAAACAAACGGCAAACCTAAATATTCGGCTACTAACATCCCAATACCAATGGCTCCGGTAGCTACGCCTGCAATCACATCGGGTTTTCCGTAAAGTTCTTCAACGCTTTTAGCCATGTTTTCGCGTATAAAGTTTCTAATAGGTGGGTATGAAAGTACAATTCTGTTGTCACAATAAATTGGCGACTTCCAACCACTGGCCCATGTAAAAGGTTCTTGCGGATCTAATTTTATTGCCTTAATTTGCAAAAGCAATTCAGCTGTTTTTTTAGCTGTTTCTTTATCTAAAATCATACTTGAAAATGTATAAAGTTTTTGTAAATGACATTCCTATAATTCTTTCTACAAAAAAGGATATTGGAGACCAATATACATCAATTCCTATAAAAAAGGCAAAGATAAAAAGGATTATCAAACAAGTGGTGCATGGCGACTTGTTTTATGTAAATCTTTACCATAAAAAAGAAGAAAAACTTCTAAAGCACCTTAAAAAAAAGCTGAAAACAATTGTGGCCGGTGGCGGAATGGTATTTAATGATAAAGGTGAAATTTTATTTATTTATCGAAATAACCGTTGGGATTTGCCAAAAGGAAAGGCAGAAAAAAATGAAACAATACAGGAAACGGCTATTCGGGAAGTGGAAGAAGAAACTATGGTCGAAGGGCTTGAAATCACTCAGTTTTTACAAACCACGTACCATATTCTAAAGCGGAATGGCAAATATAAGTTGAAAGAAACCTATTGGTTTGAAATGAGAACCAGCTTTGATGGAAAATTAGTTCCGCAAGAGAAGGAGGGAATTACGAAAGTTGAATGGCGAAATTTTGAAAAATCGCAGAAAGCACTCAAAAAATCTTATGAAAATATCAAGCTGCTTTTTCCAAAAGAATATTTAATTCAGCATCCTAAAAACAGGGTATTCTAAATGCGCTTCTTCATAATACGAAGTTTGTTTATGAATCCAATCTAATTGTGCATACCAATTATCACTAAATTCTTGGTCAGTTTTTTTCTTGGCTTCATACTTCTCTTTCAATTTAGGATTTTCCTGTAAAAGTTTCCAGGCTAAATCTTCAAAAACATAGGGAGAAAAATGTTCTTTTTGCTGAAGAATGCTGTCAAAGAAATTCCAATTAAAAAAGGAGTCGACCGCCATAGGTTCTAAGGTTTCCAATAAATAGCGAATTCCTCGTTGATTTGTTGCAACAATAAAATCTCCTTTTCTAAATTTAACTTTTTTAGTTGAAGAAGAAACTTTTGTGGCAAAATGCGGATAATGACCTTCGTAGGCATTTTCTCGCGTTTGGTAATCTTCAATTCTGTAAGCCTCAACTTCCATAATAGAATCTTTTTCGAACGCGGTCATTTCAATTTGATTCAGTTTTAATAAATCGATCACTTTCCACCAAGCCTGCGGAATTATATAGGCTTTCGGAATGCTTACCGTATCGCTAGGTTTATAAGAATTATAATAGTTTACATCTTTCGTGTACGGTTTATTTCGATCATATTTTAAGCGATCTTTTCCGGTAATCTTACTCTTAATTTTTTCAGCTTCGTACCCTTTAAAAGCAAGTGTTGAAGTTTTAGAACTATCTACTTCATAATTAAAATAATATTCGTTTTTTTGCTGAAAAATACTATCGGCTTCCGTTTTTAAATTCTTAATTTTTCTGCCTTCATTATCTAAAATTTTAATTGCCGAAAGCATTAATTCATAGGTTCCTTTTACGCGTTTCTTGTAAGGTTTTAGCATATGCGTTTCTACCATCATTCCCGGAGTGTTCCAAAGCGAAGCATAACCCGTAGAATAGCGCGGATTGTCTAAAAATTGCGAAAAACCAACTTCTGGGCTTTCATTAAATACATTTACATAGGGTGTAATTGGCCAATCTTTTTTAGCCAAACTATCTTCTAATTGCACTCGAAAACTTTCTTCTAGATAGCTGCCTAACTTTCCTGACAACTTATTGTACTGGGTGAAAAGATGCGTAAGTGTGTATTGATAATCTGCGCCATTACTGACGTGATTATCAATAAAAAAATCGGGTTTTAACTGATGAAATATTTCCGCGAAAGCGCGTGTATTTTTAGTATCGGTTTTTATAAAATCGCGATTAAGGTCATAATTTTGAGCATTGCCTCGAAAACCATAAGCTTTTGGTCCGTTTTGATTGGTTCTCGAATGGAAATTACGGTTTAAAGCGCCACCAATATTATACACCGGTATGGTGGCAATAATCGTGTTCTCTGGAAGTTCGATGGAATCTTGTGCAAAATCACGTAACATCATCATAGTAGCATCAATGCCGTCACTTTCACCGGGATGAATTCCGTTATTTATAAAAAGAATATTTTTATCTTTTTGTAAATTTTTAAAATCGAAGTCTTTATCAGGATTGTAAATTACTAAATGCAATGATTTTCCGCTATCGGTTTCTCCGTATTCTTCCATAGAAATAGAGGTAAACGCATCGTCTAGATCTTTATAAAACTTTATAATTTCAGGATAGGTTGCCGTTTCTTTTCCTTCAGATTTTTCAAAACGTGTTGTAAAATCGTATTCTTTGACTAAACGATACTTAGAAAAATCACAACTCGCTAAACTTGTAATCAGAAAAAATAAGAGGACTTTTTTCATAAAATAAAAATTGAAGTACCCAAAAGTAAAGAAATCTAATGGCTTGCCATAATTGTTCGTAAACTTTAGTACTAGAATTTGTTCTGTTAAAATACTATTAATTTAGAAAATTTAAATAATCTTCCTCTTATTAATCGCTTACTTTAGTGAAAAATGAATTTTTATGAAAAGAAATTATCTTTATTTCGGCTTATTTTTCAGCCTTGTTTTGTTGGTTGGGAGTTGTAAAAATAACCGAAAAGTAACCGAACAGGAAAAAGAAGAAATTCAACAAGATAGTACTTCAACTACCGTAGAAACCGCTGTGGGTAAATTAACGCTTCCGGCACCATTTAGCACAAAATCTGTTAGAAAAAGAAGTGAGATCGTTAATTGGAAAGCAGATGAAAAACCTATAGCTCCGGCAGGTTTTACCGTTGAACGTTTTGCTGATAATTTAAAACATCCACGGAGAACTTATGTAGCTGAAAATGGCGATTATTTTGTTGTCGAAAGTAACGATGCTAGCAGTAGTGCCAATCAAATAACATTATTACGTGATAATAATAACGACGGTAAAGTAGAAGAGCGTTTTCTATTTCTAGAAGATTTAAATCAGCCTTACGGAATGTTAATTCTTAACAATTATTTCTATGTTGCTAATGTTGATGGTTTGGTTCGGTATCCTTATAAGAAAGGACAAACAAAAATTGAAGGAGAACCCGAGAAAATTTTAGCGCTACCGGCAGGAGGTTATAATCATCATTGGACCAGAAATTTAATAAGTAATAAAGAGCAAACTAAAATATACATTACAGTGGGTTCTTCTAGCAATGTGGGAGAACACGGTATGGAAAAAGAAAAAAGAAGAGCCGGGATTTTAGAAATTAATCCTGATGGAACCGGCGAAAAAATTTATGCTTCCGGGTTAAGAAATCCTGTCGGAATGGACTGGAATCCCATAACCGGTGAATTATGGACTGCCGTAAATGAGCGCGATAAATTAGGCGATAATTTGGTTCCCGATTATGCCACGAGCGTTAAAGAAGGCGGTTGGTATGGTTGGCCGTATTCGTATTACGGGCAAATTAAAGATCCACGTTGGAAAGACGACCCACATCCAGAAATGGTTCAAAAAGCAATTATTCCTGATGTTCCTTTAGGTTCACACACTGCTTCACTTGGATTCCAATTTTATACCGGCGATAAATTTCCTGAAAAATATAAAAACGGTGCTTTTGTAGGGCAACACGGTTCTTGGAATCGCTCAATTTTAAGCGGGTATAAAATAGTTTTTATCCCTTTTGAAAATGGGAAGCCACAACAACCTGAAGATTTTTTAACCGGTTTTATTCAGAATGAAGAAGAATCCTTAGTCCACGGTCGCCCGGTTGGCGTGGCACAAGCTTTAGATGGTTCACTTTTAGTAAATGATGATGACGGCGGAATTATTTGGAGAGTAACACCAAATGACAAATAAGTCTATTTTTCAGTTGATAAAAATAGAAATAGGGGTGTTGTTGTGCTTTTTCGGGGTAATTTCTGCGAAAGCACAACAAAATCCTACAAAAAAAGATAGCACTTCCTTAGAGAAAGTATTGATTCAATCGACTTCTATTGAAGATGAAATGCAATCGATCCCGGCGGCGGTAAATTATTTGGATGCTGAAGAATTAACGCGTAATTCAGCTACTTTATTAACCGAATCTTTTAATAGAAAACCCGGTATTTTTACCCAAGAAGGCGCGTTAAATACCAACAGAATTTCCATTCGCGGAATTGGTGCGCGAGCACAATATGGTACCAATCGCGTAAAAGCATATTTTAATGAAATCCCAATAAGTTCTGGCGACGGACAAACGGTTATTAACGATATTGCGCCAGAAAGTATCGATCATATTGAAACTATAAAAGGACCAAATTCCAGTATTTACGGTTCAGGTTTGGGTGGTGTACTAAACCTATATGCTAAAAAACCCCGGTATAATGAAAATTTTGCTGAAGTTTCTTCCACCTTCGGAAGTTATCAATTATTAAAAAATTCGGTGAATACCGGTTTTAGTTCAACTTCAGGAAATATTTTCGCAAATTATACACATCTAGAGCAAGAAGGTTATCGAGAAAATTCAGCGTACGATCGGAAATCGTTAACCTTAAATGGAAATTTATATGCTTCTGCGAAATCTACCTTATCTTTTATTGGAAATTTTACGCGTTTGAAGGCTTTTATTCCGAGTTCGATTAGTAAAACAGATTTTAATGAAAACCCGAGTCAAGCTGCGTTTACGTGGAAACAAGCAAAAGGATTTGAATCCTATGATAAAGTTTTAGTAGGTTTATCGTATTCCTATAAATTTTCTGAAGACTTCAAAAATTCAACCAGTATTTTTACCAATTATAAAGATGCGTATGAGCCGCGACCTTTTGATATTTTAAAAGAAGAAAGTTATAATTTGGGGGTACGAACGCGTTTTAATTTTACTACTGAATTTTTTAAGCTTCCGCTACAAACGAGTTTTGGTGCAGAGGTTTTAAGTGAAAATTACAGCGGAAGTAATTTTGAAAATTTATATGAAGATTTTCCGGGTGAAGGAAGCGTTCGCGGAAATATAATCGCCAACGCCGATCAAGATAGAAATTACTATAACTTTTTTGGTCAGTTAAATTTATCACTTTCTAAACGTTGGAAAATAGAAGGAGGGCTTAATGTCAATCAAACGGATTATGAAATAACTGATTTGTTTGTAGAAGATGAAATCGATCAATCGGGCGATTATCAATTCAATACCGAATGGTCACCACGAATTGCCGCTCTTTATAAAATTTCTTCCACTAAAAATATGTATGCTAGCATTAGCAAAGGGTTTTCAATTCCCACGGTAGATGAAACCTTAACCCCCGAAGGAAGAATTAATACCCAATTAAATCCCGAAACCGGCTGGAATTATGAAATCGGTTTTAAAGGAACCTGGTTTAAAAATTTATATACAGAAATTTCCGTGTACACGATTCAAGTATCCGATTTGTTGGTCGCGCGGCGTGTTGCTGAAGATCGCTATGTTGGAATTAACGCCGGAAAAACCGATCATAACGGATTAGAAATTTTGCTGAATTATAATGTAGAACTCTCTGATTTTATTCGGTTGAAACCTTACTTTTCTGCGAGTTTTAATGAATATTCATTTGATGAATTTACCGATCAAGGGAATAATTATAGTGGAAATGAACTTACCGGCGTTCCCGATAGAAAAATAAATCTTGGATTAGATGTGCAAACGAAAAACGGATTTTCATTCTATAGCAATGCCTTATTTGTTTCCGAAATACCGTTGAACGACGCGAATTCAAAATACAGTGATGCTTATCAATTAGTCAATTTAAAAGCCGCTTATGAATTAAAAGCAATCGATTTTTTAAGGATTAACTTTCAAGCCGGAATAAATAATGTGTTTAATGAACAGTACGCAGTAAGCATTTTACCGAATGCCATTGGCTTTGGCAACAGCGAACCACGTTATTATTACCCTGGAAATCCAAGAAATTATTATGGGGGTGTAGGAGTGAAGTGTTTGTTTTGATCTTCTTAAATAATAACGTCACCCTAAACTTGATTTAGGGTCTCATAGTGATTATCGGGAATTATGCAGATGCGATGCTGAAATTGAAGATTCAACGAAGTTAAACAAGTTCAGCATGACATATTGAAATTAATTTTCAATCCGTGTACTTGTCTATTAGGGCAAAATCAAAAGGAGTCCATAGACACGCTTTTAAATCACTTTCAATAAAAGCTTGATTTACCCAAGTATTGCAAGTAAAAAAGCAATGATAGCTTCCGGTTGCTTCATAAAAATCATCTATGTCGGTATATCCTTTTCCTTGTAATAAAACTTTCTGCTGGTTTTTATCTAGATAAAAGCTATTCAAAATGTAAGTATTAAGCTTTTTTAATTGGGCATTATTCAAATAAACTGGTGTCCAATCACTTCTTTTATGCTGATATTTTGTCAAATGAATCCAGGTAGCACTTTTTAAGAAAAGCGCTTTTGTTGCATTGTTAAACGTTAAATCACTCCATTCCGGTGTATTTAAATAGAAGTTTTTATCGCCCCAACCAAACGATAAAAAGGCATCGGTTTCGTCTAGGGCTAAATCTTGTAATAATTTTTCTGAAGCATTTTTTTTGGGAATAATGATATCTAAATGAACCCCATTTGTATGTAGATACACTAGGTTAGTACTATTAGTTGAAGGAGTAGTATTAATACTGATATAACTAAGAAGTAAACTTATAAGGCCATATAAAATTGGAAGGCAAATAAGTACGACAAGTATCTTCAGTATTATTTTAAAAATTCTTTTCACTTAAAAATAATAAGTTAACTTTCTAAACCCTAAACCCTAAACCCTAAACCCTAAACCCTAAACCCTAAACTCTAAACTCTAAACTCTAAACTCTAAACTCTAAAACCTACTTCTTTACCCTAACCGCATCAGGAACTAGCATGGTGTAATCGCCATTATTGCGTATAACATCACGAACAATAGAAGAGGAGATGTAACTTTTTCCGCTAGAAGTCAATAAGAAAATCGTTTCAATTTGCTCTAATTTTCGATTGGTATGGGCAATGGCTTTTTCAAATTCAAAATCTGCCGGATTACGTAAACCACGCAAAATAAATTCGGCTTTCTCTTTTTTACAAAAATCGACTGTCAAGCCTTGATAGGTTTTAATTTTAATTTTGGGTTGGTGGGCAAAGGTGGCTTCTAAAAATTCTTTCCGCTGTTCTAGCGAAAACATATATTTTTTATCGGCATTTACGCCAATGGCAAGGATAATTTCATCAAATAATTTTAATCCGCGTTCTATAATATCATAATGTCCCAAGGTTATCGGATCAAACGATCCCGGAAAAACAGCTCTTTTCATAATCGATTAATTTTTCAAAAGTGAAGATAAGTAAAACTGAAGACTTAGCGATTCTTCAACGCGGCTTCAATAACATTGCTGAATAAATCTTTTAACGTGATTCCGGCAGCTTTGGCTTGTTGCGGTAGAATACTCGCTTCGCTTAAACCGGGACACGTATTAATTTCCACAAAATGCGGTTCATTGTTATGAAAAATAAATTCGGCTCTTGTAAGTCCTTTTAACTTTAAAATTTTAAAAATGCGCTTTGCTTGTTCTTGAACGCTATGGGTATCTTTTTCAGAAATATTTGCCGGTGTTATTTCTTGCGATTGCCCTAAATATTTAGCCTCGTAATCAAAAAAATCATTTTCAGATATAATTTCGGTAACGGGAAGCGCAACCACTTCATTGTTATATTCAATCACACCCACGGAAACTTCAGTTCCATCCAGAAATGATTCAATAATAACTTCTTCATCTTCTTGGAAGGAAAAGTGAATCGCTTCAATTAAATCTTCTTTTCGTTTTACTTTAGAAACGCCAAAACTACTTCCAGCTTTATTCGCTTTTACAAAACAAGGTAAACCAACGCGATCAATAATTTCATCTTCCAAAATTTCATCGCCTTTATTTAGAAAATAATTTTTAGCGGTTTGTATTCCGTTAGCTTTTAAAATACTAATACAATCTCTTTTGTTAAACGTTAGCGCTGCGTGGTAATAATCGCAAGCCGTTTGTGGGATATTCAGCATTTCTAAATAGCCTTGAAAAATACCATCTTCGCCCGGTGTTCCGTGAATAATATTAAAAACACAATCAAAATTGATTTTTTCATTGTTAATCGTAACAGAAAAATCAGCTTTATCAATCGGGTATTTTTGTTCATCATCGGTCACTACAAACCAACCTTCTTCTAAGATATGGGCGCGATAGGCTTCATAAACCTTTGTGTTGATATGCTTATAAACCAGATTTCCGCTATTCAAAGAAATTTTATATTCGTTAGAATAGCCGCCCATAGCGATGGCAATTTTTTTCTTCATACTAAATAAATTAAGTGAATTGACGTTTTTTAAATTTCACTTGTATAATTTCAAACAAAAATACGGGTGTTTTTATATCTTTGCCCAATAATCTTCAAGAATAATGAGCTTTTTCAAATTTATTTTTAGTAAAAAATTTCTTATCCAATTAATCATTGCGGGCTTGCTGGTGGTTATTTTAGGTTTTGCCAGTATGCAATGGTTAGATTATACCACTAATCATGAGCAACGCATTAAGGTACCCGATTTATCGCGATTAAGTTTAGATGTGGTTGATAAAAAATTAACTGAAATGGATTTGAGAAGAGAAATTCTGGACTCGGCAAATTATAATCCTGATTTCCCACGATATTCGGTGATCGAGCAAGTTCCTGCGGCCGGTAAGCAAGTAAAGGAAAATCGTAAAATATACTTAACCTTAAATCCTTCGGGTTATGCAAAAATAGAAATCCCAAGATTAATAGGCCGTACCAAACGTCAGGTAATCCCTACCTTAAGTTCCTTAGGCTTCAAAATAGGCGATATTACCTATAAACCGGATATTGGTAAAGATGTAGTTTTAGAAATGCGTGCCAACGGGAAAACGCTACAAGAAGGAGATGAATTAATGAAAACAACAGTCATCAATCTAATTTTAGGCGACGGTTCTAGAAATTATAATAGTGAAGAATAAGATGCAGAAAGAAGAAGATTTTAATGAAGGGAGTGATGAGCTTTACGAACATTATCGTTTTGTAGCCTCGCAAGGACAGGAGCCTTTACGCGTAGATAAGTTTTTGATGAATTTTGTGGAAAATGCGACCCGTAATAAAATTCAGCAAGCCGCTAAAAATGGAAACGTTTATGTAAATGGCGATACGGTAAAGCAAAACTACAAGGTAAAAGCAGGCGATGAGGTAAAAGTACTGTTTGAGCATCCCCCATACGAGTTTTTATTAACCCCGGAAGATATTCCGCTAAGTATTGTTTATGAAGATGATACACTTTTGGTAGTCAATAAACCTGCAGGAATGGTGGTGCATCCCGGTCATGGGAATTATTCGGGAACGCTGATCAATGCCTTGGTATATCATTTTGAAAACCTACCGAATAACAGTAGCGACCGACCCGGATTGGTTCATAGAATCGATAAGGAAACCAGCGGCTTGTTAGTAGTTGCCAAAACTGAAGACGCGATGGCGCATCTTTCTAAACAGTTTTTCAATAAAACCAGTGAACGTGAATATGTAGCTTTGGTCTGGGGAAATGTTGATGAAGAGGAAGGAAAAATAGAAGGAAATATTGGGCGTCACCCTAAAAACCGTTTGCAAAATACCGTTTATCAGGGCGAGGAAGCCGATCAAGGAAAACCGGCGGTAACGCATTATAAAGTCTTGGAGCGTTTTGGCTATGTCACTATGGTTTCTTGTAAGTTAGAAACCGGTAGAACGCACCAAATCCGTGTGCATATGAAGCATATTGGCCACACCCTTTTTAACGACGAACGTTACGGCGGCGATAAAATCCTAAAAGGAACATCCTTTACAAAATACAAACAGTTTGTCGATAATTGTTTTAAAGTATTACCACGCCAAGCCTTACACGCCAAAACTCTAGGTTTTGAGCATCCCAAAACAGGGGAGTGGTTACGTTTTAATTCTGATATTCCGGAAGATATACAACTTTGTATCGAGAAGTGGCGAAACTATGCCAAAAATCAAAAAGAAGTATTATAAGGGCAATCCTATCAAACTAGCGTTTTCAGGTCGGGCTATCCGCTATATCTTTTTTTGCCATTTATGAAAGAAAAAAAAGGATGCCGCTGCTATCCCTATTGCTAATAAACTTTCTCGATTTTTTAGTACAATAAATTGTATTTTTTAAATACTGTTATGCTGAGCTTGATTAACTCCGTTAAATCTTAGATTTCAGCATCTCATGGTTAAATCAGTGAGACCCTGAATCAAGTTCAGGGTGACGGAAATTTATATATTAGGATATTTTCAGATAAAGCCATATTGCAAAAACAACAATTAAAAAGCTAAAAAATCTCTTCAATAAATTCTATTTTTACGGTAAACTTAAAATTCCAGTAGATGAAAATTGTAGTTTCACCGGCAAAATCGTTAGATCAAGAAAGTACTTTACCAACACAACGCGGAACGCAGCCTCAATTTGTGGAAGATGCAGCTAAAATTAACCGTAAACTTTCTCGCTTCAGTAAAAAAGAAATTGCCGATTTAATGAGCATAAGCGATAAATTGGCTGATCTAAATTATACACGTTACCAAGATTTTCAGGAAGAACATACCCAATCCAATTCACGTCCTGCCGCTTATTTATTTGCCGGCGATGTGTATACCGGACTCGATGCGTATTCTATTCCGGCTGATAAGATAGACTTGTTACAAGACACTTTGCGTATTTTATCGGGAATGTATGGTGTTTTACGTCCCTTAGACCTTATTCAGCCTTATCGCTTAGAAATGGGAACAAAATTAGGACTAGGCCGAAAAAATGATTTATATGAATTTTGGCAAGATAAAATTACCAAAGCACTCCATAAAGAATTAACAAAAGACGAACTGTTCATCAACCTAGCGAGTAATGAATACAGTAAAGCAGTACAATTAGATAAATTGAAAGCTGAGGTTATTTCACCGGTTT
This sequence comes from Mesonia aquimarina, assembly GCF_003667275.1. Lineage (GTDB taxonomy): Bacteria > Bacteroidota > Bacteroidia > Flavobacteriales > Flavobacteriaceae > Mesonia > Mesonia aquimarina. The sequence goes on along the minus strand of NZ_RCNV01000003.1, from coordinate 238,135 downwards.
TTAAAGATTTTAAAAATGGGAAGTTGAAAATCATCAGTTTTTACGCAAAAAAAGCACGCGGTTCTATGGCAAGGTATATTATTGATACCGATGCCCAAAGCTTAAACGATCTTAAAGGGTTTGATTATGATGGCTACCAATTCAGTGAAAAATATACCGAGAAGGAAAATGAGCCGGTGTTTATTCGGGGTTAAGTAAATAGTATTTTAGAATAATCTTCTGTATAACCGTTTATCCGTAAAAAAACACCTTACATCAAATATTTTATATTCTTTTTTCTAAAAAAAAGACTAGAGATCATATTTGTACTAGAATTAATTTCTGTAGAAATATTTAAATCTTATAGCATGAAAAAAGTAGTTTTAAGCGCAGCAGCGCTAATGATTGGGGCATTTACTTTTGCTCAGAATGATAGTAATGTAGGTCAAGTAGGTAACGATAACGTTGCTACAGTAGATCAAACCGGTAGTAATGAGTCTAATGTAACTCAGGGGGATAATAATACAGTTGGGTTCTCTAACATAGCAGATGTAACGCAAAACGGAGCATCAAATAAATCAACTGTAAATCAGTTTGATGGTGATAGTGGGGAAAACAGAAATAACGAAGCTGTAGTAACCCAATTGCAAAATAATAATACATCTACAATTACACAGCATAATGATGATCAAATTGCTGATGTTTACCAAGATGGAAATACAAATACATCTACAATAGACCAATCTGGAGGAGAGAATAAAGCAGATATAGATCAATTAGGAGATAGTAATACGGCTACAATTACACAGGAGGGTTCTGACCAAGCTGTTGGGGCAGATGTTGAACCAAATAACTTGAGTATTGTTGAACAAAATGGAGACGGAAATACAACTACAACTTCACAGCTAACAGTGAATGGTGTTCAAGCAGATAGAAATACTTCTGATGTTTTACAAAATGGAAATGGAAACACTGCAACTGTCGTACAATCTAGTTCGTTGAATAATTCAGATATTGATCAATTAGCAAATAATAACACGGCTAATATTTATCAAAACAATGATAATCCTGAAAATGGAAGAAACCAAGCACAAATTTTACAAACTAGTGATCTAAACACGGCAACTATCGATCAAGATAGAGATAATGGTGGAAGTACAGGAGGAACAGGAAGTTCAATTGCTTATATTGAGCAGACCGGGAGCACTTATAATAGTGCCTTAATTGAACAACGTGGAAAAAGTTTAAATTCTAATATTTACCAAGAGGGACATAATAACTTTGCTTACGATGAGCAGCAAGGAAAACGAATGAATTCCGATGTTGACCAGATAGGAGATAATAACTACAGTAAAGTTTATCAGATTGTTCAAGATAGCGAATCTACAGTATATCAAGAAGGGAGTGATAATGAAAATAATGTACGCCAAACAGGACATAATCATTACTCGCTAGTGCAGCAGTTAGGAGATAATAACATTTCTAGCGTTAACCAAAAAAATCAAAATCAGCATAGTACGGTAATGCAGAATGGAAATGGAAATATGGCAACTGTAACGCAACAAAATAACTAATATTTTAAACGGTTTTAAAAAAAAAAGCACTGAATTATTTTAGTGCTTTTTTTTATTACCTTAATTATTAAAACAATAAAAAAACGCAACTATCTATAAGTAAGATAATTGCGTTTTTGTTTTGTGACCTCGGCAGGATTCAAACCTGCAACCTCCTGAGCCGTAATCAGGTGCGCTATTCAGTTGCGCCACGAGGCCTTTTGCGGGTGCAAATATATTGCTTTTTTATAGTTCTGCAAAAGATTTTTTTAAAAAACGTGATGATTATTTTTTAGTTTTTAAAACTAGTTATATTTACATAAAAATATATAATGAATATTCAAGATTATATACGAATTGTTCCTGATTTTCCTAAGCAAGGAATTTCTTATAAAGATATTACGCCTTTGTTATTATCTCCTGAAGCGGTAAATTATTGTTTAATTGAATTTATTAAAAAACTTGACAAGCAGAAAATTGATAAAGTAGCTGCTGTTGAATCTCGGGGTTTTTTCTTTGGTGTATTATTGGCTAAAGAATTAAACGTAGGTTTTGTGCCTATCAGAAAAAAAGGGAAGTTGCCTTTTTCAACAACTAAAGCATCTTATGATTTAGAATATGGTACCGATGAATTAGAGATTCATACAGATGCTATAAATAACGGGGAAAGAATTTTAATTCACGATGATGTTTTAGCTACCGGAGGTACAGCTCAAGCTGCATGTAATTTGATAGAGAAATTAGGAGGTAAAATTATTCAATGTAATTTTTTAATAGAATTATCTTTTCTTGAAGGTAGAAATAAACTGGGTGGAAATGATGTTAACTCTATAATCACTTATTAACTTTCAAGTAATTTTTGATTTGATTTTCCAGCATGTTTTGTTACCCAAGCTTTCCAACCAATTATCGCTAACTGCAATTTAGTTGCTTTTTCTAATTCTAAGCCTTTCTTGGTGTAATTAGGTAAAACTAATTTGTTGAGTTTCGCCAAACCGTTAAAAAAATGTGTTTTTAGTCCCATGATTTTTATTTTAAAAATACAAAATCCTTAATAGTTAATTTGTTAAGGATCTTCTATTTAAGAAAATTATAAGGTTTTACGGTGTCATATTTATTTTTTCAAGGTGATTTCTACGACACCATTTTTACCCTTCTCACCATATTTTTTTGTAGCGTTTTTGTCTTTTAAGATAACTACTTTTTCAATATTATTTTCTTCAAGCTGATTTATTTCTTTTCCTGTAGCCTTTTTACCATTAATGAAAAATAAGGGTTTTGTTTTACCATTAATACTGTTTTTTACATCGTTATTTAAATCAGGATATTGTATGGCGTTAATATGTTTTGAGTTAACTAAAGTTTTTTGTGAGGTAAATTTAGTTGATTTTACTTCTTCAATACGTATAGCACCTTCTTTAGCCTCGTTCCCGTATCGTGCAATGGCTTCTTCTGGATTGTATGTAGTAATTTTTAAATAGCCATCTTTAGCTTCAAATAAAAGTTCATTATTTTTTGAATTCAATTTTTTTCCATTAAAAATGTATAATGGATTTTCACCTAATTTTTCGGAATTACTTTTTTCTTCATTATAAGTAACTCCGTTTTTAGAAATAGCGGTTATACTTTTATCTTTATGCTGAATGAGTAAATCAGTATTATTAGCTGATAATTTTATAGGGAACGCACTTGTTTTTTGTAGAGTAATATTCTTTCTGAATGTATTTTCGTCTTTAAATTTAGTGCTAATGCTTAAATGTGTAAGCTCTTTCTCTTTATTACGTTTAATTTCCGAGAATTCTACTGAAGTTCCTTGTAGGTTACGCTGCAGATTTTCTTCTATTAACACTAAATCTTCATTTGTAGTTGTTGAGTTTATAGTGTAGATACGAGACGTTACCTCTACTTTTTTTAAATTATTTTTAAATGTATATTTCTTCGAAGTTGTAAAACCGCAAAAAAATACACAAAGAATAAGCACTAGTAAAAATTTATTGAAGCAATTTTTTTTCATCTTAAACTATTTTTTAAATCTTCTTTTGCTTAAAATACAAAAAATTTTGTTGCCATTAAATTATGTTATCTTCGCGAAAAAAAATAGATGGCAGGAGTTTTTATAATTTTAGGCTTAACCTTGTTGGTTGTTGGTGGAGAGTTTTTAGTCCGATCTTCAGTGGCTTTATCATTTAAACTAAACATCTCTACTATGGTCATTGGTTTGACCGTGGTTTCTTTTGCAACTTCTTTGCCAGAACTCTTGGTTAGTTTGCAAGCTGCGCTAGATGGTTTTTCAGATATCAGTTTAGGAAATGTTATTGGCTCTAACGTAGCTAATATTGGTTTGGTTTTAGGTATTACCGCTATGATCTCATCCATTTCAGTAGATAGAGACTTTTTTAAACTGAATTGGCCTGTCATGTTGTTTTTCTCCTTTTTACTCTATGTGTTTCTTTATACAGGAGGTAGTATTTCTCGAATAGAAGGTTTAATATTAATAGGAATTATGATCGTTTATTTAGTGATTTTAATTCAGCGAGCTCGTAAAAAAGATGAAGTAGTTGCCGAAGAGGTAGATGAAAAATTACAAACCACTTCTTGGTTTAAAATAATTGTTTGGCTACTTATTGGAGGTGTAGCGCTTTATTACGGTTCAGAGTGGTTGGTAGAAGGAGCGGTAGATTTAGCTACAATTATGGGGGTGAGTGAGCGTGTTATTTCGGTAACTATGATTGCCATAGGAACCAGCGTGCCAGAATTAGCAGCTTCTGTAATAGCTGCTGTTAAAAAAGAAAAAGCAATTTCTTTAGGAAACTTGATAGGTTCAAATATTTTTAATATTGCCTCAGTTTTAGGAATTACTTCTGTTATTCTTCCTATAAATATTCAGTCAGAAGAAGTGTTAAGTAATGATATTTTTTGGATGTTAGGTTTTGCACTTGTATTGTTACCTTTAGTTTTATTGCCAAAACGATTTGAATTTAGCCGATACAAAGGCTTAGTTTTATTTGTGGCATATTCGTTATTTATTGGTTTAACTTTTATTTCTTAAAAATTTTAGGGGTTAATCTTAATAAAATGTAAATTTTACAGAAAATTTGATTTAAATAAAGGGGGTGTTTTAAAAATTACTACTTTTGTGCCTTGCAACACACAAAATGTAATCATGTCAAAACTTAGATTCCAAGCTTTAAAAGAAACCTTAAGCAGACAGCCAATTGAGGTTAAAGATCCTGCTAGAAGATCAGAGATTTTCGGTAAAAATGTATTCAACGAACCGGTTATGCGTCAGTTTTTAACCAAAGACTCGTATAAAAGTGTTATGGATGCCATAGAAAACGGTTCTAAAATAGAGCGGAACTTAGCCGATCATATTTCAACAGGAATGAAAGAATGGGCGATTTCTAAAGGAGCTACACACTACACGCACTGGTTTCAGCCACTTACGGGTTCTTCAGCAGAAAAACACGATGCTTTTTTTGAAACGGTTGAGGATGGCTCTGCTATCGAAAAATTTGGAGGTACCGCTTTAGTACAACAAGAACCAGATGCTTCTAGTTTCCCTAACGGAGGAATTAGAAATACATTTGAAGCACGTGGTTACACTGCTTGGGATCCAACTTCACCAGCTTTTATATTAGGAAGCACACTTTGTATTCCTACTGTATTTGTGTCATATACAGGAGAGGCGCTAGACTATAAAGCACCACTTTTACGTTCGTTACAAAGTTTAGATCAAGCAGCTACAGATGTTGTAAAATATTTCAATAAAAAAGTAACTAAAGTAAATGCTACCTTAGGTTGGGAGCAGGAATATTTCTTAATAGATTCTGCTTTGGCAGCTTCTCGTCCGGATATTACTTTATCTGGAAGAACACTTTTAGGTCATTCACCTGCTAAAGGACAGCAGTTAGATGATCATTATTTTGGAGCTATTCCTTCTCGTGTATTAAATTTTATGCGCGATATGGAAAACGAATGCATGTTATTAGGTATTCCTGTAAAAACACGTCACAATGAAGTAGCGCCTAACCAATTTGAGTTAGCGCCAATTTTTGAGGAAGTAAACCTAGCAGTAGACCATAATTTGTTGCTGATGGATGTAATGGAAAAAGTTGCAGACCGTCATCATTTTAAAGTGTTATTTCACGAAAAACCATTCGCAGGTGTAAATGGAAGCGGTAAACATAATAACTGGTCTTTAGCGACAAGTGAAGGTGTAAACCTTTTAAGTCCAGGGAGTACGCCAATGAAAAATCTTCAGTTTTTAACTTTCTTTATAAATACTATAAAGGCGGTTTATGAGAATGAAGAGTTATTAAGAGCAACCATTGCAAGTGCATCTAATGATCATCGTTTAGGAGCCAATGAAGCGCCACCGGCAATTATTTCTGTATTTATAGGTTCACAGTTGACAGAAGTGTTAGATGAACTAGAGAAGGTAACTGATGGTAAATTGTCACCACAAGAAAAAACAGAATTAAAATTAAATGTAGTTGGTAAAATTCCTGAAATTCTTTTAGATAATACCGACAGAAATCGTACTTCTCCATTTGCATTCACTGGAAATAAATTTGAATTTAGAGCGGTAGGTTCTACTGCAAATTGTGCAAATCCAATGACTGTTTTAAATTCTATTGTTGCGAAGCAATTAAAAGAGTTTAAAGTTGAGGTTGATCAGTTGATCAAGGAGAAGAAGATGAAAAAAGACGATGCTATTTTTAATGTGCTTCGTGATTATATTAAAAAATCTAAGAAAATTAGATTTGAAGGTGATGGTTACGGAGAAGCTTGGGAAAAAGAGGCTGAAAAACGTGGTTTAAGTAACAACAAAAAAACTCCTGAAGCATTAAAGGTTAAACTTTCTGATAAAACTATTGAGTTGTATGAAAGCTTAGGCGTGATGAATAGAGTTGAAGTTGAAGCTCGTCATGAGATTGAAGTTGAAGAGTATGCAATGCATATTCAAATAGAAGGACGTGTTTTAGGAGATATAGCAAGAAATCACGTAATTCCAACCGCTATTCGTTATCAAAATATTTTGATTGAAAATGTAAAAGGTTTAAAAGAGATTTACGGTGAAGCTAATTTCAAAAAACATGCTTCAGAGCAATTAACATTAATAGAGGAAGTTTCTACGCATATTGAAAAAATCAACAAAGGAATCACTGAAATGATTAATGAGCGTAAAAAAGCCAATAAGTTAGAAAATCAGGAAGACAAAGCTTTTGCTTATTGCAATGAAGTTCGTCCTTATTTTGATGTTATAAGATATCATTGTGATAAATTAGAATTATTGATCGATGATGAGTTATGGCCGCTAACAAAATATAGAGAGTTGCTATTTACCAGATAAATTAGCGTAATTTAAACTATGTACTAAAAAAGCTCGAGAATTTTCTCGAGCTTTTTTTATGTCTAAACTTTTTAGATGAAAGTTTTACGAATCTGCTTTTTTGATCTTTTCAACATGAATGTTTGTCACTTAATCTATATAAAATGAATTTAATCGGATGCTGTCATTATCTGTAAAACAAGGTGTTAAGGGGTTAAAATGATGAATTTGTGTAATTAATCGTTTCTTTCTTTCGCTTTGTCGAAAAAGAAATGATTTTTTTTAAATGAGGCAATTGCCGCTGTAATTTAGTATCAGATTTAAAGGGGTAATTAAAAAGTCAATTGCAACTTAAAATAAATAGAATAGCATTATTTATCATGAAAAAAGTATATATCAATATTGTAGCATTAACGTTTGGAGCAGTGGTCTTTGCTCAAAACAACAGCGATGTAAATCAAGTAGGAAACTTAAACGAAGCTGAAGTTAATCAGACAGGCGATAATGTTAGTGATATTGATCAAGAGTTCACCAATAATAAAGCATTTGTAGATCAATCAGGTCTTAATGAATCTATTATTAGTCAATCTGGTAATGTTGGAGGAAATACGGCAAGCGGTCAAAATAACGTTGCAGATGTAGATCAAGTAAGTATTCCGCTTTTAGGTTCACTTGTTCAGAAATCTACAGTTAAGCAAGAAGGAGATGGAAATGATGCAAAAGTGCTACAATCCGGAAGTGATAACGAGTCTATTATTAGACAGGGAGTTAATGGTAATGCGGAACAAAATTTAGCAAATGTTACCCAAATGGGTGAGAGTAATTTCTCTAGAGTAAAACAAACTTTTGATAACAATTCAGCTAATGTAATGCAGATGGGTGATAATAACCGCATCGTTACAAGACAGGTTGCAAAGCCAAATGCGACAGAGGGTAATACTTCTGTTCTGTCTCAGACAGGAGATCATAATAAAATCAAGAGTAAGCAGGTTACCTCAGCTAGTAATGCTGCTTTATTTCCATATAGTAATGGCGAGTTTGTAACTCAAACCGGAAACTATAATAAATCATTACTCAATCAAAATGGCGATAACAATTTATCACTCGTCAATCAATCTGGCGCTATGAATAATGGCGTGGGTAACCATTCTAATTTTTCAGATGTTACTCAAACTGATAATTACAATATTTCTAGTGTTTCTCAAAAGAGTAGCGGGATAATTGAAGCAGACAATACAGCGATAGTTTCGCAAAGTGGAAATGTGCCAAATATAAGTAGTATTAACCAGGCCGGGGCTAATTCGGCTAGAGTAACGCAATCTAACTAGGATTTAATTTTTAAATCAATATAAATCAATTAATTATTAACAATCAAAATTTAAAGTCATGAAAAAAGTAATTTTGAGCGCAGCAGCGCTAATGTTCGGAGCAGTTGTATTTGCTCAAGACAACGTAAGTCAAGTAGATCAAGATGGAACAGCCAACTCTTCTATTGTAGATCAAAAAGGATTAGAGAATGATTCTAAAATCACACAAGCTGGTAACGTAAGTGCGGCTAGTGGGGAGGAAAACGAAGCAACTGTAAATCAGGATGGAGAAAGAAACGATTCTGATGTATGGCAAAATGGAGATTTTAACGTGAGTACAGTTGATCAGAATGGAGATGATAATAAAGCTAACGTAGAAGTTGGAGGTTTAACTTTAACTAATGGAGAAGCAGAGGGGAATGAATCTTCTATAGATCAAGATGGTGATGGTAACGACGCGTATCAAAGACAGCAGTATGATAACAATGTCGCTACTATGGTTCAAAATGGAGATAATAACGTTTCTGAGCAATGGCAAGATAGTTCACCTGATGGTTCTGATGGTAATACTGCTTCAGGCTCACAAGATGGAGATGGGAATAATTTGTATCAAGAACAAGATGGGCATAGAAACAACGCTACATCTACTCAGGGAACACCTGGAAGTTTTTTTGGAGTTCCTTTATATGAGTCAAATGATGGAATTGTTGATCAGCGTCAAGATGGTGATGATAACACTGCCAATGCTAGTCAAGAAAATTCTTCTAACGAAATTTATCAAACTCAAGTTGGTGATAATAATATGGCTACGGCTGATCAAAATATTGGTCTAGGAAGTGGTTTAGGCTGGAATGATATAGATCAAGATCAAATTGGAAACTGGAATACAGCTACGGCAGATCAAAGTGGTGTAGTGGGAATGAATAATAATATTGTTCAAATGCAAGACGGTAATAATAACAATGCTTCTGCTACACAATCTGGATTAATTGGAGCATTGAATGATGTTAACCAATTCCAAGATGGGAATCTTAATGAGGCTACAGCAACACAAGGTGGTGCTGGTGGAACTAACAATATGATTGATCAAGATCAAGTTGGAGACGAAAATGATGCAACAGCTGCTCAATTAGGAGATTTTAATGAAGCAGTACAGAATCAACAAGGTAATTTAAATGTAGCATTTTCTGATCAAACTGGTATAGGGAATGCTGTAGAGCAAAACCAAATCGGAGATAGTAATATGGCTGATAGCTACCAAAATGGGAATGGTAACTTAAGTGATATTGACCAAAATGGAATGAATCATAAAGCTTGGGATATTCAGAATGGTAACGATAATACCGCTTATACTGATCAATCTGGTAATGGGCAGTGGAGTCAAAATACTCAAACTGGTAACAATAACTTTATTTCGGTTAACCAATCTAATTAATATTTAATATAATATTAATTAATTAAATAAAATTAATTATATTAGTAGGGTGGGTAAATGTTTAAAAAACATCACCCGCCCTTACTTTATTTTAATCATAAATTTTAACAAAAGAAGATGTATTTCAAGCATATAATTTTTAGCTTTATTTTCATTGGAATTTTTTTCGGGAGTTACGCTCAAGAGGAATCTAGCGGGGTGTCTGATGTTGATATATTAGATAAAAAAAATGAAAATTTGAATCTAATTTCTTCAGGAACGATTAGTAATCAAACATCTTCAAAAAGAAATGCACGGAGTGCTAATTCAGGTAATTCTGTTTTTATTAGACAAATTGGGGAAGGTAATACCATTAATTCTAATGTAAATTCTTCGAATACTGATATTGAGTTAACCCAAAACGGAGATAATAATACCATCACTGAAAATATACGTGCCATGAGTGTAGAAGAACGTGTTAACCAAACGGGTAATGATAACAACATAACACGTTATATTGATGACGCTTCTTCAAAAGCTAATTTGCAAATTACGCAAGATGGTGGAGCCGGTTTTGAACAATATGGAGTGAACAGTAGAACAGATGATATTAAAGTGACACAAAAATCAAGCTCCAGAACTGTAATTGTAAGAAGTTTTAAATAAAATATCATGTTTATCAATTCTAAAAACTTAAGTAAAATCATTGGTTTGATTTTACTTTTTTTTCCTTTAGTAATGACGTCACAATATTATAATGAAAAGGTGGAGGGGAAATTAAAAATAGAAAACAATGATGATTTTTTAACAGTCACCGGAGTAGCTTCAAATAAATTACCAGTCAATAAAAGTCTTCGTTATGAACTTTCAGTGATAAAAAGTAGTGGCGGTAATAATTCTAAAAACTCTCAAAGTGGTCGTTTTACTTTAGAGCCCAATGCTATTAAAGAATTGTCGACTACTTCAATAAATTTAGATACCGATAGCAAGGTTATTATTCTATTGTTAATCTATGACTTAAAAGATAATTTGCTAGGGAAAGATCGGTATGTGATTAATGGTGATAAAGAGGAAAAGCAAGAAGAACAGGATATAAAAACCTATAATGAAGAAGTAAAAAAAAAGGATAGACCTGATGGAATAGTTTTACGGGGTATTGTAACAGAAGATACAAAAACTAAGGCAGGAAATGATTTTTTTAATTACTTTTACAGTAATTATAGAAATGCTAAAATTAATTCTGAAAAAATAATTGTTATTGAAGAGCAATTTAATATGGGGCGTAGTACCAAAATATTAATTAAAATTGATAATAAATTAGTTTTTCAGTTTTTTGCACAACCAAAAGAAGATTATTTACAATCTATGGCAGATATTTCATTACGCCGAGTTAGTAGATATTTACAGCAATTAAAACGTGATGAAGAATCTATAAAAAGATATTAATTTATGAAGAAATTATTCGTTTTGTTATGTTTATTTTTTTCGGTTGCAGGAATAGCACAACAGCTTACCTATCAACCAAAAAATCCGGCATTTGGGGGAGATACGTTTAATTATCAGTGGTTATTGAATTCTGCTAATTCACAAAATTCTTTTACAGAAGATTCTCCAGCAAGAGAGCAAGCTTCAGAATTAGAAAACTTCTCCAGTAATTTAAATAGACAATTATTGAGTCAATTATCTCGGAGTTTTTTAACTTCTCAGATCGGTTCTGGCGGATTAGAAGAAGGAACATATTCTTTTGGGAGTTTAGAGGTAGAAGTTTATGATTCTCTAGAAGGCTTGGTGGTTAATATTTTAGACACTAATACCGGAGAACAAACTCAAGTAGTTTTAGCCAATTAAATTTTATAGATGAGGTATAAATATTTAGCAGCATTCCTTTGTTGTATTTTTCTGTATTCTTGCGGTACTTATTTTAATCAGCCTATTATGCAAGAAGAAGCACGCACAGGCGAAACATCTAATTTAACTGACGAATTAAAAAACTTACCATTGCCAGAAGAGCCTATTGTAGTAGGTGTTTATAATTTTAAAGATCAAACAGGTCAGTATAAGGCGATGGAAAACGGAAGTTCATTTAGTACAGCCGTCACGCAAGGGGGTACCTCTGTGCTTATTAAAGCTTTGGAAGACTCTCAATGGTTTACTCCTATAGAAAGGGAAAACCTAAATAATTTACTTAACGAGCGAAATATTATTCGTTCCACAAGACAAGAGTATAGCAATAATGGGAATAAAAATCAGATTCATTTGCCTCCATTATTATACGCAGGTGTTTTGCTAGAAGGCGGTGTTGTTTCTTATGATACCAATATTCTTACAGGTGGTTTTGGAGCACGTTATTTTGGAGTTGGAGGATCTACACAATATAAACAAGACAGAATTACTATCTACTTAAGAGCTATATCAACTTCAAACGGTAAAATCTTAAAAACTGTTTATGTTTCTAAAACAATCTTATCTCAAGCAATTGATGCAAGTTTGTTTAAATATGTAAATTTTCAGCGGTTATTAGAGGTTGAAACCGGATATACTAAAAATGAACCTGTTCAATTAGCCGTAAAGGAAGCTGTTGAAAAAGCTGTTCAATCTCTTATTATTGAGGGTATTGATGGAGGTTTATGGACAACTAAAGATAAAGTTGCAGGAGCACAGGCGGTAGACCAATACAGAAAGGAAAAAGAGGAAGAACAATCTACTCGATTATATAATAGAGAATATTTGGATTGGAAATATAAAAATGCCTTTAGTTTTGATTTCGGTGTTAATCGATTTATGGGAGATTATGCTAAGAAAAACTTTAGTTATTTAGGAAGGTTAAGTTATAAGAGGCAGTTAACACCTCATTTAGGACTTTCGCTGTCGGGAAGTATTATGGATTTTAATATTGCAAGTCAAGAAAATAATATATATGCAGCAGCAGATTTTAATACTGAAATAACGATTTTACCTTATGATAGATTTGGACCATACATCTACGGTGGTCCTGGAGTTTTATTCGATGTAAATGAGGATGATTCCTTTAGTATGGAAGAAAACTATATAAAACTTCAATATGGGCTAGGGCTTAAGTATGCTATTTCCCCAAAAATTGAGTTTAAGGTTTTTGCAGAACATAATATCACTTTTTCTGATGAGATAGATCAAGTAGTGAGTGGAAAATTAGATGATTATTATTTTAATTTTGGTGCGGGATTGAATTTTTATTTTGGCAATAGAGATAAAAGGAAAAATAAAATAGAAAATAAAACAGAAGAAGAAGTTCAGCCCGAAGCAATTTTGGATGAACCAATAAATAAAACACCAGCGGATGAAAACTAAATTATACTTATCAACTTTATTAAGTTTGTGCGCGTTGCTGTTTTTTTCTTGTGAAGAAGATGGTATAGAAGATAGTTCTGTAGGAACAGTTACAGGAAAAGTTGTTTTAGAAGGTTCTAATGAACCGGTAGAAAACGCAAAAATTTCTACAAATCCGGCAAGTTCTACTGTGTTTACAGATGCATTGGGTGAATTTATTTTAGAGGAGATTCCGGTAGGAGAGTACTCGGTACAATCACAGAAAGATAGTTTGTTAGCAGAATTTGAAGGAGCAACGGTCACCGCTAATTCTACAGTTAATTTGGTTTTTGAAATGCAACCAGAATCAGTTTTAAACGAAGCTCCTATTGCTCCTAAACCAATATCTCCTACAGATAATGCTGCAAACTTAGAAACAACTGTAGATTTTGTTTGGTCTTCTAGTGATACAGATGCAGATGACATAACTTATAAGTTGGAATTGAGAAATCAAGCTAACGATAATGTACTAGTTTATGAAAACATTACCGATACTACCTATACCGTTCACGGATTGAGCTATAATCGAAAATATTTTTGGCAGGTTAGTGCTTCAGATGGTAAAGCAGATGAGGTATTAAGCGAAATCTTTGCTTTTAGAACACTAGAAGTTCCAGTTGCTAGAAAACTGTTTACACGTAAAGTTGGTGGTAATAGTGTTATTTATTCTTTAAATGATAATGGAGATGTTTTTCAATTAACTCCGTCATCAACAAATAGTTTTAGACCTCGAAAAAATAATGAGACCAATAAAATCGCTTTCTTAAGAACTTCCGGTGGGCAAACTCATATTTACACTATCGATGCAGATGGGTCTAATCCTATGCAAGTTACCTCAAATGTTCCTGTTGCTGGATTTAATTTTGAGGTAGTCGATTTTTCGTGGGCAGATAATGGAAACTCTTTAGTTTATCCTAATTTCACAAAACTCTATAAAGTGAATGCGAGTGGAGGAGGAACGACATTATTGTATCAGACAACTAATGGTAACTTTATTACCGAATGTAATGTAGCTGAAGATGATTCTAAAATAGCCTTGATTACCAATAACGTAAATGGTTATGATGCTAGGATTTTTGTGATTAATAATTCAGGATCTATTATTTCTACAATTTTAGAAAATCAGCCGGGAGCTGTGGGAGGTTTAGAATTTTCAGTAGATGGTAATGAGTTGTTATATACTAGAGATATTTCGGGCTTTGAAAATCCAAATTATCGACAATTAAATTCTCATATGTTTATATATGATTTTACAAGTCAGACATCAGTTGATATTTCTTTTAATAAAGTTCCGGGTACCAATGATTTAGATCCGCGTTTTTCACCAACAGAAGCTGAAGTTATTTTTGTTAACGCAAATAATGACGCTATGTCTACAAAAAATGTCTTTAAGTCAAATGTTTTAAATAATACTGAAAGTAGAGATTTGTTGACCACTAATGGAAGTATGCCTGATTGGGAATAAGAACTCTTCTAAATAATTGGTATGCTATTTCTTTAATACTTAACTTTGCGGCTTTATAAATTTATTATGAGCCAAAAAGAAAGTAATCGATACGCACAGCGAGGTGTTTCAGCACAAAAAGAAGATGTACATAATGCTATAAAAAATGTAGATAAAGGCTTGTTTCCTCAAGCTTTCTGCAAAATTGTTCCTGATTATTTAACGCAAGATGATGATTATTGCTTGATCATGCACGCAGATGGAGCAGGAACAAAATCTTCTTTAGCTTATATGTACTGGAAAGAAACCGATGATGTTTCTGTTTGGAAGGGAATAGCGCAAGATGCTTTGATTATGAATATTGATGATCTTCTTTGCGTTGGTGCTACCAATAAAATTTTACTTTCTTCAACTATTGGGCGAAATAAAAACTTAGTTCCTGGAGAAGTTATTTCAGCTATAATTAATGGGACTGAAGAACTTATTGAAGAATTGAAAAACCACGGTGTAGAAATTCACTCAACCGGTGGAGAAACCGCAGATGTGGGTGACTTAGTAAGAACAATTATTGTAGATTCTACGGTAACCGCCCGAATGAAAAGATCCGATGTTATTAATAATGCAAATATTCAGGCCGGTGATGTCATTGTAGGCTTGTCTTCTTCAGGTCAAGCGACTTACGAAAAGGAATATAATGGCGGTATGGGAAGTAATGGGTTAACTTCTGCTCGTCACGATGTTTTTTCAAATTATTTGGCAGATAAATTTCCAGAAAGTTATGATAATTCAATACCCAAAGATTTAGTTTATTCAGGGTCAAAAAAACTTACTTCAAAGATTGAAAATGTTGAATTAGATGCTGGAAAATTGGTTCTTTCTCCAACTCGGACTTATGCGCCAATAATTAAAGAAATACTAGCTAAATACACTTCAAAAGAAATTCACGGTATGGTTCATTGCAGTGGAGGAGCACAAACAAAAATTCTTCACTTTATAGAAAATCTACATGTTATTAAAGATAATATGTTTGATGTGCCGCCGCTTTTTAAATTAATTCAACAGGAAAGTAAAACTGATTGGAAAGAGATGTACCAGGTATTTAATATGGGGCATCGAATGGAGATTTATTGTCCAAAAGAAATTGCGGAAGATCTAATTAAAATTTCAAAATCATTTAATGTTGATGCTCAGATCGTTGGTCGAGTAGAAAAAGCAGATCAAAAACAACTAACAATAAAAAGCGACTTAGGAAGTTTTCACTATAAATAAGCCCAAGTTTAGTGATGCCCAAAAAAATCCTTACACTTTTTTTCTGTACACTAGTTACTTTTTCCTATGCGCAGAACAGGGTAAAAGTATCTTATGTTAATGAGTTAGAAACCTACGATGAAATTGAGTTTATTAATACTCAAAAAAGTGAGCCAATAAAACAGTACCTTAGATGGTATGATTACAAAAGTTTTTGGACCAAATTAAATCGATTTGGTTTAGATGTTAGTGAGGTTGCTTTTGTTAACTGGAATGCCGGAGGGACTAACTCTATTTCCGGTTTGTTTAATGTTGATATAAAACGAGTTTTCGAGAAAGGAAATATACGTTGGAAAAATGAGCTGATTGCTCATTATGGAATTAATAAACAGGAAGGACAGGGCTTAAGAAAAACGGAAGATAATTTAGAGATAAACTCAACCTTTGGATATCGAAAAGATACGCTATCGCATTGGTTTTATTCAGCTAAGTTTAACTTTAACACCCAATTTTCTAACGGGTATACTTATCCTGATACTTCTAAAGAAATATCTTCAATAATGGCACCTGGATATTTGTTTTTAGGTATCGGAGCAGAATATGGTGGCAATATAGAGCGCTTAACTTTTTATGGTTCTCCACTGACTATGAAATCTACTTTTGTGCTAAATCAAGAATTAGCAAATGAAGGTGCTTTTGGCGTTACTCCGGCGGTTATAGATGAAGATGGAAATGTTCTTAAAGAAGGTGAAAATGTAAGAACAGAACTTGGTGTTTTGTTGACAAATGAATTTAATGCTCAACTTTTTGAAAATATAGGTTTTTCTAACCGATTGAGTTTGTATTCAGACTACTTGAATAATTTTGGAAATATAGATGTAAATTGGGAGTTGAACTTTAATTTTAAGGTTAATGAATATGTACTTGCTAAATTAGGATCGCACTTAAAATATGATGATGATGTGATTATTCAAGAAGAAAACGCAGATGGAGATTTGGTAGGTATTGGTCCAAGAGTGCAATGGAAACAACAATTAGGGATTGGTGTTATTGTTGAATTGTAATACTAGATTAAATAGCCGTAGTCAATTAAATCTTTCTTACTTTTTATAGCAGAAATTTGTTGATTACGGGCTAAATAAATTTCATCTGAAATAGCTAAAACATCACGGTAAAAATGATCGGTGATGATAATTATTTTCGACTTCTTTTTTTCTTCAATTAAAAGCTTAATTTTTTCAATAATTAACGGAGCAAGATTAGAAAAAGGTTCGTCTAATAACAAGACCTTACTGCTGGAATTTAAAATTAGATAAACTTCTATTATTCTACGCTCTCCGCCTGAAAGTGCTTTAGGTTTTGAATTTTTATAGATAGCAAATGACTCAAAATTTTCAATAAAAATAGCCCAAGAAATTTTATATGCCGAAAAAATTTGTTGCAAGTTTAGATGAGTCGGTAAAAAATGATATTGCGGTAAGTAAGCAACCCAATCGGTTTTGTAAAACTTCTTTAAAACAGGTTTTTTATTGATGCGTAAAAGTTTATATTTTGGTTGTAAACTTCCATAGATTATTTTTAATAAACTTGTTTTTCCGCTTCCATTTCTCCCAAAAATTCCAACTACTTGATTTTCTTCAGCAGTTAGAAAAACAGACTTTAAAATCAGTTTTTTTCCAAAGTATAGTTCAACATTATCAATTTCTAATTTCATACCGCAAATCCTATTAATTTATAACAAGCAGTAACCAATAAAGAATCAATTATTACAGCTCCTATAAGTAGTTCGCGTATTGAAATTCCTAGATTTTGGTAAAAAACAAACGGTGTTTTATTGTCTTTTATATTTTGCCAAAATAGAAAAGTACCGAAAAAAAATATTTTGAAAATAATAGTAGTAAATAATGGAATGGAAATAAAAAACATTAAAAAATTGGCTAAAAAGGAAGCAAGAAAAAACTGCTTGTAAAAAAGCCAAATGATGTTTAATTTTTGAAGCATAACAACGAATCTACAAAAAAAAGATACAAGAAAAACTCTTCCTTAAAATTCATTAAAATTATCGTAAATTTGCAACAATTAGTTGTAGAATATGATAGACAAATTAAATATAGTAAAGCAACGTTTTGATGAGGTGAATGATTTAATTATTCAGCCTGATATTATTTCAGATCAAAAGCGTTATGTAGAGTTAACCAAAGAATATAAAGACTTAAAGGCATTAATGGTAGAGCGTGAAACCTATATGGAGTTAACGCAAAACATTAAAGAAGCCGAAGAAATTATAGAAGACGGTAGCGATAATGAAATGGTTGATATGGCCAAAATACAGTTAGAAGAAGCTAAAGAACAATTACCCGCTTTAGAAGAGAAAATACGCATGATGTTAGTGCCAAAAGATCCGGAAGACGCTAAAAATGCTGTAGTAGAAGTGCGTGCCGGAACCGGTGGAGACGAAGCGAGTATTTTTGCCGGCGATATTTTTAAGATGTTGACTAAATATTGTGAAAGCAAAGGCTGGAAAGTAAGCACAGTAGATTTTTCTGAAGGAACCAACGGCGGATTTAAAGAAATTCAGTTTGAAGTTTCGGGTGAAGATGTTTACGGAACTTTAAAATATGAAGCCGGTGTGCATCGTGTGCAACGAGTACCACAAACTGAAACTCAGGGTCGTGTACATACAAGTGCCGCAACAGTTATGGTTTTTCCGGAAGCCGAAGAATTTGATGTAGAAATCGACCCTAAAGATGTTCGTATAGATTATTTCTGTTCGTCAGGTCCAGGAGGTCAGTCGGTAAACACCACTTATTCTGCGGTACGTTTAACCCACGAACCTACCGGAATTGTGGCGCAATGTCAAGATCAAAAATCGCAGCATAAAAATAAGGAGAAAGCTTTTAAGGTTTTACGCTCACGTTTATACGATATGGAATTGGCAAAAAAGCAAGAAGAAGATGCGGCAAAACGTGGTTCTATGGTTACAAGTGGCGATAGAAGTGCAAAGATTAGAACCTATAACTATCCGCAAGGTCGTGTAACCGATCACCGTATTAACTTAACACTTTATGATTTGTCGAATATTATTAATGGTGATATTCAAAAAATTATTGACGAATTAAAGTTAGTGGCTAATACCGAAAAATTAAAAGAAGCATCAGATTCGTTGTAAGCGAGTTTACGTGTTAGCGGGTAAACGAGTTTGGAAATCATGAAATATGTCATTAACCTATAAAGAACTAGATGTTTATAAAATTTCTTTTAATCTTTTTATAAAGACACATCAATTTTCTCATCGATTACCTAAACATGAGTTATATGAATTGGGTAGTCAGATTCGAAGAGCGGCAGACTCTGTAAACTCTAATATTGTTGAAGGTTATGGTAGAAATCGTTATAAACTTGATTTTATTCGATTTTTAGTTTATGCGCATTCTAGTAATGATGAATTGATAAATCATTTAAAGAAAGTTGAAATTTTATATCCTGAATTAGAGCCAGAAGCAATTGAATTAATTGATAATTATAACAAATTAGGGAAAAAGATAAATAAGTTTAAAAAATACGTTGAAAGTAATTGGAGATAATTTATTTGCCCGAACACCCGAAAACTCGAACACCCGAAATATGACTACCCAAGAACTTACCGCACAGATTCAACAGAAAAAATCATTTTTATGCATCGGTTTAGATGTCGATTTAGAGAAAATTCCGCAGCATTTATTAGCTGAAGAAGATCCTATTTTCGAATTTAATAAAGCAATTATTGATGCTACGCATCATTTAGCGGTTGCCTACAAACCTAACACCGCTTTTTACGAAGCTTACGGAATTAAAGGTTGGCAAGCTCTGCAAAAAACTATTGATTATTTAAACAAAAATTATCCTGAAATTTATACCATTGCTGATGCAAAACGCGGCGATATTGGCAATACTTCCACCCGATACGCCAAAGCTTTTTTTGAAGATTTAAATTTCGATTCTATCACTGTTGCGCCGTATATGGGAAAAGATTCTGTTGAACCGTTTTTAGCGTTTTCAGAAAAACACACTATTTTATTAGCTTTAACTTCTAACGGAGGTGCGTTCGATTTTCAAACGAAAAAAGTAAATCAGCAAGAACTTTATAAAACCGTTTTAGAAACTTCAAAAACCTGGAAAAATTCAGAAAATCTAATGTATGTTGTTGGTGCTACAAAAGCTGAATTTTTTACGGAAATTAGAAAAATTGTTCCAAAAAGTTTTTTATTAGTTCCCGGCGTTGGCGCTCAAGGCGGAAATTTGCAAGAAGTTTGTAAATATGGTTTAAATGAAAATATAGGTTTGTTAATCAATTCAGCTCGTGGAATTATTTACGCTTCCGCGGAAGAAAACTTTGCTGAAGCTGCTGCCGAAAAGGCAAAAGAGCTTCAAAAAGAAATGGAAGCAATTTTAGATAATCAATAGAAATTTTAGTCGTCATTTTTTTCTGAAGATTCGCTGAAGTTTTAAAATTTTCTTATTTTACTTTTATGGAATTTCAAGACCAGCTTCAACGGCAACTAAAACTCGATAAAACACCAGAACGAATTATTTCACTAGTTCCCAGTCAAACTGAATTGCTGGTAGATTTAGGCTTGGAAGATAAATTAATTGGGGTCACAAAATTTTGTGTTCACCCATCAACTATCAGAAAAGAAAAAACTGTAGTTGGCGGAACAAAGGAAGTAAAGGTTGAAGAAATTGAGGCCTTACAACCTGATATTATTCTTTGTAATAAAGAAGAGAACACGAAAAAAATGGTTGCTGAATTAGAAAAAATTGCGCCAGTTCACGTTTCTGATATTCATAATTTAGAGGAATCCTATGAAATGATTCAGCAATACGGAGAAATTTTTTCGGTGGAAAAAAATGCTTTAAAACTTATTGAAAAAATTCAGGAAGAGTTTTTAGATTTTCAAAAATCAATTGAAAATCAACCTGTAAAAAAGGTGGCTTATTTTATTTGGCGAAATCCGTGGATGGTAGCCGGCGGAAATACTTTTGTCAATTATTTATTAAAGCTTAATAAATTTGAAAACGTCTATGCAGATATTGAGCGCTATCCGGCAATAAAGTTAGAAGAATTGCGAGAAGTAGATTATGTGTTACTTTCTTCAGAACCATTTCCATTTCACGAGAAATATATTTTTGAATTTGAACCTTTTGTAAATACCGATAAAATAAAATTTGTAGATGGCGAATATTTTAGTTGGTATGGTTCGCGTTTAAAAAATGCTTTTCAGTATTTTAAAAATCTACGTGTTGAATTTTAAAAGATTATTCTTTTAATAATTCGTTTGGATCTTTTCTTACTTTTAAGGGAATATCTTCTTCTGTTCCGTAGAGTTTTAATTCGGTTATATCTGCCGGTAAATTGAAACCATTTGCAGCTAATTCTTCTTTTACTTTTCTAATAATTAATCCTCTTAGCACGCGAGAAGCAACGCGATAATCGATGGTGTTTACCCAAAAAAACACTTTTAAATTGACGGTACTTGCGGCTAATTCGTCTTCAATAACAAAATTTTCGTGTGTATCATCATGAACAATATCAGGTTCATTCCGTAAAATTTCGTTGATATGTGATTTTGCAGCTTGAATATTATCTTCATAACCAATTCCGATAACAAAGTCGACTCTATAAAAACCATCGGCGGTATAATTTTCGACAGGTTTGGTGAGTACATCGCTATTGGGAACGTAAATATCGCGACCATCAGTCGTTTTAATATGCGTGTAACGAAAATTTAAGGCTTTTACTTTTCCGAATAAGGTATCGATTTTGATAGTATCGTTAATACTAAAAGGTCGGTTAAAAGCTAAAATAATACCGGCTAAAAAATTCTTTCCGATATCTTGAAATGCAAATCCTAAAATAATCGCAGCGCCTCCTGCTGCAGTTAAAATTCCAGTTGCAATTCCACTTAAACCAGCTACCTGTAAGGCTATAGTAATTGCTATAAGAATGAGGATAATTTTAATTGCTTGTGCTAAAAATCTTGTCATTAAAGGGTCTTGCGCCCTGTTTAAAAACTTTCGCTTATAAAAATTAGTTATGGATTTCGCTATGAGAATTCCAGCAACAATGATAAAGATCGCCAACGCGATTTTGGGTAATATTTCTAAAAAATTATGATAATAATTTTCTAGTGCTTCTGAAATTGTTTCTGAAGGTGCTTGAAATAAAAACATAAAACTGAGAATTATGCTTTCAAGATACAAAATAAAAGCAATAGGAAATTAGAGAAAATGATATCCAGTTGCTTTAACCTGAATGATTATGCGAAAAATCTTGCCTATTTTCTAATTTTTTTAATTCTCTCAAAATGTTTCTTGCTTTTTTATTTAAATAGTCACTTTTTTTCTTGTTTTTTGGAGCAATTTCGTATGCTCTTCGCATTAGCGAACAGTATTTTTCCTTTAATTTTTGGCGTCTATTTTTTCCTTTTAACCATTCTAAAAATTTCATCTTCATTCTATCAATTTGCATTTATACCAAAGATAGCATCTAGAATGATTAGAAAATATTAAAAGGAGTTAATCAATTAATAAAATAAAGCGCTAATTAATTATGAATGGTTAAATATTTAACAAAAAAAGCCGATGGTTGCCCAGCGACTTTTTCTAACCCAAATATTTATTATGAGACACCCTAAAATCTCTGTTTCAAAGATGGGGTAATTATAAAGTTTCAACGTTAAGTGAATATTAGCTTTTAGTTACCTAATCTTGTAATGCAAAAACGCGTTCAAGCAACGCTGTAGTTCTAGAGTTTATATTTGTTCTAATTTCTTTTTCTTCTACCGCAATCATAGTGTAAACCCCATCTAAAGCTTCGCTGGTAACATAGTCGGTTAAATCTGGATTTACATTTTCAGTCAGTGGTATTTTATTGTATCTGGAAATTATAGATTCCCAAATTTGATCTGCACCAACTTTTGCGAAAGAATTTTTTATTACGGGGTTAAACTTATTGTACAACGCAGAAGTAGTTTTATTCTCTAGATACTGTGTTGCTGCATTTTGGTCTCCTAACAAAATATTTTTAGCATCGGTAAATGTCATCTCTCTAACTGCTCCAACAAAAATTGGCGTCGCTTCTTTTACAGCATCTTCAGCGGCACGGTTTAATGCAAGAATGCCTTCATCGGCAAGGCTTCCTAAACCTATACTTCGTAAGCTTTTTTCTACTTTTTGCAATTCTGCTGGTAGTGCAATTTTTACTAATTCATTTTTATAAAACCCATCTGTTTGGGTAAGTTTTGTTACCTGTTCGTCAATTCCTTTATCAAGTGCTTGTTTTAGTCCATTTGCTATTTCAGTTTCTGAAATGCCGTAGGTATTGTTAGGCATGTTTTCGGCAATAGTTTGTAGTTCAGCACAAGAAAAACAAGTGAAAATTAAGAATAAACAAATTAATCGTTTCATAATATTTTTTTGATAAAAGTAATAAAAAAATCAACGATTATATTTTAGATGAAATAATTGTAGATGAAAATTAATTTACTAAAAATTTAAAGATACTTTATAAAATTAACTTATAATGAAATATGGATTATCAATTTTTATGAAAAACTAATTATATGTATCTTTAAGAGATAAAAAATAAAACTATGAGCAAGAAAAAACTAACCACCGCATCTGGTCGACCTTTTGTTGAAAAAGAAGACTCGTTAAGTGTAGGTAGAAGAGGTCCCTTATTATTAGAAGATTACGTGCTTCACGAAAGTATGGCGCATTTTAATAGAGAACGAATTCCAGAACGAGTAGTGCATGCAAAAGGTTCTGGTGCATTTGGTACGTTTACCGTAACCAATGATATTACAAAATATACAAAAGCAAAGATGTTTTCTGAGGTCGGTAAAAAGACCGATATGTTAGCGCGCTTTTCTACGGTAGGAGGAGAAAAAGGTTCTGCAGATTCTGATCGCGATCCACGCGGATTTGCTTTAAAATTTTATACAGAGGATGGTAATTGGGATTTAGTAGGTAACAATACACCAGTGTTTTTTATTAAAGACCCGAAAAAATTTGGTGATTTTATTCACACACAAAAAAGGCATCCATTTACTAATATGAAATCGCAAACTATGCGATGGGATTTTTGGTCCTTAAACCCAGAATCACTTCATCAAGTTTTAATTTTAATGAGTGATCGAGGAACACCCTACGGTTATCGCCACATGAATGGTTATGGATCGCACACCTTTTCAATGATAAATGCGAATGATGAGCGTTTTTATGTGAAATTTCATTTTAAAACCGATCAAGGAATTAAAAATTTTACAGATGAAGAGTCGGTAGAAATGGCGGGTAAAAATCCGGATTTTTCGCAACAAGATTTATTAGAAAACATAGAGGAAGGGAAATTCCCAACATGGACTTTAAAAATTCAAGTAATGCCCGAAGAGGAGGCTAAAAATTATAAGTGGAATCCATTCGATTTGTCTAAAGTTTGGCCACATGGTGATTACCCTCTAATTGAAGTGGGAAAAATGGAGCTCAATAAAAATGCCGATAATTATTTTGCGCAGATTGAGCAATCCGCTTTTGCACCGGCACATATAGTCGATGGAATTGGTTATTCTCCAGATAAAATGCTTCAAGGTCGATTGCTTTCTTATCCAGATGCACACCGTTATAGATTAGGTGTAAATTATGAGCAAATCCCTGTAAATCGTTGTCCGTATGCTGTTAATAATTATGAACGTGACGGTTTTATGACAGTAAGCGATAACGGCGGAAGATCAGAAAATTATTACCCAAATAGTTTTGATGATATAGAAGTTGATAAGGACTATAAATTAAAACCACCACGCGTTGATGATGCTGAAGCGGAATGGTACGATAGAAATGCTTCAAAAAGTGGTGACGACGATCATTATACACAACCCGGGAATCTATATCGGATTATGAACGATGAAGCGAAAGCTAATCTAGTGAAAAATACAGTTGGCTCGATGAGCCAGATAGATGGACCTAAAAAAGAAGAAATCACCCAACGTCAATTAAAACATTGGCAAAAAGCCGACGAAGAGCTTGGAAGACGTATAGCAGAAGGTTTAGGTGTCCAAATTAAATAAGATTCAAGATCTTTAACTTATAAATTGAAGAGGCTGTCTAGAAAGATTAAAAAAACGTCATTCTGAATTTATTTTAGAATCTCATATTGCTGAAATGCAAATGAGTATGAGAACCTGAATCAAGTTCAGGTTGACAAAAGTAGACTTTTTAGACAGCCTCTTTTTATGCTAATAAAACAATGACCCTACCCTGAGAAACAGTAGAGCCATTGTGAGTATTAACTAAATCAAACAAATTACATTTACCCCAAATAATAATTTGCTTGTTATACAAAAGTAACATCAATGCCAAGTTTGCGAAATACCCGATAATGGGTATTTTTGTTTTTAGGATATATTTATTAATAAGAATTATCAGCTCAATTATTGCTAGTATTTTCGTAAATTTACCCTCCCAAAATTTAGATCAATTTCATGGAACAACAAGCACCTTATAAACCAAAACATAAAGTAAGAATAGTAACTGCCGCTTCACTTTTTGATGGACATGATGCAGCCATAAATATTATGCGCCGTATCATTCAGTCTACCGGGGTAGAAGTAATTCACTTAGGTCACGATAGAAGTGTAGAGGAAGTGGTAAATACAGCCATTCAAGAAGATGCCAATGCAATCGCAATGACTTCTTACCAAGGTGGTCACACCGAATATTTTAAATATATGTATGACCTTTTAAAGGAAAAAGGAGCAGAACATATCAAAGTTTTCGGCGGCGGCGGCGGTGTAATTCTTCCAGATGAGATTAAAGAATTACACGAATACGGAATTACCAGAATTTATTCTCCGGATGATGGGCGTGAACTTGGATTACAAGGAATGATTAACGATTTGGTTAAACAATCAGATTATGCTATTGGTGACAAATTAAACGGAGAAATAAAAAAACTATCCAATAAAAAAGATAATGCCATTGCTCGATTAATTTCTTCTGCAGAAAATTTCCCTGAAATAGCAAAGGAAAGCTTAGAAGAAATTCACGAAAAAAATAAAAGTATAAAAACGCCTGTTTTAGGAATTACCGGAACAGGTGGAGCAGGAAAATCATCTTTAGTAGATGAATTAGTTCGTCGATTTTTAGTTGATTTTAAGGATAAAACCATTGGAATTGTTTCTGTAGACCCTTCAAAAAGAAAGACGGGAGGAGCTTTACTAGGAGATCGTATTCGTATGAATGCAATTAATTCGCCTCGCGTTTATATGCGTTCGTTGGCTACGCGACAATCTAATTTGGCACTTTCAAAATATGTACAAGAAGCCATTGAAGTTTTAAAAGCGGCAGAATACGATTTAATCATTCTAGAAACTTCTGGAATTGGGCAAAGTGACACCGAAATTTTAGACCATTCTGACGTTTCTTTATACGTAATGACACCAGAATTTGGTGCGGCAACACAGTTGGAGAAAATCGATATGCTTGATTTTGCAGATATTGTAGCTATCAATAAATTTGATAAACGTGGCGCTTTAGATGCGTTACGCGATGTTAAAAAGCAATACCAACGCAATCATCAATTGTGGCATGAAGATGCAGATAAATTGCCGGTTTTCGGAACTATCGCTTCGCAATTCAACGATCCGGGAATGAATACGCTCTACAAAAAAATTATGGATACTTTAGAAGAGCGAACCGAAACAAGCTTAAAAAGCGATTATCATATTTCTGAAGAAATGTCAGAAAAAATATATGTAATCCCACCGAAGCGTGTGCGTTACCTTTCAGAAATTTCAGAAAATAATCGCGGTTACGATGAAAAAGTTGAAAGTCAAGTTGAAGTTGCACAAAAACTTTACGGAATTTATAAAACCATCGAATCTGTAACGGGAACTAAAATAGATTTAACTAAAAATGGTTTAGATGAAGATGCTTTGCATGAAGCTACAACTGAAGAAAATCAGGATTTAGTCGATTTATTGAAGAAAGAGTTCGACCGTGTAAAAATGGATTTTGATCCGTATAACTGGGAAGAGATTTTACAATGGGAAGATACCGTAAAAAAATATCACGATCCTATTTACACGTTTAAAGTACGTGATAAAGAATTAAAAATAGAAACGCATACAGAATCGCTTTCGCATACGCAGATTCCAAAAGTTGCGCTTCCAAAATACAAAGCTTGGGGAGATTTATTAAAATGGATTTTACAGGAAAATGTTCCTGGGAAATTTCCATACACCGCAGGTTTATATCCGTTTAAGCGTCAAGGGGAAGACCCAACAAGAATGTTTGCCGGAGAAGGCGGTCCAGAGCGGACCAACCGTCGTTTTCATTACGTGAGTTTAGGCTTACCAGCAAAACGACTTTCTACTGCTTTTGATTCGGTTACCCTTTACGGAAATGATCCCGATCACCGACCAGATATTTACGGAAAAATCGGTAATGCTGGAGTTTCAATCTGCTGTTTAGATGATGCAAAAAAACTGTATTCTGGTTTTGATCTGGCGCATCATTTAACTTCAGTTAGTATGACGATTAACGGTCCGGCGCCAATGTTACTCGGGTTCTTTATGAATGCAGCTATCGATCAGCAATGCGAAAAGTACATTAAAGAAAATGGCTTAGAAGATGAGGTTGAACAGAAAATCGCTAAAATCTACAAAGAAAGTGGAATTGAACGTCCAACTTATCGCGGAGAATTACCAGAAGGAAATAATGGTCTTGGATTAATGCTGTTAGGAATTACCGGAGATCGTGTTCTTCCTGCCGATGTTTATGCAAAAATTAAACACGAAACTATGGCGGTAGTTCGTGGTACGGTTCAAGCGGATATTTTAAAAGAAGATCAGGCACAAAATACTTGTATTTTCTCTACAGAATTTGCTTTGCGTTTAATGGGCGATGTGCAAGAATATTTCATTCAAAATAAAGTGCGTAATTTCTATTCGGTTTCTATTTCCGGTTATCACATTGCAGAAGCGGGAGCCAATCCAATTACACAGTTGGCGTTAACCTTGGCAAATGGTTTCACTTACGTGGAATATTACTTAAGCCGAGGAATGGATATCAATAAATTTGGTCCAAACCTTTCGTTCTTTTTCTCTAATGGAATCGACCCGGAATATGCGGTAATCGGTCGTGTAGCAAGAAGAATTTGGTCAAAAGCCTTAAAGCACAAATACAATGCAAATCCGCGTGCGCAAATGTTGAAGTATCATATTCAAACTTCAGGAAGATCGTTGCACGCGCAGGAAATTGATTTTAACGATATTCGTACGACGCTTCAAGCGCTTTATGCGATTTATGATAACTGTAACTCGTTACATACCAATGCGTATGATGAAGCAATTACGACACCAACCGAAGATTCGGTAAGACGTGCGATGGCAATTCAGTTAATTATCAATAAAGAATTAGGATTGGCGAAAAACGAAAATCCAATTCAAGGTTCATTTATTATTGAAGAATTAACCGATTTAGTAGAAGAAGCTGTTCTACAGGAATTTGATAGAATTACCGAACGTGGCGGTGTACTTGGTGCGATGGAGACCATGTATCAGCGTTCTAAAATTCAAGAAGAAAGCTTGTATTACGAAACTTTAAAACACAATGGTGATTTTCCAATTATTGGAGTGAACACTTTCTTAAGTAGTAAGGGATCGCCAACGGTAACTCCGGGAGAAGTAATTAGAGCAACAGAGGAAGAAAAGCAATTCCAGATTAAGACGCTTGAAAAGTTACATAAAACTTATGAAGATAGTGCAGATGAGGCTTTAGAAAAAGTTCAAAATGCAGCTATTCATAATGAAAATATGTTTGAAGAATTAATGGAAGCAACTAAGGTTTGTTCTTTAGGACAAATTACCGAAGCTTTATTTGAAGTCGGTGGTCAATACCGAAGAAATATGTAATTTTTAAATAGATAAAATTTTATAAGGCGGCTTGTGTTTTTATAATTCAAGCCGTTTTTGTATTTTTAGAGGGAAATCAACCAAAAAATCATTAAATGCTTCAAAAATTATTTTTATAATTTTACTTTGTGTAAGTTGTTGTTTAAACGCACAAACCACAAGTATTCCTGATGCTAATTTTGAACAAGCTTTAATTGATAAAGGAATTGATTCTGATAATACAATTAATGGGATGGTTTTAACGAGCGACATTAGTGGAGTTACAAGTCTAAATTTGAGCACAGACTACGTAGATAAAATTACAGGAATTGAAGATTTTACTTCTTTAAAAGTGTTAAACTTATCAGATTCTGGAATTCATTATGTAAATGAACCTTTAGATTTATCCTCTCTACAAAACTTAGAAGAACTTTATATTAATAGTGGGGGAGATCATATTACATTAAGTGTTTACGAAATTGTTTTAACCAATAATCCTAATCTTGAACTAATTTATGCTTATGATAATTGGTATTTACGACAAATTGATCTAAAAGGAAGTGATGTAAATATAGATGAACTAGAGTTGCATATTCAAAAATACGGTGAAGCTTTTGATGATGAAATTTGTATACAAGTAACTAATGCTAATGATGCTCAAAATCTCCAAGGCGATTATGTAAATTGGACTGTAACTGGGGGTCACAATTTTTCAGAAAACTGTAATTTAAGTGTAGATAAATTTTCAGAAGAAAGCGTGAAAATTTATCCTAATCCAGTGCAAGGTTATGTTACTATTCAGGCGCAATCGAATTTACAAAAAGCAAGTCTATATAGTTTGCAAGGAAAAAAAACAGCTAGTTTTTCTGCGGAAGAATTAAAGAAAGAAATAGATTTAAGTCCAATCAATTCTGG
Organism: Mesonia aquimarina; assembly: GCF_003667275.1. Classification (GTDB taxonomy): domain Bacteria; phylum Bacteroidota; class Bacteroidia; order Flavobacteriales; family Flavobacteriaceae; genus Mesonia; species Mesonia aquimarina. Next base: position 208,672 of record NZ_RCNV01000003.1, on the reverse strand, counting down.
TGTATACCTTTTAAGAATTGTAGATGAAAATGGAGCAATTTTAACGATAAAGCTGATAAAAAAATAGCAATAAATTTTTCGCATGATTATTTACATAAAGTCTGCCAAACGCAGGCTTTTTTAGTATATTTCAACAATGCGACAAAAACTTTATAAAATAACTCCTAAAAATAGATGGCGACTTATCTTGATTTTGTCGTTTATTTTATTGGCGATTTTATTATCAAGTTTGTTAGAGAATAAAAATTTAAATCAAATAAATTCTGACTTCACTTCAATTTACAAGGATCGTTTAATTCCTGCTGCAGAAGCCTATTTTATTGCCGAGCATTTACATGAAAAAGATTTATTATTAGAACGGTTAGTATTTTTTCAAGAAAAAGATAACATAAAAATTCTACAAAAACTGATCTCAAAAAATCAAGCGATAGATTCTTTAATCGTAGAATATGAAAAAACATATTTTGTAAATGAAGAATCTAAATTATTTCAGCATTTTAAAACCAATTTGAAAAAATATTTTGCTTCAGAAAATGAAATTATAGAATTAATTCAAGAAAATAAACTTGAAAAAACTAAGCAAATTATAAACCAAGAAACTTTAGTTTTGCTTGATTCTCTTCAAAAGGATTTGCACATATTAGCAAGTATTCAAACAAAAGTTGGTAAGGAACTTCTAGATAATTCACGTTCAGGTTTCGCAAGCAATAATTTATTATATTATTTACGCTTCGTACTTACAATTGTAGTAGGTTTTTTTATTTTATTACTTGTTCGAACTTCCGGAATGATGTCTTTAGAAAAGAAAAACTATAATCCTTTGAAAGTTATAAAACCTGAAGATGACTAAGATTGCTAACATTTATTAACGTATTGGTTAATTTTGGTTAAATAAAATTCAATTAGCAATTTATTGGCAAAAATAAGTATCCTATTTCACGATCTTTACAAAAAAAAGATTATGAAAAATCATTCGCTATTATTTTTAGGCTTAACGATATTAACTGCTCTTTTAGGGTTTTTTCCGGGTCTGGATTATTTTGGAATTGCTTTTGTTAGAGTATTTTTTATTATAGCTGCAGATTTATTAATCGTATCATTACTTGCCAAAGGACTATTTCCTGCAAAATTAGCTCCTATAAAAAATAAAAGCCTTAAAAAACCATTTAAAAATAATTAGTATTTTTGAAATCAATTTATTTAACTTTTAACAGATGCACAAGCAATTTCTGTTTATTACGCTATTATTTTTATCGGTAATTTTTTCTGTTTCAGCACAAAATGAAGAATCAGATCTTTTAAATCAAGCCGAAAAATATCAAGAAGAATTAAATAAAGAATTTTCTGATGAAGAAACTACTCCTCTTCAAACAAAAGATTTAAAAAAGTTTAAGGAGTTAGATTTTTTTGAATTAGATCCTGCTTATATCATTGAAGCTAAATTTATAAGAACACCGTATGAGAGTCCGTTCGCTATGCCCACAACTACTGATAGAAAGGCAATTTATATAAAATATGGCGAAGTTAAATTCAGATTACACAACCAGCAAGTTAGTCTAAACGTATATCAAAATCAACGTTTAATGACTGATCCTGAATATAAAGACCATTTATTTATCCCCTTTACTGATGCAACAAATGGAAATGAAACTTATGCCGGCGGTCGTTATTTAGATATTACAATTCCAAAAGGACCGAATGTTTTATTAGACTTTAACCAAGCTTATAATCCCTACTGCGCTTATAATGGAAGATATTCTTGTCCAATACCACCTGAGGAAAATGATATGCAAATTCCTATTAAAGCAGGGGTTAAAAAATTTAAGTAATTTTAATGAGCCACATTCCTAGAAAAACGGCTAAAAAGCCTACAATTATACTTGCTAACGTATAAAAGGCAAAACTGAAAAAATCTCCAGATTTTAAAAAAATATGATTTTCATAAGCAAAGGTAGAGAAAGTAGTAAATCCTCCGCAAAACCCTGTAGCTAAAAGCAGCGCAGTAATTTCACCTACACGTTGGTTTTTTACCACATAGCCTAAAATTATTCCGATTAAAAAACTTCCTAAAATATTTGCAGCAAAAGTTCCGTAAGGAATTCCGTTATTAGGATTATTTAGCCATTTGCCTATTAAAAAACGCAAGGCACTGCCAAAACCTCCACCGATAAATACAAGTGCAAATTGTTTCATAGGATTTAAAAAATAATACTATTTTCTACCTTATTTTCTTCTTTTACGGGTTTTTGTACCGGAATATAAATTTCGGTTAGCCAAGTTGCAGGATTTGGATTTTCACTAGGATCTGTAACATAGACCTCAAAAGGTTGCGCGTCAGATTTGCGCTCTATGCTTTTATCCTGTTGAATATATTGTTCTAATTTAGCCCAAGTTTCGGGTAAGTTTTTATAATCTCCTTTTAGGGTAGCTTTAACCACTTGTTGACTCTCTAAAAAGCCACATAAAACACTACTGTTTCCATTTGCTGGAGTAATTTTATTGGGTGTTGGGATGGCAGCAGAAATAATTACCGTTCCATTTTCTTCATCAATTTTATTATATATGGTAAAAGGCGATCCGCTTATTTGTAAATTATTTTCTTTCATATAATTATAAACACGTGGCAACATTTGACTCATTTTGTTACTTAGAGCAGAAGGTGTAAAACGTGATGCCGTAGTATTGTACATATAATAACCACCACTATGTTGCGTAACGCCATCTATATTTATATTATAAACACCCATCTTTTTCTGAACAACTTCAGCAAGATTTTGCAGGCCTTTAGAAAACATTGGACTTAACATCTGTCCCATAGTACTATCTTGTGTGGCTTGGTAAGCTTTTTCCATAAAACTTTGCTTGCCTTTCATTCCCCAAGTAACCAAAGTACCATTTTCTTGTTCTTCAAATTTCCAATAAACCGTACTTTCTGATACTCCTACAGGCGTATCAAAACTTATTTTTTGATTGATAGTTTTTGGCGGAATTACCTCTGTGGTTTTCATTTCTCCATCCATAGACTCATCTCCTTGCCATGAATAACCTGCGCCTTCTCCGCTGGTTTTTTCCGGATAGGAAATAACCATATTAGGATCTTCTTCCATCCAAGGTCCCCAGTTTTCCCAATTCTTAAAGTCGTTTACTTCATTAAAAATCATTTCTCTTGGAGCTTCAATTAACATAGTTTCTTCAGCTTGATAATCGCCATCTAATGTTGCTACGTAGATTGAACCGCCAATAATGACAATTAATAATAAGAAAAAAAGGTATTTTAATATTTTCATGATCAATAAATTGGTTTTGATTAGCTAAGATAGGTAATTTACAAAATGTTAATTACTACATTTGTAAAAAATACTAAATTTTTACTGATGAAAATAAAAATTCTATCGATGCTTTTTGTTGCATCAATTTTACTTGTTGCTTGTAAAGACGAGCAAAAAGAACCTGTTAAAGAAGAGAAGAAGGAAACGGCAATTACTTCAGAAGAAGATTTCAACTATGTTGTTGATGAATTTGCTGACCTTAAAATTTTACACTATCAAATTCCCGGTTGGGAAGATTTATCACTGAAAAAGCAAAAGCTAGTTTATTATTTAACACAAGCTGGTTTAGCGGGGCGCGATATAATTTGGGATCAGAATTATAAACATAATCTAGCAATCCGTGAAGCTTTAGAAAATATTTATACGACTTATAGCGGTGATAAATCTTCAGACGATTGGAAGAATTTTGAAACTTATGTAAAGCGTGTTTGGTTTTCTAATGGTATTCATCATCATTATTCAATGGATAAAATGAAGCCGGAATTCAATAAGGCTTATTTTGATGGATTATTAAAATCTACTAATACAAGCCTAACAGGTGAAGCTTACGAGGTAATCTTTAATGATAAAGATGCTAAAAAAGTAAACTTAAACGAAGAAAAAGGCTTAATAAAAGGATCTGCCGTTAATTTTTATGGCGAAAATATTACTGCCGAAGAGGTTGATAAATTTTATGCCAACAAAAAATCTCCAAACCCTAAAAAACCACTTTCGTTTGGATTGAATTCTAAATTGGTAAAAGAAAACGGAAAATTAGTTGAAAAAGTTTGGAAGAGCGGCGGAATGTATGGTAGCGCCATAGATGAGATTGTAAAGTGGTTAGAAAAAGCAAAAACTGTAGCTGAAAATGAAAAGCAAGCTAAAGCTTTAGGTTTGTTAATTGATTATTACAATACGGGAGATTTACAGACTTGGGACGATTACAATGTTGCTTGGGTAGATGCGACAGAGGGAGATATAGATTACATCAACAGCTTTATTGAAGTTTATAATGATCCAAAAGGATACCGCGGATCTTATGAAACAATTGTACAAATTAAAGATTTTGATATGTCTAAGAAAATGCAAGTTTTTGAAGATAACGTACAATGGTTTGAAGATAATTCACCAATTATGGATCAACACAAAAAAGAAGAAGTTGTTGGTGTTACTTATAAAACAGTGATTGTAGCGGGAGAAGCAGGAGATGCATCGCCAAGTACACCAATCGGGGTGAATTTACCAAACGCCAATTGGATTCGTGAAGCGCACGGAAGTAAATCTGTTTCTTTAGGAAATTTAATTAATGCATACAGTCAAGCAGGCGGATCAGAAAAATTAAAAGAATTTGCTCACGATGAAGAAGAGGTAGAATTGTCAGAAAAATACGGCGAAACAGCAGATAAATTGCACACTGCTTTACACGAAGTTGTTGGTCACGCTTCAGGAAAAATTAATGAAGGTGTTGGAGAAACCAAAGAAACACTTAAAAATTACGCTTCTACAATGGAAGAAGGGCGTGCAGATTTGGTAGGACTTTACTATTTAATGGATCCAAAATTAGAAGAATTAGGCTTAACTGACGATTATGAAAAACTAGGGAAAGCTGCGTATAATGATTATATTAGAAATGGATTAGTAACACAATTAGTTCGTTTGAACTTGGGTGATGATGTGGAAGAAGCACATATGCGTAATCGCCAATGGGTAAGCGCTTGGGTTTATGAAAAAGGAAAAAAAGACAGCATAATAGTAAAAGAAATAAAAGACGGTAAAACCTATTACGATATTAAAGATTATCAAAAATTACGTGTACTTTTTGGTGAATTATTAAGCGAAACGCAACGTATAAAATCCGAAGGAGATTTTCAAGCTGCTAAAAATTTAGTTGAAAATTACGGTGTGAAAGTAGATCAAAAACTACACAAAGAAATTTTAGAACGTAATGAGAAATTTAAATCTGCACCGTATAGCGGATTTGTGAATCCGGTATTAGTTCCTGAAACAAATGAACAAGGAGAGATTACTAAGATTGAAGTAACTCAACCAGCCAGTTTTGAAGAGCAGATGTTAGAATATGCTAAGAAATACCATAATCTTCCTGTAAAGAATTAAATAGAATAATAAAAAAGCCATCAATTTTGATGGCTTTTTTATTTTTAATTTGAAGACCCAATTCCTACTCTAAATCCTATTTGAACATCAATTTGCTTAAGTTGATCTGCAGCCAAAGCTGAAATTGCCGAGGAAGATCCTAGGTAGAAAAAGCCGCCAAAACGGAATCCTAAACCAGCAGAAAAGTCTGAAATTGTAGAAACACTTAACGGTAGATAAGTTTCAAAATTCTTCCCGGAATATCGGGGAATAATAGCATACGAACTGTAGGTTGGTAGTACGGTGTTTTTGCTGTTTTTAACAAGACTTTGTCTCATTTGAAAACTTGCAAATAAATTATTGTACACCTGGTAATCTGCGTAAATATTAAGGGATGTTGGCAAACTTACTTCAATATCATTTTTAGAAGTGTTAGAAGAAAAATAATTACTGTTTTCAATAATTTCAATCACTTCTTCCGCATTTTCTGCATCTTCAAATTGCGAAGCATCAAAATCTTCTGTATCAGGAATGTTAAGCTCATAAGTTTGTCGTTCTGAATTTTTATCAAATGTAAGACTTCCAATATCTTTTACAGAAAGACCAATATTTAATTTATACGGATATTTAGTGTCTTTATTTTTCAATAAATAATTAAGTCCAAAATCTAATCCTAAACCTGAAATACCCGAAGAAAGGTATTTATAATCAAAATCTTCAAAACTATCGCCTAAAAGTCCAGCGTAAGCTATATCAACTCTTGCGTTGGCATTACGTAATATTATATTATCATTCGCATCTTTTTCTACGGTAGCATTAAACTTTTCAATTCCGCCGTTGGCATAGGCTTGGGCAAATAATAGTTTAAAGGTAGCTCCTCCGGAAAGTTTTATGTTTTCATTTTCAAAAATATTTCTAGCGATTGAAAAATCAATTGTTTCATAGCCAACAGCGGTAACACGTTGATTTCCGTCTTTGTCTAAAATATCTAATTGTGGAAGATCTTCTTCAATAAGATCAATAATTTTGGGGTCAATATCGGTTAATGAGATATGCGCATTTAAAGTAGTTTTTATGCCAAAACCCCAATCATTAACTCTATAAGCAACTCCCGGACCAATTACTTTTAGATTAATGGTCGTGCTAAACGGTTTATCTCCTCTTAATAAATCGTCTTTATAATCCTTAAAATTTTTATCAGATTCTAAAAAATCAAGAATATTTACTTTATTGTTTGATGCTTGCGTACTAATATGAAGAATACTGATATCAATTTTATTTGATAAATTGGTAAGTTCTGCCGGATTATTATCTGCATTTAATAATGTAGTTTTTCTGGAGGTATTAATTCCTAAAAAATGATCTTGCGCAAAACTTATAATTGGAATGAAAAAAAGGAAATAGAGTAAAAAGTTTTTCATAATAATTAGATTTTGGTAGGTTATAAACTCTAACGGTTATGTTAAATTAAGCATAATACAACAGATTTGCAATTTTGATTAAGGCAGAAATTCTAAAAATCGTATTTTTTATCTAACGCGTAGCGAAGTAATTCGCCTTTACCACGAAGGTCTAATTTTCGCATCATATTTTTTCGGTGAGTTTCTACGGTAGAAACTGAGCAAAAACGTATATCTGCAATTTCATTGGAAGTTTTTCCTTCGCCAATTAAATGTAAAATTTCCTTTTCGGTTTTAGATAAAACTGATTTTTTTTGGCTTGTATTTTCTTCCTTTAGAAAAGATAAATTTAAAGAAGGATCAAAATATTTTTCACCACTCACTACTGTTTCAATAGCAAGTTTTACATCGTTTAAACCAGAATTTTTTAAAATATAACCTGAAGCTCCCGCAGTTAGCATTTGTTGAATCGCGTCTTGCTGATCGAACATAGAAAAGGCAATTACTTTAATATGCTTAAATTCTTTTTTTATAATTTTTGTAGCGGCAATACCGTCAATTTTTGGCATTCTAATATCGGTAAGTACAATTTTGGGTTGTTTTAACCTAACGATGTCTAATAATTCCTCTCCGTTGTTAGCTTTTCCTACAATTTCAAAATTTTCTTCTTGTTGAAATAACAAACTGAGTCCGTCAATTAAGGATTGATGATCTTCTGCAATGGCAATTGTTATCATATAGGTAGGTTTATTATTATGCTAGTTCCTCGGTTTGGGTGCGTATCTATATCAAAATTTCCGCCTAAATGTTCAATTCTCTTTTCGATCGTTTCCAAACCAATTCCTGTTTTATTTTTGCTTGCTGTTTTAGGATCAAAACCTTTACCGTTATCTTCAATAATGATGTTTAAAGTTGAATTATGATTGGTAAAAGAAATATTGGCTTCGGTGGCTTCGGCGTGTTTAATAATATTGGTGACCAATTCTTGAATAATTCTAAAAATTGTGATCTCTAAACTGTTTTCAAGTTTTTGATCTAAACCAAATTCTTCTACGTGAACTTTTAAACCATTTGGCGTTGAAACATTTTTAGCAAAGCGTTTTACAGCAGGAATTAATCCTGAAGAAGCTAAAACGCCACTGCTTTTTTGATGTGCCATATTTCGCACGTTTTGATAAGCTTCATTAATTAAGTGAAGAATTTTGCTGAAACTATCTGTATTGGTGTTTTTGTTTTCTTCTTTTAAGCTTTCAATATTTAGGCGAATTGCAGCAAGCGAACTACCTAAGTTGTCGTGTAAATCTTCCGCAAGACGTTGCCGTTCTTTTTCTTGACCGGCAATCATCATATCAATCGTGTTGAGCTCTTGTTGTTTTAGTTCCTTTTCGGTTTGTTGAAGTTTTAGTTTTTGATTTTGCTGAATAATTTGTCTTTTTCTGCGGGCGTTTTTTGCGATTAAAAGACTGATTATGGTTCCAATAAGCACACTAGAAATAACGACTATCCATAAAATAGTTTGCGTTTGTTTTTTCTTTTTTAGATCGGTTTTTAAAATAAAGTTTTCCTTCTCTTTTTTCTCGGTTTCGTACTTCGTTTTAATATCAGAAATAGCAATATTTTGCTTGGTCAAATTTAAGCTGTCTTGTACGGCATTATATTTTTCTTGGTAAACAAAAGCATTTTTATAATCACCTAAAGCTTTATAGCATTTTACATATTTTCGGTAAATAATTGTCTGATAACCAAGTTCATATTTTTTGATCTTAAAGTCTTTTATGCTATCTAAATAGGTAATCGCTTTTCGGTACTTTCCTTCTTTTTGATACGAATTCGCATAGTTTATATAATAAGCAAGAAGTTGCAATGAATCTTTTTCTAAAATATGCTTGGGATATCCTTTTTTATAATATTCTCGTGCTAATTTTTGATCTCGAAATCTTCCTGAATATACTAAGCCTAAGTTAGCATAGGCTCTGCATATTGAAACTGTATCTTTTAGTTCTGTAGCTATTTCGAGTGCTTTCTCAAAATATTTTTTTACTTTATTTTTATCACCATTTTCAAATAAATAATATGCATAATTAAAATTCACCTTTAATAATACTTCTAGATTGTTATTTTTTATGGCATACTTCTCAGCAGTTTTTATATAAGGAAATGGATCAACTTTTATAAAATCTTGTCCTCTTAAAAGACTAGATACTTCCAAGCTAGTTTTTGCCGCTTCTTCTTCCGCGCCTAACTGGTTATATAGATTCAGTGCTTTTTCTCTATATTGAAATGCTAAACCGGCTTGGTTATAGTTATTATAAAGCTTACCTAAGGAATCGATAAGCTTTGCTTGCTTAACTCCTGTATGCTTTTTAATTTCTTTTTTTAAAATAGGGATTAAGCTATCATTTTCTTGTACAAAAGTTTCTGCTCTTAGCACAACAAAAGAGGATAAAAAGAAAATATAAAAAAGTATATATTTTTTTTGCTGCATAAATTATGCGATTAGTACGCCTCCACAACCTTTTTCTGGAGAGCCTACAAAAATGTCATCTATTTCGTTAATAGAATTATCGCATAAACTGCTAATAACGCTTAAACCATGATTTACTACAAGATTTTTAATTGCATTCACTTTATTTTGATTGAAATCACTTGGATAATCATTAAAGATTATTATCCCTAATTTATTATCAATAATATTGTTTAAATTTAAACTATCAGTATTAAATGTATTTTCAAGTATGTAATTCATCTGATTTCCAGATGCACTTCTACTATTATCTGTAATATGAAAAAGAATAGCGCTTGTCTTTGAAGAGGAAACATTATAAGCTTGAACAAAAGTAAAGTTATTATTTACCACAGGTGTTTTAATAGAAAGAGTTTTATTATTCATATTTAATACACTTTGTCCATTAATTATTTGAAAATTGCAATTGTACAGTGTTTTTTCAGTTGGAGTTATTGGTCTAATCTGGCTCATCTTTTTTTATTTAGTTGGTTAGTAAATATGTAATTTATTATTGAATAAAAATATACCTGATACTAGGTAGTTTTTAATTATTTTTGCTTTAGTTCTGATTGCATCCCGTTTTGATTGAAAAGTAATTTGTTTTCGTTCGGAAAAAAATCAATTCTAAGTTTTGCCGGACTAAATTCAAAAACAGTTTTGCTTACTGGTGTTAATGGAAATTCTTGTTGACCCGTGGCTTGGCAATACAAAATTTCTTCGTGAACGTTGAATGTTAAATCTAACGGAAAATTATTACTTCCGTACGTGCCAACATATTTTTGTAATACCCTTGGATCTATTTTTATAGCTTCTTTGTATTCCGGAATTTTATAATCTTTCCCGAAATAAATACTTAAAACCCCAATAACTACATCATTTAATGAAATAGAAGTTCCGTTAGAAACAATGGAAAATGCTAAATTCTCTTTTGGGAAATAAGCAGCCATCGATGAAAAACCATCTATTCCGCCAGAATGGCCGTAACTGGATTTTTCATAAAACGGAAATTTAAATAAACCTAATCCGTAGCCATCTTCCACGGTTTGCATTTTTTCTAAAGATCCCGGTTTTAAAAGTTCTCCTTCAAAAAGTTCGGTGTAAAAATGTGCTAAATCTGTTGGAGTAGAGACAATTGCTCCGGCTCCTAGAGGGATGCTTAAATGCGTTTCACCTTCTGCAACCCATTTTTTGCCATTGGGTTTATAAGATTTTGCTTCGTTGTTTGTTGTATTTATGGCTCCTTGATAACGAGTTCTTTCTAATTTTAAGGGGGTGAAAATTCGTTGTTCAAGTAATTCTTTAAATGGTTTTTTGCTAATATCTTCAGCAATAAAAGTGAGTAACAAGTAATTGGTATTAGAATATTCGCCTTTTGTTCCTGGCTCAAAAACACTCCCGTTTTTTTTGATGATTTTTAATATTTCTTTTTTGGTTTTAGCTTTTTTGCTGATCGCTAAGTAATTGTCTTTATCAGTAAAATTAAATAGTCCGCTATGATGATTCAATAATTGCTTTATTGTAATTTTTGAAGCATTAGGCATTTTTGGATAAAAGTTAGCGAGCTTGGTATCTAAGCTTAGTTTGTTTTCCTCGATAAGTTGAAGAATGATAGTGACTGTAAAAGTTTTAGAAATAGACCCAACGCGGTAAATGGTGTTTTTATTTGCTTTTTGTTTATTTTCAATAGAAGCAAAACCAATACTTTTCTGATAAATTTCTTGATCATTTTTTGAGAGCGAAATACTTAACATCGCCTTATTCTTTTGATGAATGGCTTCAAAAAGTGAATCCATTTTTTGGCGATCAAAATTTTGAGAAATTCCAATTTGAGATTGAAGTAAAACAAGAAAAAGAATCAGTATTTTTTTCATGACTATTTTTTTTTAAAATTAAATGCCAGATCTAATGGCTTCAACAGGATCTAAGCGAGAAGCTGAAATTGCCGGAATGATTCCGGAAATTAATCCGATGGCAACCGAAATACTCATACCGACTAAAATATTTCCTGAAGATAAAACAAATTCAAAATCTTCTGTAAAATTAGATGCAATTATTGTAATTATCCAAACTAAAAATAAGCCCACAAGCCCGCCAATAATGGCGAGAATTACAGCTTCAAATAAAAATTGAAGTAAAATAAATTTATTTTTTGCCCCTAAGGATTTTTGAATCCCAATTAAATTAGTTCGCTCTTTTACACTTACAAACATAATATTGGCAATACCAAAACCGCCTACTAGAAGTGAGAACCCACTAATAATAAGGCCCATAACATTTAATTGACCGGTAATATTGTCAATAAAATCTGTAAGTCCCTTTAATTGGTTAACAAAAAAGTTATTAATATCACTTGGTTTTAAACCTCGATAGAGTCTAAGGTTTTGTTCAATACTAGCAATATATGCCGCATTATCTATGTCTTTTTCGGGTTTTATAATAATTTGAGGAAAAGTAGCTTTATTATTATCGCCGTAAATTCTTCGCACTAAATTTACCGGTATAAAAACAGAGCCATCTTTTGAGGGACCAAAAAGACTGGCGCCTTCTTTCTCTAAAACACCGATGACGGAAAATTTCCTTCCATATAAACGTACTTTTTTTCCTATTGGGTCTAAGCCTTCAAATAGATTTTCTGCAATTTCATTCCCTAAAATAATTACAGGAGATCCACTATAAGATTCAGCCTCATTAAAAAAACGACCTTCTTCTAACTGTAAAGCTTCAATATCATAATATTCACTTGTTACAGCACCAATTTGTACGCCTTGCGTTTGTTTTCCTTGAAAAGTAATATTTTCTGAAGCTACGTTCAGCGAATAAGAAACCGCTTCAGTATTGGGTAAATTTCGTTTTATATGTTGATATTCATCATAAGAGACATCTGGGAATTGTTCACGTTTCCAACGTGGTACTTGTGTTGGTCCAAATGAAAAACGAGTTAACATAATGGTGCTGCTGTCTAGAGAGCTAAGACTTCCTTTAATTTCTTTTTCAAGCGAATCTACGGCAGCAAGAACAGCGATAATAGAAAAAATACCAATGGTAACTCCAAGGAGAGATAAAAAAGTTCTTAATTTATTATTACGCAAAGCATTAATGGCGAAATTGAAACTTTCTTTAAGTATCCTTAAATAAATTAGCATAGGAAAAACCTTGTGGTTACAATTAAAATCTAAAGATAAGACGTTCTACTAATTTTTTTGTTACAAAAATTAAATAATTCCTTGTTTTCATCTTTAGCGTTTAGTTGTAAAATACTACTTTTGCCCTTTGAAACAACACAACCCAGATGAGTACGACAAAAACACCAAAATCGGCATTAATTTCCGTTTTCCATAAAGACGGTTTAGCTCCAATTGTAAAAAAACTAGATGAACTTGGCGTAACGCTTTATTCTACCGGCGGAACAGAAAAATTCATAAAAGATTTAGGGATTGAAGTTGTTCCTGTAGAAGATGTAACTTCTTATCCTTCTATTCTTGGCGGAAGAGTAAAAACTTTACACCCAAAAGTTTTTGGTGGAATTTTAAATCGTCAAGATCATAAAGGTGATGTTGCCGAAATGGATGAATACCAAATTCCACAAATAGATGTGGTAATTGTAGATTTATATCCATTTGAAAAAACAGTTGCTTCAGGAGCTTCAGAGCAAGATATAATTGAAAAAATTGATATCGGAGGCATCTCTTTAATTCGTGCTGCAGCCAAAAACTTTAAAGATGTACTTTGCGTTTCATCAATGAATGATTACGAAGACTTTTTAAATGTACTTTCAGAGAATAACGGAGAAATTTCTTTAGCCGACAGAAAACGTTTTGCGGCAAAAGCGTTCAACGTGTCTTCACATTATGATACTGCGATTTTTAATTACTTCAATGAAGAAGAAGTGGTTTTTAAGCAAAGTATAACCGAAGGAAAAAAACTACGTTACGGAGAAAATCCACACCAAGAAGGATTTTTCTTTGGAGATTTTGATGCAATGTTTGATAAATTACACGGAAAAGAACTTTCCTATAATAACTTATTAGACGTAGATGCTGCTGTAAATTTAATGAATGAATTTAAGGGAGAAGCGCCAACTTTTGCTATCCTGAAACATAATAACGCTTGCGGAATTGCACAGCGAGAAACAGTTTTAGAAGCCTATACCGATGCTTTAGCCGGAGATCCTGTTTCTGCATTTGGTGGAATTTTAATTAGTAATACAACAATAGATAAAGCTACCGCAGAAGAAATTCACAAATTATTTTGCGAAGTTGTGATAGCGCCAACTTTTTCTGAAGAAGCTACAGAAGTTTTAAAAGGTAAGAAAAATAGAATTTTATTAGTGCAAAAAGATGCCGTATTGCCTTCACAAACGGTACGTACTTGTTTAAATGGAGTGTTAGTTCAAGGAAAAGACGCTAAAACTGATAAGCAAGAAGATTTAAAACAGGTAACTAACGAGAAACCTAACAATGCGCAAATAGAAGATTTATTATTTGCTTCTAAAATTTGCAAGCACACAAAATCTAATACGATTGTTTTGGCTAAGAATAAGCAACTTTGTGCTAGCGGAACAGGACAAACTTCTCGAGTAGATGCATTAAGGCAAGCGATTGAAAAAGCTAATTCTTTTAAATTTGATTTAAATGGAGCGGTTATGGCAAGCGATGCATTTTTTCCGTTTCCGGATTGTGTAGAAATTGCAGATAAAGCAGGAATTGTTTCGGTAATTCAGCCGGGAGGTTCTATTAAAGATGAATTGAGTGTGGAGTATTGTAACGAAAATAATATTTCAATGCTTATGACAGGAACACGTCATTTTAAGCATTAATTTCTTACATTTACCTTTTACCCAAATAACAATACCGCATTAAACACTATGGGATTTTTTGATTTTCTAACAGAAGAAATTGCTATCGATTTAGGAACCGCAAATACGTTGGTTATCCATAACGACAAAGTAGTGGTAGATAGTCCTTCTATTGTAGCACGTAACAGAATTACGGGCAAAATTATTGCAGCCGGAAAAGAAGCCGCTATGATGCAAGGAAAAACCCATGAAAATATTAAAACAATTAGACCGCTAAAAGATGGTGTAATTGCAGATTTTGATGCGAGTGAGCAAATGCTTATGCGTTTTATTAAAGAAATTCCAGCTTTAAAAAAGCGAATTTTCACTCCGGCATTGCGAATGGTAATCTGTATTCCTTCGGGAATTACAGAAGTCGAAATGCGAGCGGTAAAAGAAAGTGCAGAACGCGTAAATGGTAAAGAGGTGTATTTAATTCACGAACCTATGGCTGCTGCAATAGGAATTGGAGTAGATATTATGCAGCCTAAGGGAAACATGATTGTAGATATAGGTGGAGGAACAACCGAAATTGCTGTGCTTGCTCTTGGCGGAATTGTTTGTGATAAATCAGTGAAAATTGCGGGTGATGTTTTTACGAACGATATCGTTTATTACATGCGTACACAACATAACCTTTATGTAGGAGAACGAACGGCCGAAAAAATAAAAATTCAAATTGGGGCAGCAACAGAAGATATAGAGGTTCCACCAGAAGAAATGAGTGTTCAAGGTCGCGACCTACTTACGGGAAAACCAAAACAAGTAGACATTTCTTATCGTGAAATAGCAAAAGCTCTGGATAAATCTATATTGAGAATTGAAGATGCGGTTATGGAAACATTATCACAGACGCCTCCAGAATTAGCGGCAGATATTTATAATACTGGTGTATATCTTGCCGGAGGTGGATCTATGCTTAGAGGTTTAGATAAACGTTTATCTCAAAAAACAGATCTGCCGGTTTATATTGCAGAAGATCCTTTACGTGCAGTAGTTAGAGGAACTGGAATTACATTAAAAAATCTAGATAAATACAAAGGTATTTTAATAAAATAGGAGCAATTGAGGTATGCGGCAAATCATTAATTTTCTTATAAAATATAAGAATACACTATTGTTTTTATGCCTTTTATGCTTGTCCCTTTTTTTTACGATACAATCACACACTTATCATAAAAGTAAATTTATTAGTTCAGCTAATTTTCTTACCGGCGGAATTTACAGCTGGGTGAATAATATTGATGAATATTTTAATTTAAGAAAATATAACAATCGCTTAGTAGATGAAAATAAGTGGTTGCGTTCTCGCTTAACCGAGTTAAGTTCTAAAAAAATAGATACTACTTTTACTGATTCTACTTCTTACGAAAATCCTTATCATTTCACTACAGCACGGGTTATTAAAAATCAATACATAAAAAGAGATAATTATATCCTAATCAATAAAGGAAGTAAAGACGGTTTAGCAACGGATCACGGTGTAATTACTAGTCGCGGAATAGTAGGGATTGTGGAAGAAACCAGTAAAAATTATGCACGAATAATTTCAATTTTAAATACCAATTTATCGGTTAGTGTGCAATTACAAAAATCAGATCATTTTGGAAGTTTAACGTGGAATGGAAACGACCCTAATGTAGCTCAACTAGAAGAAGTACCACGTTTAGCTCCTGTAGTAAAAGGAGACACGATAATCACTAACGGACGTTCATTAATATTCCCTAAAGGTATACCTGTTGGAGTTATAAAAGATTTTAAGTTAGACGTAAATCAGAGTTATTACACCATAGATGTGCAGCTTTTTAATGATATGACAAATATTGGTTATGTATATGTAATTCAAAATAATGATCAAACCGAATTAAAAGAATTGGAATCTATAGATGAATAGTTTATTACTTTCAAATACTGCTCGGTTTATTATCTTGATTTTAATTCAAGTAGTTGTGTTGAATAACATTAATTTTTTAGGTTATATCAATCCATATCTGTATGTGCTTTTTGTTTTATTATTGCCGCTAAATTTAAGTCAGTATAAAGTTCTTTTTTTTAGTTTTTTAATTGGTTTAAGCATCGATTTTTTTGAAGATAGTGGAGGTGTAAACGCCGCCGCAACATTGGTAATTGCTTATTTAAGACCGGTGATTTTAAAATTTTCCTTTGGAGTAAGTTATGAACATCAGACTATAAAATATTATCAAACCCCAATCACTCAGCGTTTATCTTATATTTCTATTTTGGTTTTGGTACATCATTTTATATTATTTAGCTTAGAAATTTTTAACTATTCTTACATAATTTTAATTCTGAAAAGGACGTTGTTTTCAAGTATTTTTACTATACTATTAATACTTTTAGTAACAGCATTATTTCAGAAAAAAAGTAAATGAGAAGAGTACTTCCTTATATATTAATAATTTTAACCGGTTTTATTTTTTTAGGAAGATTATTATACCTTCAGGTATTTGATGATTCTTTTGAACTTTTATCGCAAAGCAACGCCATAAAAATAGAATACGATTATCCACAACGCGGTTATATTTTTGATCGAAACGGAAAACTGTTGGTTTCTAATCAGCCTTCTTATGATATTATGGCAATTCCGAGAGAGGTCAAACCTTTTGATACGTTAGAATTTGCCAAGTTGTTAAGTGTAACGCCTAAACAATTAGGAGAGCAATTAGATAAAGCAAAAATATATTCTCCCCGATTACCTTCTGTAATTGTTCCGCAACTGACTAAAAGTGAATATGCTTATTTACAAGAAAAAATGCGGAAATATAAAGGATTTTATATTCAAAAAAGATCTTCCAGAGATTATCAAGTAGAAATGGCTGCTAATGTGTTGGGGTATATTTCTGAAGCAAACCAGGGGGAAATTAATGATAACGCTTATTATAAAGCCGGAGATTTAATTGGTAGACAAGGAGTAGAAAAACAGTATGAAGAAATTTTAAGAGGAGTTAAAGGCGTAAAATATATTCAAAAAGATCGTTTTAATAGAGAAATAGGGCCCTATAAAAATGGAGTCTATGATACGCTTCCGCAAAAAGGAAAGGATATTACTTTAACTTTAGATGCCAAGCTTCAAGCTTATGGCGAGCGTCTTATGCAAAATAAACATGGCGGAATTGTAGCTATAGAGCCTACTAGTGGAGAAATTTTAAGTCTGGTTACGGCACCTACTTACGACCCTAGTCTTTTAGTGGGGAGAAAACGTTCCAGAAATTTCACAAAACTTTGGTACGATACGATTAATAAACCGTTAATTGATAGGAGTTTGCAGGCTATGTATCCGCCCGGATCGCCATTTAAAGCTTTAACAGGTTTAATTGCATTGCAAGAAAAAGTAATTAGCACTAAAGAACGTATTTCTTGTCATATGGGGTTTAGTTATGGTAGAAGCGCTAGAATGGGGTGCCATAGCCACCCTGTTCCGTTAAGTATGACGCCTGCTTTAGCATATTCTTGTAATACTTATTTTGCCAAAACTTACCGAAAAATTATAGAAAAATATGATTCTGCTCCCGAAGGAGTAAATGCTTGGCACGATCATCTAGAAAGTTTTGGTTTAGGAAATTTTCTAGGATATGATTTACCTATTGGTCAGCCGGGGAGAATACCGGATGGCGATTATTATGATCGCTGGTATCCAGGTAATCGTTGGACGGCTACTTATACCTTGTCAAATGGAATTGGGCAAGGAGAAATTGCTACCACACCAATTCAATTGGCAAATATGACTGCTGCTATCGCAAATAGAGGTTGGTATTATACGCCACATATTTTAAAAGAAATTGAAGGCGATCCCTTGAAAAATTCAAAATTTACGGAGAAAAAAATGACCACCATAGATGCTGAAAATTTTGAACCGATTATTGAGGGAATGCACGATGTTTATAATTATGGTACGGCTAGATCCTTGCAAATTCCGGGAGTAGAAATTTGTGGAAAAACAGGAACTGCTGAAAATTATATTAAAATTGATGGTGAAAAAGTACAATTGACGGATCACTCCATATTTGTGGCATTTGCACCAAAAGACAATCCTGAGATTGCTATAGCGGTTTTTGTTGAAAATGGACGTTGGGGGCATCGTTACGGCGGAAGAATTGCGAGTTTAATGATTGAAAAATATCTTAAAGAAGAAATTACCAGAACCGATTTAGAAACATGGATTTTAAATCACAGTTTAGAAGAAGAATATGCAAAACCTTACACCGGAGAACCTTTTAAAATCAATCAATAATTTATGAGTAAAAAAGGCGGGATTGATTGGTTAACAGTTTTATTATTTTTGCTATTGGTTGCTTTCGGTTGGGTAAATATTTATTCAGCTTCACTAAATGAAACAGCTCAAGGCTTTTTTGATTTAAGTCAGATTTACGGTAGACAAGGCCTGTTTATTGTTTTGAGCACGCTGTTAATTATTTTTATTCTTGCTTTAGAGGCTAAATTTTATGAACGTTTTGCAAGTGTAATTTATCTAGCTTCTTTACTTTCTTTGCTGGGGTTATTTGTGTTTGGTAAAACAATTTCTGGCGCAACATCTTGGTATGCATTTGGCGGTTTTAGCATTCAGCCTAGCGAATTTGCAAAAGCAGCTACGGCGCTAGCTTTGGCCAAATTTTTGAGCGATACCCAAACCGATATCAAACGAATAAAGCATCAGTTAGGAGCCTTTCTAATTATTGCTTTACCGGCACTTATTATAATTCCGCAACCCGATCCTGGTAGTGCTTTAGTTTATGCAGCTTTCTTTTTTCCTTTATATAGAGAAGGTCTTTCTGTAGCATATTTAGTTATAGGTTTAGCCTTAGTTTCTACTTTTGTATTAACTCTACTTTTTGGTTCCCCTTGGGTAATTGGCGGGAGTATTTTTTTAGCATTGCTTATTTTATTTTTTAACCGAAAAAAGAAAAAAAAACAGATTGGTCGGTATATTTTATTCATTGTGTTAACGAGTATTTTTTCGCTTTCGGTTAATTATATTTTTAATTCTGTTTTTGAACAAAGACATCGCGATCGATTTAATATTGTTTTAGGAAAAGAAGTAGATAGTCAGGGAATAGGCTATAATACTAACCAAAGTAAAATTGCTATCGGAAGCGGTGGTTGGACCGGAAAGGGATGGACGCAAGGCACGCAAACCAAAGGGAACTTTGTACCCGAACAACATACCGATTATATTTTTAGTACCGTTGGGGAGGAATGGGGCTTTGCCGGTAGTGCAGCTATTGTTTTTTTATTTGTAGCTTTAACTTTACGGATTTTATTTTTGGCTGAACGACAAAAGTCACAATTCAGTCGAGTTTATGGTTACAGTCTCGCCGGGATTTTATTTATTCATTTTTTAATAAACATCGGGATGGTTATTGGTATCTTTCCAACGGTTGGTATTCCTTTACCTTTCTTTAGTTACGGAGGTTCTGGTCTTTGGGGCTTTACTATTTTGCTGTTTATTTTTGTGAAATTAGATAGCAATAGGAAAAACTATCAGTTTTAAAACTTCATTAAGTAAGCTAAAATATTAATATATTCTTGAGAAAACTTTAATAAATCATGAGGAATGAAAGTTGAAAGGTTTATATAATTTCACATTTTAACCAATCTTACATTATTATGAACATATTTGAAGCTATTAGAGAAGACCACGATATTCAAAGAGATCTTTGTGAAAAAGTACTCGATACAAATGGTAAAACTGAAGACCGAAAAAAATATTGGGATCAGTTAAAAAAAGAGTTAGTAGTTCATGCGGATGCAGAAGAACGTACTTTTTATTCGCCGTTAATTCACAATGATTTGATGCAAGAGCACGCCAGACACGGAATTGCAGAACATCACGAAATGGATGAGTTAATAGAAACAATAGATGAAACTGAAATGACTTCCCCAGCTTGGTTAACCTGTGCTAAGCAGTTATGCGAAAAAGTAGAGCATCATCTAAAAGATGAAGAACATTCATTTTTTCAATTGGCGGGTAAAGTTTTTTCTGAAGAACAAAAAACATCGATAGCAAAAGAATATCAAAAGGAGATGAAAGAAAATAGATAATTTTTTTAGGCATTATTTCTTGAACGGCTTATTGATTAGTAAGCCGTTTTTTTATGTGATATTTTATTAGTAAATATTAATAAACGCTCAATTTTACTCTAAAGTAAACCGATTATACGTTGTGGAATAGTATATTTATAAATCAAAATTTTCTTCATTATAATGGCAAAAAAAATAGTGATTATTGGTAATGGTATTTCAGGAATAACTGCTGCTCGGCATATTCGTAAATTTTCTGATAATGAAATACTTGTCGTTTCTGCCGAGACAGACTATTTTTTTTCACGAACAGCTCTGATGTATATTTATATGGGGCATATGAAATTTGAGCATACAAAACCTTATGAAGATTGGTTTTGGGAAAAGAATAGGATTCAGCTAAAAAATACTTTTATTCAAAAAGTTAATACTGAGCAGAAAATACTTTTTACTGATAGCAATGAAAAAATCACCTATGATCAATTAATTCTTGCAACAGGTTCAACCACTCATAAACGCGGTTGGCAAGGCGAAAATCTGCAAGGCGTGCAAGGTTTGGTAAGTAAGCAAGATCTTGATTTACTTGAAGAAAACACAAAAAACTGTAAGCAGGCAATTATTGTAGGTGGAGGTTTAATTGGAGTAGAGTTAGCAGAAATGTTGCATACGCGAAAAATTCCTGTAAAAATGTTAATTAGAGAAGAAGCATTTTGGAGAAATGTATTGCCACAAACAGAAGCACAATTAATTTCTAATCATATAGAACAACAGGGAATAGAGTTGTTGTATAATACCGAATTAGAAAAAATAATCGGCGATGAAAATAATCGTGTACAAAAAATCATTACCAAAAAAGACGAAGAGATTGATTGTGATTTTTTAGGAATTACAACGGGCGTGAAACCTAATATTTCTTTCTTAAGCGATTCTGAAATTGAAACAGATAAAGGAATTTTAGTCAATAAATATTTAGAAACCAATTGTAAAGATGTTTTCGCTATTGGCGATTGCGCACAACAACGAGAATCTATTGGCAATAGAAAACCTATTGAAGCAGTTTGGTACACCGGAAGAATGATGGGCGAAACTATAGCGCAAACTATTTGCGGTAACAAAACGGCTTACAATCCAGGTAATTGGTTTAATTCGGCTAAGTTTTTTGATATTGAATACCAAACTTATGGTTGGGTTTTTCCAGAAGCCTTAACAGGTCACGAAGATTTTTATTGGGTAAATAAAAAAGATGAAAAATGCCTTCACTTTCAATTTGAAATCGAAAATCGAAAATTTACCGGTATTAATACTTTTGGAATTCGTCTACGCCACGAAGTTGTAGATTTTTGGTTAACTGAAAATAAGACCATAGATTTTGTAATTGATAATTTAGCGAAAGCAAATTTTGATAAAGAATTTTCAAAAAAGTATGAACAGAAAATTCGACTAGAATTTAAGTTAACGAAAACACAAGAGAAAATATGAGTCGAGTTCAACGAAATATGGCTATAACTAGCCAACCGCCTCAACAATTATCTAACGCACAAAAAGCCTTTGTTTTTATAGGTATTTTAGGGTTGGCTGTTTTATGTTTAGCCGCTTTTAATGTAAATTTTCCTCATAAAACACTTTGGCTGAGTATTTCTTTAGGAGCTATTTCTATCGGAACTGTTGGTTTTTCTTGGGCTATGTATGCTCAAAAAAAAGCAGGCATAAAGAACGATGGCGTTTGGTTTAAATCTATTTCTAGTCGTGGACTTATCGGTTGGGTAACAGGAATCTTACTTACCTTATTTTATGTGATCTTATATTTTTATCCTTATTACTTAGGCTTACGCGAAAACACAGCTAATGTTGGGCTTATTGCTTTGTTTGACCCGTTGAGTAAAGCCTTGAGTGGTAATTCTGCGAGCCAATGGTTTGTTTATGGTACGCTGTATACGTTGGCTATTTTAATCTTCGGAATTAAATTTATATGGAAATACCGGCACAGTCGCTATGAAATTATTCGTACCGGTTCGGTTATGTTTTTTCAAACGGCTTTTGCGTTTATCATTCCTGAAATTATGGCGCGTCTAAATGGCGATTTACCTTACTACGATTTAAAAAATATATGGCCGCTTAATTATTATAATTTTGAACAGTATAGAGTAGATGCTTTCATTAATTCAGGAAATATTGGTGTCGCTTTATTATTATTTGGGATAGCTTCTATTTTTATTATCACTCCAATCCTAACCTATAAGTACGGGAAACGCTGGTATTGCTCTTGGGTTTGTGGTTGCGGCGGCCTTGCAGAAACTGCCGGAGATCCGTTTAGACAATTAAGCGATAAAAGTCAATTTGCTTGGAAGGTAGAGCGATGGATAGTTCATAGCGTGGTGGTTTTTGTGACCCTAATGACTGTAGCTGTAATTCATTCATATTTGGGAAGTGACTTTTCTAAATATTGGTTAACCAAAGATATTTTTTTAATTGGCGTTTCTGTATTATTAACCGCTGTTTTTGCTTGGGCCATGCTTTTTAGAAGAGAGGAATTGCAAAAGGATGCACAGTATGGTGCAGTTGGGTATATGGTAATTATTTTAGCCTTAGTCGGTTTGCATTATTTTAGCGGAAAGCAATTATTTATTTTTCAAGCAGAGCAATTAAGAAGTACGTATGCATTTTTAATTGGCGCTATTTTTTCAGGCGTTATAGGTGTAGGTTTTTATCCTATTTTCGGTAGTCGTGTTTGGTGTCGTTTTGGTTGTCCAATGGCTGCAATTTTAGGTTTTCAACAGCGCTTATTTTCAAAATTCAGAATAACCACAAATGGTGGTCAGTGTATTTCTTGCGGGAACTGCTCTACTTATTGCGAAATGGGAATCGACGTTAGAGCCTATGCTCAAAAAGGAGAAAATATTGTTCGTTCCTCTTGTGTTGGTTGTGGTATTTGTGCTGAGGTTTGCCCCAGAGGTGTTTTAAAATTAGAAAATGATCGCCCGCAAGGAAGAATCAATTCTAAAGACGTACTTTTGGGCAATGATGTAGATTTAATGAATCACGTGAACAAAGACGCTTAATGAACCCCAAAATTTCCGTTATTATTCCGGCTTTTAACGAGGCCGAATCTATTGCGCTCGTTATTCAAGAAATTCCTTCTTTTGTTGATGAAGTGATTGTAGTTAGTAATAATTCTACAGATAAAACTGAAGAAAATGCACACCAAGCCGGAGCAACTGTCTTAAGAGAACCACGAAAAGGTTATGGCTATGCGTGTCTTAACGGAATGAATTATTTAGCTGAAGAAAAAAACAAACCTGATATTGTAGTTTTTTTAGATGGCGATTACAGTGATTTTCCTGAAGAACTTTCTAAGATTGTTAACCCAATTATTACTGAAAATAAAGATTTTGTAATAGGAGCTCGCGTTAAACGACTTAGAGAAAGCGGCTCTATGACATTTCCACAGATTTTCGGAAATTGGCTTGCCACAACTTTAATGAAGCTTTTCTTTCAAGCGAAATTTACAGATCTAGGTCCGTTTAGAGCAATTAAGTATACTAAACTTTTAGCTTTAGACATGGAAGATAAAACTTATGGTTGGACGGTAGAAATGCAGTTAAAAGTTTTAAAGAAAAAATATTCATATGTAGAAATTCCCGTACACTATAAAAATAGAATAGGAGTTTCTAAAGTTTCAGGAACGGTAAAAGGAGCGTTTATGGCGGGGGTAAAAATTTTAGGGTGGATATTTAAATACAGTTTAAAATAAATGGAGTTTATATTTCTTATACTTTATGGTATAGCATTATTGCTTGTCTTTTTATACAGTTTAGCACAATTACATTTAATTATCAACTATAAAAAAGCACAGAAGGCAATTAAGAATAATGTGAATTTTAGTTCTCTTAATACCAAAGAAACCCCAAAAGTTACCATACAACTTCCTGTTTATAATGAACGCTACGTGGTAGATCGTCTGTTAGATAATATTGTTCAGTTGGATTATCCTTCAGAGAAATTAGAAATTCAAGTGTTAGATGATTCTACCGATGATTCTTTAGTTCAAACAAAAAATAAAGTCGAAGAATTTAAGAAGTCAGGTATAAATATTCAGCATATAACCAGAAGTGATAGAAAAGGTTTTAAAGCCGGAGCTTTAAAAGAAGGTTTACAAAAAGCTTCAGGAGAATTTATTGCAATTTTTGATGCCGATTTTTTGCCGAAAAAAGACTGGTTACAGCAAACCATTCCGCATTTTATAAACCCGGAAATAGGGGTTGTGCAAACACGTTGGGGACATTTAAATAGAAATTACTCCTTGCTTACCAAGATGCAAGCTTTTGCATTAGATTTCCACTTTATTTTAGAACAAGTAGGAAGAAGCTTTGGAAATCATTTTATTAATTTTAATGGTACCGCCGGTGTTTGGCGAAAAACTTGTATTCTTGATGCCGGGAATTGGCACGGCGATACACTTACTGAAGACTTAGATTTGAGCTATCGCGCGCAGTTAAAAGGATGGAAGTTTAAGTATTTAGAAGAAGTTGAAACTCCTGCAGAATTACCGATGGCTATGAGTGCCGCTAGATCGCAACAGTTTAGATGGAATAAAGGTGCTGCTGAAAATTTTCAAAAAAATTACGGTAAATTAATTGCTGATAAAAAACGTTCTTTTTCAACCAAATTCCATGGTTTTTTCCATCTTTTAAATAGCTCGATGTTTTTGGTGATTCTGCTATTAGCGGTGTTGAGTGTTCCTGTTTTATATGCTAAAAATCAACATCCGGAGTTAAGTATTTACTTTTATATATTAGCTTTTTTAGGTATTAGTACACTTGTTTTTTTTATTGGTTATTGGGTGAGTTATAAGAAAATTAATGGCGGAGGATTTAAAAATTTTTTCAATTTTGCCGGTATGTTTTTTTCTTTTTTCTCTGTAGCTATGGGCTTGTCTGTTCATAATTCTTTGGCAATTTTAGAAGGACATTTTGGTAAAAAATCTGCTTTTGTACGTACACCAAAATTTAATGTAAAGAATGTAAGAGATTCCTGGAAAACCAATGTTTATTTAAAGCAACAGTTTTCTTTTACACAATTTATAGAATTAGGATTCGTGTTTTATTTTGCATTTGCTATTTATAGCGCTTTCAAAATTAATGAGTTTGGTTTGTTGGCTTTTCACTTTATGCTTTTTTTCGGATTTAGTTTTGTGAGTTGGCAATCTTTTATTTTAAAAAAGTAATTATAAATGGATTCGTTAACACAAATAGTTTTAGGTGCTGCTGTTGGAGAAGCTGTACTTGGAAAAAGAGTGGGTAATAAAGCAATGCTTTACGGTGCAATTGCAGGAACTATACCGGATTTAGATACTTTTGCGAGTTATTTTACCGATACTGTTAGCGCATTAGAAATACATAGAGGATTTACACATTCTGTGTTTTTTTCAATTGTATTTGCACCAATTTTCGGGAAGTTAGTTTCGTTGTTTGAAAAATCTACTTCCTGGAAATCCTGGAGCTGGTTGTTTTTTTGGGGTTTTTTAACTCATCCGTTGCTCGATGCTCACACTACTTGGGGTACGCAATTATTTTGGCCTTTAGATTTGCGTTTGGCTTATAAAAACATTTTTGTAATTGATCCGCTGTATACGCTTCCGTTTTTAATCTTTCTGCTTCTTGCTATGTTTCAGAAAAGAACTTCGGAACAACGTAGAAAATGGAACAATTTAGGCTTAATTGTTAGCTCATTTTATTTGTTATTCACGCTCATTTTTAAGGGAATTGCATTTTTTCAATTTAAAGAAGCGCTTCAACAACAAAACATTTCTTATTTAGAAATTGAAACCAAGCCAACGCCCTTTAATAGTATTTTATGGACTGCAAATATTGATACTGAAAATGCTTATTTAATTGGACATTATTCTTTTTTTGATAAGCAGCCAATACAATTTTCTTCCTATCCAAAAAATCATCATTTACTTGGAAAATTAAAGCAAACAGATAAAATAAAACGCCTTATAAAAATAAGTAAGGGTTGGTATATTATTACTGAAAAAAATGGCGTCTTATATTTTAATGACTTACGTTTTGGTTTACTGAGTTTAGATAAAGATGCTAGTGATTTTGTTTTCAGTTATAAAATTAATTCTACGACTAAACCTATACGTATAGAAGAGGTTAAAAAAAGACCTAGTGACGGAGAGAAGATACTTAGCGAATTGTGGTCACGTATCTTAGGAAATTAATTATTCTATTTTTATAAGTAATATTTAGCTTTTCATTAACTAGCTTTTTAGGGTTTTTCTTTCAAATTAGCCTAAAATAAAATTATGTCTGCTCATAAAAAAAGAAAAAAATATCAAAGAAAACGCTATACCATTCCACTTATCCTTATAGTTTTATTAATAGCCTTTCGTTTGTATTTACCAACTTTGGTGAAAAATTATGTCAATAAAGTTTTAGCAGATATTCCAGGCTATTATGGTCAAGTAGACGATATAGATATTTCTTTAATTCGTGGTGCTTATGTTATTAAAGGCATGTATTTAGACAAAGTTTCTGCAGATAGCAAAACACCTTTTTTAAATTTTCCTGAAACAGATATCTCGGTAGAGTGGCGTTCGCTTTTTGATGGAAGAATTGTAAGCGAAATCAGCATGAATAGTCCAGAGGTTATTTATGTTTTTGAAGACCAGCAACAAACCACCGAAGAAGGAGAGCCAGATGCTGAGGATTGGACAAAAGCTCTAACAGATCTGGTTCCATTAGAAATAAATCATTTTGAAGTATTTAATGGAAAACTCGCTTTTGTCCAATTACAAGCCGATCCTAATATTGATTTATACATCAATAAACTCAATTTAAACGCCAATAATTTACGAAATGTAAAAGAGAAACAAAGAACGCTACCCTCCACCATACAAGCCAATGGAATTTCTATTGGTCAGGGAAAGGTTAATCTTGAAGGGAAAATGAATTTGATTAAGGAAATTCCTGATATGGATATTGCATTTTCCTTAGAAGAAGCTGAAGCTAGCGCTCTAAATGATTTTACTAATTATTACGCCGGCTTAGATTTTGAAAAAGGAAGTGTAGGTGTTTATAGTGAGGTGGCTATTGCCGATGGTTATATGAAAGGTTACGTAAAACCGTTGTTAACCGATACTAAATTGATAGGAAAAGAAGATGGTTTCTTAGAAACACTTTGGGAAGGTTTTGTTGGTGTTTTTAAATTCATTTTAAAAAACCAAGGAACCGATACCGTTGCAACTCGTGTTCCATTTGAAGGCGATTTGAATAAAGTAAAAACAGGTATTTGGCCTACCGTTACTAATATTTTTAAAAATGCGTGGATTAAAGCATTTACAGGGCAAGTAGATCAAGACATTGATTTTAAAGATGCTTTTCAGGAAGATAAAAAGAAGAAGAAAAAATAATAATAGTTTTTTTTTAACGTAAAAACTATAGTATAATTTATAATGCATTATTTTTGTGACTTATTTAGAAAAAATGAGTGTACAGCAAACCTTAATGCAACGTGCAGATTCTTCTTGCGAACTCTGCGGAAGTAAAGATCAGTTAGAAATTTATCAAGTTCCACCTTCAGAATCTTTAACTGCAGAAGAAGCTATCTTGGTTTGTAATACCTGTTTAGAACAACTTGAAGATTCAGAAAAGATAGAAGTCAATCACTGGCGTTGCTTAAACGATAGTATGTGGAACACCACTCCAGTAGTGCAAGTTGTTGTTTGGCGTATGTTAACCAAATTAAAAAATGAAGGTTGGCCACAAGATTTGCTTGATATGATGTATATGGAAGAAGATACATTAGCTTGGGCTAAAAGTATTCAAGAAGAACCTGCTTCAGAAAAAATTATTCACAAAGACAGTAATGGAGCGGTGCTAGAAGCAGGAGACAATGTGGTTTTAATTAAAGATTTACCGGTAAAGGGATCTAGCTTAGTTGCTAAACGTGGTACAGCTGTGCGTCGCGTTAGTTTAGTGCACGATGATGAAGGCCAAATAGAAGGTAAAGTAGAAGGTCAGCAAATAGTTATTCTCACCAAGTTTGTAAAAAAAATATCTTAAGTCTTAAATTTTCTAC
The DNA here is from genome assembly GCF_003667275.1 of Mesonia aquimarina. Taxonomy (GTDB): domain Bacteria; phylum Bacteroidota; class Bacteroidia; order Flavobacteriales; family Flavobacteriaceae; genus Mesonia; species Mesonia aquimarina. The sequence goes on along the minus strand of NZ_RCNV01000003.1, from coordinate 180,406 downwards.
TGTTAAAAAGTAATTTCCTTATTTTTTGATTAGTAATTTAACGGTTATTTAAATCTGTTTGGCGTTTTATTGTTTAATAATCAGTCAGATAGATTTTCGTGTTTCAAATTATTTTAGTCATTCCTGAAACTAAACACTTCTAAAAATGCTGTTCTCTTTTTGTTAGTATATTTTTAATGTTAATTTTTTATTATATTTATATCTAACTTAACGATAATTTTATGTTTTTTTAATTTTATCAAGTTATTTGTTATGATAATTTTAATAAAATTAGCCAAAGAGAATATGACTGTTAAAATTATTGGACTAGAAAATTTGATTAACGGGATTTAATTTTTAATAAGATAAAAAGCCAATAGAAATAACCAACCAAAATTTTTAATAATAAGAATTAAAATTATTCTGTTGTTGAAAAGTATTTATTACTAATAACTAACTTAAATATTAATTATGAAAAAGAGAGTTTTTACACTTTTCGTCTTAGCACTGTGTTATGTTCATGTTTTCGCTCAAGAAGAAAATGAAGATAAACCAGCAGCGAGTTCTGCACAAGCTAATAATCCATTAGCAAATATGACAGCACTCAATTTTCAGAATTATTATGTCCCTAAATTAACTGATGCTCCAGATGAAGCTTACCTAAATACCACTTGGGTAAGGTTTGCTAAACCTTTTGCAGAAGGTAAACTTTTAATGCGTGTTTCAGCGCCATTTGCTACAGTTGGAATGCCTAATTTAAGTACAGGAAATGTAAATGCGGAAAATGGTTTGGGAGATATTAATGCTTTTGTTTCTTATAATTTTGTTTCAAAGGCAGAAGCTATATAGGTGCTGGTCCTTTACTTTCTGCCCCAACAGCTTCAGAAGATGCGTTAGGGTCAGGTAAATGGCAAGGAGGCTTTGCATTTGTAGCTTTTATAGCCAAATCTCCTGTTTTTCAATTTGGAGGCTTAATAACCTGGCAGGTCTCTTTTGCTGGAGAAGACGATAGACCTGACACTAATTTTGTAGCAGTACAACCATTTTATTTCTTTCAATTAGGTGGCGGCACCTATTTACGTGGAGCACCAACTTGGGCTTTTGATATTGAAAACGATAACTATCATACGCCACTTGGTTTAGGAATTGGTCAAGTTGTAAAAGTTGGAGATACTGTATTTAACCTTTTTATTGAACCACAATATTCTATGCTTCATAGAGGTACTCAACCGCAATTTCAATTTTTTACAGGGATTAACTTACAGTTCATGTAATTTAAGTTGGTTTGAAATTATTAAAATTTAATTTATGAAATCAGATAAAACAATGAAGTCAAACTATAATATTCTAAAAGGATGTTTGTTTTTTGTATATGTTCTTTTAGTGGCTTGTTATCCTAATGAGCCAGAAAATGTAGAAGATTTTGATTTAGTCTATACAAATTATGCCCCTGAATTTACTTTTCAAGATCAATACACCTATTCTTTACCCGATGGTGTTATAAAACTTGATGATGATACTGATGAAAACGAACCTCCAGAATTTATTGATACCAATTTTAGTGATGCAATAATCAGTAAAATTAGAGAGAACTTAAATGCTAAGGGGTGGCAAGAAGTGAATGAAAATCAAAATCCAGATATCGTTGTATTGCCGTCTGCTTTTAATCAGAATTTTCTCTATTACTATAATCCGGGTTATTGGGGTTGGTATTACCCAGGGTGTTTTCCGGGTTGGGGTTGGTATTATCCTGGCTACTCCCCAGGTTATGTTAGCGGTTTTAAAACAGGCACAGTTTTAATTCAAATGACATCTGCAAATGATATTCAAGACGTTCAAGTACCGGTTATTTGGCTGGGAGCGTTAAATGGCTTGCTTCAAGGAAGCGATTCATATACAATATCAAGAATAGACAATGGTATAGATCAGGCATTTACACATGCACCGTTCAATTAAAACAAATAAATAATGAAGTTAAAATATATTTTATTAAGCAGTTTTCTCTTTGTTTCGCTACTAGTGAGCTCTCAAACAAATTTTGCTCTTAATTATTCAGTGGCAGTTCCTTTAGGAGATACAAAAGATTTTATTGAAAACACAAGTGGTCGTGGAGTTACAATAGACTTTTCTTATCACATTCAAGATAATATCTCTTTAGGGGGAAGTTTTGGTTGGCAAACATTTTACGAAGATAAAGGCTATATCACTGAAACTTTTGGAACCGAAACCATTTCAGGAAATCAATATAATTATTTAAATAGTTTACCTATTTACTTTACTACAACTTATTATTTTTCTCCTGAAAATTTTTTAACCCCATTTGCAAGTTTGGGCTTAGGAACGGTTTATAATAGAGCAGAATTAGATATCGGTATTTTTACTTTTGAAGAAGAAGCTTGGCACTTTAGTGTTAGACCAGAGATTGGTTTGCAGTATGATGTAGATTATGGATTTGGAATAAGAGCTTCTACGCGATATAATCAAGTTTTTGAAGCAGGCGACCTAGGAAGCTTGTCCTATGTAAGTTTTACAGCAGGAATCTATTGGGAGTATTAACCTGACTAAATAATAATTATGAAAAATAAAGTATTAATTTTTTGCATTGTATGTTGTATTTGTTCATTAAAATCTTGGAGTCAGGACATATATTTAAATGCTTATGGCAGTTATGTATTTGATAATAGCTTTGACTCTTACTATGATAGAAACCAATACTACGTGGGTGATGTTAAAGGAGGTTTGTAATGGGGAGCAGGCATAGAGTATATGCTTCATCCTTATACAGGAATTGAACTTTTGTATTTAAGACAAGATACTAATTCACCTACAACATATCTTACAAATAATAACTTTGGCGTTCAATACACAAATTTTGATCTTGGAATAAATTACTTGATGCTGGGCGGAATTCGACATATAAAAAAGAAAGGATCCCCGTTAGAAGGCTATGGAGGATTAATGGCGGGAATGCTGATTGCTAATCTTGAAAATCCTGAAAATGGACGTAGCGAAAGCACAACAAAATTTTCTTGGGGAGCAAAATTGGGAGGAATTTATTGGTTTTCATCAAGTATAGGCTTAAAAGTACAAGCGCAACTGCTGAGTGCGGTTCAAGCAGTAGGAGGTAGCTTTTATTTTAGTTCTAATGGGCCTCAAGCAGGTATTAGTTCTTATTCAACAATTTATCAATTTAGTTTAGGCGGAGGTCTTGTTTTTAAATTAACGCCTTAAAAATCTATGTCGGTTTTATAAATCTCATTATGATGAAGCACTATTTTTTTATACTAATTTTCTTTATAAGTTTTTGTTTTCAGGCTCAAAATAAAAGAGTAGATTCTGTAGCTATAGCTATTTTAGATAGAATGACTGATATTATTGGAGATTTGAATTCTTGTAGTTTTCAGTTAGAACGTTCTTTGGATGTGAAGAATGAGTTTGGTTGGGAAAAGAAATACTCAATAGATGAAGTTTACTTACAAGCTCCTAATAAAATGTTAGTAGAAATTGAAGAAAATCAAGATCATCGTGGCTACTGGTACAATGGAGAATTATTAGTCTATTATTCGTTTAAAGAAAATAATTACTCTGTTTTGGAAGCACCATCTACAATTATTGATATGATAGATGGAATTCATCAAAACTTTGGAATAGAATTTCCTGCAGCAGATATTTTTTATCCGGAATTTACAAAGGACTTAATGGTAGAATATGATAATATTATCTATTTGGGAGAAAAAGAAATAGACGGGCAGGTTTGTTATCATATTATGGCTGTAGATAAAAATATTAATCTTCAGCTATGGATTAGTAACTCGTCTTATATGTTGCCTAAAAAGATGGTTGTAATAAATAAGGATGAAAATAACAAACAATACGAAGTAACATTTAAAAACTGGCAATTAAACCAAGAAATACCTTCAACATTATTTGACTTTACTCCACCGCCTAATGCTAAAAATATAAGCATAATGATAAAGTCTTAAAATATTAAAAAGTAATTAGTCTGCATATGATAACTTCACTACAATTACCGATAAAAAATCTAAGCTTTATATTGATATTATTGCTTTGTATTCCTTTTTCTGATTTGCAAGCTCAACGTTTAAGACATAGCGCTTCAAGAGGTGAAACGGCAAGAACTAACAATTTTAGTCGACCAAATGTTAATAGAAGTCCTAATGTTTCACAAACAAGACGAAAAACAACTACATCAAGTAGAAATAGTAATCATCAAAGAAACTCTACAAATAATTTAAAAAAATCAAATGTAAAACGTCCTGCGTCTACAAATAATCGTGTAAAAAATAAGGTGAACGTTGACCGGAGTAAAAAGAATGTCAACATTAATGTAGATAATAGTAAACATGTGAATATTAATAATAGAAACACTCGTGTAGTTTCTAATTCTAGATATTATTCAAGACCTCCTTATGTTCATGGAGGCTGGGGTTATTATTCTTTCCATCCGTATTATTATCACCCTTATAGACCTTATTACTGGGGGCCAGTTTGGCATCCCTGGGGATTTTTTATCACAACCTTAACAGCAACAGCAATTCTAATTTCAGTAGAAAATCAACAGTATCATTATGATCAAGGTGTTTACTATGTGAAATCTAACGATGGATATACTGTTGTTCAAGCACCGGTAGGAGCAACTATAGAAGTGCTTCCGGAAGGAACGCAAACTGTTGAGGTGAATGAGACAACCAATAATTATTATTATGGAGGTACATATTATGAAAAAGATGGTGAGAAATATACGGTAGTACCTCCAACTGCGGGAACTATTGTACCGGAACTTCCTGAGGGGGGAGAAGAAGTAAGAATAGGAGAACAAACTTATGTTCAGTATGGAGAAACATATTATCAGCCAGTTCAAGTAGACGGAAAAAATATGTATGAAGTAGTGGAAGTGAAAAAAGAAGAATAATTAATCAACTAAATAATAAACAATGACTATTAAAACTAAAATCTTATTTCTATTTGTATCAATTGGTTTAATTTCTTGTGGTTCAAGTACTAGCATCTCAAGTTCTTGGGTAAATCCGGAAATATCTGACGAGGCATACAAAAGTGTTTTTATTGCCGCAATAACTCCAGATATTCAGGCAAGAAAAGTAGTAGAGCAACAATTAGCTTTAGAAGCTAGCAAACAAGGTATAAAGGCCATTCAAAGTAGTAATGTTTTTTTAACTACTTTCACTAAAGACAATCAGCCACAAAAGCAGGAGTTGCTAAAGGAAATTAGAAAAAGTGATAGTCATACTATTTTTACGATTAGTTTAAAAGATGAGGAATCTTCTACACGATATGTACAAGGAACCAATACTTACTACCCTATGAATTATGGAGGTTACTATGGAGGTTTTTATAGTTACTATAATAATGTTTATCCTGTGGTTTATGAACCGGGTTATTACAAAACAGATAAAATTTATTATGTAGAAAGTAACTTGTATGATGCTAATACTGAAGAACTTTTGTGGTCTGCTCAATCTAAAACATACAATCCTACCAATCTTAAAAGTTTTGCGCAAGAATATACTAAAGCTATAATTTACAAGCTAATTAAAGACGGAGTACTAAAAAAGTAACTTTTTGAAAGATTTTATATATGGGATTTTGATAGGAAATACTTTTTATTTGAAGTGAAGTTAATAAAAAACTCAACCTTTTTTAAGGTTGAGTTTTTTTATCTTTAGTTTTATTGAGTCTTTAATTTTGTAAAATGCTTGTAGAAAAAAGGAATGGTTTCTATGCCTTTTAAATAATTCCAAATTCCAAAATGTTCATTTGGTGAATGAATGGCATCAGTATCTAAACCAAAGCCCATTAATATTGTTTTACTTTGCAATTGTTCTTCAAACATAGAAACAATAGGAATGCTTCCACCGCTTCGCTGTGGAATAGGATCTTTACCAAACACTTCTTTATAAGCATCATTAGCAGCTTGATATTCAATTCCTTCGATAGGAGTTACATAACCTTGTCCGCCATGATGAGGTTTTACTTCTACAGTAACACCACTGGGAGCGATACTTTCAAAATGTTTTTGAAAAAGATCAGTTATTTCCTCCCAATCTTGATTAGGGACTAAACGCATAGATATTTTTGCATACGCTTTACTAGGAATTACTGTTTTAGCGCCTTCACCAATGTACCCTCCCCAAATACCATTAACATCTAGTGTAGGTCTAATAGAAGCACGTTCGTGTGTGCTAAAACCTTCTTCTCCGTAAACATCGTTGAGTCCGATGGCATCTTTATATTTCTGCAGGTCAAATGGTGCTTCTCCCATTTTCTCTCTTTCAGCTTTAGTTAGTTCTTCAACTTTATCATAAAAACCAGGAACAGTTATATGCTTATTTTCATCGTGTAGTGAAGCAATCATTTTTGTTAAGACATTTATAGGATTTGCTACTGCACCACCATATAAACCTGAATGTAAATCACGATTTGGTCCGGTAACTTCAACTTCTACATAACTTAAACCGCGTAAACCGGTGGTGATGGATGGAACATCTTTTGCAATCATTCCTGTATCGGAAATCAAAATAACATCGTTAGCTAATTTTTCTTGATTTCTTTTGATAAACCAACCTAAATTTTCACTGCCAACCTCTTCTTCGCCTTCAATCATAAACTTTACATTGCAAGGTAAATCATCATTTTCTACCATGTACTCAAGAGCCTTAACATGCATGTACATTTGCCCTTTATCATCACAGGCACCTCGCGCAAAAATGGCTCCTTCAGGATGAAGGTCTGTTTTTTTAATTACAGGTTCAAATGCAGGACTATCCCAAAGATTAATTGGGTCTGGTGGTTGTACATCATAATGTCCATAAACCAAAATAGTAGGTAATTCTTTATCTATAATACGTTCGCCGTACACTACAGGATAGCCAGGTGTTTCGCAAATCTCTGTATGTGTACACCCAGCGTGTTCTAAACTATTTTTAACAGCTTTTGCTGTGCGGATAACATCATCTTTAAAAGCAGGATCTGCACTTACTGATGGTATTTTTAACAATTCAATAAGCTCGTTAATAAAGCGATCTTGGTGTTGTTTGATGTATTGTTTACTGGCGTTCATAACGTTTTATTTAAAATGAGAATGCCAAGATAATGACAACTAATTAAAAATTGAAATTTTTATGTAATACTTTGTTTGAAAATTGGATAGTTTATTTATATTTGCATCCGCTTAGCAGATAGTCCTAAGTTCTGTTAAGTAAATTATGCGGGCGTGGTGGAATTGGTAGACACGCTAGACTTAGGATTAAACCAAATAAAAAGTGTTAAAATATTAAAATGCGGGCGTGGTGGAATTGGTAGACACGTCAGACTTAGGATCTGATGCCGCGAGGTGTGGGAGTTCGAGTCTCCCCGCCCGCACAAAAGCCGAAGAGAAATCTTCGGCTTTTTTCATTTGAAAATAGTGGCTAAAAATAGGGCAGGTACAACATAGGTACAACATTTTGCTTTTTTTTGGTGCTAATATAAAATGATATGCTTTTTAATTTTTTGACATTAAGTGCTATGAAAAACTCTTTATTTCAATAAAGTCTAGCGTTTTTTTATCATTCTATTCAAAAAACATTCTCTTTCAGTTACTTTACTCTTGTCCCAAAAAAAGCATAAATATGGGACAAATTCTTGTATTTAAACATCTACATTCTTCAACGAATAAAAGTTAGAATTGAGCATACTTTAGGGTGAAGTTTATTATCATACAATATTACCGCAAGTTAAACTCATAAAATACTTCCATCAAAAGACTACGGCATAAAGCCAACGCTTCTTCCACTACTCATTTATTCCGTTTCCTTTTGAGCCAAGATTTTATCTTCCGTTTGGTTTCTGCTCAAATATTGTTTAATCAAAAATTTGAGTATTATGACAACAAAAGCGAGTACCACAAAAAAGCGCAGTCGAACAAAAGTAGCTGCCAAAAAAGAAGTGAACGGAAAAAAAGTCCAGGCACTTAAAATTGAGAATCTGCCTATTGCAAAAGTCAAACCCGACCCGATGCAACCCAGAAAAACGTTTGATGAAAAGTTGCTAGAACAGCTTTCAGAAAGTATTGAGAAGCACGGCGTACTACAACCTATTACGGTAAGGAAATCCAAAAAAGATTATATCATCGTAATGGGCGAGCGTAGGTATCGTGCCAGTAAGTTAGCTGGCAAGAAAACGATACCCTGTATTGTAAGAACGTATAAGGACGATGATGTTCTGGAAATTCAAATCATTGAAAATCTACAAAGACAGGATGTTGAACCTACCGAAGAGGCCGAAGCAATTGCCTTTCTGAGTGAAAAGTATGCACCTGCTGAAATTGCAAAGCGATTGGGCAGAACAGACAACTTTATAAGACAACGCCTAAAGTTAGCAGGATTGATAGAGGGCTTTAAGCACTTTGTACGAAATGGCGAAATGACCATATCCTTGGGCGTAGGTGTAGCGCTCTTTGAACCAGAAGAACAGCAGATGATGTTGGAAACTATGGGCGAGGATTTTAATGCACATCAGATAAACAGGATGATTAAAGACCAGACCTACGATTTGGAAAAAGCATCCTTTGATGTAGCCGATAAAAAATTGGTCCCAAAAGCAGGGTCTTGTGTAGAATGTCCTTTCAATGCTGCAAATCAAGGTAATCTGTTCGGCGAAGGAAAAATGGTCTGTACAAAATCAGCCTGTTTTGAAACTAAGAAAAGTAAATCGTTCTTAAACCTGATTAAGAAATCAAAAAAAGAGAACATCCTGCTAATTCCTGAGATACGACAGTATTGGGCAGATGACGAAAACAATCAGCTCATAATATCACAATTGGAAAAGAATGGATTGAAAGTCTATTTACTGGACGATGTTGAAATCTTAGAAAATCCGATTGAGCCAACAATCGAGGGTATCAAGATAGAATATCAGCATTACGATTATTCTGAAGATGAATTAAAGACAGAATTGGATGAAGCAATGCATAATTATAAAGAAGCATTGGAAAAATTCAATTCAGCAAAAGAAGATGGATTTGTAGATGGTGTTATTTTCCATCCTGAAACGTACAGGAACAAAGAGGTCTTTGTAACGATTATTGAAAAATCAAAGAACGATTCTACGGAATATTCGGCACCATTGGCCAACAGGAAAATGGCAGATTGTACGCCTGAAGAACAAATCGTTAAAATCAACGAAAGAGAAATCCGTAAGAAGCAAATAGAGAACAACAAGCAGTTTGAAGAAGTTGTGCAGATGATTCGTGAAACGAAATATATCGATACGAAGAAGACACTTTCAACGGATGAAATGTCGGCATTCTCGATATCGCTCTTTGAAAATAATGTGGACTATATGAGCCAACAAAAGTATTTCTCAAAGTTCTTGGGCGACACTTCAAAGATGACCAAAGTTGAAATGGTCGATAATTTCAAGAAGAAGTTCAAAAAGGAAATCTTTCACAAGTTGATACGCTATATGCTAACAAAGCAAGTGCATTTTGGCGAAAGCAATCACGTCAATAATCTGACAAACATTTCATTTTACAACGCAATGCAAGGATATTACAAATCCAAGATTGCCAGCATAGAAAAAGAATATGCCGAAAAGAGAGACAAGCGTGAAGCACGTTTGAAAGAGCGTATCACAGTTCTTGAAAAGCAAATTAAGGAACTCAACGATTAGCTTTTGTTGTTTGAAGAAGGGTCGGCATTCGTGCTGGCCCTTTTTCTTTTTTATGATAGTGTTTTAAAAGATGGGTTGATAAGGAAGGGGTTATCAATCAATAGTTAGCGCAAAGATAAACTCGTAAAATACACCCATCAAAAGACTACGGCATAAAGCCAACGCAACATCCTACGCTTATTTATTCCGTTTCCTTTTGAGCTGAGATTTTAGCTTCCGTTTGAGTACTGCTCAAATATTGTTTAATCAAAATATATCATTATGAAACGAGTATCTGAAAAACCTAAAATTTCGCTACAAGAAGCTGAAAAGCATTATCAATCGAGTAGTGAAAATTATGACATTGATAGTGGGGAAAGCCATTTCGCTTACTACAGGGATAAGCATCCCAACTATTACCGAGTATTATCACAAAATGTTTAATCTAAATTCAAAAGCTATGTATTTACAAAATTTGCAACAGGATGAAATCTTTGTTCCATCAGAAATGAAATCCTTAAAAAGTCTGACACAGATGGAATCCCGAAGAGGACTTGAAAATGCCATTATCTCAAATGGCAAAATCGTCAACGTGGTATCGAACAGCTATGGCCACATTCCGAACCAACTGTTCTTCAAGAAAGCTGAAGAAATGCTGACCGATGCACAGCTGAACTTTCACAAACGCACCATCAACAAAAATGACAGGTCGTTCATTACCGACTTTATCATCGACGACAAAAGCCAGTTTACCGTCAAGAACGATAAGGACTTGATATTACCGATGCTTCGGTTCAAAAACTCGTATGACGGAAGTGAAAAAACTTCTGGACACTTCGGGTTTTATAGAGAAGTATGTTCAAACGGACTACACGTTTCTCAGGCAGAAATCGAGTTTTCCATCAAACATAGTAAGAACAATACGCACCTTATTATGCTAAGGTTGAACAATCTATTCGATAAATTTCTGGACAATGAATTCTACACCATTACAAAGAAATTCGACAAGATGAAAGAATTTAAAATCATCGATACACAGGAATTTGTGAAAGCGATTCTTGACAGGACGAAACTGTTCCGGTATGAATGTAGCGACAAGAACAGCGACCCGTCGAAAAAATCTCGTGAGGTCATCGAAATCTTAAACTATGAAGCTTTGTTGCTCAATGAAGAACCAAATCTTTGGTTAGGTTACAATGCGTTTAATTCAGTACTTCATAATGTCTTAAAGAAAAGCTTTGGCCAACAAGAACGATTGGATAAAAAGCTGTTTAATGAAGTCTATGCTATGGCATAAAGCCAAAAGGTTCATCCAGTACCTTAAACTGGATTTTTTTGTGCTTGCTATTTATAGGTTTAAAAGCAATACCGTTCAGCACATTCCCCTACATTTCGCGAAAAGCTTCATTCCGGGAAAAGCGCTTTCCTATAATAATCTTGGACACAACTTCAAAGCTTCCGTTTTCCATTCCACTTGCCCGTTCATTCCCGAGAAAAGTCGGGAAGCGGTCAAACTGCATTCCAACCTACACCTTCAAAGTCAAGTCCGCTTTAAATCCTGCATAATGAGAATAAATAATTTTCTTAATCCGTTCAGCACATTCCCCTGCATTTCGCGAAAAGCTACATTTCGTGAAAAGAGCTTCATTACAAAGGTCTTGGACACAATCCCCAATTTTAGCTTTCCATTCCGCTAACCCTTCCCGCTATGCTGGGAAGGAACACTTCATTCCTTTGCCAAAATTGAGAATTAAGTCCGTTTTTCATCGGAAAGTCATCCCTTCGGTTTTCTTAACAGGATTTTCGGCGCGGTCTTCTTGAGCCCTCAATCGAAAATCCTTAAAAACCGAACCGCTGCCTTACACATTTTAAGGGGTTTATAATGGATAAAGCCTTTGTTGTTTTTCGGGGCGTCGAAAAACAGGCACGACATAACCAATTCTAATATAAACACAGCTGCTTATCTCGCTTAACTGTCGGTACGCTCAAACGCAACTGCGTTTAAAAGAATTGCTAATGCCCTTATGGAACTTGTCAAGACTATACAAGTTTTAGTGAAAAATAAGGTTTCTACTTCCTTGAAAATCTAAGGATTTTACTACGTCGCAAACACACCTGATTTTGCCCGAAAAGTCTTGACAAAACCCACTCTATCCATTGTGCAGTGCACAGAAGAAAAGAACAAACACCCCTTAAAATTTAATTCAGTTTAAAACAAATAGGGGAAATATAAACCAGTCTGATACAAAGCAGACACAAATCTTTTTATTATGAGTACTATTAGAAATCACGTACAGTTAATTGGAAACGTTGGACAAGAACCAACCATTACGAACCTTGAAAGCGGTAAGAAAGTAGCCCGCTTCTCACTTGCTACAAACGAGTATTACAAAGACAGTAAAGGCGAAAAGCAAACGGACACCAACTGGCATACCGTAGTAGCTTGGGGCAAGACTGCTGAAATCGTTGAGAAATTTGTCGAAAAAGGCAAAGAAGTTGGAATATCGGGAAAACTTAAAACCCGAAGCTATACAACTGATGATAACGAACAACGCTATGTTACCGAAGTTATAGCCGATGAAATCCTATTACTTGGAAGCAAGAGCGACAAGTAATCTTCAAAATTAAAGAGGGCGCACCTGTCGAAAGTTTCGCCCTCTTTTCATTATTCACACATTAAATATATGTACAATGAAAGCACAAGTTAACGAAATAAAAGAGCGATTGCAATATTTTAGTGGAACAGAAATGTTTTATCAAATCCCATTATTGCGAACCCGTTTTACGGACGGATTGAAATACTTATCCGAAGTAGCAGAATGTTTTTGGCTCATTACGGACACGTCCGTAATTGCAAAAAGTCTGATGAACCGAAGCGAATTTATCACAATCGACTTTAAAAGATTGTCCGAAGAAAAACAGGATTATTCGGGATATGAAGCCGAGATAATTTACAGCGATGGCAATGATAATATTTTGGAAAAGCAAGGATATAGAGCAACCGATTTTCCACTCGATGAACTGCGGTTATTTTTTGTAAATGATACGCTGATGTTACCAAGCGAATATTAAAATTTTGAAGCTATGATGTATATTAAATTTCAAGATTTGAGCGAGGAAAAACAAGAGGAACTTTTACAGGTTTCGAGAGAACACGTAACACATCTTTATGGGGAATCCATAAATAAATATGTGGAAGAAACTGGTGCAAATTATGAAAACTTGATTGACGAGGAAATGATTAAAAACTTATACACCTATAATTTCGTTTTCAACATTTAGCACTATTATATAGAGCAACGAACACCTCTAAAATTTTAGAGGTGTTTTTCTATGCAATTAACATATAGTCAAGAAAAAAACGTATCTTTATTTCGCTGAAATTCAGCATTCAAATTTAAGTAGGGTTATCCACTTTTCGACTTTCGCCGATAACCGTAGACATCGAAAAATAACATATCGGAAAATCATTTTCCCTGAAAATGGCAATCGGCTTTTTAGCCGGATTGTATGGATTTTTGTCACGCTTGCGCGTGACGAAAAGGAATAGCAAGAGGGTAACACGCTGCGCGATGTTTCGGATTCCTTTTCGTTTTCAAATTGCTGATTACCAGCGATTTGAACATATTTTAATTTCCTAACAATCAGCGATTTGCGACAAATGGGCTGTGAATGCCCATTTTTAGGGAAGATTTTGCGACAAATCGGCGAAATATGGACTCATTTATTGGAATTAGATTTAAAAAGGAAACTGCAAAACGTTTCCAGACTTTCTCACGCACTTACTTCAAATCGCACACCGAGGCAATGGCTACGATGCTCGATTTTTTCTTCTACAACGAAATTTCGCCAAAAGAAAAACTAGGACCGACAGGGCGAACTATCGAAGCAAAACTTTTAAAAAGAATCAATGCAGTTATTGCAATAATGCGAGATGTTGAAAAGACACAAACCAAACCCACGGTGGCGATGATTCAATCCCTTTTTGAAATGGAAGAACCTGTAAAAAAACCTTTGATTGTTGAAAAGAAATATGCCGAAGAAAAGAAGGAAGTCCGCTTTCGCGAAAAGCAAAATCCGAGTAATCAGCTATAAATATTTGAACTATGTATATCACAATCACAGCTCAAAAAATGGGTGGTAATTATAGCCAAAGTTCAGCGGATTTTGTAGGCTATTTAGAAAAAGAAAATGAAGGTTTAGAGCAACGAGATATGGAACACTTTTTCAATCAATATGGCGATGAAATTTCCGCTGAAGAAGTGGTCAAAGAAATTGATGGAAATACCGCAAAATTAAAAAAGAAAGAACCCAAATTTTATTCGATTACGGTCAGTCCTTCAAAGTATGAATTGCGAAAACTTCAGAACAATAGCCAAGATTTAAAAACCTACACTCGTGAGCTAATGAAGGATTATGTTGCCAGCTTCAATCGAGAAATTAATGGGCGACCTATATCTATTGATGACATAAAATACTATGCGAAAATTGAACATCAAAGAGCGTTCAAGGGAACCGATTTTCAGATTAAAGAAAACCAACCGTATGCTACAAAAATACTACAGCTCAAAACGGAAATACGAAATGTACAGGACGGACGAGCGGAAGGGAATATTAATAAGATGAACAGGGAAATTGCCAAACTGGAACGCCAAGCACCACATCAACAAAATGGAAAACGAATAGTTCAAGGAATGTCAAAAGATGGAAACCAAAGTCATATCCATATTATCGTAAGCCGAAAAGATGCTTCCAATTCCGTTAGTCTTTCGCCAGGTAGTAAACACAAAGCTTCAGAGGTTGAAATGCACGGTAAAAAGGTAAAGCGAGGTTTTGATAGGGACACCTTTTTCGCGAAAGCAGAAAAAACCTTCGATACAAAATTTGGCTACAAACGCAATTTTGCTGAAACCTACAAAGCAAGAAAAGATTTTGTAAAAAATCCCAACCTCTATTTTGCTGCTTTGATGAAACTGCCAGCTAATGAAAAAGCGTTGGCATTTAAAATGATTACAAAAACAGGATTGCCAATCATTCCAAGTATTCCAGTAAGTCAGGCACAAATTGCACTTCGAGTTTTCAAAAGATTAAGACGTGGCGCAGAAGTGGCCATAAAATCAAGTTCAATAGGAGTCTAAGTATGGAAATAAACAATCTCATAACGATACTTTCAATTATTGGTTTAGCCAGTACTGTTTTCTATGCGTTTTTTCGGGTAAGTAGATATGCGTTTCTTTTGAATTTTATATTGCTTTCAATTTTTGTGTTCTATATTTCTGAGGGAAACGAATTAGTATCGCTATTACTCTATTTGGTTTGTCCTCTACTATTAATTAATACAGGACTATATGTATTTCTGCATAAAACTGAAAATGTACAAAACGGAAATACCAAGTACCAAGTCAATTTTGCTACAAACAAAGGGAACTTCAAATTAGATAATATTAAACGTGGCGCATCCGTCATCGGCTCTGCGGGAAGTGGTAAGACTGAAAGTGTGATTTATGGATTTTTGAAGCATTTCCGGAAAGAGCGCTTCTGCGGAATTATTCACGACTATAAAGATTTTGAATTGACCGAAATGGCATATCCACTTTTTAAGGATAACGATATGCCGTTTAAGGTCATTTCCTTCGATAAAATCATCCATCGGGTAAATCCCATTGCACCACGCTATTTAGAGAGCGAGGAAAGCGTAAACGAGGTTTCAAGAGTGCTAATTGAAAATCTTTTAGAGCAAAGAGAAAGTGGAACAACCGGAACTACAAAGTTCTTTAACGATGCCGCTGAAGGTTTGATTGGTGGGTTAATCTGGAAACTAAAAACTACCTATCCGCAATTTTGCACACTTCCTCATTTAATAGCTATCTACCAATACCTTGATACGGATAGCCTCGTGCAGTTTTTGGAAACCAACACCACATCGAGAGCAATGGCAGATGCTTTTATTAGTGGTAAGGATTCTGACAGACAGACCGCTGGTGTAAAAAGTACTTTGGCAAATGCGCTGAAACGAATTAGCACACAACGGATTTTTATGGCATTGTCCGCAGACGAAGTACCTTTGAATATTAATGGTGAGGATAATCCTGCCATAATTTCGGTAGTGAACAATCCAAAATATGAAACGTCTTATTCGCCAGTAATTGCAACCATTATTCACACTATTACAAAGCAAATGAGTGTGCGTAATTCCAAACCCTCATTTTTATTAATGGAAGAAGCACCAACCATTCGCTTGTTAAATATGCACCGCATTCCGGCAACATTGAGAAGCTACAATATTGCTACGATTTATGTAATGCAGGATAAAATACAAAACGATATGATGTATGGCGATAAGGCAAGCAAGGCAATTTTGAGTAATTTATCATACCAGTTTTTTGGTAAAGTAAACGACCCAGACACCGCCAAATACTACGAACGCTTTTTTGAAATCATCAAAGACCCAACCAAAAGCGTAAGTCGTGGTCATAATCTGGATTTTGATACACGTATTACCACAGGCGAAAAGGAAATCCCGAAAATACGAGCAGATGTATTTTTCAGGTTAAAGCAAGGCGAGTTTATTACGTATGCGGATGGGAAGGACAAGAAGGTACAGTTTAAACTGTCTAATATTAAAAGAGAGCTTCCGCAGGAAACGAAGCAGTATTCAAATGTTGATTTAGAAGCTAATTTTGAGAGGGTTTATGATGAGGCGAGGTCGATTTTTAAGTGATGGAGAAGTATAAATTTTCAAAGCGGAATATCTTAATAAGCTTCTTTATCCCTAAAAATTTACGTGATATATGTATATTTAGTTGCGATATAACTATACCTGCAAGCTGAAAAGCCAACCGCATATTCAAGCACATTTGTTTTTAGCCAACGCTAAATCCAACGCTCAAAAAAGCATTAGAGCTTAAGTTTCCCACCGCTCTTCTCACTGGAACCCAAAAAAAATAACTACATTTGGACAATTATTGTCCTGAATATATTTTCAGGAAAAATATAAGGAAATGAATACGAAACAATCGTTTGGAGAGTACTTGCGGAAATTGAGGGAAGACCAAAATCTTCCGATAAGAAAAGTTGCATCAAAACTTGACATTGACCCATCAACATTGGGGAAAATTGAACGTGGAGAAAGAAGTGCTAATAAAGAAATGCTTCCAGTTTTGGCGGAATTGTTCGGAATTGAGGAAAAAACTCTTGGACTTATTCTTTTTAGCGACAAAGTAGCTTATCAGATTATTGAAGAAGAAAATACCAACGAAATCCTGAAAGTGGCAGAAGAAAAAATTAAATATTTAAAAAATAAGAATCTTAAACAAGGTTCATTGGACTTGAAATAAATATGAACATTAAAGACCTTATTAAAAAATATCATTCGAATAGAGACGCATACCTAAAAGCGGACTACAACGAAACTCAGCTTAGGACTGATTTTCTTGACCCATTATTTGAAATGCTTGGTTGGGATATTAAAAACTCGACTGGAAAGCCAACTAACGAACGTGAAGTCTTAGTTGAAGAAGGACTAAAAGCAGATGCTAGTTCTAACACAAAAAAGCCTGATTATACTTTTCGACTATTTTCAGAGCGAAAATTCTTTTTAGAAGCCAAAAAACCGAATGTAAAAATTGAAAACGATAACGAACCTGCAAAGCAAATACGTAGATATGGTTTTACCGCAAAACTTAAAATTTCAGTTCTATCAAATTTTGAATATTTGGCAATCTATGATTGCTCACAAAAAGTTGGAAAAGATGATGCAGTAACGAAATCTAGAATCAATCTTTATCACTATACAGAATATGAATCAGCTTTTGAGGAAATCAAAAAACAACTAAGCAACCAAGCTGTTTATTCTGGAGAATTTGATGAAACTTGGAAAGAAATTGAAGAACAGTTAAAACTTTCAAGTGTAGATGATTTATTCCTTTCCCATATTAACGAATGGCGAATCGTTTTAGGTAAAGAAATTTACTCGCATAAACCTGAACTAAGCATTGAAGAATTAAACGATATTGTTCAATCTTATATCAATAGTATCATATTTTTAAGAGTTTGTGAGGACCGAAATTTAGAAACCTATAAAACGCTTTTAAACTTTGCAGAAAATAATGATTTCGCTTCGCTCATCAAAAAATTCAAAGAAGCAGACAAAAAATATAACGCAGGTTTATTTAATCAACCGTTAACGGAAAAAGTAGTTTCTGATAGCTCTTCTGCATTTTGGGAAATCATCAAAGATTTATATTTCCCTGAAAGTACTTATTCCTTTTCAGTTTTTGCTTCGGACATTCTAGGAAACATCTATGAAATATTTCTTGGAGAACAACTAGCTATAGAAAACGGGCAAATTCTCTTAAAAAAGAAACCTGAAAATGTTGACAGAGATATTGTAACTACACCAACTTTTATCATTCAAGATATTCTAAGGCAAACAGTTGTAGAGCATTGTAAAAACAAAACTGACAAAGAAATCTTAAGCTCATCATTTGCAGATATTGCTTGTGGTTCAGGTGCATTTTTGCTGGAAACTTATCAATTATTGCAAGATACACTTGTCGATTTCTATTTGTTAAACGACCACAAAAGATTAATTCAGACAGCAATAAATACATTTAAATTGCCTTTTGCCATCAAAAGAAAAGTGTTAGAAAGTTGCATTTTTGGTATTGACAAAGATTACAATGCTGTTCAAGCCTGTAAATTTGGTTTGCTATTAAAACTTCTAGAAAATGAAGACAATGCAACAATAACAACACCTGCATTACCAACTCTTGACCAAAATATTCAGTTTGGAAACAGCCTAATTGAGACATCAGAAACAAATAAAAAAAATCAAAATGAAATAAACCCTTTTGATTTTGGTAAAACTCGTTTCGATGTTGTTGTTGGCAATCCGCCATATTTGGCTACAGAGCATATGAAAGAGTTTACACCTCTTGAATTACCCATTTACAAATCAAAATTCAATTCATCATACAAACAGTTTGACAAATACTTTCTTTTTATTGAAAGAGGTCTAGAACTCTTAAAGGAAGGTGGATATTTTGGTTATATAGTTCCAAGTAAGTTTGCGAAGGTTGGAGCTGGTAAGAAGTTGAGAGAATTACTTGTTGACAACAAAGCAATACAGCAAATAATATCCTTTGGGGCAAATCAAGTTTTTCAAAACAAAACTACTTATACTTGTCTCTTAATTCTCAAAAAAGAAAAACTAGAACAAGTCAAATATCTTGAAGTAAATTCGTTCAAAAATTGGAAAACAAGAAATATTGGTTCAGAAAATTTTGACGAATTTAATATAGATTCTTTAGAAGTAGATGGTTGGGTCCTTTATCCAAGTATTTTAAAACCAATTTATACATCTATTGTTTCACAATCGAATACATTAGAGGAGCTTATTGGTTCTGAAAATATATACAATGGTATTCAAACAAGTGCCAATAACGTTTATATTCATTCGATAGAAAAAAAAGATAAAGACTTTCTTTATTTCATAAAAGACGGTATTCAATGGAAAGTTGAAGAAACTTTAACAAGACCATATTTTAAGACTTCAAGTGGAGACGATAATCTGTACACCTATCGCCCATTTTTGCCAAATTCATTTGTTATTTATCCTTATCTAAAAACCAAAAAGGGAATTGAGTTTGTAGAAATTGATGACTTAAAGGCAAACTATCCTGAAACATATAATTTTTTAAATCATTACAAGGACAAACTTGATAATGATAAACGAGACATTAAACCTGAACCTGAAACAAAAAACGAATGGTACAGATATGGCAGACATCAAAGTCTAGATAAATGTGATGTACCTGCGAAAATTATTGTTGGAGTTTTAGCACAGGGCAACAAATACGCAATTGACTACTTTGGAACTTTAATATCTTCTGGTGGTACAGCAGGTTATTGTATGATTACTTTCCTTATTCAATCTACTATATTCAAGCTTTATTGAACTCTAAATATTTGGAGTGGTTTTCTGCACTAATTGGAGAAGTCTTCAGAGGTGGTTATATAGCACGAGGAACAAAAGTGCTCAAAAAACTACCTATCAAGCTTATTGATTTTAAGAATAAATCGGAGAAAGATATTCACGATAAAATAGCAAAAATTCAAAAAAATTTAATTGATATTCAAGGAAAAATAGATAAAAGCAACGGAAATAAAAGGTTACTAATTCCTTTACAACGACAATTCGACAATCTAAAAACTGAATTAGACGAGACACTAAAAAATTTGTATAACTTGGGAGAAGCTGATAGCAATATCCCTTTAATTTCTGAAATTTATGCAACTAATTAAAGAAGCATCAAAAGAAAAATTAAGGGGTGGATTCTATACACCTGAACCAATTGCATCATTTGTTTTAAAATGGGCATTAAATGGTAATAAACAACTTGATATTTTAGAACCAAGTTGTGGAGATGGTGTATTCCTTGAAGAAATACAAAAAGGAGGTTACGAATACAATTCTGTAACTGCAATAGAATTTGATGAAGTTGAAGCTGAAAAGTCTAAAAAAATTGGCTTGGGCAAGACCAACGTTATTAATTCGGATTTTCACGACTTCTGTATTAATACCAAACAAAAGTTTGATTTGGTAGTCGGAAATCCGCCTTACATTCGTTACCAATATTTTGACAGAGAGCAACAAGAGTTTGCTGCACAAATTTTTGACAAAGCCAAACTAAAGTATTCTAAACTAACCAATGCTTGGGTTTCGTTTGTTGTTGGCTCTTCCCTACTTTTAAAAGAAGAAGGCAAAATTGGATTCGTGTTACCTGCCGAAATACTTCAAGTTTCGTATGCTCAACCCTTACGAGAGTTCTTGGCTCATTTTTACAACAAAATAAATATTGTTTCTTTTGAAAAGTTAGTATTTCCAGACATACAACAAGAAGTAGTCCTATTGTTGTGTGAGAAAAACAATTCTAAAACACATTTGATTGAGCATTTAGAATTGAAAAATGCAGAAGAACTAGAAAAACTAGATGTATCAAAACTAAAAAGTCCAAAAAAGAAAATTGATTTCAAATCAAACAAATGGACTTTTTACTTCTTGGAACAAAACGAAATCGACTTTTTAGAAAAACTTCAAAACGACAAAATAATTCCAAGACTTAAAGAATATGCAAAAGTAGAAGTTGGAATCACAACAGGTTCAAATCCATTTTTCACAGTTCCGCTTTCTATTGTGCAATTTTACAATCTTGAAAAGTATGCAAAACCATTAGTCGGCAGAAGCGTTCAGGTTCCAAGTGCAATTTTCACAGAAAAAGACTGGATTAAAAACAGAAATTCAGAAGCAAGAACGCACTTTTTATCATTTCCAAAAATGGACGAACTAAATGGTTCTGTTGGAGCTAGAGAATATATTGCTTGGGGAGTAGAAAAGAAAATTCACAAAGGTTATAAATGCAGGATTCGTGATGAATGGCAAATTGTGCCATCACAAAGAATATCTGATGCATTGTTTATTAGGAGGAATAATAAGTATCCAAAACTCATAATCAACGAAGCAGAGGCTTTTACAACAGATACAATGCACAGAGTAACTGTAAAAGAGAAAACGAACATAAAAGCTTTGACAGCTAGTTATTATAATTCACTCTCTTTTGCGTTTGCTGAGATTTGTGGGAGAAGTCACGGTGGCGGAGTATTGGAGTTAATGCCGAACGAAGTGGGAAGAATACTCTTGCCTTACAATGAAAAGAATGCGGAATTGTTGCCAATTATTGACAAAATGATTCGTGAAAAGAAAGATATTTCGGAATTATTGAAAATTACGAATGAAAAAATATTAAAGGAAAATTACGGCTTGACAAATGAAGAAATTGAATTGGCGGATGGTATATGGAAAAAGCTATCTAACCGAAGATTGAACAGAGGGAAAAAATAGCCAATGCCAAATTGAAAATTTTTTAACTGAATTGAAAAACTAAAACAAAAATTATTAATGGCAGAATCTGAATTATATTTTTACAAAGGAAACGAAGAAGTTCTAAAGAAAATAAAAGACAAATCAGACGAAAAAAGTGAATCGGCTCTTCTAAATAAAATACAAGATTCTTTCAATAAAGTTCTTGATGGAAAAAACCTGTCCTTTCTTCTGGGTTCTGGCTGTTCCTCTTATCAAATTCAGAATAAAGATGAAGAATGGGAAGAAATAGGTATACCAACAATGGCACCTCTTGCTACAAATTTTTATGCTAACATTCTGATAGAAGATGAACGAAATTGGTTGAAAAACGATGTAAAACTTGATATTACGTCAACCACATTTCAAAACAATTTAGAAACTTTTTTAGGTACGCTTCACAGTCTTATTTATTTTTATGAAACCACCAATCAAAATGGAACGGACGAATTTAATAAGGTCAAAGGGATTATAGATAAAGCAAGAAATTTCCTTTTAGAACAATGTCTGAATGAGACTAAACGTAGTAATGAAGACGACATAGATTTAGTAAATCTTTATAAAATGTTTTATCGCAAACTGTTGTACAGAAATGCAAATCTTCCAAAACCAAGCATATTTACAACAAATTATGATTTATACTCTGAAATCGCACTTGACAGTTTGGGAATACATTACGTAAATGGATTTTCAGGTGGCATAAAAAAATATTTTAATCCGACCATTTTTAATTATGCACTAGCTGAAAAAATGGATTTATCACAAGGTAAATGGAGTGTTATTGATAATTTCATTTACCTATACAAAATACACGGTTCTATAAACTGGGTTCAGGACGAGGAACAAACAAAACTTTTTAGAGTAAGAGAAATTCAAGAAACAAGTTTAGAAAACCTCAAAAAAAAGGATGTTATAATGATACATCCTACACCTCTAAAACAAAATGCAAGTATGGGAAGTCCATATTCAGATTTGTTTAGAGAGTTTCAGAAAAGACTAATGAGAAATAACAACATACTTATTTCTCTTGGATATAGCTTTAGTGATGAGCATATAAACAATCTTATTTATCAAGCATTTACAATACCGTCTTTCCGATTAATCGTGTTTGGAGATTTTGCTAAAAGTGAAGAAATCAAAAAACTAAAATCACTAAATGACCCAAGAATCTGGATTGTAGGTGGTAAGTTAGAAAACGGAGAAAGTCTACATTATTTCAAAGGTTTTATTGAGCAAATATTACCGGACTTAAGTAATGACGAAATTGATGACAAAATCGATAATGCTATAAAAACTCTATTTCCAAGATAATGAATAGAGAAGATAAACAAAGAGTTATTGGTAAAGTAGTAGCAATAAATTCAGACAGATTTACTGTTGAACTATTAAGTGGAATTGATAATTTTAACATTAGTGGATTTGATGATATCCATTATTTTGCTCAACTTAACAGCTACGTTGTTTTACCCTATCAAAATTACTTTATAGTATCGGAAGTATCTGGAGTTCGAGAAAAAGAGCTAAATGTACCTTTTAGTAATCCTAAAGAACAAATTTTAAGTAAAAGCACTACTGGTAAATATCTAGAAATACTTCCTATTGGCACACTAAAACCAGTTGATGAAAATCCAGATTATTATAAATTTGAATTTGGAGTTAGCGTTTATCCTGCATTATATACAGACGTTCTTTACATAAAAGAAAAAGAGCTTGATGCCATTTTTAATGTTAAGGAACAAATTGAGATAGTTTGTGAAAAATCTAGCGAACACAAAGAAAAATGTGATTGTGAAAAGAGAAGATATAAAACGCTTTCAATTGGTACTTCCACTATATTCCCAGATTATGAAGTTAAAATTGACATAGATAAATTCTTTGCTGGTCATTCTGCTGTTTTAGGAAATACAGGAAGTGGTAAATCTTGTACAATTTCTTCAATTCTTCAGTCTATTTATAAGCTATCAAATCATAGTGCTGTAGGAAGTACATTCATTGTGTTTGATGTAAATGGCGAATACAAACAGGCTTTTAGTGAGGTATCTGAAAACACAGATATTGAAGTGCAAAATTTCTGTATAGGGAGTTCAGACAAGGATGTAAAAGAATTTACACTACCTCATTGGTTTTTGACTATTGATGAATGGGCTTTACTTCTTCAAGCAACAGAAAAAACTCAAATACCAATATTAAGAAATGCACTAGGTTTAGCATCTGTTTTTTCTATTGGAGAAAATGTCAATGAACTCAAAAATCATATTTTAGCAACGTGTATAAGTGAGATTTTAAGAGATGAAACTAGCAGTCCATCAAAGTCCGATAGGATATTATCGATACTTCAAAAATTCAATACAGCTGAAATATCATTAACAACAGAATTCACTTTTATAGACCAAGATGGTACAGAGCATAATTCTGTACGTATTGGGAATCAAAACGTTAGACTTAATTTAAGAAACTGCTTATATGTTCATTTTGGAGTAATTGTAGGTACTGAACAATTACACTATTTCCTTGAGCAAACTAACGGAGATGGTTTATCACTTTTTATTCAAGAAAAATTTCAAATGCCTTCTTATGAAAAGTACCAAAAATTCACATTTGACATTATAGAAGATGCTCTCGATTTAGCTCTATTATATGAAGAAGCACACGGAAATAGACATATTAGAGATTATTGTTCTTCGTTAATTACAAGGGTAAAAAGTATCAAGGACAGAACGGATTTCAATTTTCTAAAAAAAGATGATGGCAATATAAGTGAGTATAAAAACAGTTTGATTGGATTAAATGAAGTAGAAGCTCAAAAATTAAAAACTAGTCAAATAACTATTATTGACATAAGTGCAGTAGAAGATGAAATTGTGGAAGTAATATCTTGTGTTATATCTCGTATTATTTATGAAAGTGTTAAGGACATAAATCCTCGAAATTCATATCCAGTAAATCTAATTTTGGAAGAAGCTCATAGATATATTTCACGTAATCCAATGGGAACATTCCTTAAAGCAAATAAGATTTTTGACTCAATTGCTAAAGAAGGGAGAAAATTTGGACTGTTACTTTTGGTTTCATCACAAAGACCAAGTGAATTATCTAAAACAGTATTATCTCAATGCAGTAATTTTATAGTCCACAGAATACAAAATCCAGAAGACCTTGCACATATTCGACAAATTACACCGCATATTTCCGAAACAATTTTGAGGAGAATGCCATCTATTCCGACTCAACACGCTTTGATTTTTGGTCATTCGGTAAATCTTCCGACAACTTTTAAGGTTCACGAAGCAAAACCGTTACCGAAAAGTGATAATAATAGAATAAGTGAAAATTGGTTTAGACAAAAAGGATTTTCATTAACAGAAAACGTCGAAATGTCAGATGAGGAAGAATAAAGAGCCAACGCTACATCAAAGTCGATTTTCAGATAAAATTAAGGAGGTCGAGTAGATGGTCAAAAAGGTGGTGCAATGGGTGGTGTAACAGGTGGTGCAATAGATGCTATAGATGAACTTACTAAAAGACAAAAAGCAGTACTTAAACTCATTGCAACCAATACTACTATTACTTATACTGAAATAGCTGAAGCTTTAGGCATCAATGAATCCCCTATGGGCAAACATATAAATGCGCTCAAAACCAAAGGGTTTTTAAAACGCCACGGTGGCACACAGGGTTATTGGGAGGTAAAGTCTAATAATTAACCTTACGAATTGTTTTCTTCAGAAATTCAGATATATTGAACCCTAAAACAATAAATTGATTTTTTGTTAAAAATTTTAACAATCTTACTATATTGTCGTTCAAATAAATAATAACAATATATGTGGTCTGATAATGAAACAACTGAAGACCTTTTAGGGTTTAAAGTACACGCAGATTTGATTGCCGAGGTAATAAATGATTCTGACTTATTGCCTATAACAATGGGTGTTTTTGGAGACTGGGGTAGCGGTAAATCCAGTATACTAAAAATCTTAAGCGAACAATTAAAAGAAGAGGAAGGTGGAACATTTGTACTCTATTTTAATGGTTGGCTTTTTGAGGGTTATGATGATGCTAAAGCTGCGCTTTTAGAATCAATTATTAAAGAGTTCGAAGAAAATAAGAGATTTGCCCCAGAAGTAAAACAAAAGGCCAAGAAGCTAATTAAGTCTGTTAATTGGATGCGTATTTTAGGTCTGGGTTTTAAAAATATTGCATTACCAGTTGCAAGTGCCTATTTAACTGGAGGAGTATCAATATTGCCTTTTTTAGCGGGAAAGCTTTCCAAAATTGATAGTTCTGATATAATCGATAAACTTAAAGGAGACGAAGCGGAAGGATTTTTGAAATCTTTGGTAAAAGATTTACCAGAGGAAGACCCGTCTATGTTAGTTCGAGAATTTAGAGAAAACTTTAAGGAATTAATAAAGGAATCTAAAATAAGTAAGCTTGTCATAATCATAGATGACTTAGACCGATGCCAACCAGATAGGATTATTGAAAATCTTGAAGCAATTAAGCTTTTTCTCAATGTGGAGAATACTGCTTTCATAATAGGTGCAGACCCAAGAATAGTAAGAGATGCAATTTCCCATAGGTTTAAAGTCAGGGATGTTGAGCCAGGGACAGGAAATAGAATTGTTAGTGATTATTTAGAAAAGCTAATTCAAGTACCTTATAATTTACCCAAGTTATCAGACTCTGAGGTAGAAACTTATATTTCTTTACTTATTTGCAAACGAGAACTAACTGCCGAAACATTTCATACCGTACTGGAAACATTCTACGCTTATCGAAAAAATGATAGATATAGTGTTTTTGGACTGGCAAATATTAAGGGCGTAATCGGAACAGTTGAATTTGAAAAACTATCGAAGAGTCTGGGCTCACTGCCCGCCCTATCATCAATCATAACACAAAGTTTATATGGCAATCCAAGGCAAATTAAGAGATTTTTAAACACTTTTATTTTAAGGAATAGACTGGCCAAAGTCGCAAACATATCTGGATTTGATGAATCTATTTTGGCGAAATTAATGATTCTTGAATATACAGAACTTCCTTTGTTCGTCAAGTTATATGAATGGCAATCTACCAAAGACGGTAGACCGAATCAAATTTTAGAGTTGGAAACCGAGTGTTCCAAATCGTCTGAAGCGGATTTCAAAGAGTATTTGGGCAAAAGTGATTATAGCAATTGGAATAAAGATAAAGTAGTTAAATGGTTAAAAGTAGAACCTGCTTTATCAGAAATAGACTTACGTGATTATTTTTGGATTTCCAGAGATAATATCTCGTCTACTATTGCTGGCGCAAGCCTAATTCCGCCTATCATAAAATCCACATATAATAAACTGAATCAAGAAGGGCTGCCAGTTAAAGCAACAAAGGCAATAATCAAGAAAGATGTTATGTTGTTGAGTGAATCGGAATTAAATCAGTTCCTTGAGTTCTCTGTAGCAATGGCGCAAAGAAATCAAGAAAGTCTCCTTTCGTATAAGCTTTTTCAATTTATGATAGAAGAAGGTGTTAGCGGTTCTGATGACTCATATAAATATTTACTCAACCTAATAGATTTGGAAAAAGTACCGCCTGCAATTGGCGTTGATCTGAGAAGTTTTAAAGAGAATCCAGTTTTGGGAGACTTTCTTTCAGAATTATTATCAACATCTAAATCTAAGGTAGCAAAGGCATTTAATAAATAAGTATGGGCACATCCAAATCATATTCAGCTTCGGTCAAAGGTCAACCCCAATGGGGCGAACTTAGTAGTGAGGTTACACGAAATTGTACAACAGCGAAGATACCAACGGACAACCTTAGAAATATAACAGGGAAATTTGTCCGAGTGGTTGGCGGTTCAAAACGAGCAGGAAGAGGTAATTCTCGAATTGCAGGTCGAAGCGGTATTAGAAATGCCAAAAATATCGGAAGATTTTTAGGTAGTTTTTCATCTAATGGTGGTAATCTTTCAGAAGCCCTAAAATCGATAGGTCTTACGGATTTAAAAAGTAAGTCAGCTGAAGATATTATTAACCATCTCATAGAATACTGTAGTGGTCCCGCATCTACTATTGACGATAGTGCTGCTAAAGAAGCCACGCGAAGATTATTGGAAGAATTAGCCGCAGGGACTGAAACCGCAGAGGATTTAGAAACATCGTTAAAATCAACCCTTGATAGTGAGTCTCTGGAAGAAGTAATAATTAAATATTTTAGCTATTATGTTTTAGAACATCTGTCAATAATGTTTTATGAAAAGCTTGTAGAAAGTAAAGGTAAAACGGAATGTTCAAGTCTTTTTAAGCAGATTAATGACTTTATAAATTCTAGCTTAGCTGAAATGAATAAAACGAATTCCTTAGACAAAATAGATTGGGGTGGCGATGATGGAGATAGGGTAATAAAAAACATACAAGAGGATGTTTTAAAAGTATTTGAAGATGAGAATTAAAATAGAAGTAAATCCCGCAAAGGATGGGCAATTTTCGGAGACATTCTTATGCCAGGAAATAGACGGAGTGCAGAAAAAAGCACAATTGAATATTGCTCATTTTCATAATTTATATGATTTTACAAAGGAGACATCATCAGTAGGGTTTGATTTTTTTCTTATTGCTGCAATCGTATATGGCACAGACGATTTACTTTCACGAGAACTGTACTCGTATAATGGTTGGACTAGAGAGATTGAAATTGAATTTCCAGTAAAGAATATAGATTATTGGAAACTTGCTATAACTGAGCTCGAAGAAACCCTCGGCTTTTTAACAGGAGATGTATGGTCTATTACATTTAGACAAATGGAGGTAGAAGTGCTTTATCTACCCAGGAAAAACCGCAGGAAGAGTAACATACCAAAATATAATTATCCCAATATTGAGTTCGTCAGTCTATTTTCAGGCGGTCTTGACTCATTGATAGGGGTTATCAACAAATTGAATAGTCTAGATAATGGTAAAATAGGATTGCTGGTATCTCATTTTGACCCTACTTATACTGGTCCCAAAAAAGACCAAACTCTTATTTTGGAAGAATTTGAAAAAAGCTTTGACAATAAATACAAACATATTAGAGCAACCGTTGGTCTTTCCCAGAGATATATTAACGGAGATAAAATAACAAAAGATGCCAATCAGAGAAGTAGGTCAATACTATTCATTGGAATAGCGGCATATCTCTTGAACAAAGTGCCAACCTCTAACACAATTTTAATTCCAGAGAATGGTACTATTTCTTTAAATCATCCTTTGACCAAATCAAGGACAAGTTCATTGAGTACTAGAACGACACACCCTTACTTTTTTAGAAAACTGCAAGAATCATTAGAAATTGCTAATTTGAATATTTCTTTAATTAACCCCTTCAAATTGGACACTAAAGGGAAGATGGTTGTTGATTGTGATAATACAACTATACTTCAGAAAACATATCCACTATCAGTTTCTTGCGGTAAAAGAGGGCACAAAGTCCATTGGGAAAATCGTAATGCCAAACAATGTGGAATTTGTATGCCTTGTATTTATAGAAGGGCAGCATTACACAAAAACAATTGGGATACGGACACTTACGGAAATGACCTATTAAGGTTAACAGATATGAACAAGGCTAAGCCTGATGTAAAAGCTTTATTTGATTACCTTGGAACATCTATCAGTCTAAAAGAAATTAAACGGAATCTGCTTGTAAATGGTAGCATTGAGATTTCGAATCTGGATGCATATGCAAATTTAGTACATAATTCAAGGGTCGAAATGTTAAATTGGATTCGTGATAAAGGTAATGACCAATTGAAAAAAATACTTAAAATCCAATGATTGATGCTCATTGTCATATTGATTTATACCCAAATCCTGAAAAACTTCTCAGAGAACTGGATAAACAGGGAATTACCGTAATCTCAGTAACTAATCTTCCAAGTCATTTCGAGATGGGATTACCACATTTCAAATCTTTAAAGAAGATAAGGTTGGCATTAGGAATGCATCCACTATATGCAGAAAACCATTCAGAAGAATTTTCTGCATTTTTAAGATTGATTGATGTAACAAGTTACATTGGCGAAGTTGGTTTGGACTTTTCCAAAGAAGGGCTTTCGACTAAAGATATTCAGGTTATCAGTTTTCGCAGAATTTTAAAAGCGCTTCAAGGCAAGAAGAAAATACTTAGTATTCATTCAAGAAAGGCTGAACGAGAAGTACTTAATTGTTTAATCGATTTTCACGCAAAAGGAGCAATATTCCATTGGTATTCAGGTCCAATTAAACTTATAGTAGAAATCGCCAATGCTGGTTTTTTCTTCTCTATAAATAATGCAATGATTAAAAGTAAAGCTGGTCAAGCTAGAATTTCTAAAATTCCTCAAAATAAAATTTTGACCGAGACTGATGGGCCTTTTATAGAAATCAAAGGCAAGCCTGTTAAATCTAGTGATGTCAAGGAAATAATTATTTACCTATCTCAAATCTGGAATTGTTCCTATTCCAAAACAGATGAAATCATAAATAATAATTTTAACGTTTTACTATCTAGTATAAGATAGTTATAAGCTAAAAAGGCGATTTATCTTTTGAGCCTCTCGCATCCGCCAACCATTTGCCATTTTGCTTAACCAGTTTAAAAAGGCCCGGTGTCTTATCATAGGCTGTAGTATATTTTACCCAAGCCACGTCACCCATAATCGTATCCTGCAAAACTGTAAAGTTTGAATCATCCTTTACCGTCGCATTAAACATATTTATAGTATTCATATAATTAGAATATGCCTGTGGTGTTGAGTTGGCTTTTAAAGCTTCCTCATCTTTTTCATAAAAGCTTTCGATGACGATTTGGGCTGTGGCACTTGGTCCCGAAACTTTAGTATCAGAATCGGCACAAGAAAGGAACAGCAGTACGAGCGAGAAAACGACAATTTTTTTCATAACAGTATTAATTTGGGTTGTTAATATATCTATGTGATAGTTTCATTTCAATGTTTCGTTCGCCATCCTTTTCATTCAATTCTAAAATCGCCCTACGGTCATTAGATAATGAAAATTTGGGCAATACATAAACGAAGCGCACAGTTTCACTTTCTGCAATTTTTGAAGGCAGATTGTGTTTGTACGTTGGTTCTTGATACAGGCGTTGCAACGATTTTCTTTTCCCTTTTTGTCTTGTTTCAATCGAAAGGTTTAAGAAATTCAAATCGTAATCCAAAGTAGAATTATTTTCAATCTGGATAACGAAGTAGAGTTCTTCCTTATCAAAAACAACATTTTCAACAGTCAAGACAATGCCTTGCGTTCGCTTCTTAATCCGACCGATACGCTGGTTTCTGTTAAGAAGATACGAGCAGAATTTTTGATAGTAATACGTTCTATTATCTACACGTTCTTCAGAAGATTCAGCAAGAATCGAATCGACCTTAATTGGTTTCTCATTTCCGATACTATTGGATAGCGGAATGAAATAATTGAGCTTAGATAGCTGTTTTTTATATCTTACAATATACGAAAAAATTGAACCATTTCTATTGACTACCAACAGATTACTTTCCTTCCCAGGCTTTGCCTGAAGAAGTCCAAAATACTGTTCTTTTTCACGATTGTAAGTAAAAACAAAATTATCTGAACCAGTTATTCCTTGCCGAATAGGTTCAGGGAAGAATAATGCAACGTTTTTGGTGTCGTTGGCATATATGGTATCGAGAACTGTAGATGTTTGAGCTTTCGCGAAAGCGGAAATCAGTATCGCAAATATTAAAATTGTTGCTCTCATAATTTAGGTTTTAGAATTAATTTATAATTATTCAATACCGTAACTTTTACGTTTCGGTTGTTACGTCTGAGTACTTTGGATATACCACCAACTTGTGGTACGGTAGGTATGTTGATGTCGCCAATAATATCGTCGAGAACTTCGGTGGTGGCTTCTGCTCTAAAATTATTCTGTACGTAAATACCTTCACTACCATCTGACAAATCAAAGGCTTTGAGTTTTGTAGGATGATGCTTTATGTTTTCAATTTCAATGAGCGCACGATTAGGCTGAAAGCTTATAAAACCGAAAATAGGTGTGTTCTTTGGCATCAGCTTACCATTGATGGTAGCTGTCTTGGAAAGGCGCATTCGTAATCTGGTATTCGCTTTGACTATCTGGTCGCCATCTACTACCACGTATATAGTTTCATCTGTATTACCTATGATTGAAACTTCATTGGGTTTTGGCGAAGCAGCAAAGAACAATTGATGTTCTAAGCCCGATTCTTTAGCTTCAATTTCTTGTTCCCTTTTTACTTCAGCAGAATCAATTTTTGATACCGTTTTGCGAACAGTTCTTTTTTGTCCCAAATTCTGGTAACGTTTCTCTGAATACTGAATCTTACCAGCTTCATAGATACTATCTACGATACGCTCTTTTTCGCGTTCCGGTAAATCTGGGTCGTAAAATCCCAAGGAATCAATCAGCTTTTCATCATAGATGCTGGGCGCATTATTTTCTCTAACTTTTTTCAAGTCGTTAATTGCATCTAATTTGGAATCGTACTCTTTTTGGTCTTCTTCCAAATCTGGCACTAAGGTCTGTTTAAGGTTTTCAGTTTCACTTTCATCATCGCCCATAACCATTACGGAATAGGAAATCAGGAATATGAAAATCACGGCCAAAACCGCTGCAAATACTATTTTGTTTTTTTCAACTTTCATCATTGAGTTTTTTTAAGGTGTTCTCGAAGTAATTTGTAATTAGAAGTCCGTGTGGATTGTTGGGGAAGTTTCGGTCAACCATAATCAAGTTTCCGGTGGAAACCAATTCGTAAGTGTCGATGATTGTGCCTCTATTGATTTCAAAAATGGTAGTCGTGGTAAAACTGTAAGAGCCATTATTTTCGTTTATCCGTGAATCGATACTCAGTACTTTTTGAACCAAGGAATACTGAAGCAATCTATTGTAAACACCATCTGCTTTTTTCTGGCGGTAGAGATTGTCCACGGAACTATTACCCAACCACAATGCTTTTTCCAAATTGCGTTCATAATTACTGGCATCGATGTTATAGAAGTAGTTGTGGAACAGATCCAAATGCGCCAAAGCTTCAACCCGAAAATTTTCCTTTTGCGTCACGAGCTTCAGCGGAATGATACTGCCATCCGTATTAATGGCAAAAGCACTATTGAGCGCTTTTTGATTGGTGTTGAATACCATCCAAACTGAAAATGTGCTGGAAAGCAATGCACAGACAACGACTGCCAAAACGATAAACCGATTCAATTTTAGGACGTTATAAATATTCTTGTATGGTGTTTTCATATTTAATCTGATTTAGGCGGTAAATAATCTGAGTGTAAAGGACGTGGCACGTTTATACAATTTGAATTTCAGGAAAACAATAAATGCGACTGAACCTAATTGAACCACAGGCGCAAAAAAGCCCTGACCTGTATCAGTACCAAATAAGTTGACCCAGAAATTGGTGTTGATTTCCGTATAAATAGCGTTAACAAATACATTGACTAAAAAGAATGCCGGCACTAACATATATACAGCAGCATACAATTTGAAAAAGGTATAAGCGAGCGAACGGAACTTCTCAAAAACGGCAAGGCTAATGACCAGAGGAAAGAAGGCTTGCATTATTCCCAAAAGGAAGAAACGTTCTGCAAGGAATAGCGGATAAATGAACAGATCCAATATCCAGAGTATCGTACTTAGGATGAATGCCAATATTTTAAAACCGTATAACGGTGTTACCAAGGCTTCATATAGAAGCGTCATTGCAGAACTTGCGGCATCAAAGAGACTTACGTCTTCCTCTAAAGGAATATCCTGCATCTGTAAAGGCAACAAGGCAGGTGCTGTACCACGATATTGCCCTTCGATAGCGACTAAAATGCCATCGAAAAAGCCCAAGACCTGTGTCGAGAATATGACCAAAATGACAATGGCAAAATTCTTAACAAGTTCGCCTGGACTCAATCCCCAGGTATAACCGTCCTTATCTGCAATGCCTTCATTATACTTTTTAAGGATGTTGACCAGAAAAAACAGGACAGCGAGCGTTTTCATTCCCGCAATGGTATATTGCGAAAAGTTGCTGGCCTGTATGGTCTGGAAGACGGTATCGATATATTCCAGCCCGATTCCTAAGAGAATGGTCGCGGTCATTTTTAGTATTCGGTTTCTCGATTATTGACTTTATCCTGCATTTTTCTAAAAGAAATAATGTCACGATAGCGTTTTGTTTTCATCGTGATACTGGAAACCATTTGTTTGGATTCCAGTTCTTTCGCCTTTAGAATTTCAGCACGTTCGGCATCGCTCATTTTTAGGTAATCACTGGATAGAACTTCATCGATAAAATCTACCGTGTCCAAAGAATTTTGAACTATGGCATCGAACGATTCCATAACCCTTGAAACTTCATCTGGTTTGATGTAGGGCGAGTTTAAAATGTCCTGTAAATCATTTTGCATTACATTGATAAGGCGCTGATTGTTGTCTGCAATTTCTTGGACAGCGTTGAGTTGTTGAACTACGCTTGATACTTGCTCGATGGCTTCTTTAGCATCCTTTAGGAATTTTACAGACTTAATCATTTGAGCGGTTTGTTTACCTGATTCCAATAGTTGTTTTACCAAACTGATAAAATTGGTATTATCATAAGTGGGCATTCCTTGTGCGGTAGCATTACCTGACATAAACAAGGTCAGGGCTACAGTCATTACTAAAATTTTAATTTTTGTCTTCATAATATTATGTTTTAGATGTGAATTGAATAATTGCTTTTTGCATATCCTGATGCTCATTATAGAGCTTCATTATTTCTTCGTTTTCCTGTCCATCGGTCAGGTAAGCTGCGTACACTTCCTTCGGAACTTCAAGCCGGAAAATGTTACTTTCCCTACCAATTTTGATGAACATTTCGGTGTACTTGCGCGGACCGGAAAGGTTGTTTTTGATGGATTTTAATTGGTTCAAGTCGTGGCTGGATAGATTGAGCCTTTTGACCAATTCGTCATACCCTTTTTCATTGTTCAAGCTATAAATGACCTGTGTGTTTTCGAGAATACTTGCTGAAGTCGAATTGTTGGGCAATTGATTTATGGATTGTAGAATAATCCCAATCGCACCGTTTTGTTTACGGATGGCTTGATAGTAGAATTCCACGCTTTCCAATACGTTTTCAAACTTCAGTTGTTTGGCAAACTCATCGAACAGGATAATGCCTTTTTCAGCTCTATTCTTCCAGATGGTTCTTTGGATAGCTGACTTAATCAGTTTCAACATCACGGACAGGATTTCCTTATTGTCCTTAACTTCATCAAGTTCAAACACTATCAATCGTTTATCCTCAATTTTATAGGTCTGGTCTTCGCTGACTTCAAACAGGAAGCTATATAGACCATCACAGACATATTCGGACATTACGTGCAAGAAGCTCGTGACATTGAAGTAGTCGGGATGGATTTTTAAGGTGCTCAGAAGGTCTTTCTGATTCCTTTCTATAAAGCTGTAAAAACCATCCAAAGAGTGATTTTCTGAATTGCTATTGTAATAATGCCGAAGAATCTTTTTAACCGATACCGATTGTGCTTTAGTAACCTTTAAATCTGATGCAAATAACTCAAATAGAAAAACGGATAAGTCTTCCAAGCGTTCAGGTGTTAGGTCATTTGTATCACTTATGTAAAAAGGGTTGATACCCAAGTTCTTTCCACTTTCGTAGCGAAGCACCGTATATTTTTCAGGATAGAGTTTGGCAAATTTGGTGTACGAGCCACCCAAATCAATGATGACCACCCGTACACCGCTTTCAAAATACTGGCGCAGGATATTATTGGCCAAAAACGATTTGCCTTCACCCGTTGGTGCAAAAATGGCAAAATTCCGTGCCTTGATCCGTTTCTTTTTTTCATCCCAAACATCTTTTAGCACTGGAATGTTATGTTCTCTATCATTGAAGATGATTCCGGTGTTATCGGATTTGTAATTGGTATTGTTAATGAACAGACACAGAGCGTGCTTTAAATCTGTCACATATAAATCGTGATTTGAAAAGTTGGAAGAAAAGCAGCAGTAACTATTAAGAATATAGTTTTTACGCTCTTCGCCACGTGGATAATATGGGATGATATCCAGTTCCTTAAATTCGGTCTTGATTTTGGACGTGATTTTGTCCAGTTCTTTGGCTTCCTTTGCCCAATAGACAATATTGAGATGACCACGAATAATCCGTGCATTATCATCCGCATTGATTTGGTCAAGAATATGTTGGATTTTACCCAGAACCACTTTGTTCTGCGAACCGAAGTTGGAACTTTTATTCAATTCTTCAACTTTTTTATCGAGCAGCTTGCGCCACTTTTGTTTATCATCCAGATAGATGATTTGATTGACGATATGATTTTCGTTAAGCGTAAGCCCTATGCCATCAATAAACCCTTGATGAAACACAAAATCGTCTGAAGTGAATTTCTCATTGGTTTTGCTGCTCTGCACACTTTCGCCAAAGCACAGTTCGCTGTTGATGGCCAGGGCATCAAAATGGTTTTCGCCAATATTGACGCTTTTTTTATCTAAGATGATATCGGTATCAAATCCCTCATTGAAACCATTGAAATAACCGTTGGTTAGTTTCTGAATTTCCTCGGCATTGAGTGGTAGAAATTCCATTTTTCGGCTATTATTGATAAAAGAAACGGAATCGCTTACCGAGTTGGCAAAGCTTTTTACGTTATCGTCCAGTTCCTGAACGATTCCCTTTGAAACCTTTCGGAAAGGGTTAACGTATTTGGAATTGTTGAGTGCCTTGTTTTTAGTCAGAATAAAGAACAGATAACATTTATGTTCAATATGCCCACGACCTTTAAAATGCTCGTGTGTAGCTTTTTCTAAAAAGGTTGAATTCGGAAGTTGTTCTGAGGTATATGATTTCTTCAAATAAATATCCTGTTTATGAACAACCGTACCAACTGGCAAAGATTTTAAGGCCTGAAACCAGGCACCGTGCATATCCTCAAAGTCTTTTTCCGATAAGGAATAGATTTCAGGTAGGTTACCTTCATAACACATTATCACATTACCATTATTGGCAAAAACGATATTGTCTTGAATTTCCACGATGGGTTGATATGCAGAAAGGTTCATCTTATTCATAATCGAAGCCAGAATTTCTTTTGTTACTAATGATTTGTGGGAAGGCGTTAGCCGTCTGAAATAGCTGAGGGTTATGGGTAATTCTTGTCAACGCAATATATAGGGCAGCGTTAAAAACCAGTATGCCTATAATTATCCCAAAACTGAAAGAGAAAATAATGACCAAAAGGGATGCGAGAATGGAAACCATCATTAATGCAAACAGGGAAATGGGCAGCCCAAAAATGACTGCCCGTTTCCTAATGTTTTTATAAACCTCGAATTTTTTCATAAGCCAATGTATTGATTACTGAATGTCGCTTAGCGACTTAGACTACGATTCCGATTAGGTATGTGAAGATGCCTACTACTGCACCTGCAATAAGGACAAATACCAAAACTCTGGTAATTCCCTTTTTTAAATCTGCGTTCTCACCAAAGAAATGTCCTGCATTAAAGAGGAAACCAACTAGAAAAATGACACCGAGCAGAATTGGAAAGATGGTTCTTATAGTATCACCTACATCATTTACGGAATCTTCAATGCCACCAATTTGTGCGAATAGCGATGTTGAGGGCAAAGACAGAAAAGTTGCTAGATAGATTGATTTTTTCATAACGTAACGGTTTAAAATTTTGTGTTGTTTTTGTTATTGGAAATTTACATATATTTGCTCACAAATAACTGAAAATCAAATATTTGTGAATAAAATATTATTTGATATTGTTTGAATTCCGTTATTGTTATTTGGTATCAAATTTTATGATTTTTAGAAGTTGAATTGTTAATAACCCAAAACTTGAAAATGAAAAAAGTGCTCAAAAACGTCAGTTTTGTGATTTTGCTTCTAAAAATGTGCTTCATTTTTGGGCAGGAAACCACAAACCAAAAACGAATTGTAATTGATGTTGGACACGGTGGAAAAGATACTGGAGCAATAGGAATAAATAAAATCCAAGAAAAGGACATAGTAATGGATATAGCGATTGCCATTTTGAAGCTAAACAAAGAATTAAAAAAACCTTTAGATATTTATTTGACCAGATATAAGGATACGCTTATTTCGCTCTCGGATAGAACTAAACTTGCTAAAATTCTAAAAGCTGATTTATTTGTGTCGTTGCATTGCAATCATTCAGATAATCCAAATGCTAGAGGAGTAGAAGTTTATGCTTCAAAGAAACAAGCGAAGTATTCTAAAGAATCTGTTTTTGTCGGCTATCAAATAGAAAAAACGCTCTGCAAAGCTATAGGATATGATAGTAGAGGTGTGAAGTTCGCCAATTTTCAGGTGTTGCGGGAAACAATTAGTGATTGTCCTTCTGTGCTTTTGGAATTGGGTTTTTTGAGTAATAAAGATGAAGGTCATTACTTATCAAGCTCAAGCCACATTAAACGACTAGCCTATTTGATTTTTAGAACCTTAAACCAATAAGATGAAAGAACTATTTAATGAAGTTATTGTTTGTGTAAAGTCACTATTTCGTTTGTTATATACCGAATTAAAGCTTCTGCTTAACAAAAATGCGAATAACTGTAAATAAGGTAAATTCAATTAATTATATTTATAGGATTTTTCACTAAAAAAATGATTGAATATTAAAATTGAACGAAACAGATAAAATAAATTTTGACTTTGTAAAAGAGATTAAAGAACCTGGTGTTTACCAACTACTTTTTCCTAAGAAAGAAGTAGGGTTGGCAGTTATTGTTTTATTTGAGAAAATTGAAAATAAATCGCTGCCTGATGGAAAATTCATCGAAAAAGACCTTCACGATGCATTTGCACAGATAAGCAAACCAAATGAAAGGTATCCAAAGGAAATTTATAGTGCGCACATTGAAGAGCTTCAGGAATACTTTTTAGACTATAATCAAGAAACCCAAAAATACTATTTTAAAGATTACGCCTATAGGTTTTATACTTACGCAAAAGAAACCTTGGAAGGTAACTTCAGTCCTACTCATATCGAAAAGATTTGTAGTTTGCTCACGGCTTCATTAAGGCAAAGGGAAACTTTAGAGGATTTAAAATTTTGGCTCACATCCGAGTTCAGAAAATATGAACCCGACCTCAGGGAACAGGTAGATTTTTTGGACAGACAGATTATAGAATCGGTAAATAAGCTTAAAAATAATCCCACTAAATCCGATAAAAAATTTATTGACCTTCTAAAAGAAGTTGAAAACAATTTGGATAAAGCACAAGAGCAAAGTAGAGAACTTGCATCAGCATATAGCGAAACCAAAATTATACGCTCAATCCTAGAAAAGCGAGAAGACACCGATTCTGAAACAGACGATTTAATTGCAGAGGTTCATTTCTTTATAAAATATCTCAACGAAAGGTTAGATTCCATTGATAGAAAACTAGATAGAATTCAACCAAAAATCAGAAAGTTGTTCGCTATTTTAAACAGGCCACAGTTCAATAGTAAAATTGAAAAATTTCTACATTTCTTATTAGATAAAAGTACAGTCAATGGTAGAAAAGAAACACTTTTGCCAAAAAATATTAATAATCCTGTTTTGCATATAGATACACCCAACTTTAAAATTATTGAGCGTGAAAGAGAATTGTTCCCTTCAAAACAAAAAAAACGAACTGCCTACAAAACAAATAAAGTTAAGATTAAAGAAAATACGCAAGGTATTTTAAGGATACTCAGTCAACAGGATTTGATTAGGAAATGGGAACAACACATTATTGCCGAAATAGAATTAAGAGGAACTATTGACCTGTCTGCAACTTTCTTTAAAATAATGGAAGAGTCTAACGATGGACAAATAGCTGTAAGTGCAATTTACAGTTCAATTCAACAAGCACGTAAATCAAATGATTTTAATTTTAAAATGAACAAAATAAAGCAGACCAATAGTAAAATAGAACATATAAGTTTATGGAAAATGAACATACAGAAGATATAAGGGTAAAATTTTTAAATCATCCGGACACCCAAGAGCTATTTGCCTCTCTGGACTATATGTTAAAAGATGGTGTACATTTTCAAAGGGAAGGCAATCAGGCAAGGTTCTACAATTATATCTATTCAAATATTGACAGTCTAAAGGCATATTATCGATTTTTATTCAATGTTGAATTGACATTTGGCGGAACAGAAACAAGAGGTTACTATTTTTTGGATTTTATTGGTTCCTCAAGAGGTCAGATAGATGCAGGACATAGGCATCATATGAAAAGTGAACACGTTATAATCGGATTTGTTATTTACAAGATATTTTTTATTGACAACCAAATTGATATGGTTTCGGTAAAAGACCTGCAAAAAAAGATAAGGATTGATTATGAAGATTTAAAACCCGGTATTTATAGATTGATTGCTAAATCAAGGAATACCAATCCAGGCAATTTGAACGATGAAGCTATAGATGCGACTGTAGAATCAGCACTCAGGGAATTTAAAAAAATAGGTTGGGTAACGCTAAACGACGATGAGTTCGATTTGTTACCTGCTTTTGACAGGTTGATTGCCATTCACGAAGATTTAATAAACAATATGGACGAAACACTAAATGAATTGAGATGAAACGATACCCTAGAATAAAAAGGCTATCTACTTTGGGCATTGTGCATCATCAATCGTTTGATTATGATTTTAACCCTTTTAGAACAGACTTTGTTGGCGAAGGCGGTTCTGGCAAAAGTATGATTGCAGATATTTTGCAACTCATCTTTGTGGGTTCTGGTGCATTTCATTCACCTACGGATAGCAGTGAGCCAAGAAAACCAAAAACAATGGTGCTGAGAACTTCTGGTAAAGGCACAGATATGGGTTATACCTTTATAAATGTTGAACTTAAAAAAGATGCTTTTGTAGTTATAGGCATATATCTTGAAAGCACAGGAAGTTCGCGGTCTTTTATAATTCAACAAGGCGAAAAATTTGAACCAGAGGACGAGTTGGTTCCATTCAACCAGCCTCTTGGTTTTTCAGATTTTTTAAAGGATAACAGTTTGTTACCTATTGAAGATTTAAAAAATCACATATTCGATACTAAAGGATTTGTCTGCGAGTCGTGGACTAGGATGGATACATTTCACAAGCTATTGTTTAAAAATTTTATCATTCCAGTTGACTTATCCATCAACCAAGAATCCTTAAAAAGTTATGCTAAAATCATTCAAGCATTTTCAAGAGAGTCATTGGACATAAAGAAAAGCGAACGTATTCAAGAATTCCTTTTTGGAAATGAAAAAGAAAAAGAACTAAAGCACGAGTTTGACAAAGCTGTAGATGAACTGAGTGGCGATATCCGTCAATTTGAATCTAATAAAGATGAGATAGATAGGTTGACACATAAACAAACAGAACTGCAAGAACTGCTTAATCTAAAAAAGGAAAGGGATAAAGCTAAAACAGAATTTATAAACACAAAATACCATTATTTAAATCAGCAGATATCATCATCTTATAATGATATGGTGCAAAGTTTGGATGCTTTTTTTAATAATCGAGATAAGTTGAGCGGACTTAGAAATTTTGCCGAAACCAAAGTTGAAAAACTAAAATTGAACACACCTGCTTTGGATGAGGAATTTGAAAAGGCCTCTAAAGAGAAATTATTATGGAAAGGGAAAAGCGACGACTTGAAAAAGTACTTTTCTTGGATGGAACATTTTGAGAAAAATGGACAAGAACTTTCAGAACATTATTACAACTATCATAAGAACAAACAAGACATTGAGCGAATAGAAGAGTTCAAATCACTCTTAAAGGAAAATAGTATTTACGTTTTCTTCGGAAAAAATGACAAACTCAACAAAAACACCATTCAAACTATCGCCGAAACCCTAAAAGGATTTGCGTCTTCACTCGAAGAAAAAAAGAAATTAAAAGTTCTCAATAATTTAGATGATGCTTCTTCACTTGCACATTGGGCGTTAAACCTTAAAAGAAAATTGAGCCCAAAAGAAGAAAGTGTTGTACATAAATATCAAAACGATAACATTACCACCAAAGAACCAACAAATGAAATAAATTCACGTTACATTCCAGAGCCAAAACTGTTAATTGAAAATCTACAGGTTACAAAGGATGAAGAAAATGGTTTTTGGCTGGATTTGGGTGGTGTGCGTGAATACATCCATTATGTAAAAGACCCTATATTCGATACTGGTAATTCAGATAAAATCAAGGACTATTTTTTAAACCAAAGGATAACGTTAGAAAATGACATCAAAGATTTAGAAAAGAAATTAAAGAATTGGACAATCTTAAATAAAATGCTGACTGCACTCGAAAACCCATCAACATATTTTTCGTCTTGGGAATTAAAAGATGTTAATGCCAAGTTTAATAAGCACGAGTTGTTTGAGGAAACCTCAGATACTATTAAACGATATTTAAAACTTCTAGATGATCACGAAAAGATTTATGACGGTCTAAAAAAAGCGAACAAAGCATACAGACAAATAGACGAAAAGCGTACTGGAAATTCTTCTCTAATTAAAGGATTAGAGACGAGCCTAAAAACAATTTCAATTCCTGAAATTAATGCTGATGTTCAGCAATTAATTACAAAATATAATTTTGAGGCAAAAGATACGGGTGGCTTTAAAAGCCTAAACACTAAACTTAAGAAACAAAAGAATTTATATGATACTTTTATTTCTATTCTAACAGAAGAATCAAAAAATGGCATCGCAGTAGAGGACTTGAAAAATGCAGATAGAGCGATAGATGCATTTAAAATTGAATTAGAAGAATTAACTTCAGGGAATTCTAAACTTGTTTCAGAAGCTAAAATCCAAGAAGCCAATATTTCATCAGATTTTTTGGAAGAAAAAAGCATACATCATTCCGAATGTCAAAAACAATATAGCATCAAATATGATTTGGTGGTCAAGGAATTTTTAAAGCAAAAGGAAAACCGTTATTTAGGAACAGATGATTTTAAACAGATTTGTTCAGAAATTTTACCACAAGAGATTTTTTCGGAAAAGGATTTAGAAGATGATGAAATAATTCCACGCATCAAAAAATTGCTTGACGATATAAATATCAAGAACAAAAAGCTAAACATTAGAAAACTTCAGAAGTTAACCAGTGTCGTTGACAAAGTGAACACCGAAGTAAGTGAACAAATATATTACTCTAAGAAAATAAGAGATTTCATTGATGCAGACGATAAAACAATTACTGGTGGTCACAGGGCAAAACTGTCTATTTACTTTGAAGGCAGTTATCCCAGAAGCTGGATGGAAGATTTTATTGAGAAAATACGTGAAGACATTAAAGTATCGAGCGATAACAACCTCTTTAACGACCTACAAGGCGTTTCTAATGAATTGGAAAAATACACGTCTCTCGAAGAAAAAATGCAAGAAGCTTTTTACAGATGTGGTGGCTCTAGGAATCTAAAGCCCAAGGTATGGGAATTGCTTAATCCTAAATCTTACTATGGACTCAATTTTACCATTCAGTCTTTACACGGAAAAAGAAACCCAGGAAGCACAAGTCAAACCTATGCAGCAATTGCACTTTTGTGTATTGCTAGACTTTCATTAATTAATAGGGATGCAAAAGATAAGGTTAGGGATGGAATACGATTTATGCCAATTGATGAAGCAGCTGGACTTGGAAGTAATTTTGATATGCTCTACGATATAGCAAAGGCAAATGATTACCAAATCATATCACTATCAATACAACCTTATAAAGTTGATATGCTAAACCAATACATTTATCTGCTGCATAACAATTTGGAAGAATCCGATAAGGTCAATTACGAACCAGTTCCAATTTTTGGCGATTTTGGCAATAACAATAACTAATTTATAAAGAACCTAATTCGCACCTAACAGGAATGAGAAAAAACGTTGAATGGAAGTATTTGATTGGTCTTAACCAATTGTATGAAAAAGATAAAACCCATCTAAAAATAAGTAACAATAGCTTTATTAAACAAGTTTTGATAAAGCAAAAAAAATTAATTAAACCTAAGATGGGTAATCCTAAAATTCTAGAAGCCAAGTATGGTTTTAAGGAATATTACGAAAAAGAATTTTTGGATTATTTTGAATACTATTCTAATTTTTTTAAAAGAGCAGGTTTAGAAAGTAATGCCCATAAAACGTATAATGAAGACGACTTAAAAAGTTTAGCTTTCATTTTTTATCAAAAAGACGAACTTAAAAAGAATCTTACAACTGAATATACTTTTTCGGCAAGAGTCTTTAAAGGTAAAGGTGCAAAATACTTAACAAATAGACCGAGTTTGCGAAATGCGGTATTACAGCTTCTAGAAATAGACGAATTCCCAGAGAAAGACCCAAAAAATGCACAATGGCGTTTTGTGGTGGATTGCGAAAACCCTAAAATGATTGTGATTTGTGAAAACTTAGCTTGTTTAAAAGTACCTTATGAATACAAGCAGAATAATATAGAACTGTGGCACGTTGGCGGCAACAATACCAATCCATTAAAAGCTATTCCTTCAACAAAACTAAAGCTACCACTTTTTTATTTTTGTGATTGGGATCACCACGGACTTTCTATTTTTTCAAGAGTTAAAAGTATCTTTCAAGAAAAAGACAAATCAATTACATTAATTGAGCCTGTATCGTTAGACGAAGCCTTACCCGTAGATTCGCCACATCATAATAGCAAATGGCGTAAAAAAGAACTTTCTGGACTAAAACAAGATGATTTTTCAGAACAACAACAAAATAAAATAAGCAATCTAATTAATGACGATAATTGGGTTGAGGAAGAATCGATGGATTTATTGTCCTTATTACGGAAGTTTGGATTTATTCAATAAAGCATAAAATATATGTTTGTTAAATTTTTATCTTTGAAAAAATAAACTGTCTTCTATAAAGCAAGGTTACTTTTGTTAATAGCATATTTAAGACAAATAAATTTGAAATGCCTTTATCTTAATGACCTATATATTTATTGACGAAATACTTAATGACTACGCTATTGATTTAGAAATCTTAAAAAGAAACACTAATCTAAACAGTATATCACTATTACAGCATAAAGGTGTTTTTCATTTTGACGACAATTTTTTTGGAAACCAAAATAGCGAAGCTGAAAGCATAAAGTTTAATGATTTTTTATCTAAAGCAAGAGCCAATAATTCTTCATTGGTAATAACGCCAGAATATTCTTGTCCTTGGGCAAGTGTGAGAAACATTTTAGACGATGTAAAT
This sequence comes from Mesonia aquimarina, assembly GCF_003667275.1. Taxonomy (GTDB): domain Bacteria; phylum Bacteroidota; class Bacteroidia; order Flavobacteriales; family Flavobacteriaceae; genus Mesonia; species Mesonia aquimarina. The sequence goes on along the minus strand of NZ_RCNV01000003.1, from coordinate 135,556 downwards.
CGATTTCCCAATAGAGGTAAACTGTGGGTTTTAGGATGTGAATCCATTACACCTGAAGAAGTTGTGACTTTTCAAGAAACTTATAATGGATTAGGTAATATTGAGGTAGTTTATAACGATGTTATCGATGATGCACCAGGGGGTGTATTATTAGACCCTTGCTTATATATCTTTAAGGCAAACAATCAGGAAGGACAAGAAAAGCTGATAGTTCTAATACAATTCAAGTCTCAACATATGGGTGTTTGGAACAACGATTTAGAACAGCAAAAAATTATTTCTGGAGAACATTTATATATACTTCGTAACTCGGAAGATTCAATAAATTTAGCGACAGTAATATGTTCAGATGCAATGATTTTTAATGGCGCAGCTATTTTTCCCAATGCACCAGGATTTTGGGACACGAGACCGTTTATAATCCTAAGTATTCAAATGAATCCAAAGCCAAGTCACAGCGTATTCCGAACATTTAGAAATAATATATTAGAAAAATCAAACAAAGATGTTATATCCTTAAATTGGAGTTCTGAGGGAAGTGCAACTGGTATTCCTAATTTTTTTGCTCATTATTGTAAATCTAATATTGCTATTACAACAGAGCACATAATCAATGAAAGTCCTCTTGAGGAAAAATTAATTGATGATAACCACAATAAAGGTCTTTATTATTTATATAAAAAATCAGGAATACATAATTTCTATTTTACACCTGAAATTGAATTCTTTTATTTGAGGATTCGTAAGCCGGCAGTTGGGTTAACACCATTACCAGTAAATCGAAGAAGAGGACCTAAATTAGAGGAAATTTACACTTACAATGAGCAGTTAGAAATTTTCGAACCAATACCTAATACAACCGATGGGTTCCGAGATTTTATAGATAGTATCCAAATTCAAAGTAAAAATATAACAAGTGAGGGTTTAAGTTTTTTAGATAAAGAGCGCCTAATTGCCCTTACTACTGGAGAACTTTCAAAGTTTAAAACAGGTTCAAATTGGTACATAGTAAATAAGCTCAAAAGTTTTTTATTGGAAGATACAGAAGCCATAAAAAGATATACAGTAACATTTGATAATGATGGTAAAGAATATCGTACTACTCAGATTGGAAGAGTCGAAGACCTCAATCTAAACATATTGACCAATAACGATTTATTCCCTGATATTATTGCATCATTTAAAGACAATTGCAATGAAGTTATGTTCTTTAACAAAAACGGAATGAGGTACAATTATAATTTAGTCAGTAATGACGACCAAATAGCAACCGTTGCATTTATAGGCCACAAATCAAAGGCTGATGCACAACAAATGTTATATAAACTCACAAAACTATTTCCTGCCGAAGATTTAAGCAATAAAAGAATCGTAGTATGGTACAAGCCAAATATGATTGCAAATAATTATGCTTATGCAGCTACCGATGTACCAAGAATTACTTTAGAAAAACCAACTAATATTACCTCAATAACAAAATAATGACCTTAGAGAATATCAAAGAAATACTTCCTTCAGATTTTACAATCACAAGTTCAAGTGAAACAGGAAAGCAATTATACCTCAATCAAAAATATAAGGATGATATGGTTGCTAAATACATCTTTGATATCGATTATGAAAATGAAGATATTAATCTTAACGAGTTTCAAGAGAAGTACTTGTCTAAAGATTATTTTAATTCAGAAGGAAATCTACAATGGAATTATTATTTAATCTTTCTAAGAAACAGTTTGCCTTCTGCAACTAAGAGAGACATTGAAAAAGACGAAACCTACGCCAGAAAATTTGTTTTTACTTTAGATGAACTAAAGGATTACTTAACCTATGAAAAAGCATCTTCAGCCGCAGAGGAAAATATTGTTGAGAAATGGAAAGCCCAACTAACTGAAGCCGATTTGCAAGAAGTGTTCAGTAATGAAAATTATGTTGATGCTGTGCCACGTTATATCGATAATAAAACTAAGGATGTAGAAGTGCTTCAACCAGTAGATTCTAAACCAGATGAGACTCAAAATTTTGTTTTGGACGAAGTATCATCTTTAAAATTAAATGATGATTATCGAGATTATCCTGAAAAAAGAAATTTTGAATTCGGTAAAGTGAATCTTATTTCTGGCCCTAATGGTGTTGGGAAAACATCCTTAATGGAAGCTATTGAATTGGTAATTACAGGAAACAACGCCAGAAATGAAAACGATTTGCCTAATTCTGGCGCAATAGTAGCAAAGTATGATGTAGATTTAGATGAAAAAGAGGATGCCTTTGTAAACTCTATTCCAAAATTTAAGGCAAGAGACTACTATTGGTACAATACGCGATACAGCCAACGAGGGTCTAATACGCTTCATCATAGTTTTAACAGATACAACTTTTATAATAGTGATAGTGCCTATCATCTATCCAATAATGCCAGTAGCAATGATTTAACCACTTACCTTTCTGCCATTGCCCTTGGTACAGAGTTTGGCGCAATTAGAGATAGGGTAATTAAATTTAGGGATAGGATTTCAAAAAAGTTAGATAAGTTCAACGATACTACTAAACGCGAGGAAGCCATTAAGGCAAAAGCCAATGATCAAAAAGAAAGGTTAAAACAAATTTCTGACCCAGAGGAAGTATTTCAAAAATTTTTAACTGAAGTAAGACAATTAAAGTGGAAAGGATTTCTTCCACAGACTATAAATGATGAAACTAAAAAGTTTGAAGAAGATTATAGCGTTGCTTTTTCACTTCTCAATTCAATAATACACTCTAAAACAGTAAAAGAATCTGATGTTTTGAAGAGAATATCCAACTTAGAAACCTTGAAATCTCAATTAAAAACCCTTGCAGCTAATAAAAAAGAATTTAATGGTAAAATTAAGGATTATCAAAAAATTGTTGTGGAAAGCGAATCAACTCTAACACGTATTGATGATGCGTTATTATATTTAAAAAACCCCAAATCTTTTAGAATTGCCACTATTGATGAGGACATCAAAACACTAGAAAAAAAGGTAAATAAAATAGAGACATTCCTTTCTGAAATTGAAGCACTCGATATAAGTAAAATAAGTGCTAACAACTCTACTTTTCAAGAGTTCAACAATACTCAAGATAACCTGTTGACCAATAAAAAGAATGAATTAAGGCGCAGTAGAGAACAGCTTCAAGTTCTAAAAAATGCCTTGGATAAGATAAATGCTTTAATGATAGATATTAAGTATTATGGGAAAGAATATATTGAAGCAAAAGAAAATCTGGACGCTTGCCCTTTATGTAATACACCACATACCAAGGCAGAATTAGAAGCTAAGGTGCAAACTCAATACAATGATAAAGAAAGTGCAAAAAGCATCGAAATCTTCAATAAAAACATTAGTGAGCTTGAAAAAGAAATATCTAAAATCAATATTAAACTAGAACAGTCAAAAAGCTATGAAAAGTTACTTAAGGGCTATTTTACTGAAGAAGACCTGAAAGTAAAAATTTCAGAGGTGCAGCCCTTACTTGATACTGAAAAATCACAATTAGCCATTTCAAAAAAAGAATTAGACCAACTGAAGAACTTGTCTTTAGATTTAAGGTTAGAAGGATATAGTTTAGATGATTTTTTGAAACTTAAAAACACACTTTCTTCTAAATACCCAACTTTAGAATTTAAGGCTGAGAACAAATCAAAATTCGAAGATTTAAAAAACAATGCTCAGAAAAAAATTGATACTATTAGAAGTGAAATTGAAAAGGTAAATGAGCAATTATATAAGCTTGACGAGTCGATTAAAGAGCTATTGGACGATAACTTTAGCCAAGATAGATACAACGAAGAAATTGATTTTCAAATTAAAGAATATCAATCTTATAGAGAATATTTTGTAAAACTCAGAACGTACATTGATTTTACTAAAGATGATTTTATAATTGAAATGAGGCATAGTTTAGAGAGTTTAAATAAAACCTTTTCAACTTTTAAAGAACAAAAAGTCAAGTTTGAAGAATTTACCCTAGCTAATAAACTCATTAAAGAGGCAGATAGTAGAATAGAAAAGCTAAAGCCTAAAAAGGCCAGGGCAACATCTGCTTTAAAAGTTTTGAATAAGATTATTTTAGAAGATAGCGAAGAAAAAGTATTAGTCGATTTTTTTCAAAAAAATGAAAATGAAATAAGTGAAATCTTTACAAGCATTCACGCACCAAAAGAATTTTCCAGGCTATCGTTTAGTTCAAATAAAATAGTTTTATATAAAAAGGACTCAGAGCAAGAAGTACCAATATCACAGATTAGTACTGGTCAACGAAGCGCATTGGCACTTTCTGTTTTTTTGGCGTTAAATAAGAAACTCGCTAAAGGGCCTAACCTAATCATTTTTGATGACCCAGTAACTTATACTGATGACCTAAACATTCTTTCATTTTTAGACTACCTTAGAAGTATGGTAATTAATGAATCTAGGCAGTTGATATTTGCTACAGCAAGCAATAAAATTGCTAGATTGTTTCAGAAAAAATTTGATTTTTTAAAGACAGATTTCCAAAAGTTTGAACTTTCGAGAAGTATCAATTGATATGGGACTTCTTGTGTATAGCAAGCAACTCATTCAGTAATATCACTTCCGTTTCTTACCGGATTGTTGTCGAGTTAAATACTAAATTTCTTATACCAATAAAAGAAAGCTTCCGGATTGCTCTTTTTCAATTTATTTAGCTTAGTGAATTGAGGGTTCTCAATCAACCAATCTTTAACCTCAAGCGGATTTGTAAACCTTTCGATTTCGCTATCAATACCAGCCTTAATCAGTTCAGATAGGTATGCAACTTTTGAAGCAGCTGTAATGGCTTCTTCAATATTGAACCTTACCAATGTAAAATTGGTAAAATTGCTTATTCCAGTTTGCAGATGTTTAAATTCCTCGGAATTTGTGTCACGGACGGAAAGTATAAAACAGGCTTTTTGGGTGTCTTCCAAAACCTGTTCTGAGGTTATGTTTAGTTTTCTAAACGCTATTTCCTCTGCAACTACTTTTGTGAAGCTGTTACGGACTGTTGCTAAGTCCGAAATATTATCCATTAAAAACGCTACGTCGAATAACTGTTTGATAATTTCAACTGGTCTATCTTTGCTGTATAAAATCCCTGTGGTTTTTGGTGCAAACGCAGTTAGCTTATCGCCTAAAATGGCATCAAACGTTGGCATTTTTACTGTTGTGATTTTCCCTTGTGTTTGAAGCCAGTTGTGAGCAATCGGAATTTCTGTAAGTTCGGGATAAGGGTTTGGTGTGTAGAGAATATCCAGTAAAATTGGCTCAACACGACTATCTACATTGCTTTTGTAGAACATCTCGAAATGACCAACTGGTGCATCAGGCGTGTGCTTTCTGTCATTGTCATCTTCCCAATGTGTAAACGCTTCAGTTTCTTTACTTATAGCTTCAAGAACAGATTCTATGTCGCTTTGGCTTTGCTCGGTAATAATATCGATGTCGATTGAAAACCTTTTAGGCTCTTCTGTTGCCAACAATAATGCAGTTCCTCCTTTAAAAATAAAATCGAGTTTGTTGATTTCAAGTTGTTCCAAAAACAGTAAGGCATAGATAACCTTTTCAATAAGTTTTGGATCATACTTTTTACCTAGTCTTTTTTTGACTTCATAAATCCACTCTGGTTGATATGTAGTTTCTTTAATCATTAAAATTAATGTTTGGCAATAAAATTAATTATTTGCCAAAGTTAAATTGCTTAATTGTTCAACTTCCGTCTCTCTATTACGCCTGTGGGCATAGCGTTTCATTTTACTTTTGCTTATCTCAAACTTTTCGAATGCCGATCGGTAAATAAATTCCAATTCACTTTGTTGTGCACCAAATAAATTAGTGTCTATTAGCATATCGACCAACAATTTTTCAAGGGATGGAATAATGATATTTTCGGATTGAACTAAAGGTGCTTCGGATACCAACTGCTTTAAAATTATTGCATTATCACTATTATGAACGTACAGCTCGAAAGTTTCAGCATCTGGTTCTGTAAAAACGGTTTTGCCTTGGTCTTTCAACTTGTAAAAAACGGATTGTACCACATCTTTTTCCAATTCAATTATGGTGTAAAATCTAAAGGGTTGGTGGCGCATAAATTGGTTTAACCATAAAGTGTTCCACACACAGAATTCAATGAATGGATAATCTTTTTTTATTTTATTGTACAGTCGTTTTAATTTGGTATCAATAACTGGAATAAATCTATCTTTTCCACTTAAAGTGTATTTACCTCTGGATGGGTTTTTTAACACACCTTTTTTTTTAAGTTTAGACAAATACACAGTGATAGAACTTTCCTTTAAGTTTGGAAAATCTTTCTGAATAAGCTCTACCAGACTGGTTTTTGAAATAGCTTGCTGGTCAACAAAGTATGTTGGTATTTTATCTTTAATAGTTTGTTCCAGAACAACGATATTTGAATTAAACTTTGGCAAAATACACATTTTTTGCCAAAGTTTAATAGTGAATAGCAATTACTTCCGTTTATCCGTAGCCTTGGTATCAAAAGCAATCAAATTAAAAAGTTCTCGCATTCGGCTACGAACTCGGTTACCGTAGCGTTCTTCCAGTTCTTCGGCATTGAGGTTGGTGGTTGCGTGGGTTTTTATTTTACGTTTTGTCTGTAGGTAAAGCTCGTATCGAGATAAGAGCACTTCGCCCATTACGTTTAGATCCTTTCCATAAAACCGACCAGCTGGCTCTACACCCAAATCATCAAAACAGAAAAATTTGGTGTTACCATATTCTTCAATGGTTTTAAAACCGAGGTGGTTAAAACTGAAAGCCACGTTCCGGCAAGGAATCATTTCATAAGGTCGTTGCATTGGGACGATATGGCGTAGCAATTTCATTAAGGTGGTTTTTCCACATCCTACAGGTCCAGAAAGTAAAATGCCTTTGTCGATATCAATTCCGTTCTTTTCACAGTTCTCTTTGTCCTTGATGAAATAATGGCAGAGTTTACGAATGATGGCCGTGTCCTCATCGAAGATTCGGAAATTTTTTCCAAAGAGTAACTTTCCTTTAGCATTCAGGTAAATCAGGATTTTGTCAAAATCGTAGAGAACACTCTTGCCATCAAACTTTCCGAGCAAGTATTCCACGCCACCTTCGGTAATTTTAGAGGGGTTGTCCATAATCTTTGTTTTTAGTGGTTCGCAAGTTGTCCTTGATTTGGGACGCTTGTTTTTTGTTTGGTTTGTTTTCTTTGGCATATAACTCTGTTCTGCCCATCCAGTTAGTGGCCAAGGCTCGCCAGTCTCGAATTTCTTTTCCATCGCTCGTTTGCCAATTCCGAGTTTCATAATGCTCGAAGAATTTTTTTCCTTCATCAGCATTAAAACCTTTTTCAATAAAAAAATCAATAACCGCCTGCCAGCCCTTTGGTTGTTTTATATTGTTTACTTGTTTGGTATTGTTTATAGTAGATACCAATGCTTGTCCACTCACGGGACGGTTTGAGTCCACTACTTGTTCATTTTTGGGACGGTGCTGTCCCATAACAGGTTCACGGATGGGATGGTACTGTTCCGCAAGCTGTTCTAATATGGGATCGTACCGTCCCATATCCGGTTCATCACTTGTACCGATAATGGCCATCTTGATTTTGCTTCCTTTGTAGGGGTTATTGGAAGGGAAATAGGTGAGATAGTTCCAAGAATCAAGGTTTGTCACACATCTATGGTAAGTGGATTTTGAGCCAATCTTGGCTACACGCATTAATTCTCGACGGTTCACATAAAATTCATCTGCAAATCGGCTACTGTTCCATTCTTGGAACAGTGCCATATAGAGACTTATATGTGTTGGGTTGAGGCGGTCATCAAAAAAGAACTTTTCAAAAGCCGCATTAAGTAGCTTTATGTAGTTCATCATTTAAGAATTTGTCTTGTGTTGTACACGGTTTGAGGTCATTACATCTTGAATTTCTTCGGCATCGTAATAGATTATGCCTCCAACTTTTGTGTATGGTAGCGTACCATTGATTCGAAGATTCTGTAATGTTCCTGGACTGACTTGAAGCAAGTCCATAACTTCTGAAGATTTGAGATATTTTTTGAGTTTTCCAGTAGCTTGTTTGGAAAGAAGGTTTTTAATGTCATCGAGCAATTCTATTTTAAATTCCCGAAGATCGTCTGTGGTAATAATATTTGCTGGCATAATAGAACGGTTTTAAAAGAAAGGGGCTATCATTATCACTTTTCAACTAATTTGATAGCCCCTGACCTGATTTAACTCACGAGCTTTAGTATTTTAATAAAAAAGTGTTCGTGAATCTGTCGATTTGACTTTCGTTCTACAAATTTGGGATGATTTATTGGATATTAATCCCAAGTCATACCCAAGTTGGGTGTTTTTATATACTCATTTTCAATGGTTTAAATTAGTTTTGTTTAGCGGTTGTCCTGAAAATAGTATATGCCAAATGATAATAACTAAAATTAATTTTATTTTTTCCCAAGTAGTACCCAACTTGGGAAGAAATTTAACATTTAAGCGAAATGAATTTTATCCATCCGTTTCCTCCATTCTCCTTAAAAGTGTTGCTTTCAGTCTATCGATAAACTTGGTTTGGTCAATTTTCCGTTCTCTAATTTCGAGAAAAGTTCTATAAACATTTCCGAGTTTGAGTTCAAAGATGTCTTCACAAGCCGAAGCCATCTCTTTAATCCCAGCCGTACCACTTTTTATCGCTCCTGAAGCCTGTAAGGCATAAATCAATTCAATTAGGTCTGTTTTTGAGGCTGTCCATCCAAGTCGCTCACCGTTTGATAGAGTATTCAGCTTATTCGGTATGCCATAGGATAATCCTCTCAAATTATTCAATTCCTCAGAGTAATGACTAATTAATAGGTCATATGCCATAATTTTAGCAATGGCATTATCGTGGCTTGTGGAAAATTCAGCATCCGTGTAAAAATGAGAGGTGTTTGATACCAAGCTAATTTTATCATTTCCTCGCAGAAAATAGAATTCATCCAGAAGTTCAGAATCCTCTCTATAATATTTAATGAAATCTATATTTCGTCGATTACTTTCTTGTAGCCTATTTATTTCTGAATCAATAAATTCCTGTTGAGATTTTATTGTTCCCGCAGGTCTATTTATCAAGAAATTGTAGAGTTTGGCATAAAATTTCAATCTGCTATAGATGTGGGGTTTATGTTTTTTAAAGAATATGATTTCATTTTGTTTGTCTTGAAATTCATTTTCTCTTACACAAACTCGCAATTGCTGTAAGTATTGTCTTGAAATGGAAATACCTTGTTCAACATTATTGAAATCGTTAAGATTAGATTCCTCAACTGCTTTTATTTCCTCTTTGTAATTATCTAAAATTTTATGAATCAGCTTATGCAAAATATTTGGGGCTTTAGATTTGGGTTAATTATCAATAAATATGGTTATGTGCTTATTTTTTTATGGTGGATTTTTGAAAAAGAATAAAAAACCAATAACAGCCAAGACAATGCTGCCAGCAATTATAAAAGGGTAGTAAAAACCACCTGCGAGTAACCAAGTCCCTAAAACAGGCCCTAGAATTTGACCAACGCTATTAGTAGAGCTCTGAATAGAAATGTTCCTGCCAGTATTTTGCTTTGATATTAATGAGACCGCAGAAAGTAAATTTGGGGTTACCATAGCACCTCCAGCAGCGAAAACAACGATTAACACATATACCAAGTATTCATTCTTAAAAAAGGGAAAGACAATTAAGGATAATCCAGATATAAACAACCCTAATGCAATTTGTTTCTTTGTGGATAAAAACTTCTCTCCGTAAGTAGCGAACAAAGGTTGTAAAACAGCCATTATTGAACCACATAGCATAAAACCAATACCTATTTGGTTACTGTTAAATCCTAATTCATCTTTCCCATATATTGAAAAGACAGTTTCAAACAGCGTTACTACAAATTGGATGACAAACGACAGACCCAGTAATACGACAAAATATTTGGTAAATGTGAATCGCAAGCTCGCTTTTTGTGTTGTGAACGTATGTACGCGAGTGGTGTTTTTTAACCATTTTGCTACTACAAATAAGACTATAAGTCCTAGAAGAGCGGCAAACAAAAAGGGTACTGAAAATCGGTCTAAATGCAGCAGACCTATCGTATATTTTAAATGAAGGTCAGTTTGAGACAGAAAGCCACCAATGACAGGGCCAAAAATAACACCAGAGCTAATAGCAACACCAGACCAGGCCATTATTTTGGTTCTCCGTTTTTCTGAAGTAATGTCGCTTAAATATGCGTTGCTAACAGGAATAACTGAAGACGTAAAAATACCTCCAAATATTCGAGCAATATATAGCATTGTCAAAGATGTTGCTAGACCAGTAAGCAATTGCATTATAACAAACCCAATTAGACCGATTAATATAATTGGTTTACGTCCATATCTATCTGAAAGCTTTCCCCATACCACAACAAAAATTAATTGAAATAATGGATAAATGCTTGTAAGCAGTCCAATATGGAAGTTGATTAAATCGGTATCAAGATTGTCTTTTAAAGCTAATCTTTCGGTATAGTAAGGAAGGGTTGGCAATAATATACCATAGCCCAACATCACTACAAATAAACTCAACAGGATTAAAAATATCCTGTTGAGTTTTTCTTTTCTTTCCATTTATTTTTTACCGATTTTTCTTTTTAACAATTGTGCATTAATGGCCACTATAATGGTGCTCAAACTCATAAATACAGCTCCAACGGCAGGTCCTAAAACAAAGCCTGAAGAATATAGTACGCCAGCTGCTAAAGGAATAGCCACTACATTATATCCCGTAGCCCAGATTAGATTCTGAATCATTTTGTTATAGGTCGCTTTTCCGAATAGAATTAGATTGGCAATATCCTGTGGATTGCTATTTACCAAAATAATATCGGCAGTTTCAGCAGCCACATCTGTTCCGGAACCAACGGCAATACCAACATCAGCTTTTGCAAGTGCAGGCGCATCGTTTACACCATCGCCCGTCATCGCTACAAAATCGCCTTTGTTCTGTAACTCTTCTACAATTTCTACCTTTTGATGTGGCAGCACTTCAGCATAGTAACCATCCAAGCCAAGCTTATCACTTACAGCTTTGGCTGTTTTTTCGTTATCTCCTGTTGCCATCAAAACTTTGATATTATTCTTTTTAAATATTTTTATAGCTTCCGCAGATTCAGGTCTTATTTCATCAGCAAGCGCAATGTATCCTGCTAGTTGTCCTTCAATTAATACAAATACAACAGTTTCAGCAGCGTCACTATAAGCATCTTCAGGAATAGTGATTTTTTCATCCCTTAAAAAACCAGGACTAACCACTTTTACTTGCTTACCTTCTACATTGGCCTCAACGCCTTTACCTGTAATTGCATTAAAGTTTTCAGGCTTTGGGATGGTCATATTATCTTCTTTGACTTTTTTAATAATACCTACGGCGATAGGATGTTCCGAACTTTGTTCCAATGCACTCGAAAGCCTTAAAATTTCTTCAGATGAATAAGTTTCGCTAACAGACTCAATTCGAGTAACGCCAAAATCGCCTTTGGTCAATGTTCCCGTTTTATCAAACAATAAAGCTGATATTTTTCGGGATTCTTCAAAAGCTGTCCTATTTCGAATTAATAACCCGTTTTGAGCTGAAACAGCAGTAGAAATAGCAACCACAAGTGGTATGGCAAGACCTAATGCGTGTGGACAAGCAATGACCATAACGGTAACCATTCTTTCTAAAGCATAGACAAATGGAAAGCCTAAAATCAGCCATACCGCTAATGTTCCAAAACCAATAGCCAAAGCGATATAGGTTAACCATTTTGCAGCCCTGTCTGAAAGATTTTGCATCTTGGATTTGGTTTTTTGCGCTTCTTCGACCATTTTGATGACCTTGTTGAGATAGCTATCTTTTCCAGTATGCTCAACCTTTACTTTTAAGGTACTGTTACCATTTACCGAACCACCAATAACCTTATCGTTTTCATCTTTTTTTACAGGTTTGGATTCGCCTGTAAGCATAGATTCGTTCAGGTAACTTGAACCGTCTACTATAATCCCATCAGCAGGAACTTTTTCACCTGGTTTAACCAAAATCACATCATCCTTTAGTAAATCTTCAAGAGGGATGTCTTCTATGATGTCGCCTTTTACCCTGTGCGCTTCCGCAGGCATCATACTTACCAGTAACTGTAAAGCTTTTGACGCACCTAACACACTTTTCATTTCTATCCAATGACCAAGCAACATTATGGCTATAAGTGTTGATAGCTCCCAGAAAAAGTCTTCGCCTCTTAAGCCAAATACGGTCGCGGTGCTATAAAAATAAGCTACAGAAATTGCCATAGAAATCAAGGTCATCATTCCTGGCGCACCTTTTTTGATTTCAGACCAGAATCCTTTTAAAAATGGCCAACCACCATAGAAATATACGATTGTGGAAAGTGCAAAAAGGATATATGGATTTCCGGGAAGCAAAAACTCATATCCAAAAAAGTCCTGAATCATCGGCGAGAAGAACAGTATGGGAATAGTAAGTACAAGGGTTACCCAAAACCGTTTTCTAAAATCGGCAATCATCATTTTATGATGGTCGTGCCCGTGTTCTCCGTGCCCTGGATTGTGGCCAGAATGGTCTCCACCTTTGTGGTTCATTTTAGAATGGTCTTCTTTTTTGTGTTTCATCTTCGAATGGTCCATTTTAGAATGGTCCATTTCATCGTGATTGTGGTGTTCGTGATTTTCCATTATTGTCTTGTTTAAGTGTTATCGTAATTTTTTTCTCATAGCTTCCGAAATGTTTTCGGCATAGACGCCATAGGCATCTACCAAAAGTCCTTTAATTCCATTTTTTGATGAAATAGCATAAAGCACACTATTATCGTCGGTACTGCTCATACCCTCAAAACGATGCATCTCGTCAACATTAAAATCTTCTGGGTGTATTTCAATTTTTAGTGAGGCACACTCCAAACATTCTGGTTTTAGGTTAAAATCATATGTATAGCCATTTCCCTGTAAATCGTTTATGGCTTCAGAAAGTGTATCGTAATTTTTCATCTGTCTTTATTTATAGTTTATTGTAAAATAGCTGTTATCTGCTTCTGAAAATTTCTGAAAAGTCAATAATCCTTTTTCATTTAATTTTTCAATAACAGTATAATTGAATTGCTTGATGCGAATACCCCAGGCATAGGCCTTAATATTTATTTTTGATTTAATAGTGTTTTTGCCAGCTTCTAATTTTCGATCGTAAATTTTTATGATGCTTTTTGAACCGAAAAAATTCAACAAGCCCGAGTCAAAACTCATTTCCAATTCAATATTTTTCAGATTATCCAAATTGTATAGTTCTTTAAATTTCTTTGAAGTGGTGTTGATTTCTGTTTTCTTTGATTTTGGATTGGAAAACGGGAAAGCCATTACCACTACACTTGCTTCATCAGGCTTGCAACGATAGGTTGTGGTGTATTTATCGGTCAATTTTTTGTCTTTATCAAACAATTCTGTAACTACCTTTATTTCATAATATCCATTTTCCTTTATTGTTTCTCCAGCTTCAAAAGTTTGTTTATTGAGAAAATCACCTTCTTTATCAAAGTTTTCCCGAATAACAACTCTGCCTGAAATCTGCCCAATGAGCATTTCAGTTTGTCCAGTCATTGTGATGCTGAATAAAGTGATTAGTACTATAAAGCCTTGTTTTCTCATATATGGTGCATTAATTTTTTTACCTCTTTTGCCATAATATCACTTAAATCTATTCCATTTGAAGAGTGTGGGATGGTATTACAAGTCACTATTTTTTCTACTCCGGAATCCAATAAATCTTGATAGGCGTTTCCTGAAAAAACGGCGTGAATGCCTACACAAATAGGTGGTTTCATTCCTGCTTTTTTAAGATGTTGTACGGTTTCAATCATTGTTCGGGCTGTGGAAATAATATCATCTACCAAAATGGGTGTAGCATCTTTATATATATCCACATCGGGAACAGAGACTTCTACATCACGGTCACCGTGACGCACCTTTTGTAATACCGTAAATGGTGCTCCTGCATTTTTGGCGACTTCTGATACCCATTGTTCACTTTCAGAATCAGGTCCGATAAGTACCGGGTTTTCGATATTTTCTTTAATCCATTCTGAAATTGCGTCGGCAGCGTGAATCACTTTATTTGGAATTTGATACACTTCTCCCAACGAACTAATTCTGTGCAAGTGAGGGTCAACCGTGGTAATGCTATCGGCGAAACCAGAAATCAATTTTCCGAAGAAACCGGAAGTCACTCCTTCTCCTTCATTAAATACTTTGTCCTGCCGCATATACGCCAAATAGGGTGCTACCAAACAGGTACACATAGCTCCTAATGATTTGGCTGTGTGGCTTAAAAAATATAGTGACAACAGTTTTTCGTCCGGTTCGTGCAAGGTGCATACCAGTACCACACATTTATCTTTAACATCAGACAATATGCGCGTGTATGATTCCCCGTCAGGGAATTTCCTTAATGTGGCTTGACCCACTTCAGCATCCATTTTTGTAGCCATTAGTTCTGTGAGTTCTTCATTTCCGGGAAGACTGAATAATATTGTTTTCATAGTATGTTCTTTAATTTATAGTTATGATGTCGTTATGGTTGTTTTCATATTCCAAGGCATAATTAAGTTCACCTTTGGATTCAGCATATATGGTATAAAGCAGTTGGTTCTCTTCGATTTGTTCTCCCAAATGCACATTTAGAAGAATCCCTGCCGATTTAGATTGTGGTGCTCCAGAAAGCTTGGCCAGTTTTGCAATTTTACGGTTATCAATTCGTTGCAAAACGCCTGACTTTTCAGCTTTAATTTCAATTTTATAAGGTGCTAAAACTGGTTTTGAAAATTGACCTTGCGCCTTACAAATGGCTACGAATTTTTCATATGCTTTTCCAGATTTGAGAATTTTATGTGCGGTTTCCTGTCCCTTTCCTTTTTCTACTTTTCCAGAAAGTTCTAATAGTTCAGTAGCTAAAAGCAATGCTCTTTCTGTTAAGTCTTTAGGTGCATCTTCCTCATTTTTCAAAACTTTTAATATATCTATGGCTTCTAAAGTTGGACCGATACCCCTTCCAACAGGCTGCGTGCCATCCGTAACTACAACTTTTACATTCAACCCAACAGCAGTTCCAACGGTTTCCATATGATTTTTTAGTTTTTCTGCCATTTCGGTACTGCGAACCTTGGCGGTTTCTCCCACGGGAATATCAATGACCACGTGAGTAGAACCAGCTGCTGCCTTTTTAGAGAGTACTGAAGCGATGAGCTGACCTTCGCTATCAATATCCAAGGCTTTTTCAATTTTAATGAGCACATCATCGGCAGGACTTAACTGCGCTGTACCGCCCCAAACAAAACATCCGCCTTCTTTTTCTACTACGGTCTTTATTTCCTCGGAAGAGAGCGTAACATTGGTCAGTACTTCCATTGTATCTGCTGTGCCTGCTGGCGAAGTGATTGCCCGTGAGGATGTTTTTGGCATAGTAAGCCCATACGCGGCAACAATGGCAACTACCAATGGTGTTGTCCTATTGCCAGGCAATCCGCCAATACAATGTTTGTCGACCACGATATCCTTGTTCCAGTTCAGTTGCTTTCCGGAAGCAATCATTGCTTTCGTTAGGTCGGATATTTCATCAATATCCATTCGGTCGCCAGCACAGGCAGTAATAAATGCCGAAAGGTGGATGTTGGAATAATCGCCTTCCACGATATCGGTTATGATGTTGTTATAGGCCTTATAATCCAGTTTTTTGTTATAGATTTTTGCCCTGACGTGGCTTAAGGATTCAATAGGCTCTAAATGGGAAACATATAATGTATCGTTTGGGGAAACATTGAGTTTTTTCGCAGCAGCATCTGATAGTCCGATTTCATTAGGCAACAGAATATCAGAATTCAGGACATTAAGACTTGCTACGATTGATGTATTTGCATTGGATATTCTTATTCGGGTAAGTGCCTCAAACCCTTCTGAAATACAGACGTGGCAATCTTCGCGCATATACACTACATTTTCGTTTTGGGTATAGATTCCGAGATGTTTATATTTTAATATGTTTGAGTGTGTGTCCATATTTTATTGGTTGTTGTGATTTTTCGATTTATTCTATTTCTTCGATAGTGTATAATTGCGGAATTTCTGCATCCCACCCATAAGTTTCCTTGATGCCTTTTTGCAATGCTTCCGCACTTTCTTTTTCACCGTGTACTATGAAAATGCGCTCTGGCGTATTTTTTATTTTGCCCATCCATTCTATAAGTTCTTTATGGTCTGCGTGTGCCGAAAGCCCTTCAATTTCTGCAACTTCCATATGAAACGGCACCCATTTTCCGTACACTTTCAATTCCTTATCACCTTCCAATAATTTTCTTCCCCGAGTACCTTCGGCCTGATAACCCACAAAGAGCAAAGTGTTGTTTGAATTTTGTGCTTGGGTTTCGAGATAGTTGAGCATTCTTCCGCCAGTAAGCATTCCGCTTCCTGCAATCACAATTTTTGGTTTGTTATCGGTTCGTAATTCCATAGTCTCGCGATAGCTGCTCACGACAGTAAAGTGTGAACACATTTCGTCACATTCATTCTCATCTAGTCTGTGCCAGTCCCTTGTGCGATGAAACAATTCCAATACACTAGCGCCCATTGGGCTGTCCATTATCATTCGTACTTTTGGGATTTTCTTCTCTTTCAATAATTTCCAAAAAATCACCATCATCAGTTGGGCGCGTTCTACCGAAAAACTTGGAATAAAAAGACTTCCACCTCTATTGATAGTGTCATTGACCAATTTTTCAATCTGCGGAAGTGCTTCTATTTCATCGGGATGAAACCTTCCACCATAAGTGGATTCAATGAAAAGCACATCCGCTTTTTTTGGTTTAAGGGGTGGATAGAGCAATAAATCATTGGTTCTACCAATGTCTCCTGAAAAGACAAAACGTTTTCCGTGCACATCCAACTCAATATAGGTTGCACCCAGAATATGTCCGTTGTATTGGAAGCGAGCCCTAATACCATCAAATAACGGAATCCATTGTGATTGTGGAATTCCTTTAAAGTGTGGGATAGTTTTTTCTACATCCTTTAAATCGTATAATGGTTCTGCGGGACTATGTTTGGAATAGCCTTCCTTATTGGCACGTTCGGCTTCTTGCTCCTGTATTTTTGCACTATCATTCAAAATGATTTTTGCAATGTCCAAAGTAGGATTCGTACCATAAATGGGCCCTTTGAAGCCTTGTTTTACCAATCTGGGTAAATAACCTGTATGGTCCATATGACCGTGGGTAAGCAAAACAGCATCAATATCACCTACATTAACAGGTGGGTACTCCCAGTTTTTAAGGCGTAATTCCTTTAACCCTTGGAAGAGGCCACAGTCTATAAGTATCTTTCTATCTCCTGTATCCACCAAATATTTTGAGCCAGTCACGGTGCCTGCCGCTCCCAAAAAGTGGATGTTTATTTTTTTGTTTTTCATCGTTATAGTATTTATTAATGTCCACCACAACAGGAAGGCGTATTTCCTTTGTCTTGGTTCGATTTGCTCAATTCCGCTATTTCGTTATATAGATTGCGGGAATCCTCTTTTATTACGAGTGCCAACTTCTTTACGGATTTAGGCTCGAAGTGTACCATACCCAATAATATTTCGAGGGCTTCTTCAAGTAGTTTAGAATCATCTTCCAATGCTTGGTAAAATGGCTCTAAATCTATACGGTTCTGTTCTTTCAGTTCTTCTGTTTTCATTTGTCCTATTTATTTAGATTAAAAATTTAAGTAGTGCTCTAATGAATTCCACATAATTCTCTTGAATCTTCGAGAACCTTTTTGTGTCTTGATTTTGGCACTCCTACTTGTTCTAAAATTTTTGGGGTTTCGTGAAGCTCTTTACAGAGTACGATGCCTTCATCTAATAATTTTGTTTTTTCAGCTTTAGTAAGTGTTGTTAAAGCGGTTAAGGGATGTAGCCCAGATTTATCTATTCTGTCCTTGAGACCATTTCCTCTTGGATAATCCCAACTGCTTAAAAGCATTCCAACACATTTCCCGTACTGAATGGCATCGGTTGTGAAACGCGTATTGGTGTACACACCTCCTTTATGAAGTTTAGCCTCGTGACCTTTTTGGTGTTCCCATTGCTTTTCTACGTCCAAAAACCGTGAATGGATATATAATGGGATTTTTACATTACAAAACCTACCTTGGTCGCTATGGTATTTGCATTCAATCATATAGTGTTTGTTTTCTTTTTCGGCGATTACATCAACTTCGTGTTGTACACAATTACCTTGAACAATAACATCAACTTCTGTATCAAAACCTTCGTGTGCCAATAGTTTGCCTACTAATTTTTCAAATGGAAAACCGGTTGGACCTAGTTCCATTAAAGCTTTTTTGAGCTTGTACTTTGAGGCACTTACACGAGATTTACGCTTAAGCATTTTAAATGCCATCTGATAGATTTTTTTTGTGGTAATTCCATCATAGAGTTGACCTTCGACTTGTTCAACTATTTGCTGAATTAATTCTTCGCTCGCTTGTGAACGCCTTAAGGAATTGATAAGCTTATCTACATCAAAGGCTACCACATCACCTGAATACTTTACTATGTTGATTGGATTTTTCATTTTTTAATATGTATGGTCATTACAGGTAGAGAAGAATGGTTTGTAACACCTTCGGCAATACTTTTTGAAAATAGGCTCAAAAATCCCGTTTTTCCGTGGGTGCTCATTGCAATTAAATCTGCGGGCTGATGTTTTAAAAATGTATTGATGCCTGCCTCTACGGAAGACTCATTATGGACGCTCATTGAGAAGTTCTTCAGATTGGGGAATTTTTCAAGAAATTCCTTTACAGGATTTAAGCCAAGCTCTATGCTATTAAAGTCAGTTTCTGTGTTTACTCGTAACAAATGGATTTTAGCATCGCATTTTTTGGCTATTGACAAGATTTCTTGAAATGGATGCGTGACATCCTCTTCAAAAGAAGAAACAAATAGAATGTCCTTGAAGGGAAACGTTACATCCTCTTCTTTGACAACGATAATGGGTGCATTGGCTTTTCGAACTATTTTTTCAACATTACTACCCGTAATTTCTCTAATGACACCTTTGGTTCCACTGCTGCCGGTAACGATGAAATCGTGATGGAAATGACCAGAATGTTCTAAAATATCTTTCTGTCCCGAATCAAATTGAAGAAAAGTTCGACATTTAAGACCTTCGTGCTCAGCCTTTTTTTCCAGTTCCCGCAATTTTGATTTAACGACTCCAATTTCCTTTAAAGTTTCGGGATACCTTTTTTCTTTTTGTTTATCCAGTTTTACCCAATCAACAGGGGTAGTCATTTGATGTAAAAAGTGTATCTCTGCATCGTATAGTTTGGCTATTTCGATACCAAGATTTGCTGCTTTAGTGCAGTTTTTCGAGAAATCGGTAGGTACGAGTATGTTTTTCATAATTTTAGTTTTATTGTTTTTCTTATTGGGCGGTATAGCCACCATCGATAACCAGTTCGGAACCGGTCATAAATTTGGATTCATCAGAGGCCAGATATACAACTCCGTACCCTATATCGTCAGGTTCTCCCAAATGACCAATTGGATGTAAACTTTCCAATTGTTTTTTGCCTTCTTCTACGTCACCTTGAGCCTTGAGAAAATTCTCTACCATTGGGGTCCAGATATAAGCAGGATGGATAGAATTGATACGGATGCCATAGCCTTGTTTAGCACAATGTAGGGCGGCAGATTTAGTGAAAATGGTAACACCGCCTTTACTTGCGTTATACGCAGGTAAATTGGGGTCACCGATAAGTCCTTCAATGGAAGAGAAGTTAATGATGGAACCACCTTCATCTGTTTTCCTCATACCTTTTATACCATATTTGGTGCCTAAAAAAGTGCCAT
This sequence comes from Mesonia aquimarina, assembly GCF_003667275.1. GTDB lineage: Bacteria > Bacteroidota > Bacteroidia > Flavobacteriales > Flavobacteriaceae > Mesonia > Mesonia aquimarina. The sequence continues at coordinate 115,597 of NZ_RCNV01000003.1, read as the reverse complement.
TTAGGTTTATATCTATAAGGTTTTTCCAATCTTCAAGGGTTACATCTTCAACTGTTCCTCCGAGCCCTATTCCAGCAGAATTTGCTAAAATGTGTAATTTCCCATAAGTTTCAAGGGTAGTTTCAATAACGTTTTTCCATTCATCTTCTTTGGCAACATCTTGTTTAATGAATATGGCCTCACCACCGTCTTCTTTTATTTGTTGAACTACTTTTTTACCACCTTCTTCGTCTATATCGGACACGACTATTTTTGCTCCTTCTCGTGCCAATAGTTTAGCACTTGATTTTCCCAAACCAGATGCTCCTCCTGTGACAATGGCTACTTTATTTTTTACTCGTTTCATAATTTTAAGATTTAAGTGTTACTACTATTTTTTGCTTCTTAATCAAGAAACTTCGTTTCCTGAAACTTTGCCTTTTTCAAAACAATCCAGATTATATATTGTGGTTTCAGCAATATTTGTCAATGCAGTTTCGGTTAAAAAGGCCTGATGACTGGTAATTAAAACATTATTAAAAGTCATTAAGCGTGCAATGACATCGTCTTGCAAAATGTCATCGGAATGGTCTTCAAAGAACAATCCTTCTTCTTCCTCATACACATCTATTCCGAAATACCCAATTTTTTTAGTTTTCAATCCTTCGATAACAGCTTTGGTATCGACCAATCCACCACGACTTGTATTGATAAGCATTACGCCTTGCTTCATTAATGAAATATGTTTTGCATCAATCAAGTGTTTCGTTGAAGACGTTAGTGGTACGTGTAAGCTTATGATATCGGACTGCTTACAAATAGTTTCACAATTGGTATAGATTACATTGTAAAACTTGATTAAATTTTCATCCTCAATGACATCCTGAACAAGTATTTTACAACCAAAACCGTGTAGTATTTTTACCAATACAGACCCAATTTTTCCAGTCCCGATAACGCCGACGGTTTTTCCATTGAGGTCGAAACCGGTAAGACCGTTCAATGAGAAGTTTTGTTCGCGCACTCTATTGTGGGCTTTAATCAGTCTTCGGTTTAATGCAAGTATCAAAGCCATTGTATGTTCTGCAATGGCATAAGGTGAATAGGCTGGGACACGGGCCACTTTTATATTCAATTCAGCTGCTTTTTCTAAATCGACGTGATTGAAACCTGCCGAACGTAATGCGATAAATTTTATGCCTAGTTTGTGTAAAATATCCAAAACTTCCGAAGAGGCACCGTCACTTGAGAAAAGTGCTATGGCCTTTGAACCTTCTGCCAATAAGGCGGTTTCCTTTGTTAGCCTAAATTCCAGAAAATTCAATTGATGTTTTCCTTTATTAGCGTTTTCAATGGAAGGCTTATCGAATTTATGTGTGCTGTATATTGTTGTTTTCATAATTTATGTTCCAAATAGTTCTAAAAGTTCGTGCAATTCTTTATTGACCTGATGTTGCTTGACCACCTCATTAAAAGGGGTTAAGTGCAATTGATTGTTTAAAATCCCGATCATTACATTCTTTTTACTTTGTAAAAGCGATTTTACGGCTTCCACCCCAAGCCTTATGCCCAACATTCTATCCAAAGCAGAAGGATTTCCACCTCGCTGTATGTGGCCAAGCTTTGTTATGCGTAAATCGACATTGGGATTGACTTCCTTTATTTTTGAAGAAACAAGTTCGGCACCAATTTCGTCACCTTCAGAAACTACGATTAGAAAAGCATCCTCGCTATCGTAATTTTTCACCTTACCCAAAAGGTTAATAAAGTCCGTACCGCTCTCCGGAATTAATATGGCGTCCGCACCAACCATCAATCCAGAATGAATACCGATGTAACCCGAATCCCTTCCCATTACTTCAACAATGAACACACGGTTATGGGATTCGGCAGTATCCCTTATTTTATCAATATTTTCAATGGCTGTGTTAACTGCGGAATCAAAACCAAGGGTGTAATCCGTACCCGAAATATCGTTATCAATAGTTCCGGGAATCCCTATGAATGGGATATCGCATATCTCTGAAAAAGCAAGTAATCCTTTAAATGTACCATCACCACCAATGGCAATTAAAGCGTCTATTTTGTTTACATTTAGAGTTTGCAAGGCTTTTTTTCGACCTTCCAGTTCGAGAAAACGTTTGCTTCGGGCTGTCTTAAGGATAGTGCCACCCTTTTGGGTCAGTTTTTGTAATTCGTGTGATTTTAATTGAACCAAGTCACCGTCTATCAATCCTTCATATCCTTTTCGAAAGCCGCTTACGTTTATACCATTTACTTCAGCCGTTTTTGTAATGGCGTACAAGGCTGCATTCATCCCTGGACTATCACCTCCAGAGGTAAATACACCTATATGTTTTATAGTACTATCCATAGTTATAAAGCTTCTTTTTTAAGAATTTCAGTATTTTTTATACCATACAACCTATTAAAAACCATACAAGCTGTAAGGTCACCCGTTACGTTTACAGCAGTCCTGAACATTCCCAACAATCTTTCTACACCAATGATAATGATGATGCCTTCGGCTGGAATACCGACACTTCCCAAAACAGAAGCGAGTATCACCACACCACCTCCGGGAATGGCAGGTGTGCCGATTGAAGCAGCAACGATAGTTACAATGACCACAATAATATTGAGTAAACTCATTTCCAGTCCATAGGCTTGGGCTATAAAAAGGGTTGTTATCGTTTGATAAAGTGCAGTGCCATCCATATTGACGGTTGCACCTATGGGAATGATAAAATTGCTAATGGTCTTGTCCACCTTCAATTCTTCTTCGGCTGTTTGAAGGGAAAGTGGCATCACGGCCGCAGAGCTTGTGGTTGAAAAGGCCAATAATTGAACGTCCCTTATTTTTTTTAAGAAATGCATAGGGTTTGCTTTTCCAAGAAGCACAATTAGCCCTAAATAGAAAATTACCAAAAGTAATAGACCGAGCAGGACGACGCCAACATAATAGGTGAGACCAGATAGAGAACTTAAACCAACACTAGAGGTAAGCTGCGCCATAAGTCCGAAAACAGCAATAGGGACTAATAACATAGACCATTTTACCACCGTCATACAGACTTCCTGAATGGCACTTAGAAGCAGCTTTACTGGGCGCAGTAAATCATTTTCAAGAGATAGCACAGCTACACCAATAATGATTGTGAAAATCACAATACTTAACATTTCACCACTTACCATAGATGCCAATGGATTTTCAGGAAGCAGGTTTGAGATGGCATCAGGAATCGTTTCAACTCCGAAGGAAAGCTCGGGTTCATCAGTTGAAACTGCCGTAATTTCATTATGCTCTTTTAGTGCTTGTTTATGAAGAAAACGACCCGGTCTAAAAATTTGGGATAGTATCGTACCAATGCTAACCGAAACTATTGTTGTGCCCAAAAAATATAGTAAAACACCACCACCTAATTTTTTTAAACTGTCCTTATCATTACTTGCGATTCCTGTGATGATGGAAGCCACAATCAACGGAATCATAATCATTTGAACCAGTTTCAGAAATAGTACACCGGGCAATGCCAGCCAATTCCCCGCGATATCTGCTGTTTCTTTAGAAATCCATCCATTTTGTGGACTCAATAACAGACCAAATCCAACACCTAACAACAAAGCAATGATTACTTTAAGCCATAGACGGCTTTCTACCAGTTTAAGGAGGTAGTGGTTAAGTGATTTTAATGATTTTATCTCTGTGTCAAACATTCTGTTGATTATGCTACACTAATTTTATCGTCCAAATAAACTTCCTGAACAGATTGTAATACTTTCACGCCTTCGCTAAAGGGCTTTTGAAATGCTTTTCTTCCCATTATCAGCCCAGAGCCACCAGCCCTTTTATTGATGACGGCAGTTGTTACAGCTTCGGACAAATCTGATTTGCCTTTGGAACCACCACCTGAATTAATCAGCCCTATTTTACCCATATAGCAATTGGCTACTTGCAACCTGCAAAGGTCAATAGGGTGGTCTGTGGTAAGGGTTTTATACATTTCATCATCATATTTTCCAAATCCTATCTCTTTGAAACCAAAATTATTGGTTGGTAATTTTTGTTTGATGATATCTGCCTGTATCGTTACTCCAATATGATTGGCTTGTCCGGTTACATCGGCCGATGCGTGATAATCTTCTTTATCGGTTTTAAAAGCTTCATTTCGTGTATAGCACCATAAAATGGTAGCCATACCAAGATTATGAGCTTCTTCAAAAGCCTCTGCTATTTCTTTGAGTTGTCTGTTACTTTCCGCTGAACCAAAATAAATCGTAGCTCCTACGGCAATTGCTCCCATATCCCAAGCGGTTTTTACCTTACCAAAGAGTGTTTGGTCATATTTGTTCGGGTAGGTAAGCAGTTCATTGTGGTTAATCTTAACGATAAAAGGGATTTTATGGGCATATTTTCGGGCATTCAAACCCAAAACCCCAAACGTGGAAGCCACCCCATTACAACCGGCCTCAAGGGCGAGTTTTATAATGTTCTCTGGGTCGAAATAATCTGGGTTTTTATAGAATGAAAAGGCCGCGCTATGCTCAATACCTTGGTCCACAGGAAGGATACTTAAATAGCCTGTACCTCCCAGATTTCCGTTGTTGTACAATTGTGAAAGACTTCGAAGCACCTGCGGATTTCTGTTGCTACTGCCAAATACTTTTTCTAAACTATTTTTGCTTGGCACTTGCAATTCATCCTTTGTTATTTTTTCACAAACGTGTTCTAAATAGAAGTCTGCTTTTTCTCCTAAAAGTTCTACTATATTCTTGTCTGTTTTCATTTTGATAGTATTTAATGGATTCCTAAACTTTCATTTGTTTTGGCTATGGATTTTGTACCATCTGTTTCAATTCCAGTTAAAGCCCTAATAGCATCAATTGTTTCCGGGATTACAATAGCTTGGTTATCGACCACGTAGGCATAAAAGAGTTCGTCTCCCTGTACCTTCAGCATATCTTCCCATAGTGCTACTTCGTACATATCGCCCCAAGGCCTTCCCATATCCAAGAACATTTCCTTAATGGTATTGTTAGAAACCAGACCTTGGTCATATTGAATCAATTTAATACGGCTGGACGTTTTGAAAGCATTTAGCACTTCTTGCTTTGTCGCCTGTTTTTTCAATTTCACATTCCAATAGTGCAGATGGCTTAAGGTTTGCGGTACTTTTACTGCTGCGGTGATGACATCCAGTTCTGGGTCAACACTTTTAGCATCCGGACCTTGATGGCTTGGGATATCTTTTTCGGGAACCATCGTATTCATAATACCACCCAAATGACTTTCCCAAGGGTCTGTAGCTCTTCTTAAAAGTGTACCTCTGGCATAATCCAATAAATCGGCTCTTTTTAAAGCGGTCAAGGTTCTTAAAATAGACGTAGTATTACAGGAAACTACTCTTGTCGCATTCAAGTTTAGAGCTGATTTGTAATTATTTTCTGCACTAAAGGAATGCCCTGTGGTTTCGTGTTTTTCGCCACCGTGTAGAATAAATTTGATGTTTTGCTCCTTGTAGATAACGACATTCTGAGCGGCAATTTTTTTGGGTGTACAGTCCACAACAAGATCTGATTTCTTTAAAAGTTCCTGCATATCGCCTTTTACCGAAATCCCTTCAGATTTCATTTTATCAGCAGCATCTTTAGTTGCTGCATAAATGTCGTATTCCTTTCTTACGGCATTTTGAATTCGCCAGTCGCTAATGATATCACATACTCCCGAAAGCTTCATATCGTTTTGTAAGTTGATGGCATCTGCCACCCTTTTTCCAATGACTCCGTATCCTATAACTGCTATATTTTTCATATAAATTGATTTTTATTAATTATGTTTTATTGTTCGTAGTTTCCATTCCCATTGGCATATTACCTTCATCGTCTGTGTGTGAAATCATAAAAAGGCGTTCTGCAACAAGTATTAGAACAATCCCAATCGCTGCTACGATAAGCACCAAAGGATCGTTCAGATATTTTATATAAAGAAAAGCTGCCAATACCGCAATGTCCAATACGATGGCTATTAATGGGATGATAGGCTGAAAAACCACTTTGTTTTTAAGGTGACGGAACAGCCCCCAATGGATAGCGATATCCATAATAAGGTAAAAAATAGCCCCAATGGATGCTATCCTTGTCAAATCGAAAAGCACGGTCAGTAAAATGGCGAGGGAAGACGTGAATATTAGTGCTGGATTTTTTAAGCTACCAAGTTTGGTTAAAGAAGGCACCTGTTTCATATTGCTGAGCATTGCCAACAAGCGTGAAGAGGAAAAGATACTGGCAATGACCCCAGAAACCGTGGCAATAATGGCAATGCCAATGGTAATCCAGGAACCCCATTCCCCAAAAACAGGTTTTGCGGCGGCTGCAAGGGCATAATCTTTAGCTTCGATTATTTCAGGAATGCTTAAACCTCCCGCAACAGCTAATGCCAAGGCTACATATATCAGTGTGCAGATAAGTATGGAAAACACGATAGACCTACCAAGATTTTTATGCGGGTTTTTAATATCGGCCCCTTGGTTCGTGATAGTGGTAAAGCCTTTATAAGCAAGGATAGATAACGCCAAAGCGGCCACAAATCCGAAGCCTTGTGGTAATGTCTCAGTATTTTTGGGAATATAGTTTCCCGTAATATCGGCAAAACCTGAAATTGCAAGGCCGGCAATAGCTAAAATTGCTATTCCCACTACCTTTATAATAGCGGTAAATGTCGCGGTGGCACCAATAACCTTATTGCCCAGGATGTTCACTATATAAGCAACAACAATTAGCCCAACACCCAGGGTAGAGGCATAACCTGCATAGGACTCGGGAAATAGTCTCAACGTATATGCTCCAAAAGTGCCCGCCACCAGACTTTCGGAAACTACCATTGATACGTACATCAGCAAAGAATAAAACCCTGTTGTTGTTCCAGGTCCATAGGATTTGTTAAGGAATTTAACCACACCTCCAGACGATGGAAAAGCATTTGAAAACTTGACATAGGAATATGAGCTAAAACCCACCACAACAGCACCTGCAATAAATGCAATGGGAAATAGATCACCCACCAACTCTGCTATTTGCCCCATAAGGACAAATATGCCAGCACCAATCATTACGCCTGTACCAAGAGATATGGAACCTATTAGGGAAAGCTTATTATTTTTATCTGTGGTGTTTTTCATTTCAAAATTATTTTGTTCTGTTTTTAACCGAAGATTTCGGTTTAAAGTTTCTAATAATCAGGCGGTTGCTCTTTTCATAAGTGAAATAACTTACCGCCCAATTAAAACCAACCATCAATCTATTTCTAAATCCACTTATGGACATCAAGTGAACAACGGACCACAGCAACCAGGCGAAATAGCCTGCAAATTTAAATTTGCCCAAATCGGCAACTGCCTTGCGTTTTCCTACAGTGGCCAAGGAGCCTTTGTCTTTATATTCGAAAGGTTGTGTGGGTTTATTATTTATGAGGTTTAATATAGAATTACCCAGATATTTTCCTTGTTGAATTGCTGCCTGCGCCACCTGTGGATGCCCTTTGGGTCTTTCTTCAGAAATAAGCGCAGCTATATCGCCTATGGCAAAAATGTTTTCGTAGCCTTCTACTTTTAAATTAGCATCGGTTTTAATCCGGTTGCCCCTGACTATGTGTTTTTCATCAATACCATTTGGGAATTGTCCTTTTACGCCAGCCGTCCAGATAAGATTTTTAGCCAAAATGGTCTTACCACTTTTGGTAGTGACTTCGTTGCCGTCATAATTGCTTACAGCTTCATTTAATAATACCTTTACATTCAAATCCTCTAAATATTTGAGGGTTTTCGATGATGCCTTGTCTGACATTGTGCCTAACAACTCATCAATGGCTTCTATTAGATAAATATTCATAATGGAAGAAGGGTACTCTGGGTAATCTTTGGGAAGGATGTATTTGCAAAACTCTGCCAAAGCTCCTGCCATTTCTACGCCTGCTGGACCACCACCTACTATTACAAAATTTGTCAGCGCGTCGCGTTCTTTATCATCACAAGTAATAGCTGCCTGTTCCAAATTTTGCAACATCATATGACGGATGTTGAGGGAATCGCGAATATCCTTCATCCCCAAACTATTTTCGGCCACAGAATCCATCCCAAAGAAATTGGTGGTCGTGCCAGTAGCCAACACTAAATAGTCATAAGAAACACTTCCCTTATTGGTCAATATAGTATTTGAATCAGGTTGAATTTCCTCAACTTCAGCCAAACGAAAGAAAACATTTTTATAGCCATTGATTTGTTTTCTGAATGGAAATACAATACTGTCAGGCTCCAGGGCACTCGTTGCCACTTGATATAATAAAGGCTGAAACTGATGGAAGTTATTTTTATCGAGTAAAACCACTTGAACTTCTTTGTGTTTCAGTTTCTCAACCAATGCCAAACCTGCAAATCCTCCACCAACGATAACCACACGAGGTAATTTAGTATCGGGAAGACATATCTCATCTGTTATCTTACAGGTGGATTCCAACGGAATGCTATGTGTTTGCTTTTCTTTCATTTTTTATTTCTATCTCTTGCAATCAGTACTGAACATTTGGCATTTGTGGTCAAATATTGGGATACAGAGCCCAATACTAAGCGTGAAAGTGCACCGTGACCCTGAGAGCCTACTACAATTAAATCTGCACCCCAATTTTCTGCTTTTTCATTAATAGTACTTTTGGGCAGGCCACTAACAACACTTGTGGTTATGGTAAGTGCCTTGTTTTCGGCCTTGATTTTATCGAAAGCTTCTGAAACGATTTTGTTTCCCAATTTTTGAGCGTTACTTCTAATTTCTTCTATGTAATTTCCTATCTTGCCGCCCATAGTATGCAATCCCAGACCGGTTGTTTTAGGAAGTTCATAAACATTTATAATATGAATTTCACTATTTGAGGATAGGGTCATTTTTATAAGTTCGTGAATGGCTACTTTACTGAAATCTGAACCATCTATGGCCAATAATATTTTCATAATTTGAATGTTTTAGTTGGTTGACATTTCTTTCGATTTTATAAGTTTTCTCCAATACAAGTGTTCATATAATCCAGACCAATACATACCAAAGGTGAAAGCGAACAGTAACTCTTCAATTGGGATTCCCAAAACAAGAATATGGGTCAGGTTGTCTAGATTCCAGTACAGCTCCACATATTGCGGATAAAACGGAAGGATGCTTCCGAAATAAATGAAGTACAGTATGGTAAACAAGATTCCTCCAACCCATATCTTTCCTTTTAAATCTGGGCGACAGTACAATGTTGCCAAACCACCAAAAAACATTGCAATGATGCCACAATAGATGTGGTTAAGCGTGGTGAAAAGACTAAATATGACGAATACAATGGCTGGAACAAAAAGTATATAAATATGTAGCTTATGTCTTTGGTGGCTCCGTTCGGTATGAGGCATATCTATATAGCCTTTTTTGAATATCAGATTATACAATACCGCCCCTATTCCGCCAATGGCAAAAGAGAAGATAAGGCTCTCAATATCAAAACCTGTTCTTTCCGCTAAATGGAATAAGGAAGGTGGCATCCAATATTCTGGTACAAATAATGGTTCTGTTAAACCAAAGGGCATCGTAATAAGGCTCATTTTGAGCATTTCTTTTCTATACCCCTTTTTTGACAAATAGATTATTGCCCAAAGAGCAAGAATTATAAGAGACCATATGAACCAGACATATTGCATAAATTTTATTTTACTCTCTTATTTTTTGACTTTTATTTGCGCATTATAAAAAGCCGCAATACAGGCACCTATTAGCCATCCTAAAATGAATATCTGTACTATTCCCAAACCAGCTTCCCATAGTGGCACATCCATCCTGATAATGCTTGTGGTATCTAAACCGTGCAATAGGCTGTTGAAAAAATCGATAGTGGCTTCTCGACCTGCTGTTGACATAACTATCATACAGCCTAAGTAAATTAGTGCCGCCGTAAGACCGAAAGCAAATCCGAGTTTTTTTACGTTTAATCGATACATAATTTTAAAGTTTTGAGTTAGTTGTCTGATTTTAATAATTTTTTGGATTCCTCAAATTCTTCCTTTGAAATTTCGCCCTTGGCAAACCTGTTTTTTAGGATGTCCAATGGCTTTTCTTTTTTTGGTTTTTGGTATGGGATATCAGTTGGGATAAAGAAAATCCAAATGATAAACGCCATCCAAATAATCCACCATATCAGGTGCATACCTCCGAAACTTCCGTCGTGAAAAAACATAATTTTTGATTTTAAGTTACTTTTATAGTTTTTCAATTGTGTAACCCTCAAGGTTGCTGAGTTGTTTTTGTAATTCATCTACTGAAAGCGTTTCCTTCATAGTGATGATTGTAGCTCCTTTTGGTGCCAGAAAAATTTCTGCCTTTTCAATCTTTGGATGTTCTTCCAATGTCTTTTTGACCCTGCTAATGCAGCCGCCGCAACTAATACCATTAATTTGAAATTTTCGTTTCATAACATAAATTTTAGTGATGTTGTCCTTCTTTTTTTTTATCCTTCTTTTTTAAGTTCTCATTGGACAATCCGTGCGTATGGCTCCCGTGCCGCATGGGCATTAACAAGTGTACTGCGAACATTATTATAATAAATGCAAAAAGCCAGGTGCCACCACCAATTCCAATAGATGGTGCTAAAAAGATGAGTAAAAGCGGCAGTCCACAACCGAGGACCATCCATAACCAGTGATTTTTCATTGTTTTTTATTTTAATTAATGTTTATTCCTCGCCTTTTTAAGACCTGAACTGGCTTATGTTGTAATTGGGGGATTATCAACACAAGCCTTAGGGAGTTCAGGCTTTAGGGTTTTTAATATTATAATTAACACGAAAGCTATCTGTTTTTATGCTACTTCATCTGCATAACTTTCGTTGTTATTTATATAATTTCATCATAGAAATTTCGTTTCCATTTTTCTGTGTTTTTGTAATCGGTCATACTCATTCCCACCACTTCCTTAAACTGTCTAGACAGGTGGTTGACACTACTGTAGTCCAATAAACATCCTATATCTGAAAAGGAATGTTGTTTAAGCTGAATGAGCTCTTTGACTTTTTCTATTTTTAATTTGATAAAGTACTTTTCAATGGTTGTCTGTTGATTTGCTGAAAACAATCTGCTCAATGTCTTGTAATCTTTATGAAGTCTTGAAGCCAATAGTTCAGATGTTTTTACCTTAATATGTAACGGTAGCTCTTGCAATTGTTCTATTAGAATAATCTTGATTCTTTCTGTGAGCATTTCTTCTTCATTCTGAACAATTTCAAAATTATTGGCGTGAAGCACAGTTGTAACAGCTTCGACAATTTCATTGCTGGTTTTTTTTGGTGCTTCTACCAATAATCTTCCTAATTCTAATGAAAGCACAGTAACTCCCAATTCTTGTAGTTCTTGCTTAATAACTTTTAAGCAGCGGCTACAGACCATATTCTTAATCCAAAATTCTTTGGGTCCTTTCATAATAATCGATGTATTGCTATTAGGCATTTTGCCAAATAGTTTGAATTTTCTTAATAGTACAAGGTTAATAGTGTTGTTGAGAATTGGGTACAGCAACATTTAGCCAGAAGATGTTCTTTGGCTATAATAGAGGATACAGATTGATATGTTCAATCTGCAAGGAAGAAAATCAAATTAAGTAAGTCTCGTAAAGAGTTTGTATGTCCTTGGATATCAAGGGCGGCCTATATTGTTTAAAAGGAACTATATTTTTTTCAAGCCCTTCAAATAAATTTACATAAACGTAAAAAAAAGTATTAAGGAAAATTACGGTTTCGGCCTCAAGTTTTGTATTAGCCTTTTTAATGGTGTCATTTCCAGTTTTTACAAAAGATTCATTACTACAACAGTCTTTTTCTTGTAACGTAGTGCACTGCTTTAACGGTGAATCTTTCTGTTGAACCTTTTCTGTGCAGGTTTTTGCTTTGTTCCAAACAGCTATATCTACCAATTGATTACAACAAAAATGCATATCTACCGTAAAAGAAGAGGTAGAAAACAGTATTAAAACTGCTAAAAAGAAAGACAATATTTTAGTAAAAAATGTTTTCACATTGTAAAGTTAATAAATTTTGATTAACATTAAAGGATTTTGGAAAATAAAATTAAACTGTTCAATTATTTTATTATCAGTTTTTTACAAAAAAACAACAAAATTAATCAGTACAAATATAATTCTAAAAGTTCAACAGAACTATGATTTATATCATATAAAGGAAGCTGCAAAAGAATTTTATTTGCAAATAATATTTAAGCGGTTTCGTGCAAAATAAACATTGATAAATCAAAAAAAATTGTTAAATAAACAAATTGAGATAAATTTTTTTATAAATTTGCAACATTAATGAAAAAGATTTTCTACAAAATATCATCTTTTAGTATAGCACTTATCGTGCTATTGTCAACAGTTTCTTTTACTATTGATAGTCATTACTGTGGCGATACTTTAGTGGATTCTTCTTTATTTGGGCACGTTGAAACTTGCGGAATGGATAAACAACTATCCAAAAATGATTGTCAAAGTGAAGTTCAGGATGATTCCTGCTGTTCAGATAAGCAATTAGTTGTTGAAGGTCAGGACGACCTGAAGATGTCTTTTAACACCTTAAATTTTGAGCAACAAGTCTTTGTTGTCTCTTTTGTACATTCTTATATCAATCTCTTTGAGACTCTTGATTCACACATTGTACCATTTAGAGATTATGCGGTTCCCTTTCTCATACGGGATATACAAAAACTGCACGAGACGTATTTAATTTGATTTTAAACAGTTTCCGATAATTATCGGAAAGATTTGCTCTATGGTTACTTCCATCTTGGGCTTACTTTGTTGTGTTTAATGTTTTGATTTTATCAAGATATTATTCGATGTATAACTATTTAATAATCATTGTAATGCTGAATAAAAGCATCAAATTTTTAATCGAGAACAAGCTAGTAGCCGTTCTACTACTTACACTTTTTATTGCTTGGGGAGTCGTAAACGCCCCGTTTGAATGGAATACAGGCTCACTTCCTCGAGACCCTGTTGCCGTAGATGCCATACCAGATATTGGCGAAAACCAACAAATTGTATTTACTAAATGGGATGGTCGTTCCCCTCAAGATATTGAGGATCAAATTACTTATCCTCTAACCACATCGCTTCTTGGTATTCCAGGGGTTAAAACAATACGTAGTTCATCTATGTTCGGGTTTTCGAGCATTTATATCATTTTCGAAGAAGATATTGAATTTTATTGGAGCAGAAGCCGAATACTTGAAAAATTAAACTCATTACCAGCCGGACTTCTACCAGAAGGCGTTAATCCAGCTCTAGGTCCCGATGCCACAGGATTAGGGCAAATATATTGGTACACCCTTGAGGGACGTGATAAAGATGGTAATGTTACAGGTGGATGGGATTTACAAGAATTAAGAAGCATTCAAGACTTCTACGTGAAATATGCGTTGTCATCTGCGAGTGGCGTTTCAGAAGTGGCTTCCATCGGCGGATATGTTTTGGAATATCAAGTGGATGTTAATCCCGAATTAATGCGGCAATACAACATAGGCTTGAGTGAGGTTGTAAAAGCAGTAAAACAAAGCAACAAAGATGTTGGTGCACAAACGCTTGAAATCAACCAAGCTGAATACCTTATAAGAGGATTGGGTTATATTAAGAAACTATCTGATTTAGAAAACGCGGTAGTTACTTCAAAAGATTTTACATCCATCCGTATAAAGGATATTGCGAAAGTAACACACGGTCCTGCTACAAGAAGAGGCTTATTGGACAAGGAAGGAGCCGAGGTTGTTGGTGGTGTTGTAGTGGCTCGTTATGGGGCCAATCCTATGGAAGTCATCAACAATGTTAAAGAAAAAATAAACGAGTTAAGTTCTGGGCTTCCATCAAAAACATTAAGCGATGGGAGGACTTCGCAATTAACCATCGTACCCTTTTATGACAGAACAGAACTAATCCAAGAAACCTTGGGCACACTTGATGAAGCGCTAACTTTAGAGATATTGATTACCATTTTTGTGATTATCATAATGGTCTTCAATTTAAGGGCTTCCGTATTGATTTCCGGATTATTGCCTGTTGCGGTTTTGATGGTCTTTATTTCTATGAAACTGTTCAATGTAGATGCAAATATTGTCGCCTTATCTGGTATTGCAATTGCTATTGGAACTATGGTCGATGTGGGCGTTATCCTTTCGGAAAATGTCTTGCGGCATATTGATGAAAATGAAGAAAAGCTACCTATGAATACGGTAGTTTATAATGCGACTGCCGAAGTTTCTGGCGCCATCTTAACGGCAGTAATGACCACTATTATTAGTTTCATTCCTGTATTTACTATGATTGGTGCAGAAGGGAAATTGTTTAGGCCATTGGCATTTACAAAAACGGCAGCACTCACCGCATCTCTTATTGTTGCCCTATTTTTAATTCCACCATTTGCGGCCTATTTATTTAAAAAGAGAAATTTAAAAACTTCTTTTAGTTATATGCTAAATGGAGCATTGATTGTTTTTGGCGTTTTATCTTTAATTTTAGGCTATCCGCTTGGATTAATATTAGTTGCATTTGGCGTTGTTGGCTTCCTTTCACTAAAGGAAAAGATTACGTCAAAACGCGCCAACATCATCAATATATTTGTTTCGGCTTTTGCTATCATATTCCTATTGGCGGAATATTGGAGACCACTGGGAGTAGATAGAAGTATCCTTATAAACTTAATCTTCGTTGGTCTTATCTGTTTTGGTCTTTTGGGTGTATTTACACTTTTTAGAAATTATTATGTTCGAATATTAAATTGGGCATTACGCAACAAGCTGTTGTTCCTTTCTGTACCTACAACCATCGTAATTTTTGGAGTTATGATTATGAATAATACAGGTAAGGAATTTATGCCGTCACTTAATGAAGGTTCTTTTTTGTTAATGCCCACATCAATGCCACACGCCGGCGTTGAAGAAAACAAACGCGTATTACAACAATTGGATATGGCAGTAGCCAGTATCCCAGAAATTGAAACCGTAGTCGGTAAATCTGGGCGTACAGAATCAGCATTAGACCCTGCACCGTTATCGATGTATGAGAATGTTATTCAATATAAATCTGAATATATTTTAAATGAAAATCGCAAAAGACAACGCTTTAAGGTAAACGAAGACGGCTTATTTGTTTTAAAGGATGGCAGTTTAGTAACCAACCCTAATAGCGAAATTGAAGTAGAAGATGATGACTATAAAGCCTCAAAAATTACAGACCCATTCTCTGTGACAAGTTCACAGCTAATACCAGATGACGATGGAGAGTACTTTAGAAATTGGCGACCTGAAATTGAATCGCCAGACGATATTTGGAAAGAAATCGTAAGGGTTACAAAGCTTCCAGGTGTTACTTCTGCACCCAAGCTACAGCCCATAGAAACACGCTTGGTGATGCTACAGACTGGTATGCGAGCACCTATGGGGATTAAGGTAAAAGGACAGGATTTAAAAGAAATTGAGGCGTTTGGGGTACAATTGGAAGATATCTTAAAACAAGCAGAGGGTGTAAAGGATGAAGCAGTTTTTGCCGACCGTATTGTGGGGAAGCCATACCTACTTATAGATATTGACAGAGAACGACTTGCGCGCTATGGCATAACCATAGAGCAAGTACAGCAAGTTATACAGGTTTCTGTTGGTGGTATGGTGCTTTCACAAACAGTAGAAGGTAGGGAGCGCTATGGTATTCGTGTACGCTACCCAAGGGAATTACGCGCAAATCCAAACGATTTAAAAGATATTTATGTGCCTGTAGAAAAAGGAAGTCCGGTTCCGTTAAGTGAGTTGGTCACTATTAGATATGAGAAAGGACCACAGGTTATAAAGAGTGAAGACACTTTTTTAGTAGGCTATGTCCTTTTTGATAAATTAGATGGTTTCGCCGAAGTAGATGTGGTGGAAAATGCCCAAGCCCTTATTCAAGAAAAAATTGACAATGGCGAATTGACCGTTCCAAAGGGTATCAATTATCAATTTACGGGAACGTATGAAAATCAGTTACGAGCAGAAAAAACATTGAGCGTGGTAGTACCTCTGGCTTTGGCTATTATTTTTCTAATCCTATATTTCCAGTTCCGTTCTGTTGGAACGTCATTAATGGTCTTTACTGGAATTGCTGTCGCCTTTGCGGGAGGTTTTTTAATGATATGGTTCTACGGCCAAGATTGGTTCTTAAACTTCAGCTTTTTCGGAGAAAATTTACGAGACCTCTTTCAAATGCACACCATTAATTTAAGTGTCGCTGTATGGGTTGGTTTTATTGCTCTATTCGGTATTGCTACCGATGATGGCGTAGTAATGGCTACCTACCTTACGCAAACCTTTGACAAAAACAAACCTAAAGATAGAAAAAGCATTAGGGCATCCGTAGTTGAGGCAGGAGAAAAACGTATCCGTCCGTGTTTAATGACAACGGCGACAACTATTCTTGCTTTGTTGCCTGTATTAACATCAACAGGTCGAGGGAGTGATATAATGATTCCAATGGCTATTCCTTCTTTTGGTGGGATGTTAATTGCACTTGTAACCCTATTTGTTGTGCCAGTTTTATTTAGCTGGAAAGAAGAATTTCAATTAAAACGAGCTACAAAATGAGATATATAATTTTAATAGCACTTGTTTTTTTCGCTTTCGCGGAAGTAAATGCACAAGATTTAGCATCCTATATTCAGGAAGCTGAAAAGAACAATCCAGAAATCCAAGCTTTTGAATTGCGCTACAACATAGCGGAAGAAAAGGTAAATGAAGCAGATTGGTTACCAAATACAGAGATTGGCGTAGGCTACTTTGTGAGCGAACCAGAAACCCGAACAGGGGCGCAACGTGCACGTTTTTCAGTAAAGCAAATGTTGCCTTGGTTTGGAACCATATCAGCAAGGGAAAACTATGCTTCATCAATGGCCGAAGCCCAATTTGTTGATATAGCGATTGCAAAAAGAAAACTTTCGTTATCAGTATCCCAATCCTATTATAAACTCTATGCCATAAGTGCAAAACAGGGTATTCTGGATGAGAATATAGAACTTCTGGAAACCTATGAACGCCTTGCATTAACCTCTGTAGAAGTGGGAAAGGCATCAGCGGTTGATGTACTTCGCCTTCAGATAAGACAGAACGAGTTGATTCAGCAGAAAGAAGTGCTGGAACAGGATTATTTGGCGGAGCAAGCGCTCTTTAATAATCTTTTGAATCGTGATGAAAATATTGCCGTAGAGGTCGTAAAGCAGATGATAATTCCCGAAGAAGATGTGTTTATTTTGACTGACAATCTACAGCTTAACCCAGAACTTATCAAATACGATAAATTATATGAATCTATCGAAGAAGCCGAATTATTAAACCAAAAAGAGAGTGCGCCCAATATCGGTTTTGGTTTGGACTATGTGCCTGTGTCAGAACGTCCAGATATGAATTTTTCCGATAATGGTAAAGACATTGTGATGCCTATGGTTTCTATTTCAATTCCCATTTTCAATAATAAATATAAGTCAGTGACAAAGCAAAATGAATTGAAACAATTGGAAATAAAATCACAGAAAGAAGAGAGGCTCAATAACCTTGAAACACGTCTTGCACAAGCTATTTATAATAGAAATACAATGAGAATTAAGTTTAATGTACAAACAGACAATTTAAAGCAGGCGAATGACGCCGAAGAAATTCTCATTAAGAATTACGAAACCGGAACTATAGATTTTAACGATGTGCTCGATGTACAAGAATTGCAGTTAAGGTTTCAAATCAATTTAATCGAATCTAATAGAGGGTATTATACAGAATATGCCATCATAAATTATTTGACAAAATGAAAACAATAAAAATTATTACGCTATTACTTTTCACAACTTCAATTTTTGCCCAAGTAGGCACAAACGGAAATGATAGAAAGGAAGATGGGCGACCTGTTAAGGAGTATAACCTTACCATTGAGGAAAACGAAATGACACTTGGAGGTGTTACTGCCAATGCAATGACCATCAATGGAGGTATCCCTGGGCCTGTTTTGGAATTTAATGAAGGAGACCTTGCTATAATCAACGTAACCAATAAAATGGATGAAGAAACTTCAGTGCATTGGCACGGATTGATACTTCCCAATTTTTACGACGGGGTTCCATATTTAACTACCCCACCGATTGAGCCAGGAACAACCTTCCAATACAGGATTCCAATCAACCAATCGGGAACATATTGGTACCATTCCCATACAATGCTTCAGGAGCAAAAAGGAGTGTACGGTTCCATCGTTATTCAGCCCAAAGAAAAAACATTGGACTACGACAAGGATTTAGTGGTAGTTCTTTCGGATTGGACAAACGAAAAACCAATGAATGTATTACGTAACCTTAAAAGAGGAAACGAATGGTATCAAGTAAAAAAAGGAACAGCAGTACCTTTAAGTAGAGTAATAAAAGAAGGTGCATTAGGAGCACAATTCAAATTTTGGCGGGACAGAATGGAAGGTGCAGATATTGCAGACATTTATTATCCCGCATTTTTGTCCAACGGTAAAAAACTGGCAGAGTATCCAGAATTTACGGCTGGCGAAAAAGTAAGGCTTCGCTTCATTAACGCATCGGCTTCTACCTATTATTGGATGGACTTTGGCGGAGGTAACCCAATGTTGGTTTCCAGTGATGGTGTTGACGTGCAACCCGTTTCCAAAAGCAGATTTCTCTTTGGCATAGCCGAAACGTATGATGTAATTGTAACTATTCCAGAAGGAACTATTGAAATTACCGCAACCGCTCAAGATGGTTCAGGTCATACCTCTATACAGTTAGGTAATGGCACTCTTTACCCAGCCAAAAGAATTGATAGACCTGATAAGGTAGCGATGATGAAGCAAATGGCTAAAATGGATATGAAAATGGGAGCACCTGCAATGGTTGGAAACAAGAAGAAGAATACACCCGAAGTTTTAATGCAGAAGTACGGAATGAAGATGAATATGAAGGACGGCGAGATGAAAATGGGGAACGATAAGATGTCGATGAAAGATGGCAAAATGAATGACCAAATGGATATGAAGATGGATGATACAATGGGAATGAAAAAAGACTCGATGTCAATGAGCCATAATGGAGCATCAAATAAAATGGAAGGTCATATGCACAATATGCCAATGATGCAGAAGGATTCTACTTCTTTTGATTATGAGGAGCGAAAGACATACTTCAACTATGATTTTTTAGAGGCAAAAGAAAAAACTGAATTTAAGGCAGATTTACCAGTAAATGAAGTGTTGCTTAACCTAACAGGTAATATGAATCGCTATGTATGGAGTATGAATGGGGTTCCATTATCAGAAACCGATAAGATAAATATAAAAGGAGGCGAGGTAACCAGAATTACATTAAATAACCTGACTATGATGCACCATCCAATGCACTTGCACGGTCATTTTTTCAGAGTCATTAATGAAAAAGGAGAACGTTCCCCATTAAAGCATACCGTGAACGTACCACCAATGCAGAAAGTTATTATTGAATTTTATAACGAAGAGTATGGCGATTGGTTCTTTCATTGTCACGTATTGTACCATATGATGGGTGGTATGGCAAGAGTGTTTAGTTACGATACCCCAAGGGATGATAGAATGAAAGATTATCCAGTTCAGAAACTTATCGATGAGACAGACCATTATTATTCGTGGGGATTGGCTCGTGCAGGTTCAAATTTTAATGAACTCTTTTTAACGTCGAGCAATATCCGAAATGAATTTGGTTTGAGAACAGAGTTCGATTACGACCAAAATCTTGAAGCCGAAATAAGTTATAATAGGTATCTGAACGATTGGGTACGTGTTTATGCAGGAGTAAATACCGAAACGTCAACACCAGATTCTTACGATACATTTAATACCGTAGGATTGGTTGGTGTAAAGTATTTTACGCCTTATAGATTTAATGTAGATGTGAGTATGGACCATCAGCTACGCCCAAGAATACGTTTGGACAGAGAATTATTGATTTTTCCAAGAATTTTTTTGGAAGGCGAATACGAATACAGAGCAGATTTTGGATGGGTCAATGATTTAGAGAATAATAAATCATTTGAAAGCGAAACACAATGGTTGGTAGGGGTTGCATACATTCTTTCGCGCAATTTTTCAATCCAAGCTAACTACAATAACCGATATGGATTGGGTGGTGGACTATTAGCAAGATTTTAAACAACTAAAAATTAAAAAAAGATGAACTATTATTTTAATAAAACAATCAATGGAACCTTCGAAGAGGTCATAGAGAAAGTGACACAAGGATTAAAGGAAGAAGGTTTTGGAATCCTTACAGAAATTGATGTAACAGAAACACTAAAGAAAAAACTGGATATAGACTTTAAAAAGTATAGGATACTCGGAGCTTGTAATCCGCCCTATGCACATAAAGCTTTGCAAGCAGAAGATAAAATTGGAACGATGTTGCCCTGCAATGTCATAGTACAGGAAATCGAAGCAGGTATCATTGAAGTTGCGGCCGTAAACCCAATGGCTTCAATGCAAGCTGTAAAAAATGAAAAATTGAATGAGGTAGCCAGCGAAATAACTGCAATGTTGGAAAACGTCATTGAAAAATTATAAGACACTATAAAAAGGCAGTAATAATAATTAATAAACACAAACTTAAATTAAAACAAAATGAGCAAATTAAAATCAACATTAGGTATAGTTGCGATAGCATTCATAACCTTAACAGTAATGTCTTGTAAAGACAACAGCAAAGAACAAAATAGCACGGATGGAGACCATTCAGAAATGAACCACGATAACAGTGATGGTCATCACGACGGCGAAAAGAGGGAAATGGCAATGGGTGGAGATAGTAATACACAAGCGGTATTAAATGACTATTTCAACTTAAAGAATGCCTTGGTGGGAGATGATAATGGCAAAGCCAAAGAACTTGGGGCAACCCTAGCAACATCCTTAGGAAATTTTGACGCCTCACAATATAACGATACCCAGCAATCGGAATTAAAGGATATTGTAGAGGATGCAGTTGAACACGCAGAACACATTTCAGAAAGTGATATAGCACACCAGCGCGAACATTTTAAAGTTTTAAGTAAAGATGTTATAGATATGGTTGCTATAACAGGAGCAGAGATGAAGCTTTACGAGCAGTTTTGCCCTATGTATGATGGCGGTACAGCTTGGCTAAGTACTAAAGAGGAAGTGCGCAATCCATACTATGGTAGTCAAATGTTAAAATGCGGCAAAGTACAACGTGAAATTAACTAAATGAAAATTGTAAAGATTATAACAATAGTACTACTGGTAGCGTTCGTGGGAATTCAATTTATTCCGACTACACGCAATCAAAGTGATACTGTACCGTCAACTGATTTTATGCTGGTCAATAATGTACCAGAAACTATTCAAAAAAAGTTACAGGTATCCTGCTATGATTGCCACAGCAATAATACTCAATACCCTTGGTATAATAAGATTCAACCTGTTGCTTGGTTTTTGGAAGACCATATTAAAGAAGGAAAAGCTGAACTTAATTTCAACGAATGGGATTCATTATCCAGCCGAAGAAAAGCAAGTAAGTTAAGGTCTATTATCAAGCAGATTGAAAATGGCGAAATGCCTTTGGATTCTTACACTTTGATACATAGTGAGGCAACATTTACAGAAGCTGAAGCAGAAGAGTTAATCAATTTTATCACACAATTAAAAGATAGTTTATAAACAATAATTTAAAAGTAATTAAAATGAAAAATTTAAAAATGAGTATTGCAGCAATGCTATTGTTAGCAGTTTCTTTTACCAATGCACAGGAAAAAGAAAAAATGAACCACGATCACGAAGATATGAAAATGGATCATAGTAAAATGACAACTATGAAAAGTGATGCAAAAACAGAAACAATTTTAAGTGATTACTTTAATTTAAAAAATGCTTTGGTTGCAGATGACACCAAAAAAGCAGCCCAAGCTGGGTCTAAATTGGTAGTTTCTCTTAAAGCTTTTGATACGGACAGTTATTCAAAAGAAAATCAAGAAGAATTAGAAGATATTATAGAAGATGCCGTAGAGCACGCCGAGCATATTTCTGAAAGTGCCATAGACCACCAGCGCGAACATTTTAAGACCTTAAGTAAGGACATAACAGATTTGGTAGCTATTACGGGAACAAAAAACACGCTTTACCAACAATTTTGCCCAATGTACGATAAAGGTAGTGCGTGGTTGAGTACCAGCAAAGAAGTAAAAAACCCATATTACGGTAGCAGAATGCTTAAATGTGGAAAAGTGCAAAAAACTATTCAATAAATAATCCCCTGCCTTTAATACTCTTTTAAATATACTGGTTTATTAGTTAACAGTAGCTTAGGAGATGGCAGGGTTACCTGAATAGTTGTAAAGTCCTGTCGTGGGAAGGAAAACAATGTTGATGATTAGTGTTAGTTCCTTCCCAAGTCAGGCACAATGAACTTTTGAAAAAGAGAAGTTGATTTGGTTAATAGCAGCCTGAACTGGGAGAGAGATTAAATCCCTAAATATAGCGTCTCTCTTCCTAGGTCGGGCAAATTAAAATTTCGCAGAAAAGAAGTTTAGTGAAGATGCTTGATTTTGAGGGGTAAAAATTTGGTTGGTTCATTAAAGTTTACCTCTCATCTTCAAGTATTATTTATATGGTTTTGCAAATAACAATAAAGAAAAGAATTTATAACAATGAAAGAATGTTGCAAGAACGGTTGCCAACAAATAATAGGTAAATCTGTGGTTAAAAAATGGCTCAATTATATAGTATATACAATCCTAATATTAATAGTTGGTGGTGCATTGGCACTTCAATTATTTAGTTAAGAGCTTAAATTAAAATGGTTAATGACAACAAGAAAAAAATCTGAAAACACAGGGTTTTACAAACAACTATTTAGGGTTCTTTAAAAATAAGGGTGTTGAAAGTACGATGAGCGGGATGGCACCTAAAAGCCCATTGCTTGAAAAGATTTTAAAGTATGTTGCCTATATCTGTTACGTCTGGTTGGTAGGTGGAATAATTGTCAAATATTTTGTGAATTAAATTATAGAAAGTATGGTCAACAGAAAGACAGCAAAATGGATTCGAAAAGCGCACCGATACTTGGGTATATTCCTCGGCATTCAGTTCTTGATGTGGACTATCAGCGGAATGTATTTTAGCTGGACGGACATTGATGAAATACACGGCGACCAGTTCAAAAAAGAAAAGCCACGGCAAACTGCTTTTTCCAACCTATTGGGGACTGAGCAATTAGCGAGTGAAGAACCAATCCAAACACTAAAATTATTGGAAATAGCCAATGAGCCGTACTATTGGATTAACGAAGCTAATTTATTTAGTGCTAAAACGGGAAATGAAAAAAATGGTATTACTAAAGCTGAAGCAAAACAGGTAGCCAATAGATATATGCTGCCCGATTTGGAAATAAGGGGTATAAAACGAATTGAGAAAGTAGATGCACATCACGAATACCGTGGTCGTCCATTACCAGCCTATGAGATTTCATATAAAACCCCACAAAACTTGAAGGCTTATGTCGCCATAGAAAATGGTGCATTTCAGACCGTTCGTCATAGAAACTGGCGCTGGTTCGATTTTTTGTGGATGAACCACACTATGGACTATCAAGGCAGGGACAACTTTAATACCATAATCCTGCGGGCGTTTTCATTGTTAGGGTTAATTACAGTATTAAGTGGGTTCTTACTTTGGTACATATCGTCGCCCACAATTAGAAAATTGGTTAAAAAGAAACGAAAATAAGTAACACTAAAACCAACATAAAATGGAAAATTCAAATCAAAATTCAAAGAAAAACAACTACACAAAATTTGTAGGTATGCTCGTGGCATCCTTCATAGCAATGTACGTTACAATGTACTTAAACTCTTATGAAATTGACCACGTCTATTTTAGTCTTACCCGATTTTATATGAGCTGTTTGGGTATTGCCGCTATGGCCATTATTATGTTTGTAACAATGCGTAATATGTACCAAAACAAAAAGAAAAATATAGCAATTGTTCTTGGAAGTATTGTTCTATTTGGTGGCGCGTTAGGCCTTGTGAGGGCACAGGCCCCAATTATTGGCGATGTGCTCTATATGAAAGCTATGATTCCGCATCACTCTATCGCCATTTTAACCAGTAAGCGAGCGGATATACAAGACCCGGAAGTGAAGAAATTAGCAGATGATATAATTAAAGCACAAGAAAAGGAAATTGCAGAAATGAAAGCAATGATTAAACGATTAGAAAATAACAAATAAAAACAAAGACAATGAAAAAAAACATCATTTATATAGGTATTGCCTTGATTGTTGGCCTTCTAGGTGGCTTTCTACTGTTCGGTGGAGATTCTACTGATAAGGCAACAAATAGTGCTAAAGACAATCACGAACATTCAGAAGAAATTGCTACTAATCAAATGTGGACCTGTTCTATGCACCCACAGATTATGCAACCAGAACCTGGCGACTGCCCAATATGTGGAATGGATTTAATTCCAGCTGAATCGGGTGCCGATGGCCTCAATGCCAATGAAATCAAAATGACCGATAACGCAATGGCTCTAGCCAATATTCAAACGTCACTTGTGGGACAAGGACAAATAGGAAATAATTCCCTAAAATTATCTGGAAAGATAAAAGCAAATGAAGAGTCAAATGCCGTACAGGTCACATATTTTGGAGGAAGAATTGAAAAACTATACGTTAATTCAACAGGAGAACGTGTTGGCGCAGGACAACGCTTGGCAACTATTTATTCGCCAGAATTAGTTGCGGCACAACAAGAACTGCTTACCGCTTCATCATTGAAAGAATCGCAACCAGAATTATATAAAGCTGTTAGAAACAAGCTCAAACTTTGGAAACTTTCAGAAAAGCAAATCAACGCCATAGAAAACTCTGGGAAAGTACAAGAAAACTTTCCTGTGTACGCAACCGTATCAGGAACGGTAACACAGAAAATGGTAGAAGAAGGTGACTATGTAAAACAAGGACAACCCTTATACAAAATTGCCAATCTCAATACAGTATGGGCAGAATTTGATGCTTATGAGAATCAGATTGCTTCCTTGAAAGTTGGTCAAACCATTAAAGTGACTACCAATGCGTATCGCAATGAAGTATTTGATGCAAAGGTTTCATTTATTGACCCTTTATTAAATTCTTCTACACGTACCGTCGTAGTTAGAGCTGTACTTAATAATAAGAACGACCTATTTAAACCAGGAATGTTTGTCGAAGGTAAAATTGAAGGTGCTCAAGAAAGCACTTCAAGTAAAATAACAGTTCCTGCTACAGCTGTGATGTGGACTGGTGAACGTTCTGTGGTTTATATTAAAACTAATCCTAACGAAGCTGTTTTTGAAATGAGAGAAGTCTTACTCGGTAATGCCAATGGAGACACCTATACCATAATTGAAGGTCTTGAAAATGGAGATGAGGTTGTAACTAATGGTACGTTTACGGTAGATGCTGCTGCACAGTTACAAGGCAAAAAATCTATGATGAACACAGCAGGAGGTAAAACAATGACCGGTCACGAAGGGCATTTAGGTATACAAGGAAACAATTCTGGAGATAGTAAGGGGAATACTGACCATTCAGAAATGAAAGAAAGGATAGCCGTTTCAAACAAATTTCAAGGCCAGTTAAAACAGGTTTTTGATGATTATATTCTTTTGAAAGATGCTTTGGTTAATGACGATGCCAAAAGTGCACAGCAAGCAGGAAAACAAATAATACAATCCCTGAAATATGTAGATATGAAGTTGTTGTCTGATGAAAAAGCACATAACCATTGGATGACCATTCAGAAAGAATTAAATACTTCGGCAGATGCTATTTCAAGTAATACGGATATTTCAAAACAAAGAGGGCATTTTAAGCATTTGTCTGCGCATATGATAAGTAGTGTACAGCTCTTTGGGGTCAATGAAAATGTTTATATCCAGTTTTGTCCAATGGCAGACAATAATAAGGGAGCGTACTGGATAAGTTTAGAGGAAGAAGTCCGTAACCCATATTATGGCGAAGCAATGTTAACCTGTGGTGAGGTTAGAGATACGTTAAAATAATCAGGGTTAGAGTTAATTGGTAAAAGCGGATTCTTCAGCCTTTAATATTTTAAAGTGAAGAAAGATGATGAGTGAAAGTAGAAGAAATAGAAGAAAAAACAAGAAAAATACATATAAACAGAAAAATCCGGTTACAAAAAAAGATAAGGTAATCGGAATTTCAGCGATGATAGGATTATTTATTGCTGCTGTAATACTAATCATATATCTAAATTTAGATTTTATTAGGCATTTGTTCAACCTATGAATAATACCATCCACATAAAAAATATGGTCTGTCCGAGATGTTTATCGGCAGTTTCCCAAATTTTGGTAGGCTTGAATATTGATTACAAAGCTGTCAAGTTAGGAGAAGTAGAATTGGTTTCGATGCTCAATGAATTCGAAAAAGAATCTTTGCAAAAAAAGCTACAAAATGCAGGATTTAGTTTGATTGACGACCGTAAAAGTCAGCTTATTGAGCAAATGAAGAATTTGGTAATTGAGAAGATACATTATTCTAATGAAAAGACCGAATTAAAATGGGCAGATATTGTTACTGGCGAACTTAACTTGGACTATAAATATTTAAGTTCCCTATTCTCGTCGGTAGAAAGCATCACGTTCGAGCAATACATCATCAACCAAAAAATTGAACGTGTAAAAGAACTCATTGTCTACGACGAATTGACATTAAGCGAGATAGCTTTTCAACTACATTATAGTAGCGTTGCGTACTTAAGCAATCAATTCAAAAAAGTAACCGGAATGACACCTACGCAGTTCAAGAAATCTGTAGACAAAAACCGAAAATCCTTGGATGAGATTTAGGGTGTGTTTACCACTATTAAAGGGGTATTTAAATCAGTAGATGATATATTGATTTACCAATGAACCGAATTTAGATATCAAAATGAAATTAGACAGAAAGAAACATTGGGAAACAGTTTACGAAACTAAAAATCCAGACCAGGTAAGTTGGACGCAAGAAATACCAAAAACTTCACTGAAGTTTATACGTTCGTTCAAACTAAATAAAAAGGCAAAAATTATAGACATTGGTGGTGGCGACAGTAAACTTGTTGACTATTTACTCAAGGAAGGGTATAATAACATTACTGTACTTGATATTTCAGAAAAAGCAATTGCGAAAGCTAAAAAAAGACTGGGAGAAAAGGCAAGTAAAGTAAATTGGATTGTAAGCGACATTACCGAATTTGAACCAGATACATCTTTCGATGTTTGGCACGACAGAGCAACTTTTCATTTTCTTACAACAGATGATCAGATTAAAAAATATACTAACATAGCGACAAAATTTGTAAGAGGTTATTTAATAATAGGAACCTTTTCACAAAACGGACCAAAAAAATGTAGCGGACTTGAAATAAAACAATACAATGAAGAGGAATTAACATCGGAATTAAAAAAAGGATTTGACAAAATTCGCTGTGTATCAGAGGACCACACAACACCATTCAACACCATACAGAATTTTCTGTTTTGTAGTTTTAAAAGACAATTAACTGTAAAGCCAGCAATACCTTCACCTACAAGCTAAAAGAACAGATGTACAATTCGGTAGTTTTAGTTTTTGCAAAACACAAATCAAAACAAAAGGAACATAATGATCAAAATTTACATATCATTCTTTTTTGTATTTAAGTATTTGCTTAAATAAGAAATAATTGTAACTTTGCCTTATGAAAAATAATTCTTGCATAAGACAACAGGCAGATATTGAACAGATAAACCGTTGTAAAAAGACAGTTTCAGAATTAAATGAATCGTTTGACTATTTGGCAAATGGACTTTCTTTAGTCGGAAATAATGTTCGGCTAAAAATTCTTTACCTACTCTTTGAGGAGAAACGACTTTGCGTTTGCGACTTAAGTGATATTCTCGAAATGAATATTTCTGCTATCTCTCAACATTTGAGAAAAATGAAGGACAGAAATTTATTGGAAACCGAAAGAGATGCTCAAACGATTTTTTACTCACTAACCCCTGAATATTCAACATTATTAAATCCGTTTTTTGAAATACTCGATAAAAACAAAGTTTTAGAAACGATATGAAACGTGAGAACAAATTAATTGGTGCAGGTTTACTTGCTGCTATTACAGCTTCATTATGTTGTATTACACCCGTTTTGGCTTTAATCGCGGGAACAAGTGGAATTGCCTCAACATTTTCTTGGCTTGAGCCTTTTAGACCTTATCTAATCGGGCTAACAATTTTAGTGCTCGGCTTTGCTTGGTATCAAAAACTAAAACCTCAAAAAGAAATTGACTGCGAATGTGAAACAGACGAAAAACCAAAATTTATACAATCAAAAAAGTTTTTAGGAATTGTAACTGTATTTGCAATTATAATGCTGGCATTTCCATATTATTCATCCATTTTTTATCCAAACATAGAAAAGCAAATAATCGTAGTTGACAAATCGGATATTAAAACAATGGAATTTAAAATTAGCGGAATGACTTGTGCAAGTTGCGAAGAACACGTCAATCACGAAGTAAACAAACTCAACGGAATTGTAAACTCAAAGGCGTCTTACGAAAATGGAAATGCAATCATTGAGTTTGATAAAACCAAAACCAATGAAAAAGAAATTGAAAATGCAATTAACGCAACAGGCTATAAAGTAACTGACAGAAAAAACTAATGGAAATCCAATTAAAATCAGAAATTACCTGTCCAAATTGTGGACACAAAAAAGTAGAAGAAATGCCAACAGAATCCTGTCAATTCTTTTATGAATGTGATAATTGCAAACAAATACTTAAACCAAAAGAAGGAGATTGCTGCGTATTCTGTTCTTACGGTACTGTGGCCTGCCCACCAATTCAAGAAAATAAAAGATGTAATAATTCAAGTTGTTGCTAAACATTATAATGGACAAATTATGAATATGGAACAGTACAAATTACCTACTGATTTAATCTTGGATATTAAATCCAGATTAAAAACTTTGAGTGGTCAAATAAACGGCATTGTTAAAATGCTTGATGAAGGAAAGGACCCCGAACAAATAAACATACAGTTCAGATCCATTGATAAGGGGATTCAAAAAGCACATTACTTACTGCTGGATGAAGTCTATCGAAAAGCACTTGCTATTGGAATTGTAAAGGCCGTGGACTCTTGCCCAGGAAATTGTGGCAATGAAGATAAAATTGAATATTTAAAAAGTGAATTCCCCAATTTGGAATTATCCGATTTGACCAATCGCTTAAAAGAAATCCAAACTATTGAAACCAGATTAAAAAACTACAACGAAAAAAAAGGTTAAAAAAAGTTTGGTGACCCCCTACCTCACGTTCTCATCTTTGTTCCATTATTAATTTAAACTTAAATAAGATGAAACGACAAATCGAGATTTTTACAGCAGGTTGCCCGGTATGCGAGCCTGTGGTGCAATTAGTAAAAGAGACAGCAGGAAAGGACTGCGAAATCACACTTCATAATCTGTCCGAGCAATGCGAAAGTAAAATCTGTGTTTCAAAAATGAAGGAATATGGGGTTACAAGAGTTCCCGCCATTGCTGTGGACGGAAAACTACTGAATTGCTGCACCAAAATCGAAATCACAAAAGAGGATTTGGTAAACGCGGGAATAGGAAGTTGTTAGGTATGGCAATTACTAAATGGAACAAAAAAACATCTATGGGGACTGCTGTATTTTCAGCAGTTTCCCTTAAACTATGCTGCTGGGGTCCTTTGCTACTTACAAGTGTAGCTGGTATTAGTGGAAGTTCTGTCTATTTTTCTTGGCTTATTGCCTTGAAACCTTATCTGTTGGTTATAGCATTTTTGTCATTGGGACTGGCCTTTTATCAGGTTTATAAAAAAAAGAAGGTGGACGATTGTGGTAACTGTGATATGGCTAAGCCATCATTTTTTAAGTCGAAATTCTATTTGTGGTTGGTTACAGTGTTTGTTGTTGTAATGACATTGGTTTCTTATTATCCACAAATATTTCATTCAACGGAGAAAGTAGGAATTGTTGCAACAAACAATACCGATATTCAAACTGTAAAGTTGAATATTGAAGGGATGGTATGCTCGGGTTGTGAAGAAAACATCAACCATTCGGTAAACAAAATTGACGGGGTTACAAATGTATCTACGTCTTTTGAAGAAGGGACTTCAATTATAGAATTTGATACCACTAAAACGAATGTCGATGAGATAAAAAAGGTCATTCAATCAAAAGGGTATTTGATTACAAATAGTAGAGACTGATAGACACGTATCCATTGCGGTGATAAAAGATAAATTAAAAACGACTTATCCAATTGGTAGTAATAATTCGTGAAGAGTAAATTCTACAAATCATTCAGCATATAACGTAACACATTACAGTCTTTTAATCCTGAAATTTGTAACATACAAATAAGAACGGATTTATGGAGACAATCAACATATTTGAAACCAAAAAGAAGAATCATAAACAGGGTGTGAAAGAATCATTTCCAGTTACGGGAATGACCTGTGCCTCTTGTGCAGCGAGTGTTGAATCTGTATTAAAACACACAGAAGGTGTGTTTGATGCAAGTGTTAATTTTGCCAATAGTTCCGTTCTTGTGGAATATGACAAGGAGTTGAGTCCAAATCAACTTCAAAACGCGCTTCGTGAGGTCGGTTACGATATTATAATTGATGCCGAAGACCCTTCGGAAGTACAGCAAGAACTTCAGCAAAAGCATTATCAGGACATAAAAAACCGAACCATCTGGTCGGCGATACTTACCCTTCCCATTTTTGTATTAGGAATGTTTTTTATGCAATGGGAACCAGGCAAATGGATTTCATTGGTATTGGCCTTTCCAATTCTTTTTTGGTTTGGGCGCAGTTTTTTCATCAATGCCTTCAAGCAGGCCAAACACGGTAAAGCAAATATGGATACCTTGGTGGCGTTGAGTACCGGAATCGCCTTCCTCTTTAGTGTATTCAATACCTTTTTTCCTGAATTTTGGTTAAGTCGTGGCATCGAGCCTCACGTATATTACGAAGCGGCTACCGTGATTATCACCTTTATTTCCTTGGGGAAACTATTGGAAGAAAAGGCAAAATCAAATACATCTTCAGCCATTAAAAAACTAATGGGGCTTCAGCCTAAAACCCTTAAAATTATTGAGAATGGGGAAGAGAGGGAAATCCCTATTTCATCCGTACAGGTTGGTCAGACCATTTTGGTGCGTCCCGGAGAAAAGATTCCCGTGGATGGCGAAGTTTCCAAGGGAAGCTCATATGTAGATGAAAGTATGATTACTGGAGAACCCGTTCCAGTTCAGAAATCCCAAGGGGAAAAGGTATTCGCTGGTACCGTTAATCAAAAAGGAAGTTTTCAATTTACCGCTGAAAAAGTAGGTGGAGAAACCCTGCTTTCCCAAATCATTAAAATGGTTCAGCAAGCGCAAGGGAGTAAGGCACCCGTTCAAAAACTGGTCGATAAGATTGCCGGTATTTTCGTTCCTGTGGTATTGGGTATTTCCATTGTAACCTTCATTGTTTGGATGTCTTTAGGAGGCGATAATGCCTTTTCACAAGCCTTATTGACCTCTGTAGCAGTATTGGTAATCGCCTGTCCTTGTGCTTTGGGATTGGCAACACCTACCGCCATTATGGTGGGAATTGGTAAAGGCGCAGAAAATAATATCCTTATAAAGGATGCCGAAAGTTTAGAACTCGGTCATAAAGTGAATGCTGTCATTCTTGATAAAACAGGTACAATTACAGAAGGAAAGCCTTTAGTAACTGATATATTTTGGAAGGATAAACTCGAAGATATCAACGAATACAAAAAAGTTCTTCTAGCTATTGAAGCACAATCAGAACACCCTTTGGCGGAAGCTGTAGTCAATCACTTAAAAGATGAAAATATTGAAAAAGCTGAAATTGCTTCTTTTGAAAGTATTACAGGAAAAGGTGTGAAAGCTCAAACAGAAAATGGTTCACCATACTATGTTGGAAACCATAAACTAATGCTTGAGAAAAATATTCAAATCGATGCTTCCTTGATGCAAACAGCAGAAAGTCTCGAAGAGCAAGCGAAAACCGTCATTTTCTTTGGCAATGAAAAACAAGTGCTGGCGATACTCGCCATTGCAGACAAGATTAAGGAAACTTCAAAAATGGCCATAGCAACACTTCAAGAACGAGGCATTGAGGTCTATATGCTTACTGGAGATAACAATAAAACCGCATCTGCTGTCGCAAAACAAGTAGGAATAACAAATTACCAAGGAGAAGTGATGCCTTCGGACAAAGCGGCTTTTGTCGAAAAATTACAGGCGGACGGAAAGATAGTAGCAATGGTGGGCGATGGTATCAACGATTCGCACGCCCTGGCGCAAGCCAATGTGAGTATTGCTATGGGCAAAGGTTCGGATATCGCAATGGATGTAGCAAAAATGACCTTGATAACATCAGATTTACAATCTATCCCAAAAGCATTGAAACTATCAAAAAGAACCGTGTTGGGCATACGTCAGAACTTATTCTGGGCATTTATTTACAACATTATTGGCATTCCAATTGCAGCGGGAGTTCTTTATCCTGTAAATGGGTTTTTGTTGGATCCGATGATTGCAGGTGCAGCAATGGCATTCAGTAGTGTATCCGTAGTTGCAAATAGCTTAAGACTTAAACGAGTAAAACTTTAATAATAAATAAATTCAATACTATGAAAACTTTAAAATTTAAAACAAATATCAATTGTGGTGGGTGCGTATCAAAAGTCACCCCTTTTTTAAACAAACAAGAAGGTGTAGAAAGTTGGGAAGTAGATACCTCTAATCCTGATAAAATCCTAACCATTGAAAGCGATGGTGTAACCGAAGAAGATGTAAAGGCGACTTTGCAAAAAGTGGGATTTAAGGCCGAACCTGTAGATTAATACGTTTTTAATATGGCTTATATTTTTATTTCGGTTGTGATTGTTCTTTTTGCTGTTCATTTTTATAGAAAAGCAAAACGTCATAGTGTAAAGCCATTTCCAGAACATTGGCATAAATTATTGACGGATAATGTGCTGTTTTATAGAAATCTATCAAAAGACGCACAGCTAATTTTTCAGCAAAAAATGATGCTATTTTTAAGTGAGGTCTATATCGATGCTGTGCAGTTTGAACTGGAAGAGTTGGATAAGGTTTTAATTGCAGCAAGTGCCGTCATTCCAGTTTTTGGCTTCAAGGAATGGCACTACACAAATTTAAGTGGCATCCTTTTATATCCTGATAATTTTAATGAGGATATGCAATTTAGCAGTAAGGATAACTCACGGAATATTGGTGGAATAGTTGGAAATGGAAGGTTCGAGAAACAGATGATACTTTCCAAGAAAGCATTGTACCACGGCTTTAAAAATACAACCGATAAAAGCAATACTGGCATACACGAATTTGTGCACCTTATAGATAAGTTGGACGATAGAACAGACGGTGTGCCAGAGCGGCTAATGGAACATCAATATGCCATACCTTGGTTAAACTTAATCCATAAAGAAATGGAAGCGATTAACGATAACCATTCAGATATTCGTAAATATGGTGGAACAAATCAAGCTGAATTCTTTGCGGTTGCTTCAGAGTATTTTTTTGAACGAGCGGATTTACTAAAAAGAAAACATCCAGAACTTTATGGGATGTTGGTGGAATGTTTTAGGCAAGAACCGAGCACTTGAGAAAATGAATCAGGCAAACTATAGAGAGTTCAGTTTACACTCTCGTGTAACGTGCTCAAACGTTAGTTTACTATGATTTCCGCATATCCTGCAAGTTCCTTTACGTTTCAAATTATCCTATGAATCCAGTTTTTTGATTTTATCAGTTAGTTCTTCAGGTTGTAAAATTGGTATTGCTTCACGTTCTACACGCAATCCCAATCCTTTGGTCTGATTTATATGGTTAGTAGTAAATTGATTTATGTGAACGTAAATAATTCCAATATCATCACTCATTCGGGTTTGCCAGTCAAAACCATACAATTCTTTCAACCATTTAAAAGGTGTAGTTCTGAACATAACATTGGGGTTTTTGTAATGCCGGCCATCATCCAATAGTATGATTAGCAGATAAACCCTGTTGAATCCAATTTCGGTATATCCATTTGCCTGAATAGTTCCCTTTTTTTGAACGCTTGTAATCTTGTTTATTTTTGGTGGTTGATTTTCAAGCGATTCGGTTTTTACTATTTTACATTCTATTCCAACCGCATTTTGTTCCTTTCCTTGTTCATACAGAAGAATGTCAATATCCCCTGGCATTTTGTTTGGGATTGTGATAGGTTCTTTAACGCCACATTGGTATTTCACCGAATTTGCGGATGGAAATACATTACTAAATAACATCTTTTTGAAATCTCGATTTTCCATAAGCCAATTAACGGCTTGGTCTTCGCTATCAAAAGTTCTGGTAACACTTACATCTGGCTTGGGATTGTTTACGAAAAATGAAATGGTCGAAGAACCATCAAGAGGTTGTCTATCCGAAAACACATATTCTGTCACCTCATATTCTGGTGGTGGTTCTTTTCGGAAGAATTGAACTATTCTATTTTTAATACCTGCCCATATTCTCATACGTTAAAATGGAAATATTTGGTTAGTAAATTGTTTGAATATGTCGCTGGCGATAGCTTTGTCAAAGGCTTTGGCTGCGACCAAATCGCCAAGTTTTGATTTTAATAACTGACCAAACGATTTTTTGCTAAGATGCGGAATGTCTTTGCGCAGCTCATCAAACTCATCGAAGATGATTTGCTGACCATATCCTGATCTTTTAACTTCGGCAAGTACCTCTTTGAGAAGTGTTTTTAATTCTTCATCAGAATCGCTAATTTTTGAGTAGTCGGGCACTTGGGATTTTCTGGCTTGTTCAATGGCATACTTTCCCTCAAGTTTTAGTTTGGCATTTACCTCACGACCATTCATAGTCTCAATAAGGCCTCGTTCTTCAAGCATTCTACCATAGTCCCAATCTTCGCTACGCCCACCTAACTTTAGGCCGTTACCTTCAAGAATCCACTTAATAGAATAGTATTTCCCATCATTATACAGTTCATATAGTTTAGAAAGTATAAGATCAAGAATGCCTTCGGTATCAAGGTTTTTACGCTCTTCTAAATCAATGTCATCAGCTCGCACAATAGCATCTGAAATGAATAATATTTTTAAATAGTAATCAAGCCCATTAATTTCATCTTTAATGGTTTGAATAGTGTTTTTGACTCTTTGGTCGATACCTAATTTCATTCCGAAATTATATCCTTGTTGAGCCTTAAACTCGTATGCAAAATTGGTGTGTTCAGGGTCAAAAGAAGCCTTTACATAACTGATTACATCGCTTTCCCACGATTGTTTTTCCTCTTTCAATTCATTTAATAAATCCTCAGTTCTTGCTGCTTTATATTTTTTAATAAGCGCATTTCCTTCGGACTGAAAATTTTCAAGACTACTTTTAAATTCAGTCCATTTAACCTTTAACACCATAAACATAAAATTATGTTGGTAAAGGTAAGGGAATGGCAATTGAATATGTTGAAATATGACTTTAAAATATTTGCAGATGGCTGATAATAGTTCAAAAATTTACCACACTATCCAAAGCATCATCTGCTTCTTTGTGAATAAAATTAGCTTGATAGTTCAATGTGGTTTTTAAATCGCTATGACGATACAATTTTTGCAGCATAAAGGGATGGATGGTATCACCAGCAATATTGCCAAAGGTATGCCTCGCAATATGCATTGTAATTTTCTTATCAATTTTCGCCTTTTTAGCTATAGATTTTAAGTTGTCATTAAATTTCTTGGTAGCTGTCTTTCTCTTGTTATAGACATCTTTTGCATCATCGAGATTCGCTTTTTTCAATTCGGGAAAAACAAAATCGGTTGCATATCTTTTGTCTTCTTTGTAATAATCTAAAATTTTGAAAACCTTATCTGGAATTTTTAATGATAGTAATTTTGAGTTTTTGTTCATTCTATAATGCAACCTTTTGTCGTATATGTCAGACCACTTTGTCCACAATACATCGGTAACTCGCATTCCGGCAAAATTAAAACTAAAGAGCCAGACATTTCGAGTGTGTATTTCACTCAAAGTTAAATTCTCAAGAGCTTCTATGGCTCTTACTTCAATAATATTCAACCCGACTTTGCTTGTTTCTGGAAACTTAATTTTAATCTTGTCACCACCAAAAGGATATAATTCCCTACTAACTATTTTGAGCTTAATAGCTCTGTTGAACAACAACCTAATGAGGACTAAGATGTTCATTACTGATGTTTCTGAAAGTTCGTGTTTGGCTTTCAAATATATCATCAGCTTTTTTAGGAAGCGTTCGTTAATTTCCTGAAAAGCCAACTGTTTTGATTTATTAAACTTTATGATATAGCTAACCAAAGCACTATCCGTAGATAAGCGGTTTAATTTTTCGGCGATTTCCAATTCGTCCAGATGCTCTTGTGCTAGTTCAAAAAAGGTAGCAGAGTTTCCCGAGGCATATATCTCTTTTTTGATTTGGTTGGCAGATGCATCTTTATGCTCGGATTGTAAGTCAATAAGTGCTTTATTGGCGTTCGAGAGTTCCTGTGATAGCAACTTGTTTAAACTATCAGCATTTGAATTAGACTTTCTTACTCGAATATTTTTTTCGTCCCAATCCTCTATGTCAATATAATGACCTATATATTGATATGTTGAACGACGATTTTTTGTAATTCGAACAGCTAATGGGTAAAGCCCTTTACTGTTTGGTTTTTTACGTAGAACTATCTTTGCGTTTGATGACATAATTGACCTGTTTTGAGTACGAAAGTCAAATCAGGTACAACATAGGTACAACATTCCATTTTGAATGTATTCCTTTACCTAAGTACACCATAAAGATACGAAATTATTGTTCTTTTCAGGTACAACATAGGTACAACAAATGTTGAAATCAATTGATATTAGATGATATTAAAGAAAATGTAGAATCGTATAATCAATTGAAAATGAATGACTTTGTTTCAATTTGGTGCAATATACGCTAGACTTAGGATCTAGTGCTTCACGGCGTGAGAGTTCGAGTCTCTCCGCCCGCACATTATAAAAAGCCTGATGAGATAATCATCAGGCTTTTTTATTAATAAAATTTAAAAGTTTATAAAATAGCCTTTTTAAAATTGTAAATTTGCGGCTATGGAATTTTCTTCGAAATTGTTAAGTAATGCTGTTTCAGAGATGTCGCAATTGCCAGGTATTGGTAAGCGTACAGCTTTGCGTTTGGTTTTACATTTATTACGTCAACCAGAAAGTCAAACAGCACATTTAGCAAAAGCATTAGTCGATTTAAGAACTGAAATAAATTTCTGCAAAAAGTGTCATAATATTAGTGATACAGAATTATGTGCAATTTGTGCTAATACTTCTCGTGATAAAAGTTTGGTTTGCGTTGTAGAAGACGTTCGTGACGTTATGGCTATAGAAAACACGAGTCAATTTCGAGGTTTGTATCATGTTTTGGGAGGAAAAATTAGTCCAATGGATGGAATTGGTCCTGGTCAATTAACTATAAATTCACTAGTAGAAAAAGTTAAAGAGGGAGAAATTAAAGAGCTTATTTTTGCACTAAGCAGTACTATGGAAGGAGATACTACAAACTTTTATATTTATAAACAATTAGAGAATTCTGAGGTTAATATGTCTACAATTGCAAGAGGAATTGGCGTTGGTGATGAATTGGAATATGCAGACGAAATTACTTTAGGAAGAAGTATAACTAATCGAGTTCCTTTTGAAAACTCACTTAAAAGTCAGTAAGTGCATTTATCGGTTATTATTTTAAATTACAAAGTTCCTTTTTATTTACTTCAATGTATTTGGAGTGTAAAGAAAGCGGTAGAAAATATTGAATCAGAAATTATTGTTGTTGATAATAATTCTGAGGATGAAAGTTGCACACTGGTGAAAAAACACTTTCCTGAAGTTATCCTAATAGAAAATACTAAAAATGGTGGCTTTAGTAAAGGTAATAATCAAGGAGTGAAAATTGCTCGTGGAAAATATATTTGTTTGCTAAATCCTGATACGGTGGTTAGTGAAACAGTTTTTGAAAAAACTTTGCTTTTTGCAGAAAAACATGAGCATATTGGAGCTTTAGGAGTTAAATTAATAGATGGTAGAGGCTTTTTTTTACCGGAAAGTAAACGCAATTTACCTACACCCCAAATAGCATTTCAAAAATTAATAGGAAATTCAAGTAAGTATTATTCAAACCTAGGTTCAGATAAAGAAGGAGAAGTGGACATTTTAGTCGGTGCTTTTATGTTGATGAGAAAAGATCGCTATATAGAAGTTGGCGGTCTTGACGAAGATTACTTTATGTATGGAGAAGATATAGACTTAAGTTATAAATTCTTGAAATTTGGTTATAAAAATTATTATGTAGGATCAGAAACGGTTTTGCATTATAAAGGTGAAAGTACCAATAAAGATAAAATTTATAGAAAAAGATTTTATGGCGCAATGCAGATTTTTTACCATAAACATTTTAAGCAAAATTTTTTTTTAAATTCTGCCGTTACTTTAGCTTTACAAATGGCAAAACTGCGCCATTCTTTTTCTTCAGCTCAAAGCGAAATTATAGATTACAAACAAACGTACTGGGTTTCTAAGGATGAGAAAACACCAAGGATTGAAGGGGTTACCTTTAATTATTTGAATCCTGAAAAAATATCAACAAAGAAAATCAATAATTCTTTATTTGTTTTTGATTCAAAATTTATGGCATTAAAGAAAATTTTTAGTATCATGGAAAATCAGAAAAAAGGACAGAATTATTTTCGTATAAAACCAACAAATTTTAATTTTATCATCGGTAGCGATAGCAATACAGGAAAAGGAGATGTTATTAAAATCTAAAAGTTTGAAATATTATTACTAAGAAAAGCATTTTTTAATTAAATTCGCAACCGATAACAAAAAAAGCACCTTCGGGTTATAAATATGGCAAAATTTGAACTGAAATTACCCAAAATGGGAGAAAGTGTTGCGGAAGCAACCGTAACCAATTGGCTGAAAGAAGTAGGAGAGAGAATTGAAGAAGATGAAGCCGTTTTAGAAATAGCAACAGATAAAGTAGATAGCGAAGTGCCTAGTGAAGTTGAAGGTACCTTGGTTGAAATGCTTTTTGATGTAGATGATGTGGTACAAGTAGGGCAAGCTGTAGCTATAATTGAAACAGATGGAGATGAAGCTCCAGAAACAGAAAGTACTTCAGAAACTCCAGCAACTAAAGAAAATGTAGAAGCTGTTCAAGATACGGTTAATAAAGCTCAAGAAAGTACAGGTCAGCAGGATTTTTCTGATTCAGAACGTTTTTATTCTCCATTGGTAAAAAGTATTGCTTCAGAAGAAAATATTAGCCTAGAAGAATTAGAAAAAGTTCAAGGAACAGGAAAAGATGGAAGAGTTACTAAAAACGATATTTTAGCATACATAGAAAATCGTCAAAATGCTCCGCAAGAAACAGCTAAAAAGCAACAATCAAATAAAACTTCTGTAGCCGCCGCACCAAAACCAGCTGCTGCACCAGTAAGTGTAAATGGTGAAGATGAAATTATTGAAATGTCTAGAATGGGCAAAATGATTTCTCATCATATGGTAAATTCAGTACAAACTTCAGCTCATGTTCAATCATTTATAGAAGTTGATGTTACTAAAATTTGGAACTGGAGGAATAAAGTAAAAAACGAATTCCAAAAAAGAGAAGGAGAGAAGCTTACTTTTACCCCAATCTTTATGGAAGCGGTAACAAAAGCTATTAAAGATTTCCCATTAATTAATATTTCTGTTGATGGTGATAAAATCATAAAAAGAAAAGATATTAATTTAGGAATGGCTGCTGCTTTACCAGATGGAAACTTAATTGTTCCGGTAATTAAAAAAGCCGATCAGTTAAATTTAATAGGAATGGCTAAACAAGTTAATGATTTAGCAAACAGAGCCAGAAACGGAAAATTAAAACCAGACGATACACAAGGGGGAACGTATACAGTAACCAATGTGGGAACCTTTGGAAGTATTATGGGAACTCCAATTATCAATCAACCACAAGTAGGTATTTTAGCTTTAGGAGCAATCCGTAAAGTACCGGCAGTTATAGAAACGCCAGATGGAGATTTTATTGGTATTAGAATGAAAATGTTCTTATCTCATAGTTATGATCACCGTGTGGTAAACGGAGCTCTAGGCGGTCAATTTGTGCAACGTGTTGCACAATACTTAGAAGCTTTTGATGAGAATAGAGATATTTAATTTCTTGTAGATATAAATAAAAAAACGCCCGAATTATCGGGCGTTTTTTGGTTGTTGTTATAAGTTTTAGTCAATTAAAAAATTCAGTTTAGTTAGAACTGAAATATTTTTGAGGACTAAAATTAAAAAAATATTTTAAAACAGGCTATTTTTTTTATCACTTCGCTACCTTGTAGTACCTTTGCTGTCAAATTCTATTGCAATGAAATTAAACCTAACAAAGCCTATTTGTTTTTTCGATTTAGAAACTACCGGAACAAATATAGCTAAAGACAGAATCGTAGAAATTGCTATTCTTAAAGTGTTTCCTAATGGTAATAAAGAAAGCATAACGCTTAGGGTAAATCCAGAAATGCCGATTCCGCCTGAAGTAACAAAAATACACGGAATTTCTAATGAAGATGTGGCTGGAGAACCAACCTTTAAAGCACTTTCAAAAAAAATATTCGAATTTATTAAAGGTTGCGATCTTGGCGGATACAATAGTAATCGTTTTGATATTCCACTTTTAGCAGAAGAATTTTTAAGAGTAGAAATAGATTTTGATATTAAAAATGCTGTTGCAATTGATGTACAGACAATTTTTCATAAAAAAGAAAAGAGAACATTAGAAGCCGCTTATAAATTTTATTGCGATAAAAATTTAGAAAACGCTCACAGTGCTGAAGCAGATACAATGGCTACTTTTGAAGTTTTAGAATCACAATTAGATCGTTACCCAGACTTAGAAAATGATACCAAATGGTTAGCAGAATTTAGTGCACATAAAAAATTTGCAGATTTTGCGGGTTTACTAGCTTATAATAAAGAAGGTAAAGAAATATTCTCTTTTGGTAAACACCGTGGCAAATTAGTAGAGAAAGTACTAGATGAAGAGCCGGGTTATTATGGATGGATGCAAAATGCTGATTTTCCGCTTTATACAAAAAAAGTGCTTACCGCAATTAAATTAAGAAAACTCTCAGAAAAATTAAATTAGGGGTTTATGAAAATAATTTGTGTAGGTAGAAATTATGCAAAGCATATTGACGAATTAAAAAATGAAAAACCGACCGATCCAGTATTGTTTTTAAAACCAGACACATCGGTTTTACTAAAAAAACAACCCTTTTTTATTCCAGATTTTTCTTCAAATGTTCACTATGAAGTAGAGGTGTTGGTTCGTATAAAAAAAGTAGGTAAATTTATACAAGAAAAATTTGCTCATAAATATTACGATCAAATTAGTTTAGGAATAGATTTTACGGCAAGAGATTTGCAGCAAAAACTTAAAGAAAAAGGATTGCCTTGGGAAAAAGCAAAAGGATTTGATGGTGCAGCCGTAATTGGGCAACATTGGTTTTCAAAAGAAAATTTCACTAATATTCAGTCACTTTCATTTCATTTAGAAAAGAATGGAGAAACCGTTCAGCAAGGTAATACCGAGCAAATGATATATAAAATAGACCAATTAATTGCGTATATTTCGCAGTTTTTTACCTTAAAAATAGGTGATGTTATTTTTACAGGAACACCCGCAGGAGTTGGTCCGGTAGAAAAAAATGATCGTTTAGAAGGATTTATAGAGCAAAAAAGTGTATTTGCTATAGATGTAAAGTGATTTAAGAAGTAAGAAAATGAAAAAGTATAATTTAGAGCAAGTTGAAGAAATGGCAGGAGGCGATCAAGAATTTATTCTTGAAATGGTAACCACTTTTATTGAAGAATTGCCAGAAGATATTAGAGCGATGAACGAAGCTGTAGAAAACGGTAATGCTCAATTAGCATATCAAAGCGCACACAAAATGAAACCAAACTTAATTATTTTTGGATTAGACCTTGCGCCAGAAGTTAAAAAAATAGAAGGTTGGGCAAAAAGCGATTCTACGAAAGAAGAAATTTTACCTTACGCTAATAGTGTTTCAGAAACTGTTCTAACTGCTTGTAAAGAATTAAAAGAAGATTTTAATCTCTAATTGATTTTTATGAATGCAGAAATAATTACCATTGGCGATGAAATTCTTATAGGTCAGATAATTGATACAAATTCTGCTTTCATTGCAAAAGAGTTTAATAAAATAGGAATAGATGTAGCGCAAATAACATCTATTCAAGATGAAGAACAGCATATTTTAGATAGCTTAAAACAAGCTTCAAAACGTGCAAAAGTTATTATTCTCACTGGAGGGCTAGGTCCTACAAATGATGATATAACAAAAAAAACTTTATGTACTTATTTTCAAGATGAGTTAACACATCATCAAAGTGTTCTGACACATATTGAAAAACTATTTGAAAAATTAGACACAGAAATTTCAGATTTAAATAGAGATCAGGCTATGTTGCCCTCAAAAGCAATTGCGCTTCATAATGCGTACGGCACAGCTCCGGGAATGTTTTTTGAAGAAAATAATGTAGTGTATGTTTCTTTACCGGGTGTCCCTTTTGAAATGAAAAGCCTGTTGACCGATCAAGTAATTCCGCTAATAAAAGATCGGTTTCAGCGCCCATATATAATTCATAAAACTGTTCTAACCTACGGTGTTGGCGAAAGTACCATTGCTCAGAAAATTGGATCTTGGGAAAATAACTTGCCAAATTTTATAAAGTTAGCGTATTTACCTGGATTAGGTAGAGTAAGGTTGCGTTTATCAGCAAGGGGTGATAACGAACAGAAATTAATTTCAGCAATAGACGAACAAATTAAAGGTTTACATCATTTAATTGGTGATATAATAAAAGGTTACGAAGAAGAAGAAAATATTGAAGAGCGAATCGCAAAATACCTCACTTTAAATGAATGGAGTGTGGCTACTGCCGAGAGTTGTACTGGCGGAAAAATTGCAGCTCGTTTTACATCAATCCCGGGAGCTTCTTTATTTTTTAAAGGAAGTATTGTTACTTATGCCACATCAGCAAAAAATGATGTCCTTAATATTCCTAAAGATTTTATTGAAAAATACTCAGTAGTAAGTGCAGAAATCACTGAAGAAATGGCAATACGTACGCAAAAATTGTTTAATTCAGATTTTGCTGTTGCCACAACCGGAAATGCCGGCCCTACAAAAGGAGACAGTGAGGCAGATATTGGTACTGTTTTTATTGCAGTAGCCACTTCAAGTACAGTAAAAAGTTTTGAATTCAATTTAGGAAATCAACGAGAAAAAGTTACAGAAAAAGCAGTAAATAAAGCTTTTGAGCTGTTGCTGAAAGAATTGGAAGAAATAAATTAAAATTTATAAAGTAATAGTTGTAAGTTAGGTAAAAAAATTGTTAATTTGCATCCTGTTTTGAAATAACGAGAAAAGATCAGAAAAAATGTCAAGAGTTTGTGAACTTACCGGGAAGAAAGCAATGGTTGGGAATAACGTTTCTCACGCAATGAATAAAACTAAACGTAAATTCAATGCGAATTTAGTTAAAAAACGTTTTTATATTCCTGAAGAAGATAAATGGATTACCTTAAAAGTATCTACATCTGCTTTAAAAAATATTAACAAAAGAGGGATCTCTGCTGTCATCAAAGATGCAAGAGCAAAAGGATTCTTAAAAAAGTAATCAAACCCTTTAATACCTAAGAGAAATGGCAAAGAAAGGAAATAGAGTTCAGGTTATATTAGAATGTACAGAGCATAAGTCATCTGGAAAACCAGGTACTTCAAGATACATTACAACTAAAAATAAAAAGAATACGCCGGATAGAATGGAGTTAAAGAAATTTAACCCAATTCTTAATAA
The DNA here is from genome assembly GCF_003667275.1 of Mesonia aquimarina. Taxonomy (GTDB): domain Bacteria; phylum Bacteroidota; class Bacteroidia; order Flavobacteriales; family Flavobacteriaceae; genus Mesonia; species Mesonia aquimarina. Next base: position 71,460 of record NZ_RCNV01000003.1, on the reverse strand, counting down.
AATGACGGTTCACAAAGAAATAAAGTAATAAGTTATGGCAAAGAAATCGGTAGCATCATTACAAACGGGATCTAAAAGACTTACCAAAGCTGTAAAAATGGTGAAGTCAGAAAAAACTGGAGCATATACATTTGTAGAGCAAATTATGGCACCAGACCAGGTAAATGACTTTTTCAAGAAAAAATAAGTTCATTATATAATAAAAAAGCCGTTCCGTTTTTTCGGGACGGCTTTTTTGTTTTGTGTATATTTGCTTTTTAAAAATAATTAGGGCGTTACCCCGTTTTAACGGGGTCGGGCTATCGGCAGTCGCTATTTGTTTTTTGAGTAAACAAATGAGCTCCAACAAAGCCTTTATCCCTAACGCAAATACGAGTATATATGGGGTTATTTAAGAAAATATTTTCAAAAGAAAAAAAGGAAACCTTAGATAAAGGGCTAGAAAAATCTAAATCAAGTTTTTTTGGTAAACTTAGTAAAGCAGTTGCCGGAAAGTCAAAAGTTGATGATGAAGTTTTAGATGATTTAGAAGAAGTACTCGTATCTAGCGATGTTGGAGTTGCTACAACAATAAAAATTATAGATCGTATTGAAGAGCGTGTAGCTCGCGATAAATATTTAGGTACAGACGAACTTGACAAAATTCTTCGAGAAGAAATTGCCGCTCTTTTAAGTGAAACCGGTTCTGGAGATCATGCTAGTTTTCCATTGCCAGAAAAAAAACCATACGTAATAATGGTTGTTGGTGTAAACGGTGTAGGGAAAACAACTACAATCGGCAAGTTAGCGCATCAATTTAAAAAGCAAGGTAAGAAAGTAGTTTTAGGTGCAGCAGATACATTTAGAGCAGCAGCTATAGATCAATTACAAATTTGGGCAGATCGAGTAGATGTTCCTATTGTGAAGCAAAAAATGGGAAGCGATCCAGCTTCTGTGGCTTTTGATACTATTCAAAGTGCTGTTAAACATGATGCCGATGTTGTAATTATAGATACTGCCGGAAGGTTACACAATAAAGTTAATTTAATGAATGAATTAACTAAGGTTAAACGCGTTATGAAAAAAGTTGTTGATGATGTTCCTGACGAAGTTTTACTAGTGCTAGATGGTTCTACCGGGCAGAATGCTTTTGAACAAGCAAAACAATTTACCGCCGCGACAGAAGTAACTTCTCTCGCCGTTACAAAACTTGACGGTACAGCAAAAGGGGGTGTAGTAATTGGTATAAGTGACCAATTTCAAATTCCTGTAAAATACATTGGCGTAGGGGAAGGAATAGAAGATTTGCAAATTTTCAATAAAATGGAATTTGTAGATTCATTCTTCAAACAAAGTATTTAAATAATGGATAACGAAAATAGACCAAAGCCATTTTCAAAAGAGCGAACTAAGGCAACCATATGCAAAGTGATTTTCTTCTACAGCGTTTTTTATGTGGTTATGAAAGTTATTGCAGCTTTTAAAGGAATGGCTGTAATCCCTAATCTAATACTAAGTCTACCATATTTAATTTTTGCAATTATCGGTCTGTGGATGACAAGAAACAATAAGTTTTCTTGGTGGTATGTTATTTTAGGTGTTTTACTAGTTTCTTTTATGCGCTATTATGAATTCACTTTCATGCAATATCTTCAAAAGACCTTGTAGATAAACTTTTAATTATTCAGTCCTAACCCCAAAAAATAGTTTCAAAAAGGTTCAAAATAAGATTTTGTATCTTTGCACACATTTTAAAAAATTATGCGAACAAAATCACGGAAGAAGAACAAGATTAATGTAGTAACGCTGGGTTGTAGTAAGAATATCTATGATTCTGAAGTGTTGATGGGACAATTAAAAGCTAATAATAAAGAGGTTGTTCACGAAGAAGAAGGTAACGTAGTTGTTATTAACACCTGCGGATTTATAGATAATGCTAAAGAACAATCGGTAAATACAATTTTAGATTTTGCTCAGAAGAAAGAAGCAGGAATTGTAGATAAAGTCTTTGTAACTGGATGTCTTTCTGAACGCTATAAACCTGATTTAGAAAAAGAAATTCCGAATGTTGATCAATACTTTGGAACAACAGAATTGCCTTCACTTTTAAAAGCATTAGGAGCCGATTATAAACACGAACTATTAGGAGAACGTGTTACAACTACTCCAAAAAATTATGCATTTTTAAAAATTGCTGAAGGTTGTGACCGTCCGTGTTCATTTTGTGCGATTCCATTAATGCGTGGTGGACATAAATCTACTCCGATTGAACAATTGGTAAAAGAAGCCGAAGGTTTAGCAAGAGATGGTGTAAAAGAATTGATTCTTATAGCGCAAGATTTAACCTATTACGGATTAGATCTTTATAAAAAGAGAAACTTAGCAGAATTACTCCGTGCATTGGTAAAAGTCGAAGGGATAGAATGGATTCGTTTGCATTATGCATTTCCTACCGGTTTCCCAATGGATGTATTAGATGTAATAAACGAAGAGCCAAAAGTTTGTAATTATTTAGATATTCCGTTACAGCATATCTCTGATGATTTACTGAAATCTATGCGTCGCGGAACTACTCATAAAAAGACGACTGATTTAATTTATAAATTCAGAGAAATCGTGCCACAAATGGCAATAAGAACGACACTTATTGTTGGTTATCCGGGAGAAACCGAAGCGCATTTTCAAGAATTAAAAGAATGGGTAAAAGAAATGCGTTTTGAGCGTTTAGGTTGTTTTACATATTCACACGAAGAAAACACACATGCGTATAATTTAGAAGACGATGTTCCTGAAGATGTTAAACAAGAACGTGCTAACGAAATTATGGAAATTCAATCGCAGATTTCTTGGGAGCTTAATCAACAAAAAATAGGGCAAACGTTTAAATGCGTAATTGATAGGAAAGAAGGTAATTATTTTGTTGGAAGAACTGAGTATGATTCTCCTGATGTAGATAATGAAGTATTAATTGATGCTACTCAACATTATTTAAAAACCGGAGATTTAACAGAAATTAAAATTACCGAAGCTGCCGATTTTGATTTGTACGGTGTCCCGATAAATTCATAAAAAAATATTGAATTTTTATTTCTAAAAGCCGAAGTTTTGTTTCGGCTTTTTTATGCTTCTACTTTTTAGGATATTTGTTACTTGTGATAATTGTGATTTTCGTCATCTCGGGCTTGATACGAAATTTCATACAGTGTTAAAAATCAATATTTAGAATATGAAACCCTGAATTAGATTTAGGGTGACCATACAGTTTTATGCTAGATAACGTGCAATCATAGAACAGTCTTATCTATAATTATTCGTTCGAGTCCGAGTGAAATTTGTTGAATTAACATAAAGAACTATTACAATTGAGTTTCAAATGCTTTCAAAATATGACGCTTTGCTTTTTGTAAAAATATAAAGGTAGTAATGCTAATTAATTTTATTATTGTTTATCAGTTAGTTACAGTCAAGTCTTGTTTCTTGGTTCTAAAAGCAAAGCGGTCTTAATTCTTTACCAGATAACAATGATAATTATTATAGGTTAATCTTGCTTTCAGCCTTTAACTAAAAATTAGTAGAAAAAATATGAGATAAACTTATCTTTGCACTTTCAAGATTTTCTTACTTATGGCCGACTGTATTTCTTACGAAGAGACTTTTTATTTTTCTAAACTAATAATAGATTATTTAGCTGAAAAAAAATCACTTCAACAATTTTATCAACATTTTCCCAGCTTAGAAAATTTTGAAAAACAGCTTCAAGAAAAACAAAAAAACTATTCAACTAAAACCAGAAAAGTTTTAGTAAAAAGTCTTCAGCAGCAATACAAAAATATGTTGATTTCAGCCTCAACTGAAGAAAATATACAAGCCTTAGCTCAAGAAAATACATTTACGGTAACAACCGGTCATCAATTAAATTTATTTACCGGACCACTTTATTTTCTATATAAAATAATATCAACACTAAATTTAACCGAAAGTTTAGCTGAAAAATATCCCGATAAAAATTTTGTGCCAATTTATTGGATGGCAACGGAAGATCATGATTTTGAGGAAATTAATTTCTTTAATTTTAATGAAGAAAAAATTCAGTGGAAAAAAGAATCGAAAGGAGCTGTAGGAGAACTTTCAACAGAAGGATTACAAGAAGTTTTAGAGCAATTTTCTTCAAAATTAAACAGTTCTGAAAATGCAGAATATATAAAAAGCATTTTCAAAAAAGCATATACGGAACACGCAACTTTAACCGAAGCTACACGGTTTTTAGCAAATGAATTATTCGGGAAATATGGTTTGGTAATTTTAGATGGAAACGATAAAGCTTTAAAAAAAGAGTTTAGCCCATTTGTAAAAAATGAGTTAATAAAACAGACTTCTTTTAAAAAAGTTACAGAAACCACTGAGAAGTTAGAAAGTGAAGGTTTTAAAATTCAAGTAAATCCGCGTGAAATCAATCTATTTTATTTAAAAGAGAATCTTCGAGAAAGAATCATAAAAGAAGAAGATTTATATTTTGTTCATGAAACTGAAATCCGTTTTACCGAAAATGAACTTTTAAAGGAAATAGAAAATTATCCGGAACGTTTTTCGCCAAACGTAATTATGCGTCCTTTATACCAAGAAGTAATATTACCAAACCTTTGCTACATTGGCGGTGGCGGAGAGTTGGCTTACTGGTTACAATTAAAAGAGTTTTTTGAAGTAGAAAAAATTCCATTTCCAATCTTATTATTACGAAATTCTGCCTTGTTAATTACAGAAAAACAAGACAAAAAAATAAAGAATTTAAATCTACGTGTAACCGATTTATTTTTAAATCAATCCGACTTAGAAACAAAGCGCACCAATGAAATTTCTAAAATTGATATTGATTTTTCTGTGCAAAAAAAACACCTTCAGCAACAATTTGAAGATTTATATGCTTTAGCAGAAAAAACAGATAAATCTTTTGTGGGAGCAGTTGCAGCGCAAGAAAAAAAACAAATTAACGGATTGTCTCATTTAGAGAAACGCTTGCTAAAAGCGCAAAAGAGAAAATTAAAAGACGAGCTAGATCGTTTAGTAAATTTACAAGATCAATTATTTCCGAAGCAAAATTTACAAGAGCGTCAGGCTAATTTTAGTGAATTTTATCAAGCTTATGGTAAAGGTTTAATTCAGCAATTAAAGCAAGAATTAAATCCACTTCAACAAGAATTTTCAATTATTTACCTATCATAAAAAGCGAATCTAGGTTTTCGCAAAAAAAATAACCATCATGAAAAGTATGCACTCCATTGATATCGATACGGTTGAAATGACCTTAGATATTATGAAATATGCCATTCATAGAATTTCAAATACTGCTCCAGAAATGGGCTCTCCCAAAAAAGAAGAAGATTTACTAAAGTTAGTGGGAGAAACAGTCACCGAAAAAGGAATTGGTGGCGAAAAAGCATTTGAGTTATTTAAAGATGTTTTTGTAAAAGCAACTGTTCCTGCAGATCACCCAAGGCATTTAGCATTTGTACCAGCAGCACCTACCAGAGCAGCAACTTTATTTGATTTGGTTACTTCTGCATCAAGTATGCACGGTGCTTATTGGATGACGGGTGCCGGCGGAATTTTTTGTGAAAACCAAGCCATGAAGTGGTTAGTTTCTTTAACCGGTTTACCCGAAGGTGCTTTTGGTGTTTTTACCAGTGGCGGTACTTCAGCAAATCTTTCGGCAATGATTGCAGCTCGTGAAGCTTGGCGAGATCAAAATGAAGAAAATAGAGCTTTTAGAGCCCTTTTAATCACTTCTAACGGAGCGCATTCATCTGTAAAATCGATGGCAAAAGTTATTGATGCAGATATTATTTTAGTTGATGATGATGAAGATGATCGATTAACAGGAAAATGGTTGCAAAAAGCCATTGATAATTTAAGCGAGTTTGACAGAAAACGTCTCTTTGCGGTAGTGGCAACCGGCGGAACCACAAATGCGGGAATTATAGATGAACTAGATACCGTAGCCGATGTTTGCGAAAAAGAACAACTTTGGTTTCACGTAGATGCAGCTTATGGTGGTGGTGCGTTGGCAGCTCCTTCGGTTAGGCATTTATTTAACGGAATAGAACGCGCAGATAGCATTACTATAGATCCGCATAAATGGATGTTTTCTCCGTATGATTGTGGTGCGGTAATTTATAAAGATTTAGAACTCGCTAAAAACGCCCATTCGCAAAAAGGTGCTTATTTAGATATCTTTAAAGATGAAGGTGCACAGGGTTTTAATCCTGCAGATTATCAAATTCAATTAACCAGACGTTTGCGTGGTTTGCCGTTATGGTTTTCTCTGGCAATGCACGGAACCGAAAAATATACCGAAGCTATAGAACGGGGGCTAAGTTTAGCGATTAATGCTGCTAAACAAATTGAAGAAACACCACATTTAGAGTTGGTAAGAGAGCCAAGTTTATCTTGTGTTTTGTTTAGGAGAAAAGGATGGACGGCAGAGGATTATAGAGATTGGACTTACGAAAATCATAAATCTGGTTTTGCTTTAGTAACTCCAACTAAATGGACCAAAAATGGAGAGTCAGAAACTATTTCTCGTTTTTGCTTTATCAATCCAGATACCACAGAAAAAGATATCGAAGAAATTTTAGCCTCTATGAAGTAATTGGCTTTCTGTAAGGTATAACTTTTACTTATTTTAAATGAATAAAAATCTGAAATTTGCCCTTTAATTTTTATCGCAAATGATTACTTTTGCCTATGCAAAATAACGTACTTATATTAGATTTCGGTTCGCAGTACACGCAATTAATTGCGCGAAGAGTAAGAGAATTAAATATTTACTGCGAAATTCATCCATTCCATAAAATACCTGAGAATGTTTCAGAATTTAAAGCGGTAATCCTTTCTGGAAGTCCGTTTTCTGTCAGAGCTGAAGATGCCCCGCATCCAGATTTATCAAAAATTAGAGGTAAAGTGCCAATGTTAGCCGTTTGCTACGGAGCACAATACTTAGCTCATTTTCATGGCGGAAAAGTAGAACCATCAGAAACAAGAGAATATGGTAGAGCCAATCTTTCGGTAATTAAAGATGCAGAAATGCTTTTTGATGATATTACTGAAAATTCGCAAGTTTGGATGTCGCATAGTGACACTATTAAAGAATTACCAAAAAATGGCGTTCGTTTAGCAAGTACGCACGACGTACTAAATGCAGCATATAGAATTGATGGCGAAGAAACGTATGCTATACAATTTCACCCAGAAGTTTATCATTCAACCGATGGAAAACAATTACTAGAAAATTTCTTAGTTAAAATCTCTAAAGTTGAACAAGAGTGGACACCAGAGGCTTTTGTTGATATGACGGTAGCAGATTTAAAACAACAAATTGGTAATGAAAAAGTTGTTTTAGGTCTTAGTGGTGGAGTAGATTCTACTGTTGCGGCGGTTTTATTAAACAAAGCTATTGGTGATAATTTATACTGTATTTTTGTAAACAATGGTCTTTTGCGTAAGAATGAATTTGATAGCGTACTAGATCAATACAAAGACATGGGCTTAAATGTAAAGGGTGTAGATTCTTCTGCACGTTTTTTAGATGCTCTAAAAGGTATAAGTGATCCTGAAGAAAAACGAAAAAAGATAGGAAACACTTTTATTGAAGTTTTTGATGATGAGGCGCATGAAATTACCGGTGTAACTTTTTTAGCACAGGGTACAATTTACCCAGATGTTATTGAATCTATTTCAGTAAATGGGCCTTCTGCAACTATAAAATCACATCATAATGTTGGTGGTTTACCTGACTTTATGAAATTAAAAATTGTAGAGCCTTTACGCATGTTGTTTAAAGATGAGGTGCGTAGAGTAGGAGCAGAAATGGGCATTGATCCTGAATTATTAGGAAGACATCCATTTCCCGGACCAGGTTTAGCAATTCGTATTTTAGGTGATATTACAGCAGAAAAAGTTCGTGTGTTACAAGAAGTAGATCACATATTTATACAAGGACTAAAAGATTGGATGTTGTATGATAAAGTGTGGCAAGCCGGCGCAATTTTACTACCAGTGAGTTCTGTAGGAGTAATGGGAGATGAACGTACTTATGAAAAAGTAGTTGCTCTTCGTGCTGTAGAATCTACTGATGGAATGACTGCAGATTGGGTAGATTTACCACATGAATTTTTACAAAAAACATCAAATACTATAATAAATCGTGTAAAAGGCGTTAATAGAGTAGTGTACGATATTAGCTCTAAGCCACCTGCTACGATTGAGTGGGAATAAAATTATTCTAGATGAAAAAAATATTGGTTTTCTTAGTAGTTGTAAATTTCTTTTCAACTATTGTTTTGGCTCAAAACTATAAAACGCATCGCGTTCAACAAGGCGAAACAATAGCAGAAATTGCAAAAAAATACGAAGTTACCGAAGCTGCTATTTACAAACTAAATCCTGATGCTAAAAATGGAAATATTTTAGCAACGGTTTTAGTGATTCCTTATGGAGAAACACCAGACGGCGTTTCGGGGTCTAATGTGTTGCGTTTCAAAGAGTACGAAGTAGAAGCTAAGGGGACTTTGTACAGCATTGCTAAGGATAATAATATTAGTGTTGAAGATTTAAAAAAATACAATCCTTATTTATATGAAGAAGAATTAGGAAATGGAGACAGAATTCGTATTCCTATTTTCAATAAAAAAGAGGTTGTAAATTTTAATGAATCTGTTCAAAACTCTACTTTTAAAAATTTAAAGCATATTGTTCTACCAAAAGAGGGGAAGTATAGAATTGCTAAGCAATACGGGATGAGTGTTGAAGAACTTGAAGCCCTAAATCCTGAAATGGGAACGTTAAAACCGGGTCAAGTATTAAATGTGAAAAACCCTAAAGCTAAAAAAGAAAAGAAGGAGGAAAAGAATGATGGTTTTCTAACTTATGAAGTTAAACCAAAAGAAACTTTTTATAGTTTAACAAGACAATTTCAAATTTCTAAAGATTCACTTGAACAAATAAATCCACAATTAGCAAAAGAAGGTTTAGAGGCAGGAATGACACTTAAAATCCCTAAACCGGATTATATGGAAAGTGATACGCTGAAAGTAGGAAAAACTAGTATAATTCAATTAGAGAATTACATAACAAACACTTCAGAAAAGCGTATTGCAATAATGTTACCTTTTAACTTACACGAGTTTAAAAAAGATAGTGTAAATAAAAAAGAGCAGATTAAAAGTGATCGTATTTTACGAATTTCTTTAGATTTTTATAGCGGAGTGGTTGCTGCAATAGATTCTGTAGAGCATTTAGGAATTCCGGTAAAAGCTAAATTTTTTGATACACAACAAAGTAAAAATCATATAGAGTCGCTTTTAACGGAGGAAAACTTTCAAAATTATCATGCGGTTATTGGTCCGTTATTAAGTTCAAATTTAGAAGCAGTTTCCAAAAAATTGAATCCTTTTAAAATTCCTGTTTTATCTCCTTTAACTAATGGAGAATTAGAAGGCGAAGAAAATTTATTTCAAACTAGACCTTCTTCTATTGTAATGGAAAAAGCGCTAGTGACGTATATTGATAGTTTAAAGGAAGGAAAAAATATACTTATTTTAACCGACCAGAAACATACGTATTTACGTAACAAACTTTCGTATCGTTTTCCTGAAGCAAAGGTTATTCAGCAAAAAAATAAAGAATATTTGCAGCGGGAAGATTTGATAAATAATTTATCTAAAGAACAGGAAAACTGGATCGTTTTAGAATCAGATGAATTAGGGCTAATAAGTAATGCAACTTCCTATCTAAATTCTTTGGTAGATGAATATGATATCAGGTTATTTACTTCAAATAAAAGTGAACCTTATGATGATGAGGTTTCTAATCAATATTTAAGTAATTTAAAATTTACTTACGCTTCTATAGCTGCAGAATATAGTAAAGAACCTATTGATTCATTTGTTAAAAACTATGTAGCTAATTACGGAATTACACCGAGCAAATATGCCGTAAGAGGTTTTGATATTACGTATGATTTGTTACTGCGCATGGCAACTTCAGAAAACTTAATCGAATCTATAGAGCGTGAGGGCACAACTGAATATGTTGAAAATCGTTTTAATTATCACAAAAAAATGATTGGTGGTTATTTTAATGATGCAGTTTTTCTTATTCAATACGAGAAGAATTTAGAATTAAAAGTATTAAACTAAATGACTTCAAAAGCGATTTACAAAGGGAATTTACGTATAGAAAATACGCACCTGCAAAGTAACTCTACTTATTTTACCGATGCCCCAATAGATAATAATGGTAAAGGAGAAGCATTTTCTCCGACCGATACTGTTGCTACAGCTTTAGCAAATTGTATGCTCACAATTATGGGAATTAAAGCCGAAGAAAAAAAGGTTAATATCATTGGGACTACGGCAGAAATCACTAAAACAATGGCTTCTAATCCGCGACGAATTTCTAAGATTGAAATTCAGATGAATTTTGTAAATGCATTTGATAAAAAAACAAAAGCAATTTTAGAAAAAGCCGCCGTTACTTGCCCTGTCTTTTACAGTTTACATCCTAATATTGAAAAGTTAATACATTTTAATTATCCAAATGATTAAACAATTTTTCATATTAATTTTTTTGTTTGGATTTACAGTAATTCAAGCTCAAGAAAATGATGAAAAATTATATTGGTCAACTACAAAATTAACTTGGCAAGATTTTAAAGCACAACCGGATCCATCAGATCCTTATCATGCCAATACCTATTCAGGGTTTACTTTTTCTTGGTCGATTAATCAAGATGAAAATGGAAGAAATTTTTCATTTGATGTAAAAAGTTATTTTCTACCAAATCAATCTTGGGTAAAAAAAGGAAAAGCAAATCCATATTTATTAGCTCACGAACAATTACATTTTGATATTTCTGAATTACAAGCTCGGAAATTTGAAAAAGCATTGTCAAGCTTTGATACTTCTGGTTCTATAAGCCAAATAAAACAACGCATGAAGAAAATCTATCAGCGTATAGAACACGAACGTGAAGCGATTCAAAATAAATATGATAAAGAAACACAACACGGAAATAATAAGGAATCTCAAAAAAAATGGTCACTTTTAATTCAACAAAAATTAAGTGATTAATTTTACTTCAATTAAACCGATACTCTTTTTACTTTAAATTTTAGTATTTTAGATTATTACTAACTAAAACTAAATTTTATGGAAGTTCAAGAAAATTACGCTTCTCAGAAAAAAATAACACCAAAAAAATGGGCTTTATATGGTTTTGTGGCAAGTATTCCGCTAATCGGCTTGATAATGTTGCTTGTTTGGGGTTTTGGAAATGATGGTAACGAAACCCGAAAAAATTGGGCACAAGGCATGTTATTACTTTACCTTATTTTAATTATTGTAAATATTCTTTTCTTCTTCGTTATCGGCGGAACAGCTTTATTAGGTTCTTTAGGAAGTTCAGAATTTTAATGAAAATAAACTAAAATATATCAAGAGGCTGTCTAAAAAGATTAAAAAGAGTCATTCTGAGTTTATTTCAGAATATCATCTTGCCGAAATACAAATTAGTATGAGAACCTGAATCAGGTTCAGGTTGACAAAAATGGACATTTTAGACATCCTCTTATTTTTATTTCAAGAATTTGTGTTAGAGCTTTTAAAAAATTAATGTTTTATTTTTTGTTGTCTTTATTTTTTAAATAATTATCCGAAGTAAGAAACTCACAGCTTGGCATTTTTAATTCAATATTCTCTACGATTTTATGGTTTTTGAAAATAGTTGAATTACCATAGAGCGAAATTTGCTTTAGGTTTTTTATATTAGCCAATTCATCAGGTAAATCTTTAATTAGATTATAATCTAGTTCCAGATATTCTAGTTTACTAAGGGTGAAAAGCTCAGGAGGTAATTTTTTTATATAATTATATTCCAATACAGTCCCTTTTTTTCGATCCAGATGCAAATTAACCTCAACCAATATTTTTTGCCAATTTATGAGTACTGCTATCTAAATCTGTCTTTGGTCTCCAACCAAGTAATAGAACTCGAAGATTTTTGAATTGAGAAATTTCTTTAGGTATTTTTTTAAGATTTTTACCTCCTAAATCTAGTATTTTAACTTTAGCTGGATTTTCAAGAGCTATTTTTAAATCTTTATAAACTTTATAGTTTTTTAAATCACCTTTTTTCCAGTTAGAATGAGTTTGAGAAAAACTCAGAAGAGGAATTATTAAAAGAGTTATTAATAGTCGATTCATCTTTAATTATTAAAAAAAACTACAACTCAGCAACTCTTTTTTTTGCAGCTTCAAAATCAGAAATTATTTCGTTAACAATTTCTGCTGCGGGTTTTATTTCATTGATGAGTCCACTTATTTGACCTATTTCTAATTCGCCTTCTTCTAAATCGCCTTCAAACATTCCTTTTTTAGCGCGTGCTCTTCCTAATAATTCTATTAATTCTTCTTTAGATGGATTTTTCTTGTAGAGTTCTACTACATCTTCAAAGAATTTATTTTTAATCATTCTTACGGGAGCCAATTCTTTTAAGGTTAATTGCGTATCACCTTCTTGAGAATTTACCACTAAATCTTTGAACGCTTGATGAGAAGAAGCCTCGTTACTAGCTACAAAACGACTACCAATTTGTACGGCATCGGCGCCTAACACCATTGCAGCTAACATTCCATTTCCATTGGCAATACCTCCGGCAGCAATAAGCGGTACGCTTAATTTCTCCTTTACCATCGGTATTAAAGTAAATGTAGTTGTTTCTTCCCTACCATTATGTCCGCCGGCTTCAAAACCTTCGGCAACCACAGCGTCTACTCCAGCTGCTTCAGCTTTTAAGGCAAATTTTACACTACTGACAACATGAACAACTTTAATTCCATTTTCTTTTAAAATTGGCGTCCATGTTTTTGGATTTCCCGCAGAAGTAAACACAATTTCAACTCCTTCTTCAATAATAATATCCATGATTTTATCGAGATCCGGATATAACATCGGCACATTTACACCAAATGGTTTATCGGTAGCTTTTTTGCATTTTTGAACGTGTTCTCTAAAAATTTCAGGATACATAGAACCTGAACCGATAATCCCTAAACCACCGGAATTACTAACAGCACTAGCTAATTTCCACCCGCTGGCCCAAATCATTCCGGCTTGAATTAGTGGATATTTTATATTGAATAAAGAAGTGATTCTATTTTTTTGCATGAAGTTGATCTTAAATTGAAACCAAAGTTATGAAATTACACCAGAACCTAGTAATTCTTCGCCGTGATACCAAGCTACAAATTGCCCTTCGGTGATGGCAGTTTGTGGTTTTTCAAAAATTACGTACAAACCGGATTCTGTCTTATATAGTTTAGCTTTTTCTAAAGGTTGACGGTAACGAATTCTGGCGCTGACTTCTAATTCTTGATCGTTTTCTAGCTCTAAATCTTCTCTCACCCAATGAATTTCATCTTGCTGAACAAAAAGTCCTTGGCGTAAAAGTCCGGGATGGTTTTTACCTTGCCCTGTGTAAATAATATTTTTTTCTACGTCGGTTTCAATTACAAAAAGAGGTTCGGGAGTGCCGCCAACAGCCAAGCCTTTACGTTGTCCTTTTGTAAAATAATGAGCTCCGTTGTGCACACCAACTTTTTTTCCTAATTCTTTTTGATAGCTGTATTTCTGACTTAATTGTTCTAGTTTTTCTTGAGTTGAAGAAAATTCTTCCGCTTTTTGTGAATACATTTTTTCTTCAGCAGGAATTTCTACAATTTCACCTTTTTTGGGTTGTAGTTTTTGCTGAAGAAAATCTGGAAGTCTAACTTTTCCGATAAAGCAAAGTCCTTGCGAATCTTTTTTACCAGCAGTTACTAGATTTTGTTCTGCAGCAATTTTTCTAACTTCACTTTTTTGAAGTTCACCAATAGGAAATAGTGTTTTTGACAATTGCTCTTGAGAAAGTTGACATAAAAAATAGGATTGATCTTTATTTTTATCTTCTCCGGCTAATAATTGATAAATTTTTTTGCCATCTTTTTCTATAATTCCTTTTCTACAATAATGACCCGTTGCTACAAAATCTGCTCCCAGAGAAAGGGCAATTTTCATAAAAACATCAAATTTAATTTCACGATTACAAAGTACATCTGGATTTGGAGTCCTTCCACGTTCGTATTCATTAAACATATAGTCTACAATACGCTCCTTGTATTGTTCACTTAGATCTACTGTTTGAAAGGGAATATTTAATTTATCAGCAACAAGCATCGCATCGTTGCTGTCGTCTAGCCATGGGCATTCATCACTAATAGTAACAGAGTCATCGTGCCAGTTTTTCATAAACAAACCAATAACTTCGTAACCTTTTTCTTTTAATAAATAGGCCGTCACACTAGAATCTACCCCGCCACTTAAACCAACAACCACGCGTTTTTTACTCACAACTTTAATTTTTTGTAGGTGCAAAATTAACGAATTTGTCGCAGTTTATAGCCTTTGCTTACGTTCTAATATTCTTCTATTTCTTTTAGTTGGTCATTATTATAATAGCGCCATTCTCCTGAACGTTTTCCTTTTGAGTAATTTCCTTTAGAAATTAATTCTCCGTTGGCATTATAGGTTTTTGTAGGTCCGTCTAATTTTCCGTTTTTATAATTGTAATACTGAATTAGTTGACCATTTTTTGCATAAATAAAATTTTCACCATGAGCAACGCCATTTTTAAAAGCTTTTTTTTCTGTTATTTCTCCATTTGGGAAATAAACAATTTTCCAACCGTTTAGCTTGTCTTTATTATAGGTTTCTTTCATCATCAACTCGCCATCTTTAAAGTAATATTTCCAAGTTCCTTCTCGTTTTTTATTTTCCATCATTCCTTCACTTACGAGTTCTCCTTTTTTAGTAAAAAATTTTACAAGTATACCTTCTTTATCAGAAAAATATGTTTTGGTAGCTGTAGGTTGATCTTTACTTTTTGGCTTATAAAACTTAAAAGTTCCTATTTCTTGTCCGTGTTTAAATTCACCTTCGTAGCGAATTTGATCTGTGCCTTCATATTTTTTCATCCATTTTCCGTGGCGTTTTCCTTGATTATCAAACTGATTGGTTTTTTCAGTTTGAGAAAAACTAGCCGAAGTGATTAAAATAAATAATAAAAAGAAGCCGTTTAGTTTTTGTAGAAACATGGAGTTTAATTTTTTAATCTGTTGATTTAAGCTTTATTTTAGCAAATAAAACACTAAATGATGAAATTTATTTTAAAACGCATAACTTTTCTGGCAATAATCTTACCGCTTTTTGTTTTTTTGGCATGTTCTGACGATGATGATAATGGGAATGTAATTGAAGGAACTAACTCTATTGTTGATTATTTAAATAATAATGACCAATATTCATTATTTGCTCAAGCGGTAGATCAGGCAGGTTTAAATGGACGACTAAATGGTAATGCCGGGACCTATACTTTTTTTGCGCCACCAAATACCGCTATGGAAGTTTTCTTGCAAGAAACCCAGTTTGATAGTATTGGCGATATGTCTCAAGAACAAGCATTACAATTGGTTTCTAATCATCTTTTAGAAAGTTTAAATTTTAAGGATAATTTTTCTACTGGTTATTTAAAAACTTTAGCTACCGTTCCGGTAAATGATAGTGTAACCATAAATATGAGTCTATTTGTTGACGCTATAGATGAGCCTATTTTTAACGGTGAAACAAAAATAACCAATGCCGATATTGAAGTTGATAATGGTGTTTTTCATGAAATTGATAAAGTACTAAAACAACCTAATTTAAAAACATTTTTGCTTGCCGACGAAAATCTGACCACTTTTTATAATGCTATTACAGAAGCTGATATCACCACTGATTTTGAAACTATTTTAACCGATACATCAACTTATACTAGCATTTTTGTGCCAAATCAAAATGCGATAGATGATTTTTTACAGAATACTTCGAATGATGTTGATCGTTTAGATAATATTTATCGCAATCATTTTTTGGAAGGTTTGCAAATTTCAACCGATTTTGAAACCGGTTTCGGCGCAACGCAAGCAACAGAAAATTATACCGGAAATGATAATCCTATTGATGCATATTTTAATACACAATTAGGTTTAATTGTTAATGGATCTGCACAAGTTGTAATTCCTGATATTGTAGCGATAAATGGCGTAATTCATGTAACAGATAATATAGTTGAATTACCAAGTTTAGCAACTTTTATAGGTGCTAATTCAAATATGAATACTTTTACAGAAGCACTTAATAGAGATGATCAAGCCATGCAGAATTATATAGATCGGTTAAGTGAAGAAGATATAGGTGCTACTGAAGCTCCATACACTGTTTTTGGTCCTGATGATAATGCGTTTGAAGAACTTTTATTGGAATTATATCCAGATAATCAAACGGCAGATTTAGCCACTATTCCACAAGATAGTTTAACCAATATTTTAAATCTGCACATCATAAAAGAAACTAGTTTAATTAGTGATAATTTCACCAATACAAGTTTAGAAAGTTTAGGTGCTACAGTACAATTAAATGCATCAGATTCCACCTTAGTTGATATGAATAGTCGATCTGCTAAAATTTCTCCTTTAAATGGACAAGCGACTAATGGAATTTTACACGGTTTAAAAAGTGTTTTGTTACCCTAAATAAATAGCTTATGAACAAAAGCTTTATTTTTATTTTATAAAATTGTATCTTAGGGAAGTAGTTACATGTTTAAACCTTAGGTTTATAGGTGTTTATACGACTTTAAAATAGTATTGTTATTTGTTTCTTCATAACATTTTTAATGTTGTTTAACTTATGAGAAAGGTTTTACTAAATGTTAAGTTTTGAGGTGCAAAATAACTTACTTACCAACTTTTAAAAGTAAAACGCTTGTTTACTTAACAATCTTTATTTTTTTAATTCCTATAATAATTTCCGCACAAAATGATTCAATAAAAACTTCACCTTCAAAATTTAATCTTAAAGTTTTTAAAGATCCAGTCGATGGTAAATTTGATATGAGCAGTTTTTTAATCGACTATAATGGTTTTTTACCGGTAGCTCAACTTATTACAGAACCAGCTTTAGGAGATTTAGGTGTTGTTTTTACGCCAATTTTTATAAAACCTAATAAAGCTGAAGAAGAAAAATATATACCTCCAGATATAACCATGGGTTTTGTAGGTTACACTGCAAATAAAACTTGGGGTTTTGGCGCCATCCGTATAGCTTCTTTACCTAAACATCATTTAAAATATAGAGTAGGCGTTGTCCATGGAAATGTAAACATGAATTTTTATAGAGAGCTGCCCGTAGTAGGAGAAAAAGATTTTGGATTTAATTTTAATATTTCTGGCGCGTTTGCCGTATTGTTAAGACAAATTGCACAAACAGAACTGTACTTAGGACTTGAGTATTTTTACTTATATAATAAAATTAATCCGGATTTTGAACAAACACGTTTTCCTGATTTTGAAGATCGTGTTGATTTTACAGACAACATAAGTAGTTTGGGTGTTAATTTAGAATATGATAAGCGCGATAATGTTTTTACACCTAATAAAGGATTGTATATTACATCAGATTTTAGAGTAAGTGAGAAATGGACAGGAAGTGATTATAATTTTGAGAATGTTCATGTTGGAGTTTTCCAGTATTTTCAATTTACTCCAAAATGGGTTTCAGGATTTCGTTTTGAAAGTAATTTGCAATTTGGT
This sequence comes from Mesonia aquimarina, assembly GCF_003667275.1. GTDB lineage: Bacteria > Bacteroidota > Bacteroidia > Flavobacteriales > Flavobacteriaceae > Mesonia > Mesonia aquimarina. Next base: position 53,757 of record NZ_RCNV01000003.1, on the reverse strand, counting down.
GAAGCTCCATTTTTTATGAAACCGGCCATTAACCTTAGAGGGGTTCCTTTAGCAAAGTATCAGGGCAAACAAACCTATGTTCTTGAAACAGAACAACGTTATGATTGGAAACCAAGATGGAGTAGTGTGTTTTTTGGAGGACTGGCAAAAGCTCCTACAGAGAATATAAGTTTTGATGAATCTAAATTAGTATATAATTACGGTACTGGTTTTCGGTATTTATTAGCACGAAAATTTAAGCTAAGAGCAGGTGTAGATGTTGCTTGGTCTAATAATGATTTTGGTTGGTATATAGTTTTTGGTACTGCATGGAATAATAGAAATTAAATTAGAATTTACTTGAAATAAAAAAAAGCTCCAGAATTTTCTGGAGCTTTTTTTATTAAATTCTATAAGGAATAAATTTACTTTTTAGCATTTTTTTGCTTTTCAGCTTCATCCATCATTTCTTGGAATTTTTTAGCAAACTTCCCTTTTTTCTTAGGTTTCTTTTTATTGGCTTCAATTTTTGCATGAATTTTATCTTCATCAATAATAAAGTTTTTAATCATCAACATAATACCAATGGTAATTAAGTTAGAGGTAAAATAATATAAAGATAAACCACTGGCAAAATTATTGAAAAAAACCAGCATAAATAAAGGAGAAAGATACATGATAAATTTCATATTCGGCATTCCCGGTTGGCTTGTTTGCATATTTTGTCCCGTTGTCATCGTCATATAAATAAAGATAGCAATAGAGGCCAAAATAGGAAATAAACTCACGTGATCTCCATAGAAAGGAATATGAAACGGCAATTCAGCAATTACATCATAACTTGATAAATCGTCTGCCCAAAGGAAGCTTTTTTGTCGAATATCAAACGCACTTGGGAAAAAATTGAACAGTGCATAAAAAACAGGAATCTGTGCCAAAGCAGGAATACAACCACTCATAGGACTTGCTCCAGCTTTGCTGTACAGCTTCATAGTTTCTTGCTGCTTTTTCATAGCATTATCTTTGTACTTTTCGTTCAGCTCATTAATCTCTGGACGAAGCACCTTCATTTTTGCTTGTGATACATATTGCTTGTATTGTACAGGAGAAAGCAATATTTTAATTGAAATAGTTAAGAAAATAATTGCAATTCCTGCGGGTAAAAATCCGCTTAATAAGTTATAAAAAGGAATGATGAAAAACTCGTTAATCCAGCCAAAAATACCCCAACCTAAAGGAACAATTTCATCTAAATTTCGCTCATACTCATTTAGGACTTTATAATCGGTTGGTCCGTAATACCAATCTAGACTTTCGTTTATTTCACCTCCTTTTAATTTCAAAGGAAGGGTAGTTGCAAATTCTTTGGTATAAACGGTATCAATTTCTTCATCTTCAACCAAGTTTTTAGAAATAAATGTACCGCGTTCAAAAGGTGAATCTGTTAATAATACTGAAGTGAAAAAATGTTGTTTAAAAGCCACCCAGCTTATTTCTTCATCGCTGTCCTCGTCTAATTCACTTCCACCGGTATAATCTACTTTATCACTTTCATATTCCCATAAAATTTCAGTATATTTATTTTCATAGGTAATACTTTTAGCGTGGCGATATCCCTTAATGCGCCAGTCTAAATTAATTTTATTATTTTGACTAATAACACCGTTTAAACCTTGTGAACGCAGTTGAAAGTCAACCATATAATCGTTTGGCTCCAGCTTATAATAATATTCTAAATATTCATCTTCTGCTACTTTCAACTTCATAGAAAGTGCATTTCCGTTTTCTGTAAGCGAAGGTTCAAAATAAAGATCTTTAGTGTTTAGCGTTCGGTTATCATTAGTTGTAAAATTGATATTGAACGAAGCATTTTGATCTTTAATAAGATAAACCGGAATAGAATCGTAAGTCTTAAACTTCTTTAAACGCGCTTCAACAATTTGTCCACCTTTATTACTGATGACTAATTTTAAAACATCATTTTCTAGGGTAGTGGTGTTTTCTTTTGCCGAAGGAAGCGTTGCTGAGTAACCAAAAGCACCTAATTCTGATTGTGCTTTAGCTAATTGAAGCGAGTCATTTCCAGAAACATTATTTTCCTCTACACTTGTAGAAGTTGTTTTTTGAAGCTCTGCATCAATTTGTTCAGTATTATTTTTAGCATCTAGGTTTTCATTTTCTTGCGGCTGATTTTCTTGACTGTTATATAACATCCAAGCTAAAATAGCGGCAATCAATACAAAACCGATTATAGAATTAAGATCTAATTTTTTGTTTTCCATATATAATAATCTAGTGCACTGTTTTCTTATGAATAGAAAAGTGATGTCAAAAACATCACCAGACTATTTTTTGTGCCAAGTTGGCATTTATTTTTTTGCTCGTTTTTTTGAAAATTCTTTAGCCGCTTTTACAAAACCAATAAATAAAGGATGCGGTGTAGCTACGGTACTTTTATATTCAGGATGATATTGAACCCCAACAAACCAAGGGTGAGAAGGGATTTCTACTGCTTCTACCAATCCGGTTTGTGGATTTATACCAGAGCTCATCATACCGGCTTTCTCTAATTGTTCTTGGTATTTACTATTGTATTCATAACGATGTCTATGACGTTCGCTAATAGTAGTTTTTCCGTAAACTTTATGAATTAAGCTACCTTCTTTTAGATCGCAATCCCAAGCGCCAAGACGCATAGTGCCTCCCATTTGCGTGATATTTTTTTGACTTTCCATAATGTCAATCACTGGGTTTTCGGTACCGTCGTCCATTTCGGTAGAATTGGCATCTTCAATTTTTAAGACGTTTCTGGCGTATTCTATAACTGCCATTTGCATTCCTAAACAGATACCAAAAAATGGTAAGTTATTTTCTCTAGCGTAATTTACGGCTGCAATTTTTCCTTTGATTCCGCGTTCTCCAAAACCTGGTGCTACTAAAATACCGTCTAAATCTTCAATCTTAGGATCAGCATTTTTTGCATTTATAAACTCAGAATGAATACTGCGGATATTTACTTTTACTTCATTTTCTGCTCCTGCGTGAATAAAGCTTTCTAAAATTGATTTGTAAGAATCTTGTAATTCTACATATTTTCCAACGAGACCAATTGTTACTTCAGCTTTCGGGTTTTTATGACGCTCTAAAAAAGCATTCCACTGTGTAAGATCTGGTTTATCTTCATCTGGAAGTGCTAATTTTTTTAAGGTTATAGTATCTAAACCTTCTTTTAGCATGTGGTTTGGTACATCGTAAATAGTAGAAGCATCAATAGACTGAATTACGGCTTCCTTTTTTACGTTGCAGAATAATGCAAGTTTTTCACGTAAATCTTGACTCAGTTCGTGTTCTGTTCTACAAACCAAGATATCAGCACTAATACCACTTTCCATTAAAGTTTTTACACTATGCTGAGTTGGTTTTGTTTTTAATTCTTTAGCAGCAGATAAATATGGAACCAAGGTTAAATGAATAACTAAAGCGTTGTCTTCGCCTAATTCCCATTTTAATTGTCTAACAGATTCTATATAAGGTAAAGATTCAATATCACCAACGGTTCCCCCAATTTCAGTAATAACAATATCATAATCGCCACTTCTTCCTAAAATTTGGATTCGTTCTTTAATTTCGTTGGTAATATGCGGAACAACTTGTACCGTTTTACCTAAAAATTCACCGCGGCGTTCTTTTTCAATAACACTTTGGTAAATTCTACCGGTAGTAACGTTGTTGGCTTGCGATGTATTTACATTTAAAAAGCGCTCATAATGTCCAAGATCCAAATCTGTTTCTGCACCATCTTCCGTTACAAAACACTCTCCATGTTCATAAGGGTTTAGCGTTCCAGGATCTACATTTATATATGGATCTAATTTCTGAATGGTGGTTTTATAACCACGCGCTTGAAGAAGTTTTGCTAATGAAGCTGCGATAATTCCTTTCCCGAGAGACGAAGAAACACCACCTGTAACAAAAATGTACTTGGTATTGGCCATTTTTTGGGTCCTTTTTATTATTGTCTATACGGAGCGCAAAAGTACAAATAACAATTTATTTTCAGCGGCAAATCCTATAAATTGTAGAAGAAATATGAAAAGTTTATTTTTGAGGAGCTGGATATGTTTTTCTAATCTTCTTTAAAAGGCCTTCTAAACCATTTATTTTCAGTTCAAGCATGGCTTTCATTTGTTCTCCAGTTTTTCCCGGAGGAAATCCTTTTTGTTGAAACCAAATGTAATATGGTTCAGGGATATCGGTCAAGTACCAATCTTTATATTTACCAAAATACATTTTTGCATAAGCAAGTTTAATGAGGTCTTTTTGTTTGATTCCATTCATGATGGACAAATATAGTATAAATAAAAAATTAAAAAATAACTTCAAAAAACTAATGATAAAGCTTTTAAGTTTTCTTTGGTAAAAAAATATTGGTACTAACTTTTACATTTCTTACTTTTGTCGTTCTAAAACTAGAAGAAAAACCTGATTATGAATTTACACGAATATCAAGGAAAGGAAATATTAAATAGCTTTGGCGTTAGAATTCAACGAGGAATTGTAGCAAACACTGCTGAAGAAGCTGTAGAAGCAGCAAAGAAATTAACCGAAGAAACCGGAACTGGATGGCACGTAGTTAAAGCCCAGGTTCATGCTGGTGGACGCGGAAAAGGTGGTGGTGTAAAATTAGCCAAAAACCTACAAGAAGTAGAAAAGATTGCTAATGAGATTATTGGTATGCAATTGGTAACTCCGCAAACTTCTGCTGAAGGTAAAAAAGTTAATCAGGTATTAATTACAGAAGATGTATACTATCCTGGAGACAGCGAGCCTGAAGAATATTACATGTCGGTTTTATTAAATCGTTCTACAGGAAAAAATATGATTATGTATTCTACCGAAGGTGGAATGGATATTGAAACTGTTGCCGAAGAAACTCCTCATTTAATTTTTACAGAAGAGATAGATCCGGGAACAGGAATCTTACCTTTTCAAGCAAGAAAAGTTGCATTTAATTTAGGTTTATCTGGAGCGGCATTTAAGGAGATGACAAAATTTGTTACTGCTTTATATACAGCTTACGAAAAATCTGATTCTTCTTTATTTGAAATTAACCCGGTTTTAAAAACCAGTGACGATAAAATAATGGCAGTAGATGCTAAAGTTACTTTAGATGATAATGCTTTATTCCGTCACAAAGACTACGCAGCAATGCGTGATGAGCGTGAAGAAAATGCAACAGAAGTTGAAGCAAGAAAAGCTGGCTTAAGCTATGTAGATCTTGACGGAAATGTTGGTTGTATGGTAAATGGAGCTGGGCTTGCAATGGCAACAATGGATTTAATTAAACACGCCGGTGGAGAGCCAGCAAATTTCTTAGACGTTGGAGGTACTGCAGATGCTAAACGTGTTGAAGAAGCTTTTCGTTTAATTTTAAAAGACGATAAAGTTGAAGCTATCCTAATTAATATTTTTGGAGGTATTGTTCGTTGCGATCGTGTAGCGCAAGGAGTTGTAGATGCTTATAAAAATATGGGCGATGCTATTAATGTGCCAATTATTGTTCGTTTACAAGGAACTAATGCAGATGTTGCAAAAGAGTTAATTGATAACAGCGGACTTAATGTTGAAAGTGCTGTTCAATTTAAAGAAGCAGCAGATAAAGTACAAAAAGTACTGTCATAAAAAGTTTTCAGTTTTAATATATAAAAAAGCCGTTCAAAATTTTTGAACGGCTTTTTTTATTTGTTCATGAAGATTACATTGCTTTTTCAGTAATTCGATGAAAATTTGGCTGAAACTTTCTTGGCTTCTTTGTTGTGTATTTTTTCTTCAAAATAAAATATAAAATGGAGCCTAATAGAGGGAAAAATAGTACAGAAAAAAGCCAGACAGTTCTCATTCCAGGTTTTTTAAACCTACATCTTGTAATATCTATGATAGCCCAAAACCAAATGATTGTTGAGCCAAAAACGAGCATGATAAATAAAGCTTGAATCATATCTTATTATAAAAGTCTATTATAAATGCAAACCACATTCAGTTTTTGGATTATTATTCCATCTTCCGCTTCGGTCTTCTCCTGGAACGGTACAGTGTTTACAGCCAATAGAATGATATCCTTTTGAAACTAATGGATGAAAGGGAAGTTGGTGCTTTTCAATATACTCATCACGTTCTTTTTTGCTGACGTCTAAAAGTGGATAGAATTTTAAAATTTCACCGCGTTCTTCAAAAATATTCAAAGATGCACGATGGTCACTTTGCCATTCCATTAATCCAGAAACCCACACGTTATACTTCTTTTTAATAGTTTCTAAAGGCTGCACTTTATTAATCGAGCAACAGAAATCCGGATTTTTTTGCCAAGTTTTATCTTTAGTAGTAAACTCGTGTTCTTCTTTTAATGCGCTAATAGATTTCACATTGAGCCCGTACTTTTTTTGAAGCTCTTTTTTATAGTGTATAGTTTCATCAAAATGATAACCGGTGTCTATAAAAAATACTTTCTGATCTTTGTTAACATCAGAAAATAATTTTAATAAAAACGCAGAAGTTGCCGCAAAAGAGCTTGTAAGCATAATCTCTTCAGTTTCAAAATCATCGTAGAGCGCTTTAATTCTTTGATGTAAATTTAGTTTGTTATATTTTTGGTTTAGTTGATTTATCTTTTCTTTAGAAAGTGTTTTCTTCTTAACTACTAATTCATCCATAAAAGGTTATTCTTTCTGTTTTGGTTTGTTTTTTTTTGGAGGCATTGGACCTCTCAGATGAATAATAAGTCCGTTTAAAAAATTTCGTAAAAATTGATCGCCGCATTCTACATATTTTGGGTGGTCTTCTTTTCTGAAAATTGAACCCAATTCGCTTTTGGTTACTTTAAAATCTACCAAAGTAAAAATTTTAATAATATCGTCGTCTCGTAATTTATGAGCGACACGTAATTTTTTGAAAATATCGTTGTTACTTAAAGCCATAGTTTTTTTTGTAAGCTTCAAATTTACGGAATTAAATTTTATTGTTTTTCGGTAGGAAGAGAATTGTAAAGCTTTTCTACTCGTGCTAAATCTGTATTGTTGGTAAGAGTATTTTTTACGTCTCCATAAAGTAGTGAAGCTTCTTCAATTAAAGCGTTATGATATTTTTTATTAGTTGTTTTTTGAAGTAATAAATACTTCAGCATAATAAATAATTTTTGAATGCAGGACATATCGTTTTTGCAATAGGTTCTATAGGAAACCATAACTTGATATAGAAGTTCTGGAAAATTTACCGTTGTAATAAAAATTAGTGATTTTTCATCTTGTGTAATTACACTATCATCATTTTTTTGCAGACGAAGCGCAAATAGTTCAGTTAAATAATCTATGGTATTTATCGCAGTTCCGGGATCATTAATTCCTGGAGACATTGCTTTCATGCCTATTTCTGTAATTTGCTTAAAAGCTAATGCGTAATTATCTTCAACAAATTCACTTCTTGCAAAATTGAAATTGGATAGAATTTTTTTCTGTAATTCTTCATCAATCTCTTTATTGACTTTTATAATCGGAATTCCTTTTAATACAAAAACTCCTTGAATAGGGAGAATTTTTATCTGAAGCTCATGTTCTAAACATAAATCAATAAGATTGCTAGCCGCAAATTTCTGAAAATATCCGGTTTCAGTACTATAATAACTTACCCAGTCATCTGTCTCAGGAAAACTAGGAGTGTTTTTATTCTCTTTTTCAACTAACTGTACAAGTCTATTTTTCGCTTTTCGGAATATATTATCTAAAATATTATTGACTTGAATAGCTTGAGAAATACTGTGAATAAAATATAAAAAAGCGGCAAAACAAACCACGGTAAGAATAATTCCTACAAGAACAGAAAAACCCGGTAATTGATATTCTGCATCTTCTTTTGGATTAATTCCCACTAACGTAAACGTATTATAGAGAATTGTGGCAAGATAAATTCCTAAAACATATTGATGATTTCTATTAGAAATTAAACCCGGTAAAACACGTGGTGAGAAATTACTTGAAGCCTGATTTAGTAGAACCATTACCATGGAGAAACTAAATACCATTATAGAAATAATTCCTCCGGTTAAAAAACTTAATAAGGTTTTTGCAGTGTCAGGATTATTTATGACTAATTCTGGAACATGTTCTACTATAAAAGCTGAGATTCCTTGCTTTTCTAAATAGAGCATGACCATAGCAAAATTGAAGCCTATAAAACTTAATAAAGCAGGATAAAAAGCAATTTTCCCTTCCACTGTATGGAAAAAGCTTGATAATTTATTGTAAAGTGCTTTCATGAAAATTTTAAACTTATCTCACTAAAGTAACTTTTAAATTGATGCTTTTGCTAGGCTTAACAAAAGTTTATTATTTACTTAACGACAAAAAGTCACTATCTTTTCATTAAAACAAGACAAAAAGTCATATTTTAATTAATGGTACTTAATTTGATTTTATGAAGATGAAAATTTGAATAAATAACTTTAAAACATAAAATTATGAGCTTAGTAAAAAGAACAACAGCAGACAATTGGTTACCTTCAATTTTTGATGATATGTTTAAAACAGATTGGTTGGGCGGTACATCTAATGTAAATAATATTGGCGTGAGTATTCCGGCAGTAAATATTAAAGAAAGTGATGATAATTTTTCAGTTGAAGTAGCTGCACCGGGAAAAACAAAAGAAGATTTTGATATTGAGTTAGATAATGATGTACTAACTATTTCTTCTGAAGAAAAAAAAGAAAAAAAGGATGAAGAAAATGGAAAATTCACTCGTAGAGAATTTAGCTACAGTACTTTTAAGAGAGCATTTAGTCTACCAGAATTTATAGATAATACTAAAATTTCTGCTTCTTATGAAAATGGAGTTTTGTTAATCACACTTCCAAAAAAGGAAGAAGCAAAAGTACAAGCTAAACGAATGATTGAAATTTCATAGGTGAATTAAATTTGATTAGTTAAAAAAGTAGCCCGATTTTTTCGGGCTATTTTTATACTTTTTTCTCCTTCAGTTTTTCTTGAAGCATTTTTAATTCATCTCTAAATTTTGCAGCCGCCATAAAATCAAGATCTTTAGCAGCTTTTTCCATCTGTTTCCGTATTTCTCGAATTCTATCTTCTAGTTGATTTTCGTTATAATAAGTAACTTCGTCTTCAGCAGCTTGTAGACTTGGAGCTGCTTCAAAAGTATAAGGTTCCGGTTTTTTTCCGGCGAGTGTATTATCTAAAGATTTATTTAAAGCAGTTGGCGTTATATTATGTTTCTTATTATAAGCAATTTGCTTTTCACGTCTATATTCGGTTTCATCAATTGTCTTTTGCATGCTATTTGTAATTTTATCAGCATACATAATCGCTTTTCCTTCTAGATGTCGTGCAGCTCTTCCAATAGTTTGCGTAAGCGAACGATTGCTTCTTAGAAATCCTTCTTTATCGGCATCTAAAATTGCTACCAAAGAAACTTCAGGTAAATCTAAACCTTCACGTAATAAATTTACACCTACTAAAACATCAAATAATCCGCGACGTAAATCTTGCATAATTTCAACGCGCTCCAAAGTATCAATATCGCTATGAATATAGCGGCAACGAATATCTATTCTGCTTAAATATTTGGTGAGTTCTTCCGCCATTCTTTTGGTTAACGTAGTAACCAAAGTTCGCTGATCTTTTTCTACTCGCACTTGAATTTCTTCAATTAAATCATCTATTTGATTTAAACTTGGTCTCACCTCAATTACCGGATCTAACAATCCTGTTGGTCTAATAACTTGCTCTACATAAACACCACCACTTTGCTGAAGTTCGTAATCTGCTGGTGTTGCGCTTACATAAACTACTTGGTTTTGCAGCGTTTCAAATTCTTCAAACTTTAATGGGCGGTTGTCCATTGCGGCAGGAAGTCTAAATCCATATTCTACCAAGTTTTCCTTTCGAGAACGGTCGCCTCCATACATTGCGCCAACTTGTGGAATAGTTACATGACTTTCATCAACAATCATTAAAAAATCATCTGGAAAATAATCAAGCAAACAGAAAGGTCGACTCCCGGGTTTTCTACCATCTAAGTAACGCGAATAATTTTCTATTCCAGAACAATAGCCTAATTCTTTAATCATTTCAAGATCAAAATTGGTTCGTTCTTCAAGACGTTTTGCTTCTAAAGGTTTAGCAATATCCTTAAAATAATTTATCTGTTTTCCTAAATCTAATGTAATTTGGTCAATAGCATTATTCAATACATCTGGAGATGTAACAAACATGTTTGCGGGGTAAATATTTAGACGATCGTATTTTTCTAAAACTTCATTAGTTTGCGGATCAAAAGCTTCGATTTCTTCAATTTCATCACCAAAAAAATGAATTCTGAAAGCATCATCTGCATAACCCGGAAAAACATCTACCGTATCACCTTTTATTCTGAAATTACCGTGATGAAACTCAGCTTCTGTTCTTGAATATAAACTTTGTACTAAGCGTTGTAGTAACTTTGTTCGTGAAATTTCTTGATCACGTTTAATTGAAATAACATTTTTTTGAAACTCTACCGGGTTTCCAATTCCGTATAAGCAACTCACTGAAGCAACCACAATAATATCACGACGTCCAGAGAGTAGAGAAGAGGTAGTGCTAAGCCGAAGCTTTTCAATTTCATCATTAATAGATAAATCTTTTTCAATGTATGTTCCTGAAGTAGGAATATAAGCTTCGGGCTGATAATAATCGTAGTAAGAAACAAAATATTCTACAGCATTATCAGGAAAGAATGTTTTAAACTCGTTGTATAATTGTGCCGCTAAGGTTTTATTATGAGCTAAAACTAAAGTCGGTCGTTCAACTTTTTCAATAACATTAGCCATTGTAAAAGTTTTTCCTGATCCCGTAACACCCAATAAAGTTTGGTGTTTTTCTTCGGTAGTAATTCCTTCAACCAATTGTCTAATTGCTTCCGGTTGGTCGCCAGTTGGTTTAAATGAAGAGTTTATTGAAAATTTCATGCAATTTCTTTCTTTGATTTACAGTTATAAAAAACTGTTTTTCAAGTTTTAAAATTACAGAATTCCCAGTATAATTATGTAAAATGTCCCTTAAATTATCTTGAGTAAATTACTTAAAATCTATCTATGCAAATAGACCCAACTTTTATAGACTTTAAAATTCGGATCGTTTAGATTTAAAATATAATAATAGGTACCCGTGGGAAGCTCTTTTCCTTGATTCCAAACACCTCGATTACTGGTTCCGTCCCAAGCGGGGATTGTGTTGTTGGCTTCGTAAATAAGGTTTCCGTATCTAGAATAAATTTTAAGGTTAAAATTTTCGAAGATGTCGTATAATCCACTAATTTCAAAAGTGTCATTTACTCCGTCATTATTGGGAGAAAAAGCTTCCGGAATAAATGGAGGGCAATTTTCTATAGAAAGATTAAAACTAATTACGCGGTAACAATCGTCCGAACTAAGATCATCTACTCGAATGTAAATTTTTTGAGGGTTTTGTTGATTTTTATAGTTACTGGAATTTGTAATAGCATTTGTATTGGTAAAGGCGTATTCTAAGGAAGTGTAAAAGCCTATAATTTCTTCTGAAGCTGATAAATTTAGTTGTTGTTCAATTTCGGTTAAATCGGAAAAAGCTTGATCAAATCCTTCATCACAATTTAAAAAACCGTCAATGCTACTTACATTTACATCTTTTACATCAATTAAAAAACTGGTTGTGGTAAAACACTCTGGATGATTTGCATTAAATAAACGCACATAAATTCTCTGAGGACTTGTGGTGTTTTGAAAATCTGTTGGATTTACAATGCTGTTTTTATTGTTTTCTGCATCAATTTCTGAAGTGTAAAATCGCACAGAAGAATTAGGTTGATTATCAATTATGATGGGGTTATTTTCAGTTAAATTGAATGTAGCGTTTTTACCCTCTGGATTTTCATTACAAACTTCTAAATCCTCAGGTTGTTCAGCCACAGGAGTGAAGAAGATATCCAAGATAAAGGACTCAATAATATAACAATCGGAATCAATAGTAGAAGTTAATCGTAGATAGATTCCTTCTGGAACATTTTGATTTTCGTAATTGCTGGGATCATCAATTGGATCAATATTATTTTCTGCATCGGTTTGACTATGATGAAAACTTACCTCTACATTGGTTTGATTACCGATGGCTAGATTTTCATTAACGGTCAGATCAAAGAAAGCGACTCCATCATTAGTTAGATCATCACATTGTTCTATATCTTCGGGCGGATTTTCAATATAAATATCTAATAATTGTACTTGTAGATCATCAAAATTATTAGAAGGATTAATTTCCGTAATAATCGGATCACCATTTCCATCAATATTCACCGACATATTCAAGTTAAAGTTATCGGGAATATTAGCAGGAATTTGTAGGGTGATTTGTCCGTTTTCAGAACCATCAATCGGAATGTCGTTTTGAGTGTTGGTTTGGCCTATCAGTTGATTATTTGCAAAAAAACTGATTAAGGTATTAGCAGGTAAAAAGTCAGTCGCATTGGTGTTATAAATAGTATAATCTACCTCAATTTCTCTAGAATTACATTCAACTAAAACATCATCAATTTCTGGGCTTGGATTTGGTAATTGACTATTTAAGACTGTCACTATATTATTTATAGCAACAATATCACTTGTTTGTTCTCCATCACCAGAATTTAAAATTATTTGTGCGGAATTATCACCAGGTGAAATATAATCTTCAATGTCATATACATCTAAATCCATATTATAGAAATCAGTACTATTAGTGAAGGTGTTAGTTCCGTTAAAAGCATTATTAGGAGGGTTTATAGAGTTACTAAGGACATTTCCGTTGATGGTAAGTGTTTCATCTACATTTAAAGAACTATCGCCTTCCCAAGCAAGAAAACCAATTTTAGCTCCTTCGTTATCAATTACGTTTAAGTTTTCTAAATCAATAGTTACTGATGTATTGCCTGAATGAACCAACTCAAAGCCGTCATAAATATTTACTTGATTTAAAGGTAGAGAGTTGTCTTCATAAACTACAATTATTGTCCAACCGCCAAAATTAATTCCTCCTGCACAATAACCAGTAGTGATAACTTCTGTTAAATCAAATTCTGAAAGTGTATATTCTCCATTTCCGTTTGCTGTAACAAGATCAGTCACATCAGCAAAAGCGGCAAAATAACTTTTTGTAATGGATAAATAATATAAAAATGTTCTTTCAGCTTCAATTTCTTGATCATTTAAATTTACACTTAAATCTCCTTCTCCTGACCCTGCCCAATAAAGATATGCAGCAGTAATATTTTGGTTAGCTGATAAGTTTAAATTTGCTGAATTTTGGGTTTGTATTTCACAAACTGAACTAGTTTCATTTTCAGCGGTATTCATTGTGTTTCCAATAGCAGTATAATCATAATTTCCATTAAACTGATTATAAAGAGAAAGTTCTTGATCATCTTGGCTATATAGGTAATTTAAAGAAAGGAGTAATAAAAAAAATGTAAGTATAAATCTTTTCATTCAATCATATTGAAAAATTATCTTTTTAAAGTTAAGAAAATTTTCACAACATTTAAGTTTAAAGAAAAGATATAAGGCTTTTACAGATAATAGAAAAATAAATTTTATTGGTATCGCAAAAAGTAGTAATACTCTAAGTTAGTTTACTAATTGAATTTTTCAGATTTATCTATGCAAATAGACCCAACTTTTATAGACTTTAAAATTCGGATCGTTTAGATTTAAAATATAATAATAGGTACCCGTGGGAAGCTCTTTTCCTTGATTCCAAACACCTCGATTACTGGTTCCGTCCCAAGCGGGGATTGTGTTGTTGGCTTCGTAAATAAGGTTTCCGTATCTAGAATAAATTTTAAGGTTAAAATTTTCGAAGATGTCGTATAATCCACTAATTTCAAAAGTGTCATTTACTCCGTCATTATTGGGAGAAAAAGCTTCCGGAATAAATGGAGGGCAATTTTCTATAGAAAGATTAAAACTAATTACGCGGTAACAATCGTCCGAACTAAGATCATCTACTCGAATGTAAATTTTTTGAGGGTTTTGTTGATTTTTATAGTTACTGGAATTTGTAATAGCATTTGTATTGGTAAAGGCGTATTCTAAGGAAGTGTAAAAGCCTATAATTTCTTCTGAAGCTGATAAATTTAGTTGTTGTTCAATTTCGGTTAAATCGGAAAAAGCTTGATCAAATCCTTCATCACAATTTAAAAAACCGTCAATGCTACTTACATTTACATCTTTTACATCAATTAAAAAACTGGTTGTGGTAAAACACTCTGGATGATTTGCATTAAATAAACGCACATAAATTCTCTGAGGACTTGTGGTGTTTTGAAAATCTGTTGGATTTACAATGCTGTTTTTATTGTTTTCTGCATCAATTTCTGAAGTGTAAAATCGCACAGAAGAATTAGGTTGATTATCAATTATGATGGGGTTATTTTCAGTTAAATTGAATGTAGCGTTTTTACCCTCTGGATTTTCATTACAAACTTCTAAATCCTCAGGTTGTTCAGCCACAGGAGTGAAGAAGATATCCAAGATAAAGGACTCAATAATATAACAATCGGAATCAATAGTAGAAGTTAATCGTAGATAGATTCCTTCTGGAACATTTTGATTTTCGTAATTGCTGGGATCATCAATTGGATCAATATTATTTTCTGCATCGGTTTGACTATGATGAAAACTTACCTCTACATTGGTTTGATTACCGATGGCTAGATGTTGATTAATGGTCAGATCAAAGAAAGCGACTCCATCATTAGTTAGATCATCACATTGCTCTAAATCTTCGGGCGGATTTTCAATATAAATATCTAATAATTGTACTTGTAGATCATCAAAATTATTAGAAGGATCAATTTCTGTAATAATTGGATCACCATTTCCATCAATATTCACTGACATATTCAAATTAAAGTTATCAGGAATGTTAGCTGGGATTTGTAAAGTAATTTGTCCACTTTCAGAGCCATCAATCGGAATATCGTTTTGAGTATTGGTTTGCCCTAATAATTGATTGTTTGCAAAAAAACTGATTAACGTATTAGCAGGTAAAAAGTCAGTAGCATTGGTATTATATATGGTATAATCCACCTCAATTTCTCTAGATTGACATTCTACTAAAACATCATCAATCTCAGGAGAAGGTTCTGGGAGTTCTGTGTTAAGTACTGTAACAACATTATTGACCATAACCAAATCACTACTACTTATTCCGTCACCAGATGTTAATAATATTTGAGCAGATGTATCACCTATGTTTATATTATTCTCTATATCATAAACATCTAAATCCATATTATATAGATCATTACTATTGGTAAAGCTATTGGTGCCATTAAATGCATTATCGGCTGGATTTAATGGTGGATTACTTAGAATATTTCCATTAATTCTCAAGGATTCATTATTAGATATACCTTGATCTCCTTCCCAGGCAAGAAAACCAATTTTAGCTCCTTGATTATCAATTACATTTAAATTATTTAGATTGATAGTTATTGAAGTGTTAAGGA
This sequence comes from Mesonia aquimarina, assembly GCF_003667275.1. GTDB lineage: Bacteria > Bacteroidota > Bacteroidia > Flavobacteriales > Flavobacteriaceae > Mesonia > Mesonia aquimarina. The sequence continues at coordinate 38,213 of NZ_RCNV01000003.1, read as the reverse complement.
TTGAAACGCTTTGAAGACCATCATAAACATTAACTTGATTAAGAGGTAAACTCGTATCTTCGTATATAATAATAATTGCCCAACCGCCAAATGTAGTTCCTGTTTGACAATAATTACTAGTGTTGATTACATTTGTTAAATCTAAATCTGATAACGTGTAATTACCGTTTCCTGTTGTTGTAACTATATTTGTAATGTCTTTAAAGGCAGCAAAAAAATCTCTGGTAGAATCTAAAGTAAAATTAAAAGTTCTATCAGCTGAAAGGGGTTGGTTGTTAAGATTTACTTGAAAATCTCCTGTTCCTGTTCCTGCCCAATACAAATAAGCGGCTTCAACGGTTTGACTGGCTGATAAAGTTAAGTTTGCATCTGATTGTGTGTTGATAACGCAATTTGCAAAAGCGCCATTTTCAGATGGGTTTAAAGTGTTACCTATAGCTGTATAATCATAGCGACCATTAAATTGATCGTAAAGCGAGAGATCTTGTCCAAAATTATGAAAAAAACAAAAAAAGGAAATTAGGAGTAAAATTTTTTTCATTTAAAAAAGGATAATTTTCATAAATTTAAGAAAAAATTATCAGTTATCGCTTTAATGTAAAATTTCCTTTTACAGTTTTACCGTTTTTTAATTTTACGGTGTACCAGTAATCATTCGAGGGTAGTGGTTTTCCATTATAAGTTCCATCCCAGCCACGGTGATTACCATTAAAAGTATTCAGTAATTTACCAAATCTATCAAAGATAGTCACCTTGATTTCTGAAATATTTTTAAAGTCTTTTCCTATGATATTCCAATAGTCATTATAGCCGTCATTGTTTGGAGTAAAAAACTTTCTAACTCCCAAAATCACAATATTTTTAGCACTAATACCGCATCCATTTTTATCTCTAACGTATACTGTATGTGTGCCAGGAGTGATATTCTGAAAAAAATTACTGTCTTGATAACCGGAAAACTGGTTGTCTAAAGAAAATTCATAATCTCCTTTGCTTTCTTCTGATAAACTTATTCGAATGGAATTGTTACTTTTAAAGTCATCAATAATTACTTTAAAATCAGCTTTGTTAGATGGAATTATTTCTATAGTTCTGGTTGCAGAGCAACCGGTATTTTTATTAGTAGCCGTGACTTTATGCGTAATAATTTCGTTGGTTTCTATTGTTTCAGTAGTTTTTTCTGAAGGTTCCCAAAAATAAGTGTAATTATTTTTTTCAGCATCAGGTATCCCTGAGTTAATTTTTATTGAATTAGGTAAATTTTCTAAGCAATAGGTAATTGTTTTATCTTCACCAATATTTACCAAAGGAAGAACTTCTAAATTTACAGGAGCAATTCCAACACAAGAATTATCATTTTCTACACGAGCATAAATAGTTTGTTCAATTGGAGAAGTGTTTTCAAAATTACTTATATTTTCGATTTCATTTTGTTCTAGAAAACTATCTATTTCATTTAAATAATAAGCTACTTCAAAGTTTGGATTATTTTCTTTAAAAATAGCTGTTATTTGATTTAAATCAAAGATTGTAAATTCATTATTATCAGTTGCACAAATAGCTAAATTTTGTGTGCTTAAATCACTTTCTCTGGTAATCAATGTTAATGAAACAAAAGAGGTACAGTCAGATTGTGTATTTGTCACTCTTACGGTTAAAACTTGAGGATTTGCATTACTTTCAAAAGTTTCTGGATTATCAATCGAGTTAACAGCCTGCATTGCTTCTTCCTGTGAGCGGTAGTAACTTATTTCTATATTTTCTCCAGTGTTAGTGATAGCTTCATTAGCATCTTTTAAGTTAAAGAAAGATGATTCTTCAACCCCTTCAATAGCACATTGACTGAGTGTAAAATCTTCTGCTTTTGGATACGAATAAAACGTAATTTCGGCTGTTCCTATTAATGGGCAAGATCCATCATTTAAATCAACGGTTAACGTATAATTTTCCGTAACAGGTAAATTTGCTGTGTTAGGAGCGATTACCTGTAATGAGTTTGTTGTATTATTTATATTAGTACCATTGTTTTTCCAAGAGTAACTTGCTCCACTAATTTGATCGTACTCAAGCGTAATTGCTTCATCTTCGCATAAACTTAATTTGGTAACTATTTCTTCTGAATTATTTATAATGTTGATTTTAGAAGTAAATGTAGATTGTATAAAAGGTGGGAGTCCAAAATTTGCGTTTCTTCCCTGCAGGTTTATTGCTCCATTAGTAACAGTAGTTCCATAATTTACATTAGCGGCATTAGCTTCTGGATTATTTATCACATTTAACATTGCCCTACCAATATCAGCGTGATAAATTTTTCCATTCGGAGCTAATTGTAATGCTGTAGCTTCTTCTACTTCATTTGTGTTTAATAAATTTACTGGGCTCAGTGAATTTGCTATATTGTTACTTTCTAAATCCCACTGATATATTTTAGTGTAAGAATTTTCTTTTAATGTAGCATAAGCTTTCTTGGTTTGTAAAGAGAACTCAACTCCATAAGCAGAAACATTATTGATTAAAGTGATATGGTTTGAAATGATTCCCGTGATATCATTAAAATCTGCTAAATAAACTCCTCCATTTTCAGCATTTTCACCAGTATCAGGATTGTAAGATTTGGTATTGTGTGCTATTAAAATTTTCTCTCCATTAGTAGAAGCTTTCATATATCCTATTGCAGATCTTCTGTAAGAATCAACACTAATGTTAGGTCCAGTCTGCGAGATAACAGGGTTTGTATTAAGACCATTGTCATCAATTTTAAAAGCATAAAAAGAGTCAGTAAAGTGGGTGATAATCCAAATAGAACTACAATCATTACTTTTTACAGCCGTTATTTTTTCTGAACACTTAAACTTTATTTCTTCACTATCAAAAGAAGAATACGTAATTAAAGGCATATTTTTTTCTGAAGGAATTACATTTCCCAATCCTCCTTCCAAAGACATATCTACAATTGAATAGTTTAATCCATTATTATAACCATCATCATCTTGAGGGACACTGCTACCCGGAACATCAGAATATTCCCCATTAGCTGTACCGGGACCTTGATTTGGATAGCTTGAAGCATTATCGTGATGAGGTTCATCTACAGTAAAAACATAAAATAAGTCAGGATTACTGGGGTGTGGTACAATTAATCCGCTAGAGGTACTAGAGGGATCTCCTAAAAGCCCATTGCCAGCAAAATAATCAGCATTGCTCATTATTTGATGGTTTTTATTCCAAATCGTTCTTCCATCGGTATAGAATAATAGATTCCCACTGGCATCTGACATAACTGAGCATCCTTCTGAAGTATTTAATTGGCCATCAGTTAGCGCGGAAGGAGGTGAAGTGTTAAAAGTAACCCCCGCTCCACTACCAAAATACCAATTGTTTGCTTCGCCTTGCGCATTACTCAAAAGTGGAGTAAAAAGAAGTAGTAATAAAAACTTCCAATTCATAAAGAGTTATTTTCTCAAAAATAACGATTATACTTTACAAATCTCGCTTTTTAAGTAATGTATATGAAGCGTAAAAGAAAACTGTTACCCAGATTAATACAATTAAAAGTTGGTACCAATGAATAATGTAGTCATTACTTAAAATGTCGGTTCCCATTTGATTTTGGGCAGATTTTACCAAACTTAACCTGCTAAATGGTTGTTTTACCAAATTTGCCATCGATTCTAGCGGTAAAAACTGACTGAATTTTGCGGTTAATTCGCCGTCTTTAAAAATAACAAATCGGAGTACATTAATAATTATACTTTCTGCAATCCACCAGATGAATAATAGTCCTAAAGCAAATGCGGAACGTTTTATTAGAACACCTAAAAACATACAAAATGCGAAAAAACCTAAGAGTTTAACAAAATAGGCGATTAAATATTCAAGCTCAGAAAAGATGATAGAAAACTCATTATAGTCAGAAAAAATTAGTCCTAAAACTAAGGAAACAACAAATAAAACTACTGTAGAAGTTAAAGCAAATGCTACGACAGTATAAATTTTTGAGAGCAAAAATTCCTTTTTGCTCATGCCATCTATTAAGTTTTGCTTAATTGTTCTGTTGCTATATTCATTAGAAATCATAGAAACAATTACAATAGCTAAAAATATTTTAAGGAAAGAGGCAAAATAGGCGTTAAAATGCCAGATGTATGGGAAGTTGAAAATTCCCTGATCGGCTAACTGAAAATCCACATTTCCAAATTCAAAATGTATAGAAGCAAAAAGCGCTAAAAAACAGAATAAAACTAGATAAATAGCACTAAAAATTAACGTAGATCGACTATACTTTAGTTTATGAAATTCTATATTGAGTAATCTTAGCATAATTTATTCGCTTTTTTGATTGGTTAATTCTAAAAATTGTTGTTCTAAACTTTCACGTCTTTTTACTAAATGCGAAAGCACAATTCCTTCTGCAATAAGTTTTTTATTAAACTCATGTGCCGCTAATTCTTGCGAAGGAAAGGCGATTAGTAAACCACTTTCATCGTCTATCTTAATTTTATCAAATTGCTGGTTATTGGTTAAATAGGAGTGGAGTTGTTCTGTGTTTTCTGCTTTCAATTCAAAATAACCGTGATTCGAGTTCATTTCATCAACTTTACCATCGTAAAGTTTTTCGCCTTTTCTGATAATAATTACATGAGAACATACTTTTTCTACTTCATCTAGTAAATGCGAAGCCAACAAAATAGTTGTTCCCATCGATGCGATTTTTCGAATGATTTCACGTATTTGATGAATTCCCTGCGGATCTAAACCATTAGTAGGTTCGTCTAAAATTAAGATCTCAGGATCGTTCAATAAAGCAGAAGCAATGGCTAGGCGTTGTTTCATCCCCAAAGAAAAAGTTCTGAACTTACTATCTTTCCTGTCTAGCAAACCTACTAAGTCCAATTTTTCTTCAATTTTTACATTGGTGACATTTTTTATTTTGCAAACCAAGTTAAGGTTTTGCTTGGCAGTCATATATGGATAAAAATTTGGGCGTTCAATAATGGCGCCTACTTTTTTTAAAGCTTCATGTGTAGATTCAGAACCGTCAAACCAGTGAAAATCGCCACTGGTTTTATTCACGACATTTAAAACCATTCCTAGAGTAGTAGATTTTCCACTTCCATTAGGACCCAAAATTCCGTATACGTGTCCTTTCTCAATGGTAAATGATAAATTGTTTACCGCTGTAATAGGACCAAATTTTTTTGTAATCTTGTTGAGCGTAAGAATTGTTTTCAAAATAAGCTTGGTTTTATCAGTACGACGATCAAGTTAACGTTTTGTTACAAGAAAAATGCTTAGAGAATATTATTTTTGAAAAAAGCAGATGCATGGAAGAAAAATTAATGTCGCAAAAAAAACCAACCTTTCCTATTAATGAAAGGCTGACCAAGTATTTGGCAAAATATAATAGAAATACAAAAATTCCTGTTTTCTATGATGATTTGCTACGTTTTTCCGGTTCTATTGTGGTTTATGATCGGCACGATGAAGATACGCTTTGGGTGCGCTGCTATTATCCAGATCACGAACGTACTGAAATAGACAATAGCTTAAAAAGAGTTTATACAATTTTGCACTCTGATGGTAGCGATGATTCTTTTCAGTACCTAAATGTTGATGCTATAGATTACTGCACGTTTGGAAATTCTAAACCTTTTCGGGTGAAAATTAGAAATATTTTAAATGATAGTTTTACTTATTTTTATGTGAAAAAAGCTGATGCTTCTCGAATTTACGGACTAGAATTTGAACATATTTTATCGCCGCACCGAATCAACTTTTTAATTTATAAAGACACGTTAATTGAAGAACATATTGCGGGAATACCCGGTGATGTTTTTATAAAAGAGCATTTACCGGAATGTGATGAACGCGCAAAAATTCAGATCGCAAAACAGTTTGTTAAATTCAATGAGCGTTGTACTTTACGACTTTTAGGAGATATGCGTTCTTATAATTACGTAATTATACCAACACACGATTTTGATCACGTGGCTTACCAAATTAGAGCTATAGATTTTGATCAGCAATGTTTTGAAGGGAATTTAAAAGTTTACCGACCTCAATTTTTTAAAGAGAATTTTGAAATGGTACAATTGGTCACTAAAAAACTAGAGCATTCTTCTATAGATCAGTATAGGAGGGAAGAACGTTCGCAAGTGGCAAAACGATTAATATCTTCGCAAAAACGCTACCGAGAATTAATAAGATGTATGATAAATGATCACGTTTCTACCAATGAAAATGTAAGAACCTTAAAAAGAGATTTGGTTGCTTTTTCTAAAGATATTCGTTTTAAACGTGCCAAAACAATGGGGAATATTTTAAAAACCGCTCTCGATTTTGTGAAACGTAATTATGTTGACACTAATACAAAAGAAAGAATGGAGTTTTAATTTGAAAAATCACTTAACATTCTTTAGTGCGTTTTTAAGAATTCTAAAGATCGCCCAAATTATTATACTGCTAAAAAGAAAAATATTGGCAAAGCCGATTATTTTTTCAAATAGTGTTTCAGAAATTTTAACTATGTGAAACCCCATTACTATAATTAATAGCGACAATCCCAAACCGAATAAAAATCTTACACTTTTTTCCATAATTAATAATTCAAAATAAAGAATCCTGAATTAATTTAATTTTTTTCTTCTTTATTAAAATATACCAAATAATAATACATTTGGCGTTCTTCATCCCAGCCTTTTTCAATGAACTTTTCAGCACTATCTGGATTAATAAAATCCATTTTTATTTGCACGTTTGTATCTAAATTAATGATACTTTTTATCTTTTTTCGGGCTGCGCTAACTGCTGTATTAGAAACCGGAAATTGCGTTAAATCTTCAATTTTATATTTTGGTGCTTTTTCGGTTTTATAGTTTTGAAACTCAGGAATCAGCTCCGGATTTTCTACCACTTCATTTAAAAAATTACTTTCTTCAAAATTGTCGTTTTTAGCAAAATGGTTTACCGCACGGTTCATAAACATTACTTCTTGTTGTTTATCTTCTGCTGGTAAAACCACATCTTTTGCAAAGTTCTGACAAAATTTTAAGTAACTCTTTGTATTGAAATTTTCATCAGCAAAAATATCTACCCCTAAAAATTGCTCTAGCCAATATTTTGTATCGTATTTATTAGAGTCTACCGATAAAACTCTATAGCCTTCCTCTTTATTGCTATTAAAAATCAACGCGCCCTTATCAAGTTTGTTCAAATTTACACCTTGTTGTAAAATAGCTTCTAAATCTTCTCCCTTTTCATCAAACTGTAAAAAATCATGTTTTAATTCAGATTTAAAAATCCCGATACCGTCAACACGTTCGTTATTCAGCATTAAATTTTCAAAATAGACCACATAAACTTCTCCACTTTTTATGTGCGGGTGTTTTGCTTGATCAAATAAATGTTGCGCGATTTTTTTTGAATGCTGATGAATTTCAGCCGGATTTTCAAAAATAGCGCTAGATAAATTATAAAGCTCGTGAAACTCTAAATCTGCTTCGTGCACAAATTGATAATAATTTTCTTCCTTTTCTCTAAACGATTTTAAGAAATACTCCTTCAATAAAGCGTGCATTTCATCATTTAACTGGTAGGGATTTTCAGAAAGAAAGATACCTTCATTTTTAGTTTTGTTTCCTACACGATGTATAGAAAGCGATTCAATTTGGGCAGCATATAAATTTATCATAATCTAAGTCTTAAGTTAAGTTGGGCATTTCCCTGCGGGTCGGGCTATTCATTACAATTCCTCGTGGCAAAAAAGCCACTGCGGGATTTTCATTACTATCCCTAATGCAAAAAAAATATTAATTCCAGTGTTGGTCAAAATCAATATCATCTAGATTTTCAAAGTCAACATCTTCTTCTCCATAATCATTGCTGAGTTCATCATCTTGTTCAGCTTCAAAATTTTTATCTGGTGGGCTATCCGGTAACTGCCCGTGAGAATACATTAAATTAGGATAATCGCGACCATCTTCAGGTTCAACCATATCGGCTAATTCAACATAAAATGTCCACATGCTAAAGAAATCGTACACATAAATAAGCTTTGTTTGGTCTTGAGAAACTACCGTATCAAGCGTAGTTTCATTCATCATTCTAACAGAATTTTGACCTTCGCTCATATCAAAAAGCACAATTTCTTCTCCTTGATTCCATTCATTATCACTAATATAAAAAGAAGCCATTTCGGTACCATCAAAACCAAAAGCTTGCGTTATAGCGTTATGAAAATCTTCTAAGGTTGCTTCTTCTTCTATTTCAATATCTCTAAAAACATCTTCTAATGTATCGAGTACTATTCGAAATTTATAAATCATCATATCATTGAAATTTTAGGGCTGCAAAGTTAGGATTTTTTCAACTGAATTTTGGCTTTTCTACTTTGTAAAACTAAATAAAACTGAATTCCGAATAATAACGAAGCTAGAACTAAGTGCATGGCTTGCGATGCGAAAGGAAAATCTACATAATTCATTAATATTCCTGTAAGTATTTCAAGAATTATAAATAGCATCACCCAATTTAAAAGACGGTAACCTAAATGCAATTGACGATTTTTTTGCCATAAAAAAGCATTTAGTGCAAAAACTAAAATAGAAAAACTACGATGAATGTAAAACTGAATTTCAGGATTTTGAAGCCATAATTCTTTTTGGTAGCCTATGCTTTTAATTTGTTCGTCTATAAATTGTCGAACTTCAGTTCCTAGAATCACTTGAATTAAGGTGACAATTACACTAAAAAAAAGTAGCTTAGAAAAAAATGACTGGTATTTTTTTGTACTTGATTTTTGAGAAGCTAAGTGTAAAATATATAATAATAAAGCAACAATTAGCAAGGCAACAACCATATGCAACGTAATTCTAACAGGAGCTAAAACAGAATAAACCACGGTTGCACCAAGCCAAGCTTGAAAGCCCATCAAAAAAACACTTAACCAAGAAAGTAAAGTGATTTTCTTATTTTTTTTCCATTTCCAAAAAGAAAAGATAGCCATAATTAAAACAGCCAATCCGGCTAAAGCACCAAATAATCGATTAATGTACTCTACCCAAGTATGCGTAGCATTAAATACCGCATAATCGTGTTTAGCGTATAATTGCCAGTGAGTTTTGTTAAACTTTTTACCAGAAGTAAATTCTTCTATGGCTACTTGAAGCGTTTCATTTACAATAATAACTTGCCCTTTATGGAAGTTTTGATTTGGATGCCACTCCAATTGCGCTCTTTCTGTTGGCGGAATAAAATGTCCAAAGCATTTTGGCCAGTCCGGGCAACCCATTCCACTGCCGGTCATTCTAACTACTGCACCAGCAATAATGACTAGATAAACTAAGATGAGCGATAATTTTACTGTTTTTCTAAACATTTTCTAAGCTTATTAATTGTCTGTTTTAAGCCCTAATTGTTTTCCTTTTTTGAGCATAAATTGTTGAGCAGCTTGGTATTCATTCGGGATTTCTCCTTCTAAAATAGCTTCTTTAATAGCATTTTTTATGATACCAATTTCTTTGGAAGGTTTTATATTGAAGGTTTCCATAATTTCTTCTCCAGAAACTGGTGGTTGAAAATTACGAATATGATCGCGTTCTTCAACTTCTTTAAGTTTTTGACGAACTATTTTAAAATTATTGTGGTATTTTTTATAGCGTTTAGGATTTTTAGTAGTAATGTCGGCTTCACAAAGTGTCATTAAATCTTCAATATAATCGCCTGCATCAAAAATTAAGCGTCTAACTGCAGAATCGGTAACGTGATCTTCAGCAATTACAATAGGACGTGAACTCATGAAAACCATTTTCTGAACAAATTTCATTTTTTCATTCAATGGCATTTTTAATCGCTTAAATAAATTGAACACCATTTTTGCTCCTACAAATTCGTGCGTATGAAAAGTCCAACCAATTTTTTTATCGAATTTTTTTGTTGGTGCTTTACCAATATCGTGAAGTAGAGCAGCCCAACGAAGCCAAAGATCATCAGTGTTTTCTGAAATATTATCAACAACCTCTAAGGTATGCCAAAAATTATCTTTATGACGTTGACCTTCTTTTTCATCGATACCTTGTAAATCAGATAATTCGGGTAAGATAAGCGGTAACAATTTTGTTTTTCTGAGTAACCCAAAACCAATTGAAGGTTTTTCAGCTAATAAAATTTTATGAATTTCTTCTACAATACGTTCACGCGAAATAATTTTAATTCGCTTATGATTTTTTGTGATAGCTGCTAACGATTCGTTTTCTATTTTAAAGCCTAATTGCGTTGCAAATCTTATAGCACGCATCATCCGCAATGGGTCATCAGAATAAGTGATATCTGGATCTAGCGGTGTTTTTATGATCTGTTGTTTTAAATCTTCTAAACCATTAAAGGGATCCAGTAATTTTCCGAAGTTGTTTTTATTCAATTGAAGTGCCAATGCATTTATCGTAAAATCACGTCTATTTTGGTCATCTTTTAATGTACCTCTTTCTACATTGGGATTTCTACTTTCTTCAGAATAGGATTCTTTACGGGCACCAACAAATTCAATTTCAGCATCAAAAGCACGCAACATGGCAGTTCCGTAGGTTTTAAAAACTTGTACTTTTGGTTGATGAGGTAAAAGTCTAGAAACTTCTTTGGCAAGTTCAATTCCGCTTCCTACAGCTACAATATCTATATCTTTAGCGGTTCCGCGTTGTAGAAAAAAATCTCTTACAAACCCACCAATAGCATAGGTTTCAATTTGTAAGTTATCTGCAGCTTTGCTTATGTATTCAAAAATTTTATGCGATAAGGCTTCTTTATAATTTTTTGCTTCGGGCATTTTATTTTCTGATAATTTGCACTTTTCCGTCTAAGCCTAATTTAATAATGGTAGATGGTTTTGCGCTTTTTTTAGACGGCTGCAAATTTACAACATAGTCTACTCCTTTTAAAATTTCGGGACTTATTTGCTGAAAAGATTTAGGTGTTGGTTTTCCGCTAATGTTTGCCGAAGTAGAAACAATAGGCCGTTTGAATTTACGCAACAACTGATTACAAAATTTATCTTTGGTTACACGTATTGCTAGGGTATTATCTTCAGCAATTAAGTTTTCTGCTACACGAATGGGATCGTCATAAATAATTGTAGTTGGTTTTGCAGCGTATTTTAAAATATCGTAAGCCACTTCAGGAATTTCCTCAACATATTGATTCAGCATTTTAAAATCCGAAACCAAACAAATCATCGATTTGCTTTCAGCACGTTTTTTTAGGGCAAAAATTTTATCAATAGCGTCCGCATTAGTTGCGTCGCAGCCAATTCCCCAAACGGTATCGGTCGGGTAGAGGATGAGTCCGCCTTTTTTTAAAGTGGTAAGGCAATTGTTTATTTCGTCTTTCATATTATATGTTTAGATAGTCAAAAACTTTTTCTGCAAATTTTAAATTTATTTCTCTGCATTCTTCTAAAACTCCGCTATAAGATTGTGCTTTATGCAAATCTTCTTCAAAATTTTCATAGCTAGAAATTACCGTTTTGTATTTAAAATCGTAAAATTTAGAAGTAGCGGGAATTGCAATTGTCTTTTTTCCTAACAAAATTGCCCAGTACATGGCATGATAGCTATCGGTTACAACAGTAGCAGAGCTGCCAATAAAACTTATCATTTCTGATAAAGTAGTTGTATTAGATGTTGAAGGGTAATTTTTAAATTTTTCAAGAATAGAATTGTCTTTTAAACTAGAATTTGTAATAATTATACCTGTTTCTCGAGTCTCTTTGTATTCTTTGTCAAAAATTGGGTGTAAACAACTAACACATGGTACATATTCGTTAGGCATGCTATAATCTCTAGTACCAACTAAACCAAAGTTATCTATATCTACATTGTATTTTTTTGGGTTGCCTATTTGTTTTAATTTAGGATCATTATGGCCTACTCCCCATAGTACTGTTTTTTTTCCTTTTGCTTTGAGTTGTTCAAAAAGTCGCATTTGTCTTTCGAAATGGCGAATATTTAATAATCCACCACCGCCAATAATCACTGAGTTTGTACTGATTTTTTCACTCCATTCTATTCTCTTTTTTTTTGAAATTTTTCGAAACCCTAAAATATCTAGGTGTGAATTTTCTAGCTCTTTAAAATAATGGTGCGGACCACAAAAAAGGTCTCCAACATTGTTAAGATTATAGCGGTGAATATTTACAACTCCATCATTTTTTTGAGTAGAATTAAGTATTTTATCTTCTACCATTTTTTTTCGTTGATCACTATCTATGATGGGAAATATTTTACCGATTTTCTTTTTCATTTAAATATCAATATTAATTTCATCGACGACTTAATATTTTAAAGTAACAGAGATGGAAGTATAGTTAGGCAGACAAAAATAATTAAATATATTTGTATGGGCATAATTTTAAATAAATCCTTTGCATTGAAAGTTAGTCTAATTATCACAACCTATAACTGGCCAGAAGCTTTAGAGTTAGTGCTGAAGAGTTTAGAAAAGCAAACTCGCATGCCTGATGAAATTATTATAGCTGATGACGGTTCTGGGTCACCTACCAGAAAAGTAGTTGAGGGTTTTAAAGAAAATGAAGACCTACCTATTAAACATCTTTGGCATGAAGATGATGGTTTTAGAAGAACCGTGATTCTCAATAAAGCCTTAGCTCAAGCTATTGGAGATTATATTATTCAGCTGGATGGAGACTGCATTATGCATCCCAAATTTGTTGAAGATCATATAAAAAATGCATCTAAGAATACCTATTTGTTTGGGAGTAGAGTCAATATAAAACAGGAATCTTTAGAAGAGATTTTTAATAATAAAAAGGTTTTGTTTGAATACGGAAATACGTTAATTAAAAACAAAACTAGAAATTTACATATTCCATTTTTTCAGAAACTATATAAACCTTCAAGCACACTTTCTAAGAAGTTGAGAGGCTGTAATCTTTCTTATTGGAAAAAAGATATTGTTGCTATAAATGGTTATAATGAAGATATGACCGGATGGGGGAGAGAAGATTCTGAAATGGCTGTTAGATTATTAAATAATGGAGTGAAAGGGAAACGCATACGTTATGGCGGAATTATTTACCATATTTGGCATTTGGTAAAAGAAAAGTCAAGATTAAATATAAACGAAAGCATTCAACAAGAAGCAATTGACAAAAAGCTAGTTTGGTGTAAAAACGGACTAGATAAATACCTTTCTGATAAGAAGTAAATTTATTGCGGTAATTCTTTATCTAAGAAATTTGTAATTTTTTTTGCAGCCCTTTCAGATGGAGTTGAATTGTTTTCTGTATAAAAGTTTTCGAGCATTGTTTTTTCTTGAATTTCCTTATATTTTTTCTCAAATTTAATTGGTGCTTTTTTAAGTGCTTTTTTTAATTTCTTCACTTTTGAAACAACTTGCCCAAATTGCCAAAACCTGTAATTTATATCAGCTTTATAATCAATTTTTTTATGATTCATAAATATACAGGGTCTTGGATTTATGATAAACTCAAAAACTTGACTAGAAACATCACCTAAATAAATGTCTGCTAGTTTGGTATAGGTCATATCAACACTTTCTTGACTACCTAAATCAATAAAAATATTTTCTGCATTTAAATATTTTTCAGGAATATCTTCTGGATTTGCTTTTCCTTTTTCTTCTTGAAAAAGATGAAGATGAGGAGCGAAAATCAAATTATAGTTATCTGCATTTTTATAAAAAAACTTTAAGATTTTAAGTCCTTTTTCATGCCAGGAGGTGAGTGAACTTGTAAAATGCGGATTGTAAAGTACAACCGGATTGTTATTATTGAATAATTTTTTGTTTCCAATATTCTTAACCGCATCTATTTTCGGGTAGCCAATAATTTCAGGGTTTTCTCCTAATAAATTTAAGTTTTTATATTGGTCATAATGAAAAGAGCCAAATAACAATTGAAAATCAAAATCTAGTTGTTCCTTATTATAGCTATAGCCTCTTCCCGGAGCACCATGAGGAAATTTAATAAATTTTGGTTTCTCTTTGTTGCCTCTGTATTTAAGTAGTTTGTGATGAATGTAATCTGTAAAAATTATAGCATCAAAATTATTTAAGATATAATTTTTGTTTTTTTTCATCCAAAAACCTTTTCTAGGAAGCGGCCTCTTTTTTAATTTATCGGTAAAAGCTCTAAAAGCAAGCGTTTTTAATTTTTCAACTTTTACTCGGTTTCCGTCTAATTCTGTTAACTTATTTTTTAAATACTCATGCTTGCCAGGATAGGTGATAATGCTAACATTGTGATGTTTAGATAATTCTATTGCAACTGTAATAAAATGATTGATATGATGAATTTCATCTAAAAAAATAAAAGCAAAATTATACACTTTGGCCATTTTAAAAATTTTGAAAACTAGTTGTTAGTTTAAGAAGTTTGCAAGGTTACTAAATATTTAGAAAAATACTAATATTCTTATTTTAATTGTAATTTTGTCGAATGAAGATAGTTTTTTCAGAAACTTCCAGCGCCCATAAGTCAGAGATCATTAATATTATTAAAGACTTTGAAGTTAAGGGTGAAAATATTTACGGCGGAAGTAGAAATACCATAAAAACTTACGATGTAGGTGATATTGTAATAAACGTAAAATCGTTTAAAATACCCAATCTAATAAATCAAATTGCTTATCGCTTTTTCAGAAAAAGCAAAGCGCAACGCTCTTTTGAATATGCTGAAAAGTTACAATCCTTAAATATTGGAACACCACAGCCTATTGCTTATTTTGAAAATTCAAGTTTTTTATTTTTTAAAGACAGTTTTTATGTAAGCGAACATTTACAAGCAGATATAACCTACCGGGAACTTACAAAGGACTTTAATTACCCTAACCACGAAGAAATTTTGCGTGCTTTTACACGCTTTACTTTTAAACTTCACGAGAATAAGGTCTTATTTTTAGATCATTCACCTGGAAATACACTTATAAAATTGAATAATGGAGATTATAAGTTTTATTTGGTAGATTTAAATCGAATGAATTTTAAAAATTTAAGTTTAGATGAGCGAATTAAAAATTTTGCTAGACTAACTTCTAGTAAAAAAATTGTTGCCATAATGAGTAAAGAATATGCACGTTTAATAAATAAGCCTCAAGAAGAGATTTACCAGAAAATGTGGCAATACACTTCAGAATTTCAAGAAAAATTTTACCGAAAAAAACGTCTAAAAAAAAGCCTTAAGTTTTGGAAGAGTTAGAAGTCAAGAATAATCAGATTTTAAAGAATATTTGGTTCCAGCCAAGTAAAACGCTTCGTTATATGTTGATGCATAAATCAAAATATAACGCTGGTTTATTAATGCTTTTAGGTGCAATTGCTTATTCTTTTTATAAAGCTGTAGATAAAAATGTGGGAGATGAATCTTCTTTATATAATATTTTATTTATCAGATCTTTAATTGGTACAGTTGTAGGAGTTATTTCATTTTATATTTTCTCTGCTTTATTAAGTGTTACCGGAAAATGGATTGGAGGTAAAGCCGAAGATAACGATTTTCGATTTGTATTATCTTGGTCTTTTATTCCTGCAATCGTAGGCCTTTTTCTACTATTACTAAGCCTTTTTATTTTTGGAAATGATATCTTTTCCTCAGAAATTGAAACAGATGAAACTTGGTATGAGTGGCTTTATTCAGCTTTTTTAGTAGTTTACTTTGTTTTAAACTTTTGGTCGCTCGTTATTTTTATCAAAGGAATAAAAATCATTCAAAACTTTAGTACGTTAAAATCTATAGTAAATCTTTTAATGCCTGCTATAGCATTTATTATAATTATAGTGCTGTTATTCGCGTTGTTTAATTTATTTAATACCTTTTCTTAATAACCAAATTTTCAAGTAGCGCGTAAAAATAGAATAGGATCTAAGAAAGGCGATGGTTAACCCGGGAATTCCATCTCTAAAACCGCTTTGCATAATGTAGTGTTTAAAGAATCCCCAAAAAGGTTTTATGATAAAATGATAAGCTGTTAATTTGCCAACTTTATCTTTGTAATCTAAAGCACGCCACCAAGCATATTTGTTTACCTTTTCAATATGATTATCAAAACTGGTATAGGTGTAGTGTATAAATTTATGGGTTAGTTTACCTAAATTTCCTTCGGTAATAATTTCTTCGTGTACTCTTTTGTTATTGTATTGGCATTCATCTTTTTTAAATAAACGTATTACTTTATCATTTTTCCAACCGCTATGATTTATCGGTTTATTCATAAAATAATTCTGTCTGCCAATCCAGTAGCCAGCAATATCTGTGGGCGGATTTTTTAAAACATTAAGAATTTCTTCTTTTAAGGAAGAAGTGACACGTTCATCTGCATCAACTAATAAAACCCAATCGTGTTTTGCTTGCGGAATTGCCCAATTTTTTTGTGCTGAAGGATAATCAAATTCTCTTTGTAAAACTTTATCAGCAAGTTCTTTTG
Organism: Mesonia aquimarina; assembly: GCF_003667275.1. GTDB lineage: Bacteria > Bacteroidota > Bacteroidia > Flavobacteriales > Flavobacteriaceae > Mesonia > Mesonia aquimarina. The sequence goes on along the minus strand of NZ_RCNV01000003.1, from coordinate 21,762 downwards.
CTTTTTCAAAAGTGCCATCAGTACTAAAACTATCTACCACTAAAATTTCATCGGCAAAATCTACAGAAGCGATAACTTCTTCAATATTGTGAATTTCATTTCCGGTAGGTATTAGCGCTGTAAGTTTTTCCAACTTCTTTTAATTATATTTTTATTAAATTTCTGTAGAATAAAACGACAAATTTATAGCAAACAAAAGATACTACATAATAAAGATGTGTTTTTCTTGAAAAGGTTGCGGTAAATTTTTAACTTTTTTTTACTATTATAAATCACCTTGGTAAAAATAGTTATTTTTGCTGATGTTATGTTAACCTAGCAAATAGAAAAAATTGAAAGAAAGTATCCAGATTTCGGTAATAATAAGTACCTACAATTCAGAAGAATGGTTAGAAAAAGTACTCTGGGGTTATGATTGCCAGACGTATAAAAATTTTGAATTGGTAATTGCTGATGATGGTTCTAAAAAGCCGACTTTTGATTTGATTGAGCGATTACAAAAAGAGGTTTCTTACCCCATACAACATATTTGGCAGGAGGATGATGGTTTTCAAAAATCTAGAATTTTAAATAAGGCTGTTGTAGCTTGTAAAGCAGATTACATATTGATGAGCGACGGCGATTGCATTCCTAGAAATGATTTTATATCTAGCCATATTGAGCAACGAGAAAAAGGCTATTTTTTATCAGGAGGTTATTTTATGCTTCCTATGGATATATCAAAATCAATAAATAAAGAGACAATAGTTTCTCAAGAATGTTTTGATTTAGCTTGGTTGAAAAAAAATGGGTTGCCTTCTTCTTTTAAAAACAGAAAATTAACAGCTAAAGGATTTACACAAAAACTGCTAAATTCGGTTACACCAACAAATGCAAGCTGGAATGGACATAATGCAAGTGGATGGAAATCTGATATTTTAGCTATTAATGGCTTTGATGAACGTATGCAATACGGAGGGCAAGATAGAGAATTGGGTGAGCGTTTAATGAACAGAGGTGTAAAATCTAAACAAATTCGTTACTCTGCAATTTGTGTTCATCTAGATCACCCTCGGGGCTATAAAACCCAAAAATCTATCGATAAAAATTTAGCGATTAGAGCCGAAACAAAAAATGAAAATAAAACTTGGACAAATTTTGGAATAGAGAAACGAGAAGCTAAAGCTTAGTAATTTCTTTTTTACCATTAGCTAGTTTGGGTAATTCAATATAATCACCTAAAATTTTGTTATACTTTTCAGGGTAAAATAGTTTTCTTCCATCTGAAGGGTAAAAGGTCATTTCTCCAAATAATATTTTACCATTTATATTGTATAGATCTACACGGACAAACGGAAATTTATCAGCTAATTTTTTTGCTATTCTAAGCATTTCTTCAAAATTTTCCGGTTGTTTAATTTCGCCTTCATAAACGGTGTTTTCTTTGTTGTAGAACTCCAATTTATTCCAATCAAGATCATAAAAAGCACGTTGATCATTAATACCCCTTTCTACATCAATTTGTACAAATTTGGGTGAACCGTTAAAACAGAAAAATTTATAGTCGTTTATAACTTTTTTTCCAATTTCTTCAAGAAATTTTTCAGCAATAAGGCGCTGCGGAACGTGTTTGTAAGCCCACTCTAAACCGCCTCTATAATATTGGTTTTTTTGCATCCATTTATGAAGTAGAAATTTAGCTTTCTTTATGTTTAACTTTTTCTTGTCCTTTACAATTAAATTAAAGTGAAAACCATGAACACCTTTAATTACAAACTTCTCCGGAAGCTCCTCAAAATTTACATCAGATGCTTTATCGTACACCGCAAGAAGATCGTTTAAATATTCTGCACCTACTTTTTCTTTAACGTAATCTCTAACCTTATATTTATCTACTAACTGGGTTAAAATAGGTGGGTGATAATAAACTTTTAACCACTGAATTTTCTCGTTAAATTCTGTTGGGTTTTCAAGATTAAGTTTTCTTCCGGTATAATATTCATAGTAGTATTTCATGTAAATTTCCGGAGGCAGAAATTTCATTTTTTTAATAATACCGTAAAGAATTTTCTTTAATCCCATTAATTAACTTTTATTCTTTTTTATAAACGCTATCAAATTTAATTTAATTAATTCGGGTTTAAAAGCTTTATAGAGTTCTAAAGAATTTTTCTTAAACACTTTCTGATCATAATTTTTAAAAAGATTGGGTTTAAAATCCTTTAAATGAACAGTTTTATTAATACTATCTTTTTGCGCGGCTCCCCAAGTTTCTTTTCTAATCCATGGAGAAAAGATAGCAAAAGTAGGTAAATTTAATGCTTTTCCCATATTAATTGCGCCACCTTCGTTACCAATAACCATTTTGCAGAAAGAAGTTAATACGATAAATTGACGTAAACTTGGTGCATAAAAAGGCGATATCTGATTTTTAGTTTCCGTTTTACAATACGATAATATTTTTTCTACGTCTTTTTTTTGCTTCGGAATATAATTAAATAAAAAATGAAGATCAGGAAAATTCTCCGCAATTTCATCTAATAAAGCAGCCATGTTTTTTAACGGATAAGTTTTAGAAGGCTCGCTCCCTAGAACATTAATCATTATATAAGAATTATGTTTTAAGTCTATATTTTTATTTTCTGTAATAGATAAAATTTCTTCTTTTTCTGATTTGGTGATATAAATTTTCGGCTGAATCTTATAATCTATTTCTTTTTCACCTAAAATGGGTTTCAATAAATTTAATCGATTTTCATAAGCCAAAGCAACCGACTGATTTCTATTAAGTTGAATAGCGATCTTATGCGAATATAAAAAGCGTGCGTATTTCTTTTTTTGATAACCTACTTTAATTTTAGCACCAGAAAAAGCTGTAATCAATGCACTGCTTAGTTTTCCATAAATATCAATAACCGCATCATATTTTTCTCGCTTAATTTTTTTTAGAAAGTTGAAAAATTTCAGTTTACTTTTTTCAATTTCAGGAGTAAAAAGAACAAGTTTATCTATAAACGGATTATGTTCTACAACAGGAATTGTATGGTTGTTAATTAAATAATGCAATTCAGCAGAAGGATTTTGTTGCTTAATCGCTTCGCATAAAATAGAAGACGTAAGCACGTCGCCAATCATTTTCTGCTGAATTACAAGTATTTTCATAATATTAAATTGCTACATCATAAGTTCGTAAAGCGTCGTTTAACGAAGTTTTTTTATTGGTACTCTCTTTCCGTTTTCCGATGATTAATGCGCAAGGAACATTAAATTCTCCTGCAGGAAATTTTTTGATATAACTTCCAGGAATAACCACCGAACGCGCAGGCACAATTCCTTTCATCTCTTTTGGCTCATCACCAGTTACATCAATGATTTTTGTAGAAGCCGTTAACACAACATTTGCTCCTAAAACCGCTTCTTTCTCTACACGAACTCCTTCAACAACAATAGATCTAGATCCTAAAAAAGCATTATCTTCAATAATTACCGGAGCAGCTTGTAAAGGCTCTAATACACCACCAATACCAACACCACCAGAAAGGTGAACGTTTTTACCAATTTGTGCACAACTACCAACGGTTGCCCAAGTATCTACCATCGTGCCTTCATCTACATAGGCGCCAATATTTACATAGCTCGGCATCATAATAACTCCGCTAGAAATGTAAGCTCCGTGGCGAGCAACAGCATTTGGTACTACTCTAATTCCTTTTTCTTTATAGCCTTTTTTTAGCGGCATTTTATCATGATATTCAAAAATACCGGCTTCTAAAGTTTCCATTTTCTGAATAGGGAAATAAAGTACTACTCCTTTTTTTACCCATTCATTTACTTGCCAACCATTTTCTGTTGGTTCTGCACAGCGTAATTCTCCGGCATCAATTAATGAAATTACTTTTCTAATGCTTTGTTGTACTTCTTCTTTTTTTAATAAATCTCGGTTCTCCCAAGCTTCTAAAATTATATTTTTTAATTCTTGCATGGCTTAATTTTTGCGCAAATATAAGGCTTCCGTATAAATATTGTATCAATACTAATAGAAGTGTTACATTTGCAAAAAAATGAATTATGGCAAGAATTCTAGCCTTAGATTTTGGAACTAAACGTACCGGTGTAGCGGTAACCGATGAATTACAGCTAATTGCTTCCGGTTTAACTACTGTAAATACTCCAGAACTGCTAGATTTTTTAGCCAACTATTTTGTTGAAGAAAATGTAGAATTGGTTTTAGTAGGAGAGCCCAAACAAAAAGACGGAGCTCCTTCGCAAAGTGAAGAAGCCATTCAATTATTTTTAACCGATTTTACTGAAAAATTTCCACATCAAAAAATAGAACGCGTCGATGAACGTTTTACTTCTAAAATGGCAGTGCAAACCATGATTGATAGCGGAATGAAAAAGAAAAAAAGAAGAAATAAAGCTTTAGTAGATGAAATAAGCGCAACCATTATTTTGCAAACCTATTTGTATAAATGATTAATGTTTAATGAGTAAGGATTATTGAGTTTGAAAAATGATTTAAAAACGAGAAATAAAAAATTTGCTCATCAATGTGTGAAATTGTCTATAGATTTCCCCAATACTGATTTGGGATTTCATATAAAAAAACAGCTCATTAGATGTTGCACATCTGTAGCGGCAAATTACAGAGCTGCGTCTCTTGCTCAAACTAAAAAAGGTTTTATTTCAAAACTTAGTATTGTTATAGAAGAAGCAGATGAGTGTATTTTTTGGATAGAATTTGCAAAAGATGAAAATTTGATAATAAATTGTGAGAATATTTTAAATGAAGCTAAAGAACTCACATCAATTTTTATAGCATCAAGAAAAACAGCTCAGAAAACAGTTAAACGTTAATTAAAATAAAATTTACTAGATATAAATTATACAGTAAACCTTAAACCTTAAACCTTAAAAGTTAAAATGATTTTACCTATAGTCGCTTACGGCGATCCTGTTTTAAAGAAAAAAGCAAAAGACATTCCTGAAGATTTTCCGAAACTTCAAGAATTAATAGATAATATGTGGGAAACCATGTATAATGCTCATGGTGTTGGTTTAGCTGCGCCGCAAATTGGCAGATCTATTCGTTTATTTTTAGTTGATGCTTCTCCCTTTGCTGAAGATGAAGACTTAACCGATGAAGAGCGCAAACAACTAAAAAGTTTGAAAAAAGCCTTTATAAATCCACAAATTATTGAGGAAAAAGGAGACGAATGGGCATTTAATGAAGGTTGTTTAAGTATTCCGGATGTAAGAGAGGACGTTTTTAGAAAACCCGAAATTACTATCGAATATGTTGATGAAGATTTCAATAAAAAAACAGAAACTTACGACGGACTCGCAGCTCGTGTAATTCAGCATGAATACGATCACATAGAAGGAATTTTATTTACCGATAAACTTTCTACCCTTAAAAAACGATTAATAAAAAGTAAATTACAGAAAATAGCTAAAGGCGAAATTCGCATAGACTATAGAATGCGTTTCCCAAAAGCTAAAAAAACCCGTTAATCTTTTGTAAATAAACCAAGAGATTAGATATTTGCGATCCTAAAAAAAGAAAAAATGAGTTTAGAAAAAATATTAGCCATTTCTGGCAAACCAGGTTTATATGAGTTAAAAGCACAAACCCGTGGTGGTTTTGTAGCAGAATCTTTAGCAGACGGAAAGAAAATCTCTGTCAATGTTCGTCATAATGTAAGTATGTTAAGCGAAATTGCAATGTACACCTATACCGAAGAAGTTCCGTTACGCGAAGTTTTTCAGAATATTTCAGAAAAAGAAGATGGCAAAGAAGCGATCAGCCACAAAGAATCTAAAAATAAATTAGAAGAGTACTTTTCTGAAGTATTGCCAGAATATGACGAAGATCGCGTTTACGCTAGCGATATTAAAAAAGTTTTTCAATGGTATAACATTTTGGCAAAAGCCGGAAAAACAGATTTTTCTGCACCAAAAGAAGAAGAAAAAGTAGAAAGCTCTTCAGAAGAAGAATAAAAGCTTATAATTTTCACATAAATCAAGCCTTGTAATTTTACAGGGCTTTTTTGTGCGTTACCACAAGGGTCGGGCTTTCGCTACTCGCTTTTTAAAATTCTTGCTAAGGCAAAAATTTTAAAAGAGCTCAAACACGCGCTCAATCCCTAACGCTAGAATCTTCTAATAAATTTTTAGTTTTCCAACTTCCAACTTTCAACTCCTTTTTATCAAAACTTTTAGCCCATAAAAAAATTGTATTTTTAGCTCTTAAAATTAGCTGTAATGAATCCACGTCAAGAACAATTAAAAGCCTTCGATAGATTACTCACTATAATGGACGAACTCCGCGAACAATGCCCATGGGATCGTAAACAAACCATGGAAACGCTTCGTTATTTAACCATCGAAGAAACCTACGAACTCGGCGATGCAATTCTCGACAACGATTTAGAAGAAGTAAAAAAAGAACTCGGCGATGTTTTATTACACCTTGTTTTTTATTCAAAAATCGGAAGCGAAAAAAAAGCCTTCGATATTGCCGATGTAGCCAATTCCATTTGCGATAAACTTATCGATCGCCATCCGCATATTTACGGCGATGTAAAAGTTGAAAATGAAGAAGATGTAAAAAAGAATTGGGAAAATTTAAAATTGAAAGAAGGCAAAAAAAGTGTCTTAGAAGGCGTTCCGCGTTCGTTACCAGCTTTGGTAAAATCCAGCAGAATTCAAGATAAAGTTGCCGGCGTTGGTTTCGATTGGGAAGAACCACAGCAAGTTTTTGAGAAAGTAAAAGAAGAACTCGATGAGTTACAGCAAGAAATAAACGAACAAAACCAAGAAAAAATAGAAGCCGAATTTGGCGACGTACTTTTTTCCATGATTAATTACGCGCGTTTTTTAGGTGTAAATCCAGAAAATGCTTTGGAACGCACCAATAAAAAATTCATTTCACGTTTTCAGTATTTAGAACAAAAAGCAAAAGAAAAGCAAAAACCACTTAGTGACATGACGCTAGAAGAAATGGATGTTTTCTGGGAAGAAGCGAAGAAAAGATAATTTGACGATTTGAAAATGTGTTAATTTGAAAATGAGTTGAAAAGCTAATAATTTAAAAAGAGAAAGAGTGAAGAAGTGAAAGAATGAAAAAGTTAATAAGTTTCCAGTATTTAATTTTTCTTCCAAGACAATTTCTTCATTTTTGCTAAAAGCTAAAAGCTAAAAGCTAAAAGCTAAAAGCTAAAAGCTAAAAGCTAAAAGCTATTTTCTTAATCAATTCTCGGCTTACTTCGTGTTTTCCTTCAAATGGAATAATTTCAAGGCGTTCTTTTCCGAATAATTCTACCGCTCTAGCGGTTTCTTGTTTAATTCGTTCTTCGTTAAGGTATTCATCATTGGTTCCGTAGATTAATTTTACTTGTGTTTTATTTACAAATGAAAAATCTTCAGCAACTAGTTCTTTCGGAATTCCACCGGAATGGATAACTAGCGTATCAATATTTAATTTTCTAGAAGCCATCCAACGCATTGCTACAGAAACACCTTGTGAATAGCCTAACAAAATAATCCGTTTATCATCGCCAATTTTTTCAGCAGCTAAAACCGCATCTAAATAAGTCAGCACATTCTTGGTTTCCTGTTGCGTGTCTTCTTTTGTTAACCAACTAGCACCTACGTGTTTAAAATCTGATTTTTGGTAATATTTTGCCGGTGCTTGTGGAGCAATTATGTAATTTTCTTCTTTATCAAGTTGGGCAAAATAATGAATAAAATACCGACTTAAATAACCCAATCCGTGGCAGCAAATCCAAACATTTTTGGTGTTTTCGGTGAGCTCATTTCTGGTGGAATAAGAATTTGTGGTCGTGTAAGAAACTTGCTTTTCTACGGAAGCCATATAGTTCGGTTTTTGTATTTTTACAATTGCCAACGAAGGTAAAATCTTGTGGCTAAAAAAGGAAATAAAATGTTATGAAATATACCAAAGAAGAAATTTTAGCGGGTTGTGCCAAGATGTGTAAAAACACGATGATGGAAACCCTCGAAATTGAATTTATAGATGTTGGCGATGATTTTTTAATCGCAAAAATGCCGGTTACACCAAAAGTTCATCAACCCGATGGCGTTTTACATGGCGGCGCGATGGTCGCTTTGGCAGAAAGCGTAGGCAGCGCAGCAAGTTTTATTTTTTTAGATGGCGAGCATTTTTACATCCGCGGAATTGAAATTTCTGCCAATCATGTAAAAAGTATTGCTAGCGGAGAAGTTTTTGCAAAAGCAGAATTTTTGCACAAAGGAAAAACTACACAAGTTTGGGATATTAAAATTCGTGATATCCACGAGAATTTAATTTCTGCTGTAAAATTAACCACCATCGCACTTCCTAAAAATAAATAGATGAATAGCCTAGATTTTTTCGAAAAAATACAAGCTCAGCTTCAAGAAAAACTTCCGTTTGTGGCGTATCGTCATCCTAATCAAATTGAAGTTTTGGCGCAGTTACAAGAAAATTCAGTTTTAGAGTTTTTAGATGATTTCAAACAAAAAGGATTTATTTTTTCACCGTTCGATTCTTCTAAGAAAACAGTTTTTTTTGATAGCGCTTCCGCGGAAATTATTTCAACTGAAAGCTCAGAAATCGAAGTTGAAGAAAATACTGAGACAAAATTATTTCAATCAACTCTACAGGAGAAAACGTTTCACGAAAAATTAGTCAGCAAAGGAATTGAAAAAATCAAAAATACAGACCTAAAAAAAGTGGTACTTTCCAGAGCTGAACAAATTATAACGGCAACCAATTCAATCAATTATTTTAAACGTTTATTAAAAAAATACCCGACAGCTTTTGTGTATGTATGGTATCATCCTAGCGTTGGTTTGTGGTTGGGCGCAACACCTGAAACTTTATTAAAAACCGAACAAAATCGATTTCAAACCATGGCGTTGGCTGGAACAAAAGCTTTTGAAGGAAGTTTGAATGTTGAATGGGGCGAGAAAGAAAAAGAAGAACAAGCTTTGGTAACCGAATCTATTCAAGCAGACTTAGAATCGGTTAACGGAATTGAAAAATTAATTATCGGCGAGGTGCAAACGCATCAAGCCGGAAATGTGCTGCATTTAAAAACATCGATTAGTGGAATTTTTCAGCAAGAATTTTTAGGAGAAATTGTTCGAAAATTACATCCAACACCGGCGGTTTGCGGTTTGCCAAAAGAGGATGCAAAAAACTTTATAAAAGCCGAAGAAAATTATGACCGAAGTTTTTATACCGGTTATTTAGGCGAATTAAATAAAAAAGTTGAAAAAACCAGAAATCCGAGACGCAGAAACGTAGAAAATTCAGCGTATAATTTAGTGCAAAATCAAACTAATTTATATGTGAATTTACGATGTATGCAAATCTTAGAGAAAAAAGTAATTGTTTATGTTGGTGGCGGAATTACAGCAAGTTCTAAGCCAACGGCAGAATGGGAAGAAACTGTAAAAAAAGCGGAAACGATGCAAAAAGTACTTTAGCTTTTTGAGAGGTAAAGAGTTAATGAGATAAAAAGTGAACTTTACTTGTTAGCCAACACTTAAATTTTCATATGCTTGTTGTGAAAATGTCATGCTGAACTTGATTCAGCATCTCATCTTTAAGCAAAATTAAAAAACTTACTGATGCGACCACTGAATCAAGTTCAGGGTGACGGCAGCCATTACAAATAATTATGGATATTCAATTCAATTTTTTCAAATCACCAAATCAGCACATCGACAAATTAAGTTTTTAACCGTATTTTTGTGAGATAAAATTCAACAGTTTTTATGCAATATTCCAGCATTCCGCTTGCGCAAAGTATCACTTTATTATGTTTAGCAAAAGAAATTAATCATGTAGTAATTTCTCCCGGTTCTCGAAATGCTCCCTTAACGATTAGTTTTTCAAATCATCCTGAAATTGAAGCTTATAGCATTGTAGACGAGCGTTCAGCAGCTTTTTTTGCGTTAGGATTGGCGCAACAATTGCAAAAACCGGTGGCACTTTGTTGTACTTCAGGAAGCGCATTGTTGAATTATTACCCGGCAATCTCAGAAGCTTTTTATAGCGATATTCCGTTAGTGGTTATTTCGGCAGATCGACCGGTAGAGCGTATTGATATTGGCGATGGTCAAACAATTCGACAGAAAAATGTGTTTGAGAATCATATTTTATATTCCGCAAATTTATATTCAGAATTGGTGCTAGATGCATTTCCGCTAGATGAAAAATTAAAGCAGAAACAATTTGAAGCGCAAAAACATAACGAACGTGAAATAAATTTAGCTTTAAATACCGCGATTGAGCAAAATGGACCGGTTCATATAAATGCTCCTTTTTACGAGCCTTTGTATAATTTAATAGAAAAGCCGACTGTTTCTCCGCTACAAATAGAACCGATTCGAGAAGCAAAAACTACTACGGAAAAAGCTATACAATTCTATGCTGAAATTTGGAATAACGCGAAAAGAAAATTAGTGCTCGTCGGTGTAAATAAACCAAGTTCTGTAGAACAAAAGTATTTAGATTTTTTAGCGGAAGATCCTTCGGTTTTGGTGATGACGGAAACGACTTCAAATTTACATCACGAAAAATTTATAACCCGAATCGATAAAATAATCGCGCCGATAGAAAATTCTGAAAATAGGGAAGAGGAGTTTCAAAATTTGCAACCCGATATTTTATTAACGTTTGGCGGAATGATTATTTCAAAAAAAATAAAAGCATTTTTACGAAATTATCAACCAAAACACCATTGGCACGTCGATTCTAAAAAAGCATTAAATACGTTTTTCTGTTTGAATAAACATTTTGATGTAAATGCGAATGAATTTTTTAGCAAGTTTTCCACGTTAATAAAAGCATCGAAAAGTGATTATCAAGAAAAATGGCTGGAAGTGAATGCGCAACGCGATATTCATCATGAAAAATATATGGAAGAAATTCCGTTTTGCGATTTAAAAGCTTTTCTTCATATTTTAGCCAAAATGCCCGAAAAGCAAGTTTTGCATTTGTCGAATAGCAGCATTGTGCGGTATGCGCAATTATTTAGATTGCATCCCTCTTTAGAGGTTTATTGTAACCGCGGCACAAGTGGAATCGATGGGAGTTCTTCAACCGCAGTTGGTGCTTCAGTAAAAGCTAATTTGCCGACGACTTTAATTACCGGCGATTTGAGTTTCTTTTACGATAGCAACGCGTTGTGGAATAATTATATTCCGAAATCATTTAGAATTATCATTATTAATAATCAAGGTGGCGGAATTTTTAGAATTCTTCCGGGAGCAAAAGATGCGCAATATTTCAGTCAATATTTTGAAACCGTTCATCAGCTCAACGCAAAACATTTAGCAGCTATGTATAATTTTGAATATCAAACTGCGGAAAATGAAGAAAGTTTAAAAACGAATTTGGAAGAATTTTATACTGAAAGCGAGCGACCAAAAATTTTGGAAATTTTTACGCCACGGGAAGAAAACGATAGGTATTTAAAAAATTACTTCCGCTATATTTTGAATAAGGAATAATTTTAAAATATTTAAGAATCTTCCTTAAACTTTTGTTATTTCACTAATTCCTAACATTTTATCAGTATTTATTCAGTTAACTTAGGAGTAAATTAATTAACCGAATAAAATTTTATTATGAGTACATTAGACGAATTAGTAGGAAAATATATTGCCGATGTAAAAGATATGGAAGATAATCCCGATATCGATTTGCTTCGAAAAATAGCAGAAAGTATGGGGCCTTCAATTCATAACAGAGATGCTTCCTTAGTTTCCTCTTCAGATAAAGAAGAATGGAAAACAATTCGTAAAAACTTCTTAGTAGGAAAATTAGGCTTAGAAGATTCCGATGAATTAAACCGAGCAATTAATCAAGTTTTGGAAAAATATGGAAAATCTAATCGAAATAAATATAGAGTCGTAGTGTACTATTTATTAACTAAACACTACAATAAGGAGCAGTTGTTTAAATAGTTTTTTGAAACCCAAGGGGCAACCGCTCAAGCTCGAGGAGAAAAAGAATGATTGCACATGATGTAATGACCGTAACGGATTTCTTTTCTTTTCGAGCTTTTTTATGCTTAAAAAGAACGTATCTTTGCAGCTTAAATAGTTATTATGCTTAGCATTGGAGAATACCATATTTTAGAAATAGATAGAGATACACCACCGGGTTTATTTTTAAAAGATGATAGTGGCGATAAAGAAAATGAAGTTTTACTACCCAATAAATATAAACCTGAAAATTTTGAGATTGGCGATAAACTTGAAGTTTTTGTTTATTTAGATCATGACGAACGTCCTGTTGCTACAACTCTAACGCCTTATGTTAAGTTAGATGAATTTGCTTTTTTAAAATGTGCTGAAGTTTCAAATATTGGTGCATTTTTAGATTGGGGTTTAGAAAAACATTTGTTTGTTCCGTTTAAAGAACAAGCTTATAAAATGAAAGAAGGCGAGTGGTATCTTATTTTTTGCTATTTAGATGAAGATAGTCAGCGTTTAGTTGCGTCGAGTAAAGTTAATCACTTTCTTACCAATGCAGAGTTAACAGTAGAACCTTACGAAGAAGTAGATTTAATTGTGACCAATAAAACTGATATTGGGTTTAATTTAATTGTGAATGAATTGCATCAAGGTTTAGTGTATCACGACGATGTTTTTCAAGATTTAAAAACCGGCGATAAATTAACCGGATGGGTTAAGAAAACCAGAACCGATAATAAAATTGATATTACACTTCAACGTCCCGGTTACAGAAGTATAGAACCAAATGCCGACGCAATTATGAACGAGTTGCAAATGCAAGATGGTTTTTTACCATTAACAGATAAATCTTCACCGGAAGAAATTAAACAGAAACTTGAAATGAGTAAGAAAAGCTTTAAAAAAGCTATAGGAACACTTTACAAAAAGCGTCATATTACAATTGAAAAAGACGGAATTTATCTCGTAAAATAAAAACCAGAACCCGAAGTTGAATTTCTTCGGTAATAATATGGCGAATTATAACTTCTGTAAAACGGATTTATAAAGGGTTGGCGATTGTCTTCGTAAACTTCATTTTTAATTCCGCCGTCAGGAGTTTTTTTATTGTAATAGTTTAGGTTATTATTTGTTCGATTAGAGAAATTTGTAGGATCAAAAAAAACTTCTGTAGTTTCTCTTATTTGTGCCAATTGTCTATTAGGAAATTCCATATTTACAGTTTGCTGTTGTTTTTGAAGTAATCGTGTTTGAGCAATCTGAGCCATGTTTAAATCTTTTGAACGCGGATCTGCATAAATATTAACGTAAGGTAAATTGAAGTTACCGGTTTGCGGTGCAAAAGTAATTGGAGTTAAGCTTGGCAGTTGCCTTCTGTAAAACCGTTCATTAACTTCGCGCTGAGTGTTTTCAAAATGAAAATTAGGAAATTCTTGTGCTTGAAGTGAGGCACAAAATAATAACAGCAAAAGCTTTAGAAGTATAATTTTCATAATAAAAAATGATTCTTTTCAAAAGTATCAAATATTATGCTAGAAAATTATTCAATATTCATAAATAAAAAAGTATGAGATTTTTTTTAAAATTCTCATACTTTTAATTCTAAAAAAACATTCAATAGAAATTAACTTTTAACTGTTTGTTTTTTTTCATAGGCAGCAGAGTGCACATTAGCAACTGCTCTACCTGAAGGGTCATTTAAGTTTTTAAAACTTTCATCCCATTCTAATGCAATAGGTGAACTACAAGCAACCGACTTAACCGATGGCACACTTTTGGCTGCAGCATCGCTCGGAAAATGCTCTTCAAAAATATTTCTGTAGTAATATTCCTCCTTACTCATTGGGGGTTGAATAGGAAATCTGTAGTGTGCATTTTCCAGTTGTTCATCGGTTACTTTTTCGTTCACCATTTCTTTTAAAGTGTCAATCCAACTATAACCAACACCATCCGAAAATTGTTCCTTTTGTCTCCACGCTACACTTTCCGGTAGATAGTTTTCAAAAGCTTTGCGTAAAACCCATTTTTCCATGCGTTCTGGAGTAATCATTTTATCTTTTGGATTCAATCGCATAGCGACATCCATAAATTCTTTATCAAGAAATGGAACACGTCCTTCAATTCCCCAAGCAGCTAGAGATTTATTAGCTCTCAGACAATCATACATATGCAATTTATCGAGTTTTCTTACGGTTTCTTTATGAAACTCTTCAGCACTTGGAGCTTTATGAAAGTATAAATATCCGCCAAAAATCTCGTCGCTACCTTCACCACTTAAAACCATTTTAATACCCATGGATTTAATAACGCGCGCCATTAAATACATTGGTGTAGAAGCTCGAATAGTAGTTACATCGTAGGTTTCTAAATGGTAAATAACATCTCTAATAGCATCTATACCTTCTTGAATTGTAAATTTAATTTCGTGATGAATAGTTTTTAAATGCTTAGCAACTTTTTCTGCTGCTGCTAAATCTGGCGATCCTTCCAAGCCAATAGCAAAAGAGTGTAATTGTGGCCACCAAGCATCACTATTGTTGTTTTCCTCTATTCTTTTTTGTGAGTATATTTTTGCAATAGCTGAAGTGATTGAAGAATCCAGCCCTCCAGAAAGTAAAACTCCATAAGGAACATCAGACATTAATTGTCTTTTTACTGAAGCTTCCAAGGCTTGCTGAAGCTCCTCTATATTAGTTTCATTATTTTTAATATTTTCATAATCCATCCAATCTCGTTTGTAACAGCGTACAAAACCATCAGAATTTTTAGTCATATAATGTCCAGGAGGAAAAAGTTCTATTTTAGTGCAAGTACCTTCAAGTGCTTTTAATTCTGATGCCACATAAAAAGTTCCATTTTTATCCCAGCCAATATAAAGAGGGATAATTCCCATGTGGTCACGTGCAATGATGTAATCATCTTTTTCAATATCATATAGTGCAAAACCAAATATTCCATTTAAGTCATCTAAAAAATCTGTACCTTTTTCTTCATATAGTGCTAAAATTATTTCGCAGTCAGATTTTGTCTGAAAGGAATAATTTCTGCGAATATGTTTTCTTAACTCATTATGATTATAGATTTCCCCGTTTGCTGCAAGAACTAAATTTTTATTTTCATTGAGAAGAGGTTGCTTACCAGAAGCGGGATCTACAATAGCTAATCTTTCGTGCGCTAGAATCGCTTTTTTATTACTAAAAATACCACTCCAGTCAGGACCACGATGTCTAATTTTTTTTGAAAGCTTTAATAGTTTAGGTCTTAAAAGCTTTTCTTCTTCTTTTAAATCAAAGGCACAAACAATTCCACACACAGCTCTAAGTTTTTAGATTATATTATTTCTTAAATACTGGAGTAATATTCGTTAAATAATAATTTATTTCTAAAAAAACTATTGCTTTTTAGTTTAAATGATTAAAAAAATAGATATAGTGTAATTATGGGGAACTGGTAATTCTCAATAATTTTTTATGTTATTAAAATGTTAATTAAATGATATTAATTTTTAATATTAACATATGTTTGATGTTATAATGATATTAATTTTTATTAAATTTAACTTAATATATCAATTTTATATAATAATTTAGATGTTATTGTTAAAGTTTTTAAAGTAAAGTGTAATGAGATAATTCCTTTTACTATATGGATAACCACTACCTACCAACCTATAATTTTTTATTTTTTATTAGAGGAAAACGTTTTCTGTTTCTCTTTTTATCAGTATTATTATTTTTTTCAGTACAATCGCAAGCTCAAAACTGTGTTGTTAATGCAGGTGTATTGAATATAAATATCTGTCAAAATGATGATTTAATTTTAGATGGTAATAATCCATCTCCAATAATAGGGGATGTAGAATGGTCACAAATTTCTGGCCCCAGTGTAATTATAGATTCACCAAATTCTCCGACAACTACAGTTTCGGGTTATATAGGTGGTAATACCTATGTTTTTAGATATTCTGCTATTTGTGGCGATGGAGTTGAAACTTTTCAGGATAAAACAGTGGTAGTAGAACCTATTACCATGGCAGACGCTGGGGTTGATGTTTCTTCTTGTTCTGATACATCTGGAGGGATTGTAGTTTCAGGTAACACGCCTCAAAATTCTGGAGAAGTGGGTCATTGGGAAATCGTATCGTCTAATGATGCAGGTTTAACTATAGATTTACCTAATTCTTCAGTAACAACATTAGATTTACCGCCTACAAGTTGTGGCACTACTACAATAGCTTGGGTAATTGAAAGTGCAGAATATGCTCCTGGAGAATTTTGTAGTTCAAGTTCAGAAATAGATATTACAAATTATGGTGGAGTAACTCCAGTTAGTGCTGGAAATGATATTAATTTAGGAAACTGTTACACTACAACGCAATCTACTTCCTTAAATGGAACGTACGGAGGGTGTGGGTTAAATGGACAAATAGGCGTATGGGAGTTTGTAAGCGGTCCTAGTACACCAACTATAAATAATTCGAGTAGTAATAATACAAATGTATCTAATTTAGAAGAAGGTTCTTATGTTTTTAGATGGACGGTTACAGGTCCTTGTGCTTCAGGTTCAGACGAAATAACTGTTAATGTTCCAGCAGCGACTCAGGATGTTACAACTTTGGGAGGAGATGAAAACATTTTTTTATGCGATACCAGTATTACTCAAGTGACTTTAACGGGCGATGCGCCTTCATTTGCAGGAGAAACAGTTGAATGGACACAGATCGGAGGAGGGACTTTACCTCCTGGTTCTATACAAACACCAAATAATTCCTCGACTTTAATTACAAACTTGAGTAATTCAAATGATCCTTATACATTTCGTTATACGTTAGAAAATGCAAATACAGGCTGTTCATTTTCTAAAGACTACACAGTAGAATATAAATCTACAAATAGAACAATTGTTGCAAATCAAGGGAATAACTTTTTTGGAGAATGTAATCAAACTAATTTTACAATTCCATTAGAAACTACAGGAAGCGGATCCAATAAGTATAAAATTTTGAGCGGTCCAGCTAGTTCACCTTTAGGTCCATTTCCTACAGGAATTATGAATGTTGGTAATGAATTAAATATAGATTTAACTGTTGGAGGTATTTATGTAATTAATTTTGCAAGAGTAGAAAATGGTTCTTTACCCGCTGGATGCTCTAATGGATTTGATAGTATTACGGTTTTTGTATCAGATGCAGCAACCCCTTCTAATGCAGGATCAGACGAAAATTTGGCTTGTGGAGTTACAACAGGAACTTTATCAGGAGTTTCAACCTCTTCAGGAGGTGCTGTATGGAGTCAGCTTAGTGGGCCCAATAACGCAACTATTACAAATCCTTTTCAACAAAATACCACTGCTACTGGTCTAATTTCAGGGAGCTATGTGTTTCAGTATATTACAAAAGGTGCAGGTACAAAATGTCCAATCTCTATAGATACCGTTCAAATTAATGTTTCGTCTTCATCAATTACTTCGGCAAATGCTGGGTCAGATCAAACTGTTTGTATAGATGCCCCTGTAAATTTAAATGCAAATGTACCTCAAGCTGGAGAATTTGGAGAATGGTCGCAAGTTTCAGGGCCAACAACTATTACCTTTTCTGATGTTAATGATCCAAATGCATTAGCAACAGGTTTTTCGCAAGCTTCCAGTAACTATACATTACGGTGGACGATTGATTATACATTTCCAGGTTCATCAGGTTGTAGTGTACCAACGCAAGATGATATTACTATTACTACAAATAATAATAACAGCCCAACAGTTGCAGACGCAGGTACAGATCAGTGTTTACCTTCTGGAACAACTACAGTTAATTTATCAGGTAATGCTTCTACACTCATTGAAACTGGGACGTGGACGGTGACTCCTAGTACTGGAGTTACTTTTATAAATGTTAATGATCCAAATACCACAGCAACAGTACCAAGCGACGGTGAATATCTCTTTACTTGGACAATTGCAAGAAATATAGCAGCTGGATGTACTACGCCAACTTCAGATGATGTACTTGTTACTATTGCAAATGATGCAACAGCAAATGCAGGTCCAGATCAAACTATTTGTGGAGATCAAATAATAATGAATGCAACGTTATCTACCGGATCTACAGGAACCTGGTCTTTAGTTTCAGGTGTGGGGGGCTATACTTTTAGTGACCTTAATGATCCTGATGCTACAGTTGATTTTTTATATAGTGGGGTTTATATTTTCGAATGGTTGGTAGAATCTGGCGATTGTTCATCTGCAACAGATGAGGTTAGAATTATCGTAGGAATTCCTCCAATTACTGCAGATGCCAATATAGATCAAGAAGTCTGTAATGCTACAACGACAACATTGAACGGAAATTCTTATAACTCTAATATAGAAACAGGGAAATGGACAGTAGTTTCAGGAGCTCCTAATGTTCCAGAAATTTTAGATACAACAGATCCTAATACAAGTATTTCAGGCTTGGTTTCGGGTACTTATACATTTAGATGGACTATTACAAGTAAAGGTAATCCGCTTTGTTCACCGTCTTTTGATGAAATGCAGGTTGAGGTTTGGGCGCCGGCAACAGCAGGTAATGATCAAACTTATTGTGATGTAGAGAATGTTCAATTAATAGGTAACGAAAACTCAACTGGAACTTGGACACAAACAGCTGGTTCGACTACTGGTGTAACCATAACACAATCACCGTCCAATAATTATATTGCAAATGCAACTGTTGTTCCGGGAAATACATATGAGTTTACATATACAACAGATGCCTTTATGTTTTCTTCAGGTAATAATTGTTCATCAACTTCTGATGTAGTTGAAATAACAATTAATTCTGGAGCGAGTATAAACCCAAATGCTGGACCAGATCAAATAATTTGTACAGATGATGTAGGAGGAACAATTACTTTAGATGGAAATTCACCACCTGTAGATGTAGATAATGCAGAATGGCAAATTTTATATGAACCATCGGGAAGCAATGCTAATATTAATAATGTAAATAACGAAAACACTCAAGTTTCAGGTTTAGATGTTCCTGGTTTATATGTTTTTGAATGGGTTTTTTCAAGTGATTCTTGTCGAGATTTATCAGATGTAGTTCGAGTAACAGTTTTTGAAGCTCCAAGTATTGCAGATGCAGGAGCAGATGATAATGTAGCTTGCCAATTAACATACCAAACAAATGCCGTAGCACCTACAGCGGGAATAGGAACTTGGTCTTTTGCTACTCCAAGCGATGACCCTTCAGGAGGAAATGTAGTAATTGATAATCCTAATAATCCTCAAACTACTTTATCTAATATAACTACACTAGGAACTTACATATTAACTTGGACGGTATCAAATGGGCCATTTACAAATCCATCGTTGTGTGAACCTTCTATAGATACAGTTTCTATTACTTTTAATGATGATCCTCCTTCTAATGCAGATGCGGGGCCGAATCAGGAATTGTGCGATGAAACGCAAACTACGTTGGCAGCTGTTCCGCTAAGTGATGGTTTAGGTACTTGGATGCAGACTTCTGGTCCCAATACGGCAAATATAGCTTCGCCTAATGATGAAAACACGACGGTATTTGGTTTAATCTCTGGTGTGTATGAATTTACATGGACAGCAACTACAGTTAATGATGACGGCTGTTCATCTCAGGATACAATGCAAATTGAAGTTTTTGATGAGCCTTCTTTAGCAGACGCTGGACCTAATCAAGTTCTATCAGAATTTTCTCCCGTTATTTTAGCGGGAAATATGCCAACTATAGGAAAAGGAGAATGGAACCAATTATCTGGGCCAACAACTGTTGCTTTTGCTGATGAAACAGATCCCACAACTCAAGTTTCAGGAACAACGACAGGAATTTATACTTTTCAATGGGAGATATCAAATGGTAATTGTATAAGTGATACAGATGTTGTAATCATTGAAATTAAATCTATTTCAGATTTAGAATTAATTAAAACTGTGTCTTCTTCTTCGGTTAATGTAGGAGATGTAGTTACCTTTTCAATAGATGTTTTTAATAATGACGCTGAAGCTGGCGGTACAGATGCAACAGGTGTTTCTGTTAAAGATGAAATACCTGATGGTTTTACCTTAGTACCAGGATCGGTAAGTAATAATGGTGTTTATAACATAGGTGACTTATCAATAACATGGTCTAATTTAAATATTAATAATGGAAATTCTATAACATTGACTTTTGATGCGGTTGTAAATTCAACGGGAAGTTATATTAATACCGCACAAATAATAGAGTCAGATCAAGTAGATTTAGACAGTACTCCAAATAACGATGATGGAGATCAAAGTGAAGATGATGAAGATAGTGCTGCAGTTACAATTCAGCAAGCTGATTTAAGTTTAAGTAAGACAGTTAGTCCTAGTTTAGTGAGTATTGGTGATACTGTAGTGTTTACGTTAGAAGTAATTAATGCAGGTCCGGATGATGCAAGTAATATTTCTGTATTAGATCAATTACCTAGCGGATATACTTATCAAAGTGATAATGGAGGTGGTACTTATGATAGTTCCACTGGAAACTGGACTATTAATAATTTAGCTAATGGAAATTCTGTTTCTTTAACCATAACAGCAACAGTAAATTCATCGGGAGATTATTTTAATATAGCAGAAATAATAGAAGTAGATCAAACGGATCCTGATAGTACTCCAGATAATGACGATGGAGATCAAAGTGAGGATGATGAAGATAATGCCTCAGTTACACTAGAAACAGTTGATTTAGAATTATTAAAAACGGTTTCACCTGTTTCAGGAACTACTGGAGATCAGGTTACTTTTACTTTAACAGTTGACAATCTGGGCTCAGGTAATGCTACTGGTGTCTCAATAGAAGATTATTTACCTTCTGGTTATTCATTAGTTCCTGGTTCAGTTTCTAATTCAGGTAGTTATGATACAGCTAGTAGTACAATATTATGGTCTAATTTAACTATAGGAAGTGGAAGTTCTTTAAGTATCACTTTTGATGCTATAATAAATTCTACAGGAAATTATTTAAACACAGCACAAATTATATCAAGTGATTTATTAGATGTAGATAGTACTCCTGATAATGATGATGGGGATCAAAGTGAAGATGATGAAGATAGTGCATTAGTTACCTTTATTTCTCCATCTGTTGATTTATCGTTGACTAAAATAGTAGTAGACGGGGATACTTCGCCTGTTATAGGTACGGAAGTAACCTTTGAAATAACAATAACAAATTCTTCCTTAATAAATGTTACAGGTGTAGAAGTAACTGATTTATTACCTGATGGATATGATTTTATTTTATTTTATTTAGTTCCTCAGCAGGGACATACGATGAAAATACAGGGATTTGGAATGTAGGAACTTTAGCAGCAACAAGCTCTGAAACATTGCTGATTGATGTTTTAGTTGAAACTTCTGGCAATTATACAAACATAGCGGAGGTAAGTGCGAGTGATTTGGCAGATCCAGACAGTACCCCGGACAATGGTGATGCGAGTGAGGATGATTATGCCAGTGCAAGTACGACTCCGATCGCTCCATCAGCAGATTTAGAGTTAAGTAAAAGTGTAGTGGGAGGCAATACTACGCCTTTAATCGGTAGTCAGATCACGTTTTCCATTAGTGTAAGCAATGTTGGTCCTCAAGCTGCTAGTGGTGTATTGGTAGAAGATATTTTACCGAGTGGTTACAGTTATTTATTATCGAGTGCGACCTTAGGGAACTACGATCAGTCGAGTGGTATTTGGACGGTAGGAACAGTGGGTAGTGGCGTTACAGAAAGCTTGCAGTTGACCGTTACAG
>NZ_RCNV01000002.1 GCF_003667275.1 Mesonia aquimarina | reverse complement strand
GAAATTTTCTTGGGGAACCCTATCGCTCAACTGAAAACTGTTGAAGAGTTTTTCTTGATAATTCTTTTTTCCTTGCATTCCATGAAATTAAGGCTTTTTTGTAACTTGTGCAACAGGCACAACGGTTATAAAAAATAGGCGAGACAGTAATAAACTCAAGGGCTTTGGCTCGTATCAAAGTTTGTGCGTAACTGAAAGGTTGGAGCTTCAAAAACGCCTACTTTTCATATACTAACCGTTGGGCACAATACGAAGCAACATCAGAAAATGAATCAAATTTCGTAGATTTGAAAAAAACAAAAATGAATGTATAGAACATCTGAAATAGTAGAACAATACGGAATTACAGAAAGCCGACTAAAAGAATATATTATTGAGCAGAAAATTCCCATTGTAAATGAAGAGGAAATTTCAAAAAAGTATTTTCAAACAATTTTATCATTTATTGAAAATACAGAAAATAGAATTGAAAAAAGACTAAAAAAAGCAGAGGCTACTTTTAAATATAATTCAGATAAAAATAAAGTTTCTATTTATCAAGATGATGCCATTACATTTTTAAAAAAATTACCTTCAAATAGCGTAGATGTTATTGCTACTGACCCAGCCTATTCTGGAATGAATGACAAGTTAAAACTTGGAAAAGGAAGAATAGTTGGAAAATACGCTGACAAAGGAAAAGAAAATGGAAAATGGTTTGGAGAATTTGAAGATAGCGAAGAAAATTACAATGTATTCTTATCAGAGTGTAAAAGAGTTTTAAAAAAATCTACTGGACATATTTACATAATGTTTGATTCTTATTCACTTTTGAGCCTAGGAAATGTGGTTAGAAATCACTTTGACGTTAAAAACCTAATCACTTGGGACAAAGTCAATATTGGTATGGGACATTATTTTAGAAGAAGGCACGAATATGTGATTTTTGCTACCAACGGTAATACCAGAAAAATTAGAAATAGAAAGTTTCCTGATGTTTGGCGTTTCAAGAGAATTCATAGCTCAAAATATCCTACTCAAAAACCTGTAGAAGTTTTTCAAGCAATGATAAACGCTAGTTCAGAAGAAGGATTTACAGTATGCGACCCTTTTTTAGGAAGTGCTTCTTCTGCTATAGCATCAATAAAAAATAACTGTAATTTTATTGGGTGTGATATATCAGACAAATCTATAGAAATGTCATCTTCAAGAATATCTGAATATTTGGAATCAGGAGAAGATAATTTACAAAAAAAATCAATGGCAGTTGATGACAAAATCTTCTGGGAATAAATATGGGAAGTTTATCAAAAGTCAAAGCGCTATTCGGTTTTACATCCCCAAGAACTTTAGAGAAAATTATTCCAGAAATTGAATTACTAACTAATTCCTTTTCAGGTAAGAAATGGACTGGCAATTCAGAATTACAAGCTGAATTTTTCGATTCATTATATAAATCAGATTTTTATGAAGGCGAAAGCTATCCTGCTGACCCTGCGTTTGCAGCAAGAGATAGAATAACTAGAGCACCAAAAGCATTCGGTTTTGTCGATTTAAAACCTAAAATTCAAATCACGGAAGCTGGAAAATTATTGCTTACTGGAAAAAGAGAAGATGAAACATTCACAAGGCAAATGTTAAAATTCCAACTTCCTTCGCCTTATCATACTCAATCAAAAACTCTTGAATTTTCAGTAAAACCTTACCTTGAATTATTAAGACTAGTTAAAGAGCTTGGAAGCCTATCTAAAACAGAAATAGCCTTGTTTTTTTCACAATTGATAAATTATAAGGATTTTGAAAAAATAGTTGCGAAAATTGTTGATTTCCGTGGGGGTTCAAAGTCTTTTAAAGGTAGCCGTAAAATGTACGTTGCAAAATGTTTTGAAAAAGAAGTATTAGAAATTTTTCAAAAAGAAGTACAAGATAAAAACTTAAAAACTAGGGAAAGTTCTGATATTTCATTGCAAAAGTTTATAAAAACTAAAAGCTCAAATATGAAAGACTACGCTGATGCTTTTGTCAGGTATATTCGAGCAACAGAATTAATTACTTTTCAGAAAAGAACTTTTAGATTGATAATTTCACCTCAAAAAATTGAGGAGGTAAATTATATTTTAGAAGAAACTGATAGAAAACCTTTAGTTTTTAAAAATATATCTGATTTTAAAAAACATCTATTTAATCCCTTTTCAGTTAAATTATTATCTGATAATAAAGACCTTTTAATTGATAAAATAGAAAAATTAGGCGTTACTGAATTTGATAAAACAGCATCAATTGAAGAACTGAAAGATGTTTTAGAAAGTCTTGAAATTACTGTTAAGTCTAAAAATATTGAGGAAAAGAAGCGTGAATTAAAAGACTATAAAGAACTACCAGATATACTTGACGTATTTAAGCAAATAAAGAAAAAAGAAGTTCCTGACGCACCTCTATTCCTTGAGTGGAATGTTTGGAGAGCTTTGGTTATGCTTAATTATGCAAAAAGAGTTGATGGTAATTTTATTATGGATATCGATGGTATGCCACTTAATTATGCACCAGGTCAAAAGCCTGACATAGAATCCGAATTTGCTGATTTTGGTTTAATTACAGAAGTGACAATGTCTGGTGGCAATACTCAATACAAAATGGAAAGTGAATCTGTACCAAGACACTTTGGAAAAGCTAAAGAAAGTCTGAATAAAGAAATGTATTGCTTATTTATTGCACCCAAAATTAGTGAAGGAACTTTAGCACACTATTTTAACTTAAATCGTTTTAACACAAAACTGTATGGAGGTAAAACCAAAATTATACCTCTATCAATCGACCAATTCATTGAATTTGTAAAAACTGGAATAGATAATAAATTTGATAACCCAGAAAAGCTAAAAAACTGGTTAGAAAGACAATGGAAAAATAATCAAGAAATGGAAGATGAAAATATTTGGAGTGAAAACATTAAAAAAAGTATATTGAAATGGGCATCCTAAAAATAAGTACTGTGCCCAATCGAGTGGATGGCTCCGCCATTAAATGACGGAGTGCACCCCTCACACCACCGTACATACGGGTCTCGTATACGGCGGTTCGATAATGAAACTCATCGCTTGTAGTGTTCGATTAAACTAACATAACCTTTCATTTTTAACCTTTTTACGGTAATTGTGGTTCGCAGAATGGGGCTTTGAGCTACTGCCCAGCCTCCCATTCTCGTACGACTCCAAGCGTAGGCGTGATCATAGTCGATACCTAAGCGGATTAGGTTTTTCCGTTTTCGATTAGGTTTCTTCCAGTGATGCCAAATGCAATACCGCAATCGGTTTCTTAGCCATTCTTCCAGCTTTTTAAGCTTGGCGTGAATAGATGCCGGTTTGAAGTAATTTATCCAACCCCGTACCAACAGATTGATACGTGCGATACGTTCTTCAAAACTGGCAGGTATCGTCTTTTTGGTCAGCTGTTTAAGTTTTGCCTTAAATTCCTTCCATTTTGACGGTTTAACCACTAGTTGATATTTCCCTTTTTCTCCTTTTTTATAGGTTGGCACAAAACCAAACCCTAATACTTGAAGACCTAAAGGGTTACGCGTACCACTTTTCTCCCTGTTTATCGGTAGTTGGAGTTTATTTCGCAAAAATTTGTAGATACTGTTACCTACTCTTTTTGCAGCCACTTTACTTCTAACGTAAATACTGAAGTCATCGGCATATCTCACATAACGGTGCCCGCGTTTCTCCAGTTCTTTGTCCAGCTCGTTGAGCAGGATATTGGAGAGCAGCGGACTTAAAGGAGAGCCTTGCGGCACTCCTTTAGTGCGCTTTTGTAGTTTGCCGTTAATCAGTATGGGTGCCCTGAGAAATGAGCGCAATAGCTTCAGGGTCGGTTTGCATTTTACCTTTTTGTATATCAGTTCCAGAAGAATATAATGTTCCACCTCGTCAAAGAAACTCTTTAAGTCGATGTCTACTATATTTTGATATCCTGAGTTGATATTCTCAAGGCTTTTTGCAATTGCCTGATGTGCGTTGCGCTTTGGTCTGAACCCATAACTGTGCTGTTGGAAATCTGACTCGAATACGGGTTGCAATACTTGGTGCAGTGCTTGCTGAAATACCCTATCGACAACCGTAGGAATACCGAGTAATCGTTTCTTACCGTTGCTTTTGGGTATTTCAACACCCAGTATTGAGGCTACCTGATAGAACTCCCGTTCTATTTGCTGGATATACCGTTTACTATGGGTTTGCAGTTGGGATTTCAGTTCCGTTATGGAAAGTCTGTCCACTCCTGCCGCACCCTTGTTGCGGTACACCTGCCAATAGGCATCGTTTAGGTTCTTTTTACTTGTTAATTGTTTAATCATTAATACTAATTTGACTTGCTGTCTCGCTTAATCAAAGGCTACTGTTTTACTGGAAGGCTATCCGTAGCGCAAAACCGCTCCTAAGTTTATTAAAGACCATTATCGTTCAGTCCTTCCTCATTTGTGAGACCTATGCAGTTTTTCTGCACCTCGTTTTCTGTGAGTACTATGACCTCGGCTGACTTCTCCGCTTTATCAACTCGTGATTACGGAGACCTCCCCAGGTAAGAACATCTTCTTTTACTCGATTCCTGCCGTATCTACATATATGCACTTTTGATATTCTTTGGGCTTTGCAATGATGTGCTTACTTACCCGTGCATAAATGCCTCGTATACGGTTTCTGTTCGTCAGTACCGAGTTTTGTAGTTCTGCTTCCTTCAGTCCTATCCTCACGGATAGCAACCTTGCAGCTTACTAATGGTTCAAGGCGTTACCCCTGTCCATAAGGGACTTGCACCCTCTAGATTAATTATTTACCTTTCGGTAAATTAAAGATGCCCATGCTGGGCACACACCAAGTATATAACAAATAGCTATGTCTTTTTCAACTCGAAAATTTTGGTATATTTGGTTTGCTCTGTGACGGAAAAATAATAGCTAACTTGCACGCTACTTGTTATATACAAACTCGTTACCTGCCATTAAAAACAAATCCTAAATTGAAAAAATGAAAATCAAATTTGTTATTTTTATACTATGCACAATTATATTTCAATGCTGTAAAAACGAAACAAAAAAATTAGATACTAATGTAAAAGATAAAAATATTGCTTTTCCTACTTATGAGCTTATCGGCGAAGGTGAAAATATTATAGTGGAATCGTTTGATTCTACTGTTGCAGACTTAAATAAATATAATTACAACAATATTATTTTTAAAGTAGGAACTGAATTCATTTATAGCTATCAGCATATCACAAAAAATAATGAAGTTCAATTTTTCAAAAAGACTGAGGATAATTCTGGATGGGAATTTCTAGACTCAGATTCAACTGATTTTTCAACCACACATACTTTGACTATTTCTGTCCTTGATGGAAATCCAATGTCAAATGGTATTGCCAATTATAATCAAACTAACTTAAAATATATTCTTTTTGACGAATCGAGTTTTTCAATGTCAGGTGTTATTGAAAATGAAGCTAACCTATGGATGCATCCACCACGAGACTATTATTTTAGAATATTGGAACTAAATCCATTTCCTTACATAAAAGCACCATATGAAATTGGAAATAAATGGAATTGGAGTTTAAAAATTGGTGATGGATGGGCAGATGAACGCTGGAAAGTTTGGAAAGGTACCATAGATAACAAATACAAATATGAAATTATTGATAAAATAAAGTTAGAAACCGAGTTTGGTAAATTAGATTGTTATGTAATTGAATCTTCAGGGAAAAGCAGAATCGGAAAAACAAAATTGACTGCATTCTTTAATGAAAAATATGGATTTGTACAACTGAACTACAAAAATATTGATGGTACTAAAACAAACTTAGAACTGATTGAACATAATCAATAAAACGGCAGGTAACAACGGTAGCCGTTGCACAAGCCCTAAATTTTAAAAATACTCCATCAATATAAGCCGTTTTTAGCGGTTTTTAATCTTAGATTCGATAGCGTTTAAGTTCCTTAAAAGCGAGCTATAGGAGGGCATCTTCAAGGATGGCTACCAGTCTCGATAATTCTTTTATGGGGGTTGAGTTGTTTTTGGGAGGAAAGTTAGTTGTTAGCTTGGGTCATCAAAAACTGTAAAAGCAATTTTAAGTGGTATTTTTAGCACATGTAAAGCCAAAAAAAACAGATGAGATTAATCTGGGAAATAAAAATTGGGTTGACACTGGTTTTTGGTTTGAAACTAAATTATAACTATTTTCAACCACTAATTAGGTAGTTTTGAGACAGACTGCCGTTGTAGCCAATTTACGAAATGAAAATCCGAGAAATATTAAATACCACACAACACAGACCTTGGGAAATTCCAACTAAAAATTGGAAATTTTACCAAGAGTGGAATAATGCAATATTTCTTCATTATCAAGTTGACTTGACCGAATTAAAAAAGTTTGTTCCAAATGAATTAGAAATTGACCTTTTTGAAGGTAAACCTTGGATTTCGGTCGTTGCTTTTACAATGGAAAGAATTAGACTGAAAAACTTACCTTCCTTTTCACCAATATCGGATTTTGACGAAATAAATATTCGGACTTATGTTAAGTCAAAAAATAAAACTGGAGTTTACTTCTTGAGCATTGAAGGTGGAAAAAGCTTGTCTTGTAAAGTTGCAAAAAGCATTTCTGAACTTCCGTATAGATTTTCAAATATTAAACGGACTGACAAAAAATATCAATCCCAAAACTCTGAATTTAATGACAAATTAAATATTGAGTTTAAAATTGGAAACGAACTGACCGAGAAAACGGAATTGGACAAATGGTTAACAGAAAGATATGCTCTTTTCCAAGACACAGACGATTCTATAAACGAATTTGAAATCCATCATTTGGAATGGCAAATTAATGAAATTGACATACAAAAATTGGAATTGAATTATCCGAGATTTGAAAAATTTATAAACGAACGACCAAGCAAAATTCATTATTCGAAAGGAGTAAAAGTTTTGGCTTGGGGGAAAATTAAAAACAAAAAAACTGGCTACAATAACTAGCGTTCGTATGGTCTGTACGACCCAATATGAACGTCTTGTTGACTGAACCGGTTTTGATAATCATTAGGATTGCCGGTTAACTATCTATAGGGATTAGTTTTAGCTTGGGGCAAAAAGCGCATACAAGCAGTTTTAACAAACACTATAAACGTATATAAACCCTCAAAATATGGGATAAGTCCACTGGATAACACCGGTTTTTGGTTTGAAACTAAATTATAAGTATTTTCAACCACTAATTAGGTAATTTTGAGACAGACTGCTGTTGTGCGTAATTAGACCAAGACATTGAGAACGATAATTTTCATATTGACACTTTTAACACTAATTGGATGTTCAAGCGGTTATGAAAAAACTGACGGTAAATGGACATACGTGTCCTATGACGAAGCAGCAGGTAAACGAATAAAGGAATTGCAAGTTGACAATGAGTCCTTTGTGGTTTTAGAAAATGAAACATATGCCAAAGACAGAAGTAATGTCTATTTAAAAGGCGAAAAGATTAAAAATGCTGACCCTATAACCTTTGAAACAATTGACCAAGGCTATTCTAAGGACAAAAATTATGTTTACATAGACTATTACAAAATTTACAAAGCAAACCCCGAAACTTTTGAAATTCTAAAGCCCCCATACTCGAAGGACAAAAACACAATTTATTGCGGATCTCTTCCTTTAGAAACGGACTACATTGACAACTTTGAGATTATATCGACAACCGGAATGAAATCGATAATATTGACAGAACACTTTATTGAACTAAATCCAGAATACTCCGAAATCGACCCTGAAATTTATCACGGGGTAGTTATAGGAAACGGGGAATTAAAGACCAGATATGAAACTTTTGAAGGACATAAAAAAAATAACTACGCACAATAACTAGCGTTCGTGTGGTCGGGACGACCTAACAAGAACGCAATATTGACTAAACCAGTCTCGATAATTATTGAGGCTGTCGGTTAACTCTATATAGCGATTAGTTATTCTCCGTAGGCAGTAGTTGTTAGGTAGGGTCACACAAGAAGTCTTAATAGATACTCTATAAGTGTATGTTTAGCGCATATAATGCCTCTAAAAGCAGCTAAGGCTAATCTATGGAATAAAAAACCGGATATACGAATTTTTGTTTTAAAACCAAATTATAAGTGTTTTCAGGCACTAATCAGGTAGCTTTAAGACAGACTACTGTTGCTAACAAGCACATAAAATGAATAAGATATGAGCGCCAAAGATTAATGTATTCTAAAAATACAAAAACAATTAACCCTTTAAGTAAATAGTTTTGTAACTTTGCAATGGAATTATCGTATAAAAATAACAAGCTGAAGAAGTCGCTCACTACCGACAAAGGTATAGCAAAGAGCTATGGTACATTAGCAAAAAAGGTGAAGTTACGTATCACTCAGCTTAAAAATGCAGATAATTTAGAGGTTATCTCACAATTATCTGTATTACGATTGCACCAGCACATAGGTAAAGGCAAAGGAACTTGGTCAATAAATATTCAACAGAATTGGAGAATATTATTTGTTATAAATCAAGACCCTATACCAACCTTAGAAGATGGTGGAATAGATTTAAAAGCGATAACCATTATAAGTATTGAGTCTGTAGAGGACCCTCATTAACTTAATAAGGAAACATTATGACTGATTTACAAATTAAAAAATCTTTACTATCGTGCCCAGGCGATAGTATTCAAGAGCATATAGACCATATTGGTATGTCGCAAGCCGAATTAGCAGAGCGATTAGGCAGGTCTATTCCTAAATTAAATGAGTTAATTAAAGGAAAAGCACCCATAACCAAAGAAACAGCCACCAAATTGGAATACGTTTTGGGAGTTTCTGCAAGTTTTTGGCTCAATTTAGAACGCACCTATCAAGATGAATTATTAGAAATAGAACAGATGGAACATTTAGAACTGTGCCAAGAATGGGTTTCTACTTTTCCATTAGCTAAAATGAAATCTTTTGGTTTGCTTCCAAATACTCGTAAAAAACCTGAATTAGCAGATAGCTTACTAAAGTTTTTTAGAGTTGCTTCCCCTAAGCAATGGTCAGACATATATAATGGTAGTTCATTAGCATTTAAAATAGAATTAAGACATACTGCCGAACCACAAGCTATTTCAGTATGGTTGCGCTTAGGAGAATTACAAGCGGAGAAAATAAAAGTAACTGAATTTGATAAAAAAGCATTACGTCATTGTTTAGAACAATTTCAAGACATTGCCTATAGACATGCAGACACTTGGTTAGAAGAACTGCAAGCACTTTGTGCATCTTGCGGTGTAGCCTTAGTTTATACACCTTGCATTGCTAAAGCACCTATTTATGGAGCTACAAGGTGGATAAAAAATAATAGCATACCCCTTATTCAAATAACAGATAGACAAAAAGATTATAATGCTTTTTGGTTCACTTTCTTTCACGAATTAGGACATATTTTATACCACGGAAAAAAAGACATCTTTATTGATGGTATTGAAAGTATTAAACCTAACAAGGAAAAAGAAGATGAAGCAGACTCCTTTGCAGCGCGTATGCTTTTATCGGAGAAAGAAAGGAATGAGTTGTTTAACTATTTTTCCTTTGACAAAGAATTGATTTTGGAGTTAAGTGAAAAGTTCAAAAAACATCCAGGTATAATTGTCGCCCAAGTACAAAGGGAACACAAGCATTTGTATAAAGATATCCGCTTAAATAGTTTAAAAACTAAGGTTGAATTTTCTGAATTATCAATTTAAACATGTAGAACTACTAAGAAGAGCCAGCAGGTAATCGCATGGATGGTTCCGCCATTAAATGACAGAGTGTAGTCTCGCTTTCTTTTGTTGTGATCTCATGGATAGCAAGCTTGCAGCTTACTAATGTTTTAAAGAGCTTGTCCTGAGTGAAACCGAAGGGTTACTCTGCCCATAAAGGACTTGCACCCACTAGGATAAATGTTTATCTTTCGGTTAACAAAAGATGTCCGTGCTAGGCACACGCAATGTATATAAAAAATTAGCGGAACTGACTGCTAAAACAATAATAACGAAATGAACAACGAACTGATTGAACATAAAAGCTGGTGGAAAAGGAATTGGAAATGGTTCGTTCCTGTAAGCGGTATAGTATTGATTATTCTATCAGTTTTTATTTTTTCTAGAATAGGCGGAATTGGAGCTGATTTGGCTCAAGCATATTCGGATACTGAACTTTATCAAGATGCACTAGAAAAAGCAAAATCTGAACAAAAAGTTATTGACCTACTCGGCGAAATTGAACCTATTGATAAACTTGCAATTTTAGAAGGCGAAGTTCTTTATACAAATAATAACCAAACTGTTAATTCAACAATCCGAATAACAGGCACAAAAGGAAAAGCCAGAATGGATATTACTGCGGATAAAATTGAAAATCAGTGGAAATATAAAAGGATTAATGTCCGAATAAAAAATCCGCCTGAACAAAAACAAACGATTGAAATAGTAACAGCGGAATAAAAAAGCACTATGGTCGAGTGGATAACTCAGCCATACAATGATGCAGCGTACCTTACCCTTAGGTATTGCTCAGGAACCAAGCAGGTCTTGTATACGGTGGTTCGTACATTTGACCGCAATTGTTCATATTCAAGCATTACTATACCCCCTCTTTCCTTGAAGTACTTTGATAACAAATTAATTAAAAAGTTTTTTATCTTCCACTCCGATAATGCAAGAACCCATCAATAAATACATCGCTCAGCTTACCCAGCTCAACCGCGATTATAGCAAAGGCTTAGGCAAAGCCCCCCATAAACCTGTTTTGTTAATATCGGTCATAGAATTGATTGCCAAACAAGAAATTACCGGCAACCGGATTTTTATTACAGGAGAGCTTGTTTTAGCCTTTAAGAACAACTGGAAAAAATTAGTCACTACAGGGCATACCGCTAATTTTGCCTTACCCTTTTTCCATTTAAGGTCTGAGCCATTTTGGGAATTGGTCACGAAACCCGGAAAGCAAATCCCGCTTACAAAGTCAAGAAGTATTAAAAGCTTTCCGAAATTAAAAGAAACGCTAGCGTTCGCCACGATTGATCAAGCTTTATTTCAGCTTTTGCAGCAGCCTGTTCACCGAGAACTTTTACTGGCAGTCTTGTTAGATACGTATTTTCCGGAGACCAAACACAACTTCTCGTTTGCGCTTCCAAATACCACCCAACAGCAATTAGAGTATGAAATTCTAAATGAACCTTCTGCCATTTATAAGCAACATATTATAGAGTTAAAAGCAAGCTTACCTGAGGATGATTATCAAGAAGAGCTTTTTATCAGAGGAAGCCTATTTAAAAAGACCATTCCTAAACTATATGATTATAGTTGCTGTATCTCCAAAATGAAGGTAGAGACGGGTTTAAATATTCAACTGATTGATGCATGTCATATTCACCCCATTAGTCTTTCGTACGATGCCACCATACAAAACGGTTTGGCCCTAACCCCTACTCTACACCGCGCGTTTGACCGGGGGTTAATTACGATAACTACAGATTTTACGGTGCGTGTTTCCAAAAGATTACACGAAGGAGCCTCGGTATATGCGCTTTCACAATTTGAGGGAACTACCATTCAACTACCTCAACAGGTCCATCATTATCCTTCTTTAGAAGCCTTAGCTTGGCATCGTAAAGCGGTGTTTTTGTTATAAACGAGAAGATTAGCATCAGTTTTGCTGGGCTTGAATTATACCATATAACTGCAAAATTGTTTACTATAATACACATTTAGAGCTATTTTTAGTATATTTGTGTATTATAATAAACTTCCTATGATAAATGCAGTAAGCATAAAAGAAGTAAAAACAAAACTTGGAGAACTTTGTAAGCAGAAAAGGCAAGCTTACGAAATGTCTCAAGAGGACTTGGCAAAGGCATTGGATTTATCACGTTTTACCATCCAAAAATTTGAAAGCGGTAAAAATGCCACCTTAGATACGGTGCTTAAAATTGCTCATCATTTTGATTGGTTAGAAAGCTTTTACCAAGCCCTAAAAAACTTGGAATCAACTAACGACATTGATTCATTGTATTAATATGGCAAAAAACAGCATCATAGAAGTACGCTTATTTGGTTTAGAAATAGGTAAACTGGGGTATGATATAGACAAACAAGCTTCGTATTTTCAATACAACCCAAAGTTTTTGGAGTCGAACCAATACACAAATATTTTTCCTTATATCTTCAAGCGTGTAAAACCAGTTCAAATCTTCAATAAATTTGAAGGAGAAACCTTTAGAGGCTTACCTCCTATGATTGCCGACTCGCTACCAGATATGTTTGGAAATATCATTTTTAAAGAGTGGTTTGAGTCTAAAAACAAGGAATTTAAAAAAATTACCCCTTTAGAACAACTAACCTATGTGGCTAATCGAGGTATGGGAGCTTTAGAATACCACCCGATAAGCAAAATACCTAAAACATCTACTATTAATATAGATGAAATTATTGAGGTTTTACATAAAGTATTATACGTAAAAAAAGAAACTAACGAAAAAGAACTCAGTGATATTGCATTACTGAATGTTTTTAAAATAGGTACTTCTGCCGGGGGGGCTAGACCTAAAATTTTAATTTCAGAACATAAGACCACAGGCAAAATTATTCCCGGAGATATGGAATATAGTAATGACTATAATCATTACTTAGTCAAGCTTTTTATAAATGAGGAAGGAGAAAAAGGGTATAATAAAGAAAAGATAGAATATGCTTATTATGTAATGGCTAAAGAAGCCGGTATACAAATGATGCCCTCTAAACTCATAGAGAATAAACATTTTGCAACTTTACGTTATGACAGACAACATGGAGAGAAACAACATGTATTGACGGCTTGCGGACAAGCGGATGGGATTTTAAAAAACCGGAAGATTCAAGCTACGAAAATGTGTTTAAATTGGCATTGGACCTTAAAGTGCCTTATAAAGATATACAGGAACTTTTCCGAAGAATGGTATTTAATGTGGTATTTGCCAATATAGACGATCATTTAAAAAACCATAGCTTTATGTATACTACAGATACGAATAGTTGGAAATTGGCCCCGGCTTATGACTTGACCTATCCCTTAAACATCAATCTTAATTACAGGAATGTATCACGAGCCTTATCGATCAACAATAAAAGAGACCGTATAAATTTTGAAGATGTGATGAGCATTGCCGAAGAATTTGCTATTAAAAACCCGAAAGGGATCATACAAGAAGTGCAAGAAGTAAGAAAGAGTTGGAAACCACTTAGCAAAGAATTACAGATACCGCCAAAAATAAGCACCGCTATTAGCAAAGAATTTTCAACTTTAATTCAGGAATAAACTATAGAAAAAACCAAATACGAAGTGTTTTACTTAAAAACCTAACAAGTATTAAAAATAGTGTTTTTCTTACTATAACATAAAGCTAAAATTGATGCATGTACGCCCGCAATTTAAAGAGGTAAATATTCAACTGCCTAAACAGGGACATCACTATCCTTCTTTAGAAGCCTTAAGCTGGCATCGTAAAGAAGTGTTTTTAGGTTAAGGAGGTGGAAGTAAGTTTTTTGTATAATACTGTACTAATAAAACCTTATTTTGAGATGTGAGGTTTAATGATAAAACCCTTATCTTTAAAGCATTAATCATGCTTATAACATAAAAAACTAAATTATTATGGCAGTAGAACACACTCCGACCGGAATTGTACACCAAGGAAAAAAAGGGGGCACCAAGGGCTGTTCTTAAAGCATATAGCGTAAAGCATAAAGCTCTACTCGTTTACCATTGAATGTATAAAGTTTGTGGCTATATATGACAGTAATGCTGAAAAATAATATACTGAATTCATTGCTTAAAGCACACAACCTGTAACGTAACTATACTCCACAACTGATGCAGTCGAGTACGTACGGTAGAAAATTTATAATGAGTCTCCCGTAACAAAAGCATAACCCAATAAATTTAGAAAAATTTAAACGCATTGTATAAATAAGAATTGTATCTATTTAAAAAAGGATAGTCATGAAAAAAATTCTAGTTTTCGTCTGCATTAGCCTATTATGTAGTTGTTCAAAAAATGATGTAGACGTAAATGATAATAATTATACTTTTGATGGCAAAGGAGGAATTAAATGTAAAGCAAATGGAGAATTAATTGAAGCCACCTTAGTAATTTCTCCAGGAGCATCTACAAAAGATCTTATTTTTACTTCGTATAATAATGAGAATTACATGTCTTTATATTTTACAGACAAAGGCGAAAAACCAGATTTTATTTCTCAATCAATTAGAATTAGAGTTTTTAATATCTCTCCCACTTCTTCATTAGAAGGAAACACATACAGTCTTCAAAATGAAACAAATAACAGTTATGGAAAATATAGAATCAACTCCCTTGATTTTAATTATTCTACTACTGAAAACTTTATTGGTAAATTAGAGATTGTTTATCACGATATTGAAAATAGAATATTAGGAGGAAGGTTTTTCTTTGATGCAACTAACGATAATGGCGAAATTGTTGAGATAAGAGATGGCGAGTTTGATATGAAATATTAAAAAGCATCTATCAATGCTGTTTGTTTTCTACGAAAAGTACAACTGCTATTTTTTAAAAAGGTTCTCCATATCTTTACTACTCGATATTTTAGCACCATTTAAAAAATGCGAACATTCATAATAATTTTGGCTTTACTTGTAATTTCCTGTAAGGGAAATCATAAACACAGCAATCAAACTGAAAAATCAATTCCTGAAAGGATAATAAACTCAGAATTTGAATTAATTAAGTCAGAAAAACAAAAAGGCCTCTTAATCTTATTTCCCTGTTTACCTTGTGACGCTAAACACACATTTTCAGAATTTAAAATTGCAGAAATAAGCATAAGAAATGGGATTTCGGTTTTAGCCATGAACTTTAACCGGCATTTGTTCTTACATCCGTCAGAAAAACAACAATTAGCAAAACAATTAGAGAATATCGTTGTAGAAAATAATTTACCTAAAGAAAATATAGTTATTGGGGGATTTTCAGCTGGTGGAAATATAAGTTTACTGATTAGCGATTATCTTGTTAAAAGCAAAAGTCAGATACAGCCGAAAGGTGTTTTTGTAGTGGACTCGCCTATTGATCTTTTAGCACTGTATAATACGGCTCAAAAAAACTTAAAAATGAATTTTTCAGAACCCTCAATTCAAGAGGCAACTTGGATAAAAAATAGGTTTGACAAAGAGTTTGGAAATCCTGAAAACGGAATTGAGCATTATGAAAAGTACTCCCCGTTTACACTCGAAACACAACATATTAAAAACTTGGAAAATCTTAACGGTCTCAAAATCAGATTATACACAGAACCTGATTTAAAATGGTGGCAAGAAAACAGAAAAAACGATTATAAGGACCTAAATGCTTATTACCTAAAAAAGCTATCGGAAAAATTAAAGATTGAATTCGAACATAATGATATCGAATTTATAGAAACCGAAAATAGAAGCTATCGCGCAAATGGAGAAAGGCATCCCCATGCTTGGTCAATCGTAAACGAAAAAGATTTGATACATTGGATGACAAAATAAAAAAGGGGCCACCGGTTGTTGGTTTTAAAAGCAAATTATAAGTATTTTCAAGCACTAATTAGTTAGCTTTAAGACAGACTGCCGTTGTAGCTGATTTGAGAAAATCCAAATGAACGAATCAAAAAGACTGAATTTCCTAAAAACATATCTCAAATTATATGAGGTTAAAAATATTGAATTAACTAATGAAACTGTTAACTCGATAAGCGGAATTGCAATCTATAACGAGAATGATCCAGAAGAACGACAACAATTCATATGGCACAAAACCGAAAATGAAGTGCCTCCCGTTGAATTAAGTATTCTGATTGAAAAAATTGTAGCTAAAAAATGGCATAATGGAGATAGAATTTCGAAACGCATTAAGGAATTCGAATTTAAGGAATTTAACAACTCGACTAAAGAAAAAATTCTGACTGAATTGTTTGATGTGCATATTAAAATGGTTGACGACGATGAAGAAACAGACTCTTTTTTTGTACATTATTAAAAGTAAAAGTATTCACACCTCATCATTTCTGCTAATTGACACTGTTTAATTATAAAAAAATTCCTACACTATAAGTTTATTAGAATTATTATAGAGTTTTAACGGTTTGTTGTAAATTGAGCTGCTGAATTTGACCTCTACCAAAAATATTATTTATGAAAAAAATTAAAATTTTATGTTTAGCTTTCTTAACCGCATTTATTTCTTGTACAGAAGGTGACGATACAGCTGACCCTGTACCAAATTCTATTACAGTAAATGCTTCAGATTTCAGTACAACTATAAATGAAAACCCTGCTCCTAATACCTCTTTAGGAAACTTAACGGCTACAACAAATCAAGGAAGCTTAACTTTTACGGTTGCAAGTCAAACCCCGGCAAACGCTATTGAAATAAACTCCTCTACCGGAGAAATTACTGTATTTGATGAAACTCTTTTTGATTTTGAAACCAATCCTGTGATATCGGGAATTATAACCGTAGAAAATAGTGGAGTTTCAGATAATGCTAATTTTACTATTACCCTAAATGATATAAACGAAAACACTACACCTACAAGCTTAAAATCTGTCACTATTAAACGGTTTGATAATAATGATAATGAAATACATTCGGTTAAATATACATTTCAAAATGATTTACTCATAGAAGTAAAAATTTCTTCTAATGGGAGTGTTGATAGTGCTCTGGCGGAAACTTACAGTAATGGTTTAGTTAAAAAAATGAAAACTTATTTCTTAACTGAAACAGAATATTTTTATGATAATGATAACCGCTTAATTAAAACAATTTTGACAGGTGAAGATGGATCAATAGTACACGAATTTAATTATAATGGAGATGAAATTGAGTTTATTGGAAGATTATTTGGAGGAGGTAATCCAAGCGTTCATCATTTAAAATTAAATTCAGATAATTTAATTTATAAAGAATTGGTTCCAGGAATAAATAACCAGACCTTCGTTTCTACCATTAACTATCAAAATGGGAATCCATTAACTGTTGATATGGCTAGTGGAACTTTAGACGAATATCAATACAGTTCACAACAAGGTTCTGATGCTTACAACTTTTACCAATATATTTTTGGCGAACACTGGAAAAACAACTTGTTACTGGAAAGCGATGAATTTTCTAATTTAAACTATAGAGATAATGTAGTAAATTATATTTCTGATAATTATATCACTCAATTTAAAAGAACCTATTCAGATGGAAGCTTTTTCGGCTATAATATCACATATGATTTTGATACTAATTCCAGGTTAACCAAAGAAACGCGAGATTATTTTGGAGATCCGGAATACAATCACAACCCAAAAAAAGTAGAAGTTTTATATGAGTATGAGTAAATGAATTAGGCAGCTATTATTTCCGAAGCATTCGTTAACTGGACCGCAATGCTTGATCATATTCAATTCGACAAAGATTTAGAGTTTTTCAATGAAAAGTCAAAACATTTGCTAATTGCCTCAGGTGGTTATCTACCAAAACTTTTACATAGAATATAAATCAATAAAATATATGTAGAAACATATGGTGGATTAATTTTTGTCAAAAAGAGTTTCAGTACCAGAGTAAAATTGAATTAAAACGTCACATAACAATTGGTAAAGTAAAAACCCTGTGTTGCATTATGAAAAAAACAAGCTTACTTCTACTTTTGGCCTTTTTTAGTTACAGTTTTCTGACTGCCCAACAGAATATTTCTAACAATGAAAAATTAGCTTCGCTTGGAAAAATCTATGGCTATTTAAAATATTATCATCCTGAAGTGGCTAAAGGAGAATTGGATTGGGATCAAGAACTGATAAAAAAAATACCTGAGGTTTTAGAGGCAAAGGATAAAACCGCTTTATCTGAAGTTTATATAAGTTGGATAAATAACTTAGGACCTATAAAACCCTGTAGAAAATGTGATACAGATGAAAGTTATTTTGATAAGAATTTTGATCTATCGTGGACACAAAACACTACTTTTTTTACAGATGAACTCGCTTCCAAATTAAAGTACATCGAAAAAAACCGGAACCAAAAAAATAATTCTTACGTAACTACCGAACGTGTTGGGAAAATAAAAGTTACAAATGAACCTGCTTACCAATCTTTTGAATTTCCAGATGAAGAATATAGACTTTTAGGGCTATTTAAATACTGGAATATCATAGAATATTTTTACCCTTACAAATACCTTACTGATCAACATTGGGATTCAGTTTTAAGAGAAATGATATCAAAAATCAAGGAGGTATCAAGTAAAGATGAGTATCAATCAGTAATAAAAGTACTTATTGCAAAACTAGACGACTCTCACGCTTGGATCAGTTTCTCCGGACAAAGACAAAAATATCTTCCCGTTAAAATTTCACATATAGAAAATAAAGCGGTTATTTCAGGCTTCTATAATGATTCCATTGCGAAACTTAATAATTTAAAATTAGGGGATGTTATTTTAAAAATAAATGATTTAGACGTCAAAACAGAAACAGAGAAAAATCTAAAGTATGTTTCGGGCTCTAATACAAATATTAAAATAAAACGAACTTACAGTCAGATATTAAATGGCTTAGAAGATAAGGTGAATTTGACTATAGAAAGAGAGGGACAAACGAAACAAATCAAAGTAAACAGATATGATTTTAAGGATTTTAACTATTGGAATAAGTCAAAACAGCTAAAATCAAAATCCTTAAATAATCAAATAGGCTACATTAATATGGCTAGTGTTAAAAGCGAGGATATCAAAGATATTTTTGAGTCTTTTGAGAATAAAACCACTATAATAATTGATTTAAGAAATTACCCTGATTTTATTTATAAATACTTTACCCGGTTTTTAAATACAGAAAAAAGAGCGTTTAGCAAGGTTTATACCCCTAACATCAATTATCCCTCAAGATTTATTTTTAAAGACAATTTAAAAACACTTCGTAATAGAAAAGCTTTTCAAGGAGATATTATTCTACTTGTAAATGAAGAAACTATAAGCAGAGCAGAATTTACAGCTATGGCTTTTCAAACGGCTGACAAGGTAATTACACTCGGAAATCAAACTGCAGGAGCTGATGGCGATGTAGTTGTATTTGAATATATGGGGGGCTATAAAACAGCAATGTCCGGAAATGGAATTCTCTACCCTGATGGAACGGAAACCCAAAGAAAAGGAGTTAAAATTAACATAGAAATTAAACCGACAATCAACGGATTGAGCGATGGTCGGGATGAAATTTTAGAAAAAGCTATTGAAATTGCAAATGAGAGAAACTGAAGAAATTTGTCCTAAAAACAAACAAGAATGGAGAGAATGGCTCGAGCTAAATCATACAGAAAAAGAGGCTGTTTGGCTTATTTTTTATAAAAAAGCATCTCCGAACTTTAATCTAAGCTGGAGTGAATCCGTTGACGAGTCACTTTGTTTTGGATGGATAGATAGTACAAAAAGAACAATTGATACTGAAAGATACAAACAGTATTTCACCAAACGAAAGGCAAAAAGCAACTGGTCAAAAATCAATAAGAAGAAAATAAAAAGCTTAATTGATAAAGGACTCATGACAGAAGCAGGGTATAAAAGTATTGAAATAGCAAAAGAGAATGGTTCTTGGACGATGCTAGATAGCGTTGAAAACCTAGAGATTCCAAGTGATTTATTGCAGGAATTCGCAAACCATAAAGGGGCTGTTAAATACTTTAAAAGCTTAAGTAAGTCTGATAAAAAATCGATTTTATATTGGGTTGTGTCTGCTAAAAGAGAAAAAACAAGGCATAAAAGAATTATTGAAATAGTAGAAAACGCTAGTCAGCAATTAAAACCAAAACAATTCAGATAAAAAAGTGTAGAACGAATGACTTGGTTCCTTTCTACTTCTAAAAATCCTCGCAAATTTGCTATATTTTTCGGATTTAACCCTTTATATGACAATCCAATATTCTATAGTTATGCTAATAATGAATCAATCTTATACTTGAATAAAAAAATACTTTTTTTGGGCTTAGCTTCGTGGTGCATTCGCCTTTCCATTTAGTTATGTTAGAAATCTGATTTTAAAATTTATTAGTAAAACAATTACAAACTGAAGATATTCACCTCTTAGTTTCCCTTGCTACTTATAAACTCTTGGCTTATTTTATTTACTCTTTGCGGAACATTTAAATGGCTCTTAAACTAGCATAATGCACCAAGACAACGCACATAACACATAGCTACATCTTTTTTAAACCAGAAACTTTGGTATACTTTGTAAACTGCCAAATCTTTTGATTTACTGTCGTATTTACTTTCTATTTTGGTAGCAGTAGTCCTCCGGTGGGCTTTTGGAAATAAAAGGTAAAACAACGTGCAAAAGTTTTGGCTAGTAGAAAAGATGAAAAATAACTTATAACATACCTTACAATTTAATTAAATCAATGAAGCAAGATTATACTTATCTTTAGGCTTTAGAACACCAAATATGGTATATAAATTAACAGCTTAAATTAAGTTGTAAGCTGTAGCCATATTTTAGGACGAGACAGAAAATTGACTTTTAAAAAATCACATACCCTAATCCTAAATAATATATTCAGGTTCATCGATTTAACCGAGCTTGAAAAACAAAAGTACCTTTCTCTGCTTACAGAAATCAAAGTAGATAAAAAGGCCTTTTTAATGCAAGCAGGCGACATTACTAAATACGAGTATTTTATAACTAAGGGTTGCTTAAAAGTATACACGCTAGATGGGAATGGTGCTCCTCATATCTCTATGTTTGCTGTTGAAGATTACTGGACAGGTGACATGGCAAGTTTTATAACCAAACAACCATCACGTTATTTTATTAAAGCTACCGAGGATTCTGAATTATTAGGAATTTCTCGAGCTAATTATGATTTACTTTTTCAGGAAATACCAAAATTTGAACGGTTTTATCGCATTCTATACCAAAGATCACTCATAAGCTATATAAGGCGTACCAATCATGGCATATCCTTAACGGCAGAAGAGCGATTCATCGAGTTCAAAAAGAAATACCCTAAAATTGTCAATAGAATTACCCAAAAAGACTTAGCAGCCTATATTGGCATCACGCCAGAATTCATGAGTAAAATCATTACGAAAGTCAATCGAATATAAAAGTCTTAAACTAGTTCATTTTTTTCATGTGTTCCTATCGGAACTTTGAGGCATGAAAAAAATAATAATCATTTCATCATTTTTAATAATTGGGTTTACAAGCTATTTGCAAGCACAGTTTACACAGCTTGAACTGTTTTCAGGCTTTGATAAAACTGATTTTACCTCTTACTCAAGCTATTTTATAAATAAAAGCAAGACTTTGAGCGTTAACACCTTGGCTTTCTTTCAGAAATTTGAAAATGAAGAAACCCAAGGCTTTGATGAGACCGGGATACAACCAACTTTATTCTGGAGTCTTAATAAGCATATTGCCATTGGTCCATCTTTATATTACAACAGTTTTGCTGGGTATTCTGAACGTTTGTCCGCAAAGTTCACACTAGAAAATTCACGAATAGTATTG
Source organism: Mesonia aquimarina (assembly GCF_003667275.1). Taxonomy (GTDB): domain Bacteria; phylum Bacteroidota; class Bacteroidia; order Flavobacteriales; family Flavobacteriaceae; genus Mesonia; species Mesonia aquimarina. Next base: position 383,297 of record NZ_RCNV01000002.1, on the reverse strand, counting down.
GTAATTATTTCTACAATAGCCCATTCTGAGCAAAAAGATGGTAGCTATGCTGAAGTCTTTGCTCAGTTTCAGTATAACCTCCCTATAAATAATAACATCTCCCTTTGGTTAAACGGTCAGTTTTTAACCGTTTGGGACAAGTTTAAAACCCATTCAAGGAGTTTTCAGCAATTGCGTTTAGGAACTTCTTTTAATGGCCATCAATTAGGTATTGGTTTAGACTTTGACCAGTATGGGCCTAACCCTATAGGCAAATCATCCTTCGGTTTGTATTATCGAAAAATTTTATAAACAATTTTAAACCTTAAATATCATGAAAAATTTAGTAAACGTTTCACATTGGTTAGCATATGGATATTTAATCTATGCTTTCGGTTATGCAAGTCTTTTTAAAGTTTTCCAAAAACAAAGTATGATGGAAAACATGAGCAATTTTGGTTTCGGAAAAATATGGACTTTATTTATAGGTTATGGCGAATTATTGGGAGTTATTGGTTTGGTTGTTGGGTTTTGGATGCATCAAGTTAAAAACCTATCGACTTTATGGTTATTGCCATTCGCAATTGGTGCATTGATAACTCATTTTGCACATAATGACTATGAATATTTTTACACAGCTTTATATTGTTGTGTTGCTGGTATGGTTTTACTTGTTACAGATAAAAATTTCAAAGTAATACTATAATGTTTATATCTCCGATACTTTAAATGTACCCAGAGTTTTTAGCAAACTGGTTCGTGAAGCAAGCTAATGAAGGTTACGAATATTCCTTCCTGATAATTAGTCTTCATTAACCAAATTGGCAATGGACGTAAAAATATTCAAAAGATAGTTTAATCTCTAAAAAATAGTAATCATGAAAAAAATAATCACAATGGCAGGTAGTAATAGTCAAAGATCCATCAACAAAAGTTTAATAAACTATACTTCTAGTTTACTAGAAAATGAAGAAGTTATTTCAATCGACTTAAATGATTATGTTTTACCTTTCTATAGTGTTGACTTTGAGGAAGAAAATGCTATCCCAACAACGGTAAAAAAACTAGATAGGTTGTTCAATTCGGCCGATGGATTTATAATATCTCTCGCAGAACATAATGGCTCTTATACAGCGGTATTTAAAAATACGATAGACTGGTTATCTCGTATAAATATGAAACTTTGGAGAGAAAAACCCATGCTGTTAATGGCAACTTCACCGGGAAGTAGAGGTGGAGCAAGCGTATTACAATCAGCAAGTGCTTACTTTCCGTATATGGGTGCTTGCATAACAGACACCTTTTCATTACCCTCTTTCTACGAAAATTTTAAAAATGGAGAAATAAATGATAACTACTTCAAAGAAGACATTTACAATAAAGTCAATAAATTTAAAACAATTATTAAATAATTATAAAGTAGTAAAATTCGAATTTTAAATAAAGAATGATGAACAAAGTGAAAGCATTTGTGAATATAAAATTGATTCGTCTTACTGGATTATTCTACTTATTAGTGATTATTTTCGCCGGCTTTAGCCAAGGCTACGTAAGGGAAACGCTCGTGGTACCAGGGAATGCTATAGCAACAGCAAACAATTTACTTGAAAATAAAGGACTGTTTCAATTAGGCTTAACAACCGATTTCATTGCATTTCTTTTAGATGCTGTGATAGCAATACTATTATACAAAATATTTAAACCCTTCAATAAAACTTTAGCAATGGTCTCCTCTACTTTTAGGCTTATAGCTCACCCTGCAATAGGTAGCATAAACTTGTTGAACCATCATATGGCATTGAAGGTATTAGAAAATCAAGATATATCTCAAGTATTTAGCTTACACCAACTACAAGAGCTTAGTGCTACTTTAATACAAGCTCACCAATACGGTTATCTCATTGCGGGCGGCTTCTTCGGTATCCATTGTATATTGCTAGGGGTGCTGATTCTTAAATCCAATGTATTCCCAAAGTTGTTTGGAGGGCTTATGATAGGAGCCGGAACCGGTTATTTAATTGAAACATTTGGAAATTTTAATTTTCCGGGCTATGAAGTTTATACAGCGCTGATAGTGGGAGTATTAGCGGCTATTGGGGAGCTTGGTCTTACCTTTTATATGCTCATTAAAAGCACTACAAAATCTTATAAAAAATTAAAAGAATCAAGATTATAGAAATTATTGATTTAAAATACCTAATATGCATTGTAATTCTATCAATATATCACATCAATGAAAAAGTTGGAATGCCAATAAAACGTGAACCTGTTATTTATTACCCCGCAAGCTTCTAACTTAACACGAAAAAATCCTTGCAAATTTGCTATCTTCGGTTTATGCCAAAATTTTAGAAATAAATGCCCGGAGGAGGAAGTATTCAAGGAATGAGAAATAGTCTAAGTAATAATAAAAAGTTACTTAGATCAAAAAGCTACTTTAAAAAAGAGCGGTCATTCTTAAGTATAAAAGCAGAATATTTAAAAGCTGCCGGTGGAAAAATAGCTTTTAAAAAAGCTTCTAAGGAAGATATTTTAAAAATTAGAAAAAAAATTATAAGACAAAAAAGAAAAGAAAATTTATACTGATTGCCTTGTCAGTCATGGTGATTTCAATTGCTGTGTATTTTACAAGGATATTAATTCAACAAAACGAAATAACTGTTTTAAAGCAAGAAAAAATAATTCAGCAGAAAAAAGAAAGAGAATATTTAAGGCTTATGGAAGAAGGTGACCATTGGTTAACAAAATCACATTGGCACAATGCCAGATTTGATTATAAAAAAGCGCAAGAAATCTTCCCGAATGATTACGCAGTAAATTACAGAATACTTAAGGCTTACATTTTAGAATGCGAAAATGATTGTAACAACTGTAATAAAGCTAAAAATGTTTTAGGAAAGATGATTGCTGCATTTACAGAAAAAAAATTGGAATTAATGCCGCTAATAGAAAAATTGAAAACCGTGCAAGAGTGTCTAAGCCTAAAAGGGTAAAAGTCAATGCTTTTAATTCCCTTCTTTTTAGAGCAATTGATACGATACTGATGTGCAACTTCGTTAAAAATTGTTATGACAACAAAATTTCTGCAAATACTAATAGTTTTCTACAGCCTGTCTTGCTTCGGCCAACAAATAACCTATAAACATATCGTTGATTCTTCAGCCGTAGAAACCAACGAAGTTATGCATGTATTTGAAAGCTATATAGCTTCTAACCCACAAGAAAAAAACTATAGCGAATACTGGAATAAAGAAGTGCAAACGAATTATGTAGACGTTGACTTTTTAGCAAGTGAATTTCAACCCTCATTATATATGGGATATCCAATTCACGTCCTAAGCATAAGCTCAATGAATGGCCTATATCAAATAAAAGCGCAATTTTCATTTTGTAAGGCTGATGGCACTCCTTTTGTTTTAGCGATTGTCAACTATTTTGCTAAAAAAGAAAACGGCGAATTTAAGCTTTATAATGCCTTGCATGTTAACAAACAGCATTGGAAATGCAAAACCAACGGAATGATTAACTTCTATTTTCCCGGTTATCACGATTTTGATTTTAAAAAAGCTGAAAAACTAAATGCTTTTGTACAAAGGATTTGTAAAAATTTAGAGGTAAACCCGACACCTTTCGACTATTATTTTGCAGATCACTTTGACGAAGTTCAAAAGCTAAAAGGAATTGATTATTATGTAGGGATGGGGGGAGAATCAATGCCGAGTGGTAAAGCTTCTGAAGGGAAAGTTTATTGTAGTGGATTAGGAGAGTACTACCCTCACGAAGTTTTTCACGTGCAAATTGACGAACACTATCCAAACAAACATTTTTGGGTGTCGGAAGGTATGGCTACTTTTCTTGGGGGCAGTCGCGGTAAAGATCTGGAATGGCACCTCATAAAAACCAATGCGTATTTAAAAAGAAACCCGGCAATTAACCTCAACAATTTACTTGAGTTAGACAACTTAGATAATGCTACCGCCTATCATTATGCGTTAGGAGGTTTACTTGTGAAGAAGGTTTATGAAAAAGGAGGATGGGAGGCCCTCAAAAAATTTATGAGAAGCGGAACCGCCGATTCAGATTATTATAAGGCTATTGAAGAACAGTTAGGAATTAAACAGACAGCCTTAAATGCTTATTTACGGAATGAATTAGAGGCCTATTAAAAAATAAGAATATATTTATGCAGGCTTAACAACCAATCGAAAATTCAGTTTGCTAAAACTCCGCCAAAAGGTTTATAGGTCATTTTAAAAATTACCTATACCAAAAGAATATGACAACAAAAAGAATCATCAGAATAAGCTTATTGCTGGGGGCGATTGTGTCCTTATTTTTTGTCCCTTGGCTTTTGGTGAAAGCATGGATTCTCCCACTACCCGATACTCTTCAAGAACAAGTAGATGAAGCCATCGGTCACGGATTTGATGGAATGATTCTTTACGTAGACCAAGCCGGCAAAGCTCCACAGTATGTTGTTTCGGGTTGGCATGATCGAGATTCTAAAATACCTGCCAAGCCTCATGCCTTATTTAAAATTGCCAGTATCAGTAAACTGTATGATGCTGCAGCTGTTACCAAACTGGTAAATGAGGGTCGACTTTCGCTAGATAAAACCCTCGCAGACTATCTTCCGGAACTTGAAGGGAGAATAGAAAATGCAGAGAAAATTACGTTGCGGCTGCTTATACAGCATAGAAGTGGAATCCCCAACTTCACCGATACGCCAAATTTTTGGGCTGCTCCCACACAGACTTATGAAGAAAGTATCGCCTTAATTTTAGATAAGCCTGCTAATTTTGAACCCGATGAGCGTTACGAATACTGCAACACAAATTATCTTTTGATCAACAAGATAATGGATAATGCACTCGGTTATGAAAATTTTCAATTCATAAAGGAAGAAATACTCAAACCATTGAATCTTAACAATACTTTCAGTTCGCTAAGGGAAGTGAATCTGAACCATGTGATGAGCGGGTATCATGTGGGGCATCCATTTGACCTTAAAACAGACGAACAAGGCATGCTCGCTACAGCCGAAGATGTTGGTCTTTTCTTGAGGGCGTTGAATAACGGAAGCTTATTAAGCCCAAAAGAGCAAGAAATATATGCTTCCCTATATAAATTTGAACACTCGGGTTGGGTTCCGGGCTACCAAAGTTTTGCAGCATACCATAAAGATATTGATGCGGTTGTGGTCCAATTCTATAACACCACAGACCCTAAATTGTACAATTGGAATTTAGCAGAAATCATAAATAATAGAATTTATAAAATCATAAAAAAGCAAAACTAAAATGACGTTGTTAGCTTGTCTAGCAACCGATCAAGTTCAGAACACGTTTGTTTTCTAAAAAAACAAAGGTATAAGTTATTTTTATGCTTCAATAGTACCCAAGCGGGTAAAACCTCCTCAATACTACTAATTACTCGAGAATTGTTTAAGGTTGATAATCAACAAGAAACGACTTTTTATTGAAGACAGGGAGGTTCTGGCACATCAATTGAAATCAATTTGCGCTATAACTAATTAATAGCAGCAAGCTGAGATTCATGAAACATCGTATTGGTTTATTAAAAGAACCCGCTTTTGAAAAACGCATCGCCTTATTACCGGATGACGTTCATAAATTGATAAATGAATTAGAAATAAGTGTACTCGTAGAAAAAGATTATGCTACATCTCACGGTATTACGGATCAAGATTATCAATCTAAAGGAGCAAAAATAAAGACAAGAAAAATTATAGGCGAAGAGGCTACAATTATAATCGCTATCAATCCTATTGAATGCTTCGTAGAACAGGTAAAATCAAAAATAGAATTCATAGGCATTTACAAGCCTTTATTTTTTCAGTTTCGAATGAAAAAATATAGCGAAAACAATGTAAAGGCTTATAGTTTAGACCTTTTGCCCCGTACTACTTTAGCGCAGAATATGGATGTACGCTCTTCGATGGATGCGTTGTCAGGGTATAAAGCGGTTATTCATGCTGCTGAACTGTATAAAAATGTATTCCCAATGTCAACTACAGCGGCAGGAACGCTTCAGCCTGTTCGTATATTAGTATTAGGTGCGGGTGTAGCCGGACTACAAGCTATAGCTACCGCAAAACGTTTAGGAGCAGTGGTTCATGCTTTTGATGTTCGTAAAGCAGCCGGGGAAGAAGTAAGAAGCCTGGGAGCAAAATTTATTGAGGTAAACGGAAATACCGAAACTTCAGCTGCCGGAGGATATGCCGTTACCCAAACGGAAACTTATGCTAAGCAACAAAAAAAATGCATTGAAAAGCAACTTACGCAAACTGATATTGTGATCTGTACTGCCAATATCCCCGGAAAAAAAGCGCCTGTACTTTTAGAAAAAAGCAGCCTCAAGTTTTTAGCGAAAGGTTCTATAATTATTGATCTGGCAGCAGAGCAAGGAGGCAATTGCAGCCTTACTGAAAATGAAACGTCCATTTATTATGAAGGCATACAAATTTACGGAAACTCATACCTCTCTAGAGAATTGCCCAAAGCAGCTTCCAGTCTTCTTTCCGCAAACTTTTACAACTATTTAAAATTTAGATTAACCCACGGATTAGCACATGAACTAGTTCAAACCTGTGAGGTGAGTCAGTATATACAATAAAAACAACTTAATATTTTAAGAATAGATATGGAATTTATAGAACAAAATTTAGAAGCACTATATATAGTTATTTTATGCGTTTTTATAGGAATAGAAGTGATTGCAAATGTCCCGGCAATTTTACATACTCCGTTAATGTCTGGTGCTAATGCTATTAGTGGTGTAATTATAGTAGGAGCCATAGGTATAACACTACAAATTCCGCAAGGTCATTATGGCGCATTAGCCTTAGGGGGAATAGCTGTCTTTTTAGGAACGCTGAATATCGCAGGAGGATTTATGGTGACAAAGCGTATGCTTGGCATGTTTAATTCAAAAAAATAATGGCAATGAATGTTTTTATAGAATTGGGTTATTTAGGGGCAGCATTATCATTTATTTTAGGGCTTAAATTGATGAGCTCACCAAAACGTGCTCAAACAGGAATTCTCGTAGCAGCCATAGGAATGTTTTTAGCCATAAGCTGTACACTAATAGCAGTCTATTCTTTTGAAGTGCCTTCGGTCAATGTACTCATCATTATAAGCGCATTAATTTTAGGAATCTGGGGAGGACAACGCATGGCTGTTCAAGTAGAAATGACCGCGATGCCTCAACTGGTTTCTTTATTTAACGCTACCGGAGGAGGTTGTGCCATGCTATTAGGGCTAATTGAAATGCATACTTGGGAATCCGTGGTGCTATCTCAAGGGACCGCCTATCAATTATTATTGCTCATTGGGAGTCTTACAGGAGCTATTGCTTTTACAGGAAGTATAGTCGCTTATTTAAAATTAGCAGGAAAGATAAAAGATGTACATCAAACCACCTATACCATATTAGCCAGGGTATTTATTGTCATCATTTTTGGGAGCTGTCTTTTGTTTTACCTTGGGTTTATACCCATTTCAATAAGCGTTTTCACCTATAGTGTCATTGGATTAAGCTTCGTGTACGGTGTTTTATTTGTATTACCTATTGGCGGAGCAGATATGCCGGTGGTCATTTCTTTACTAAATGCGATTACCGGTATAGCAACAGCTCTTGCAGGTTTTATGCAAGAAAATAAAGCGATGATTGCCGGAGGAATATTTGTGGGGGCAGCTGGTCTATTGTTAACCTTGTTAATGTGTAAAGCCATGAATCGTTCGCTTGTAAACGTATTAGCCGGTCATTTTAATAAAACGACAAACCCGGGAGAAGATACTCCTCAAACTATTCAAGAAACAAGTGTAGCCGAAACCATTACACAATTGAGTTTTGCTCAAAAGATAGGGGTGATTCCGGGCTACGGTATGGCCATTGCTCAAGCACAGCATGAATGTTATCAATTACAAAAAGTCTTGGAAGCACAGGATAAAAGTATAGACTATATCATTCATCCTGTAGCAGGAAGAATGCCCGGACATATGAATGTACTATTAGCCGAAGCCAAAATTGATTACGACTATTTAAAGGAAATGGATAGTGTAAATACGCTTATGGAAACCTATGACATGCTACTGGTGATTGGCGCAAATGACGTAGTGAATCCCGCCGCTGAAACAAATACGGCTAGTCCCATATACGGCATGCCGATTATTAAAGCTTACCAAAGTAAAAAAATAATAGTAATGAAAAGAGGGATGAGTACGGGCTATGCCGGTATTCAAAACGAACTCTTTGAAAAAGAGAATTGCCGTCTTCTATTTGGAGACGCTAAAAAATCTTTACAAGAAATTGTTAGTCAAATGAAAATGATGAATTAATTTCTTTAGAAATACACATTGATCAATTTTTTGATAAAGAAAATAGTACCTTTATTCAGTAATTTTTGTTGTTAGAAAACATCTATGGGATCTACGGAAGAAAAATTAAAAGAACGCATAAAAGAACTGAGTTGTTTGTATGAGATTTCTTCTCTTTTTCAACAGCTGGAACATGAAGATGAAACAAAATTACTTCATCAAGTTAGTCAGGTTTTAAAAAAGGCTTGGCGTTTTTCAGCGGAAGCTGCTGTAGAAATTATAGCGGGTAAGCTAAGCGTAGAAACCCATCGTATTACTCAAAAAAAAGCAACACAAAAAAGTGATATCCGAGTGTTCAATAAGCACTATGGATATGTAATGGTGCATTATCCTTCTCCTAGATTTTTGGCTAAGGATTTTTTAGAGGAAGAACAAAAATTACTGAATAAAGTAGCGTTAGAATTAGGAGGGTATTTTGAAAAAAAAGAGCAGCATAAAAAAGAAGAACTTTTAAAACGCAGTGCCGAACGTAACGATCGTTTAACTATACTCGGGGAGATAACGGCAGGGATAGCGCACGAATTAAATACTCCGCTTGGTAATATTTTAGGTTTTGCAGAATTAATCAATCAACAAGCAAATACTCCGTCTATACAACGCGATAGTCAGAAAATAATTGAGGGCGCTATTTTCTCTCGAGAAGTCGTAAAAAAGCTCATGTTCTTTGCGTGTGAAATGCCACAAAATAAAGAGGAAATTGAAATAAAACCCGTAATAGAACAAGCCTTAAGTTTGTTAGGACAAAGTTTTAAAAAGGCTGAAATTAAAGCAAAATTAATTAGTGATACACATCGTGTACGGGCGCAAATAGATAGCATACAACTTACGCAAGTATTGTTTAATTTATTGATTAATGCTATTTATGCTTCCCCTAAAGGAAGTCAAATCACCTGTAAATTAAATCAAGACGCTACCCAATTTTATATCACTATAGCCGATCAAGGAGTAGGTATAGCTCCTGAAAATAAACGTAAAATTTTTGATCCGTTTTTTACAACAAAACCTGTAGGAGAAGGTTCCGGTCTGGGACTTAGCGTCGTTCACGGAATTATAAAAAGTCACAAAGGAGATATCAGTTTTACTGAAAATATACCTCGAGGAACCATTTTTCATATCAGTATACCCAAAAAAACAAGTCTATGAGCTTAAAAAAAGAGAACATTCTTATTGTAGACGATAACTATGACATGTTAGAGGTTTTACAACGGAACTTGAAAGCACTTGAATTTCACGTTTTTAAAGCAAGTTCTGTTAAGGAAGCATTAGATATTTTAAAATTAACTACAATTGATTTGTTGATTTCCGATTTACAAATGCCCGAAATTAATGGCTTAGAATTACTGAAGTATGCAGACGAGCATTATCCATATATGCCTAAATTGGTTATAACAGGATTTCCTTCAGTAAACTCTGCTGTAGATGCGATAAAGTCAGGCGCTACAGATTACCTGGTTAAACCTTTTACCAATGCAGAGTTAAAGAAAGCGATTGAAAAATCTTTGGAGAACCGAAAAGCAAGTCCCTTGCGTTTTCATAACGAAGCTAAAAGTGAATTTCTTCAGCATCAAGTGTATGCCGGAATTATAGGAAAGTCTCCAGAAATTGCAGATTTGGTAGAACAAATTGAACGGGTTAAAAATAATAGAGCCACTATACTTATTCAAGGAGAAAGCGGAACCGGTAAAGAACTTATCGCAAGAGCAATTCATTATAAAGGCGCTTTTGCAGCTAACCCTTTTATTACGGTAAATTGTGGAGCAATTCCCGAAAATCTTTTGGAATCTGAATTGTTTGGATATGTTAAAGGAGCATTTACGGGAGCAAATCAACATAAACAAGGTTTTTTTCAAGCTGCCCATACGGGTACGATTTTTCTCGATGAAATAGGTACAGCACCTGCATCAGTTCAAGTACGACTACTACGTGTTCTTCAAGAAAAAGAAGTACTTCAAGTTGGAGCTACTAAAGCTGAAAAAATTCAAGTCCGGGTGATAGCTGCAACCAACGAAAATCTTTATCAACAAGTACAGCAGCAAACCTTTAGAGAAGATCTGTACTACCGTTTAAATGTAGTCGATATTAATGTCCCGCCTTTACATAAGCGAAGTGAAGACATCCCCTTGCTGTGTGATCGATTTTTAAAAAAGTATGCTAAAGAGTATGCTAAAAAAGAATTACAACTGAGTGCACAAGTAATGAGCGTTTTTCAGCGATATCCCTGGCCGGGAAATGTGCGAGAACTGGAAAACTGCATTCAGAAATTAACCATTATGAACGATGGAGAAATAGGTGTAGAACAACTTCCGGATCATTTTAAATATAAAATAACATCTAAACCTACAGACGATATTTTTTTACCACTTTCGGTCATGGAAAAAAAATATATTCAAAAAGTATTGGCTTCTGTAGGAAATAACAAAACTAAAGCTGCTAAATTATTACAAATAGACCGTAAAACTCTACGAAACAAATTAGAAAGCTAGTTTTAGACATACGAAACGGTATTGATTTCCTGCTATTTATAAAAATAAATCTTTTCTGTAATCAATTTGGCTAAACCAAGCTTGGTCCATTTTTCACCTATCGGGTAAAATATACCCGACCCCCTATTAATTAATCTTACAAAATTAATTTATAATAGTTTGATTTATAGCAGTTTAAACATAATTAAGTTAAAAATATTATTACTGGTATATCAATTGCCATTATAAAAGAAATTTAAATTAATTATGGAAATACTGGAACCCATACTAGCTTTTAATCAAGCCTCAAAAAAAAATAAGCCACTGCAAGGCTTATGCATCAATTGCAACCATATAAAAACTTGCACTTGGAAACATACTAATAAACTTTATTGTGAAAATCACCAATAATTATGAGCACTATTCAAGAAAAGAAACCCGCATCAATGTATGATAATGTAATGCAACAATATTATAAAGTTGCAGAGCGCATCAATCTCAATGAAAATATAAAAAAAATACTGGCAATCACCAATAACGAAATCATTATTCATTTTCCGGTAAAAATGGATAATGGTGATGTTAAGATATTTACGGGCTATCGTGTACAACATAATAATGCTTTAGGTCCCTATAAAGGTGGACTCCGTTACCACCCTTCTATAGATGTATCTGACGCAAAGGCATTAGCTATGTGGATGACTTGGAAAACTTCTTTGGCCGGTCTCCCTTTTGGTGGGGCCAAAGGAGGAATACAGTTAGATCCTAGAGATCATTCTTTAGCTGAATTAGAACGAATAACAAGGCGTTTTACATTTGCCCTTGGAGAGAATATTGGACCAGAACAAGATATACCCGCACCGGATGTAAATACCAATGAGCAAACCATGGCTTGGATTTTAGACACTTATATGTCTACCAAATCGTCTTCACAACGTTCTCATAATCAACATGTGGTTACAGGAAAGCCTGTTGGGGCCGGAGGATTGGAAGGAAGAGATAGAGCTACCGGATTTGGAGTTTATTTATCCATCAAATTATTGCTAGCGGAGCAAGGAAAATCCTTAAAAGGAAAACGTTTTATTGTACAAGGTTTTGGTAATGTAGGGCAATGGGTTTCACATTTTATGATACAAGAGGGAGCTAAACTACTTGCAGTACAAGATGCACACGCTAGTTTAATAAATGAAAATGGAATTGATGTAGACCAATTAATTGAACATACTAAACCTAGAAAAGGCTCTATTCAAGGCTTTATAGGAGCAGAAGAAATTGAACCTAAGCGTTTTTTTGGTTTAGATTGTGATATTTTAATTCCAGCAGCTTTAGGGAATCAAATCAACCAGCAAAATGCTTATGACATAAAAGCAAACATTATTGCTGAAGGCGCTAACGGTCCTATAACAGGAGAAGGAGAGAATATTATTTTAGAAAAAGGGATAACTATTATCCCTGATATTTTATGCAATTCCGGTGGTGTTATTGGCAGTTATTTCGAATGGCTTCAAAATAGAAATGGAGAACTATGGCAACTGGAAGAAGTCATGCGAAAAATAGAAAAGAAGTTTTCAGAAAACTTCTCCAAAGTGGCTAAAGCGGTAGAAGAACATCAAACCGATTGGCGAACCGCTTCTTATATATTAGCTATTTCCAGAATAGAAACAGCTTACAGACAACGCGGTATTTTTCCTTAATAACATTTAATAGGGTGAACCCAGAAGAGTTTTTCCATGATTTGTGCAATAAAAGTCAACTAGTGCTACTTGGTGTTAATCTGTCTTCGGGTTCCCCTTTATTTTAGATAACTAAAATGAAATATAAAAAATTATTAATAGAAGAGAATGAATTTGACTTGTTAAAACGAATTATTTCGTTAGCGCAACACGACAAAAGTGATTCTTATCGCCTTGCTATTTCTGCTCTAAAAAAAGAAATGACTCAAGCTGAAATTGTAAAAAATAAAGAATTACCTGTTGACGTTATCCGATTTAATTCTATTGTACATATCGAGACCCCTTTTCTGACTAAAAAATATCAGATCGTTACTCCTGATAAAAGTAGTATTGCACATGATAAAATCTCCATATTAGCCCCAATGGGCTTAGCACTATTTGGATATGCTAAAGGAGATGAGCTTACTTGGGATTTTCCCACAGGAAAAGGAACTATAAAAATTATTGATGTAACCCATGAAAATACATTATACAATGGAAAACACAGTAAAATTACACGATGATGATGAGAGCATCCTTATTCTAACCTTAAATAAAGAATTAAAAGACTGGAAAAAAAATCTAGACTTTATTGAAAAAGAATTAATTTTTCTGAGGAGTTTATTAGAATCAACACTTGCTAAATCTCTCAATAAAAATAAGGAAGATAAATCTTATTTACATAACACCTTAAAAAAAGTACTTGAGAACAATAAAATGTTTTATAATAGAACAATTAATTTTACCAATAAAACTTTGGAAATTAGGGAATGTGAAGATATGCATTGTGAAGCTTATTTCTTCAACGAACATTTTGAGTTTCACAATAAACTAAATAAACATTTAGAAAAAGTAAGGAATTTAAAATTGATTATTTTTAACTTCTTAGAAAAAAATAATTGAGATACATATATAGTAAAGAAAACCATAAAGCTTGGGAGCTAAACACCTCAAGTTTTATGGTTTAAATTTAATTTGCTGATGGGTTAAATCCAAGTAAATCGTGCTTAAAGCATATAGCGTACAGCTTTATTTATTTAAGGTATAATTATCTTGTCCTTTCACTACTAACAATTTAGAAACCTTAACGATATTTATTTTCACCTATATAACAATCATTTCAAGTTAAATTAACTCGTTTACAATACATTAGGAATAGTTTTACATCAAACAAAATAATTTCCTATGAAACTTCTTTACTTTAAAACAATTAAGGTTTTAACATTAGCCTTTTTTATGTTTTCTGGAGCTACTTTATTTGCCCAGAACTTTGAGTTACAATTATTGCACTACTCTGATGTAGACGGCAACGAAGAAAATGCCCTTGACGCAGTAGATGAGTTCTCTGCCTTGGTTGATCTTTTTCAAAATGATCCTAACTATACTAACAACACGCTGACCCTAACCTCTGGTGATCTTATCATTCCCGGTCCTCGCTTTTATGCTGCTGAAAACGATGCCGTAAGATCGCTTTCAGGTAGCAATGAGCCCGGTCATTTAGACATCGCCTTTGCAAATGCTTTTGGCGTTGAAGCTGCCTGTATCGGGAATCATGAATTAGATCAAGGACCCGGTGAATTTTTTGATGCCGCTTTCAGTAGCGAATCATTTAATAACGTCAACTTTCCCGGCTCCAGCTTTCCATGGCTTGCCACAAACATGGACTTCTCCGCTGACGGAGATTTTTCCGGAATCGTTGGTACGGATGGTAACAATATAAACACACTTAACAATCAGGTTGCTAAATACGCCGTTAAAACCATAAACGGTGAAAGCATAGGGCTTATTGGTGCTGTTGCTCCAAGCTTTCCGGACATTACCTCAATTGGTGATCTAAGCATAACTCCTGCTCCGGGCTCAAGTGTTACCCAACTGGCAACAGAAATACAGTCAAGCGTTGATGCACTTAAAATGGCCGGAGTAAATAAAATTATTCTGATAGCCCACATGCAGACCATCAGTATCGAAAAACAATTAGCGACTCTTTTAGATGGGGTAGATATCATCGTTGCCGGAGGTTCTAATACAAGAATGGGCGATAGCAATGACGTGCTTTTTAGCAATTCTTTGGTAACAGATCCTGCATTTGACGAGTCTTATCCATTTCAAACTACAGACGCTGCTGGCGATCCTGTACTGGTCGTAAACGTAGATGGCGATTATAAGTATCTTGGAAGATTGGTAGTAGAATTTGATAACAATGGGGTTATAGACCTAAACGAACTTGATAATACCATTAATGGTGCTTATCCGGCTAACGAATCCTTGGTAAACTCATTGAACGCCACGCCAAATCCTTCAGTAGTAGCACTTAGAAATGCTATACAGGGAGTTATTAGTGCGCAATATAACAACGTTGTAGGTTATTCGAGTGTTTATCTTGACGGAAGAAGGTCACAAGTAAGAACTCAAGAAACCAATTTAGGAAACCTAACCGCTGACGCTAACCTCTGGTATGCTAATCTTCTCAATCCTGCTGCAGATGCAGACGTAGATATTTCTCTTAAAAACGGGGGCGGATTGAGAACAGAAATTGGTTCGGCAGTCATTCCAAGCGGTTCTAATGATCCTGATGATATCATATTTTCTCCTCCGGCTGATAACGGAGTTTCCGAAGGCCATCTAAAAGCAACGCTTCGCTTTGACAATGGTCTTGTTAGATTAACGCTAACCGCTGACGAACTAATCGATATTGTTGAGCATGGCCTTGCGGCTGTAGCTCCTGGTGCCGAGCCCGGACAGTTTCCACAGGTAGGAGGTATGAGCTTTGTATACGATCCCGATGAACCGGCAGGGAGCAGACTTATAGGCTTAGTAGTAGACAAAGGCGATACAGATGCGACCAATGATGTTGTGGTGATGGAAGATGGTGTAAATGTTGCTCCAAACGGGATTACTTTTAATATGGTAACGCTAAACTTTTTAGCCGAGGGTGGTGACAGCTATCCTTTTGATCAGTTAAGCGCACCAAACCGTCTAAATTATTACAGCGGTCTTGGTTTTGGTGAAACAGTAGACTACCCTGATGGGGACCTTGCTAATGATCCGGACAACAACAACTCCTTCAGTTATACAGGTGGAGAGCAGGATGCCGTGGCCGAATATATGTCTAGCTTCTACCCAGACAATGCTTCTGCCTACAATATTGCAGAAACAGATCAAGATCAAGATACTAGAATTGTAATTGGTGACGCTAATTTGAGCGTTTCAGATATCACAGGTATAAGCACCAAAGTAGTATTGTACCCGAATCCAATAAAAGGCGATACATTTACCATCAACTCGTCAACACAAATTAAGGCTATAGAAATTATAAGTTCTAACGGGAAATTAATTCGCAATGAAATCGTAAATGCCAAAAACTATCGAGTTAATTCAAGTACTATTTCTTCAGGATTATTTTTTGTAAACGTCATTTTAGATAACGGTAATACAAAAGTAATTAAGGCAGTAAAATAGTTCTATACGATTTTTAAAACTTTTTATAAGGCCTCCCTAATCAGGGGGGCTTTGTTTTTTATGATATTTGAGCACAACAGACACTTTAGTTTTATTTCAACATGTTCTAAAACCTATATTCTATTGCTATAAGCGGTAAGTTATTGAATACCCCCTTGACTCTATTGCTATTTTGGAATGAGTACTGTAAAAAAGATTATTTATAATTACACTTAGCACCCGTCAGAGTTGAGGGAAAGGTAAAAAAAGAAAGCCGTTTTTAAATACAGCTGTTAGGTACACTTCTTGATAATTATTTTGTTTGAACCAATAAACAACGATTGAAAGCGTTAGTTGTAATCCTAATTTTATTAATAAATGTTGCTTTTGGACAACAGAAGATCTCCATTGACAAAAATCTTGAGAAATATGAAATTAATGATGATTTTGAGCGCTTTGATGATATCGAAAAACCTGAACAAGATTTTAAAGAATTAATTTTAAATGCTGAATCTGCTGCTTTGTTCCAAATAATAAACACTTATCATACAGGTTTTGGAGGGTATGAAATTTCATTTACAATTAACAGCGTCCTAGAAATTAAAGAGCTTAGCTATAATTATTGGACCGACAACATAAATATAGATAACCCAACTACTTATAAAGTAAACAAGGCTGATTTGCTGCTCAACCAAAATCCATTTAACAGCACAAAAGGATTGCGCGGAGCTTATCACTTGGAAATAGGTCACTACAAAAATGATTGTTTAATTAAAACCCAAACCTTTAAAGGTAAATTCAAAACATTTAAGGGAATAGACGAACAAGCTGCTGCTTACAAATGGGTACTAGAGCAAAATAAATATAATTATGCAAAAACAAATTCGGATGGTGTTTATTTAAACCCTTCCCGATTACCTAGCTTACAGTCCGACAGCAAACTACTGATCCAAGAAATAAAAAAAATAAAAGGACATATCCCCCATACTATAAAAGCCTATGTCATTATTAACGAAGAAGGTAAAATTGAAAAAGAACCCATACGCTATGCCGGTCAACTGGATAATGAGGTTAAACGTAAAATAACTAACTTATTGGTTGAGTTAACAAGGTGGTCTCCTGCCTGTGAACAAACAAAGGAAGTTAAATCACAAATTCCAATAGAAATCAGTATTGATTAAAAACAATATCGTAGAATAACAAATGCCTTTATAGTTTAAAAATGAAAACAAGCCTTCTAATCATCCTGATCAGTTTTAACCTTCTCTTTGGTAAGGCTTATGGACAAAATGGAGAATTTTTATTACGAAAAGAATTCATTGGAAAAATTATAAAAGACCCTGAAAATGCTGATATAAAATACCTTTTAGAACAATACGCTTTAAAATTAGATAGTGTTTGGGAAAATCAAAATTTACCGCTTTGGCATTGTAGAAGAAATTGCTTAGATGTAAAATTTGAAAATAATAAAGACGTATTAATCGAATATGAGCGCGCAAAACTTGAAAACTTAAGAAAAGAAGTGTTCAACTTCCTATTGAATCCAAGCCAAGAGACCACTAAATCTGATGCAAGAGTACAGCATTTTAGCAATGGAAAAAAGTATCCGGTATCGACGGGTTTAGTATTTGTAACTTATGATCAGGAAATAAACAACAATGTGCTTCATCTATTTAAAGAAATAGCGAGAGGAATAGCCGATTATAAGTACTATTTAGCAAATGAAATTTTTTGTCTTGATTATTCAGAATTAAACAAGAAACATAAAGATGAACTAGACTCAACTGTTAACTGGAGAATAATCTCTTCAAACTTTTTTCCTCCGCCTCCACCACCTCCACCACCGCCGCCTTCATTCGATTCATTAAAATCAAAATAGAAGGATGAGCAATAGCAATTAGATCCCGAAACACTGAAGATGAAACACAAAAGCCAATAATTTTAGCTATCTTAGTTTAATTGTAAGAACAACTGAACAAAAAAATTCTTATTTTAATCAAGCATATTTCAAATGAAATTCATTGAAGTAAGTATTTTGTCAGAAAGCAATAAGCGAGAAATACTTAAGCTGTGGAATAATGAATACCCGGAGAAATTAGGTTTTCAGCATATAGCGGAATTTGAAAAATACCTCGC
Organism: Mesonia aquimarina; assembly: GCF_003667275.1. Taxonomy (GTDB): domain Bacteria; phylum Bacteroidota; class Bacteroidia; order Flavobacteriales; family Flavobacteriaceae; genus Mesonia; species Mesonia aquimarina. The sequence goes on along the minus strand of NZ_RCNV01000002.1, from coordinate 365,168 downwards.
GGAATTGACTGCTCCATCTCATATTTTAATGCTAGATCATAATTCAAAAGTTAAGATTTGGTATGTTTGTTTTACTCGTGAGAATGAAAAATGGTTTGCCCTTATTTTAGATTCTAGCTTTCAGGGAAAAGGACTCGGGACTAAATTATTAAATCGAGCAAAAGAAAAAGAACCAGAATTAAACGCTTGGGTAATTGACCATAACAATGACCGGAAGAAAAACGGAGAACACTATAATTCTCCTCTTGACTTTTATTTAAAAAACGGGTTCGAACTCATAACACATAATAGGCTTGAACTTAAGAAAATATCAGCTGTAAAAATAAAATGGAAGCACAAAAATGAATCTCTGTAGCTTTTACCTTAAAACATGCATATAAGCTAAATGATTACACTAAATGTGAGTTTTGGAATTTACGCATTCCTTCCGCAAGGATGGATATTTATGATTGCTATCATCCTAATCGAATGCGTAGTGCTAAGCTATATGTTGACTAAAAAATATGGCGACAAAAAAGCTTACAAAACCGCTTGTTTGTCTAACCTGATTAGTGGAATCATCGGGTTTATCGGATCGATGGCTCTAAATGGAGGCTGGTGGTTAGTGGTTTGGTTTCCTTGGGTAAGTGCCAATGAAGTTAATGGAGAAGAAGGATTTAATTCCCTAGCCTTTTTTTACGCTATTGCTTTTGTATTAACCTTACTGATTGAAGGATTAGTTAATTACCTTATGTTAAAAAATAATTATAAGACATCAAAAATCATAAAGACGACCTTAATAGTAAACATCATAAGCTACAGCATTGGTTCTTTAGCGATGTATTCTTATAGCTTTTAATTGAACCGCTAGCCGTAAGAAAACTAATACAAATACGTATGAAATATTTTTTGAGTTTGCTCGTAATACTTTGCTTAAGTTGTAAAAAAGAAACAAGCCGTTTTACTAAAGCTCAGCTAACATCTTCAACAATAGACTCCTTAAAATTTACTTCGGGAATTGGAGCAATTTTTCAAGATCGGAATGGTAATTACTGGATTGGCAGTCATCAAGAAGGGCTAGCCCGTTTTGACGGAAAATTCTTTAAATACATAAGCGTTAATGATGGCTTAGCCGATAATCAAATCCGCTCTATTCAACAAGACAGCAAAGGAAATATTTGGATAGCTACAGCAAATGCTATTAGTCGTTATGATGGAAAAAACATCACAACTCATCCTCAACCCGTTAAAGATGAGGAACACCACCCGTGGCAAAAAACAACTCACGATCTTTGGTTTCATGCCGGAAATCGAGCAGGCGTTATCAGGTACGATGGTCAACACCTAAATTATTTAGCCTTTCCGCTATCACCAAATATTCAGTTTGACAAAACATATCATGTAACAGGTTTTGCAACAGGAAAAAATAATATGCTTTGGATGGGCACATATGCCGGTGTTTTTGGATATAATGGCCGAAACTTCAGCATCATTGATGATAAAAGTTTAGGATTAACAAAAGAAAACGGAACCCTTCATATTAGAAGCCTCTTGGAAGATTCAAAAGGAAGGTTATGGATGGGGAATAATGGAATTGGGGTACTACTAAAAGAAGGAGACAGCATTATTAATTTTTCAAAAAAACACAAGCTAATTCATCCGGAAAGTTCAAAAAAAGGAGATCCATCGCCGCCAGGCACACTTGAACATGTTTTTGCGATTGAGGAAGATAGTGAAGGTAACATTTGGTTTGGCGACAGAGATACTGGAGCGTGGAAATACAATGGCAAATCACTAAAAAACTACACTATTGATAAAAAGCTTAGCTCCCCAATGGTTTGGTGTATCTATAAGGATGATCATCACAATTTGCTTTTTGGAACGGCCCATGGAAACATTTATCAATTTGATGGAAAATCATTCCATAAACTCTTTTGAAATAAAAACGAATGGTTATTTTTTTATGTAATTCCGTTAAGAACCATGTAAAATGATATATTTGCCGCTCTAAAATTAGCATTGGAGGATCCCTATAAACAATTTCAATCAACATGAAGCACATCATTAATACGCTAGTATTGCTAACTATAATCGCATTGACTAGCTGTACTCCAAAAATATCTTCAAATTTCACCAACCCCCAACCCAAATTATCAATAAATGATGAGGTAGCTTTTTTGGACATAGAACACGAGATACCGGAAAACACTGTAAAAATCGGTGATTTAAGATTTCAAGATTCAGGATTTTCAACAGATTGCAGCTTTAATAGCCTATTGACGCAAGCGAGAAACAAGGCAAGAGCAAATGGAGCTAATATTGTAAAAGTGGTCGATAAAAAAGAACCAGGTATATGGAGCACTTGCTACCGCCTGAAAATTGAGTTATACAAATATGATGGAAATGTTTCCTCATTACCCCAATACGAATTAAAACTTGGCTAATATTCAAAAGTAACTCATGAAAAGCATAATGAAATACATTCTGTTATCTGCTATATTGTTGTTCTCGAGCTGCGCTACCATTATTTCCGGTTCTAGACAAGAAGTAAAAATAACTTCTGAACCGAGTGAGGCAAAAGTTTATATAAATGAAATTGAGGTTGGAAATACACCTGTAGAAAAGAACCTAAAAAGAAATCAAGAATATAGCCTTATTTTAAAATTAGACGGGTATGAAACCTATACGACAAAGTTAGAGAGAAAATTTAACGCTTGGTATATTGGAAACATCGCTTTTGGTGGATTAATCGGGATTTTAATTGACCCAATAACTGGAGCCATTCACAAATTAAAACCAGAAAAAGTCAATGGTAACCTAAAAAACGGAACCACCTATACGACAAAAGGAGAGAAATTATTTATAAAAATAAGCTTGAACATCGATGAAAATTCTGAAAAAATAGGGCAGTTAAAAAAAATCTGAATAAAGCCCGCCATAATGGTTTTTTAAATACAATATATCTTTGCTGACAATCGTTTGCAAAGAGTCAAAAAGAATTACATCAACTAACAATCTAGACTTTCTAGTCAACTTGCTTTAGATTATTAAAACTGCTTTTCTAAAAATAAATGTAACAAGCACTTTAAAAATAGGTCCTTAGACTAACTTTATAAAATTAAATGGAACTCGTCTCGGGAAAATAATTTCCTGAAGCAAATCAGTCGACATGAAGAAATTACTTTTACTATGCTTCCTGTGTTCAATCATGAGTTGTGCTCAAAACACGGGCAGTAGAAAACTCGACTTGGACTTTGAACAACCAAAACATGATAATACTAGATCTTGGAGTGATTTTGGAGGTTCAGGATATAAGATCTACATCGATTCTACCACCGCAAAACACGGAAAATTTTCGGCCGTAATTGAAAACACCGGAAAAGGAAAAGACTTTAAAGCCTTAGCTTTTACGTTACCTGATAATTATAAAGGTAAAAAAATTCGCTTGTCCGGCTACATAAAAACTGAAAAGGTAACAGCGGGCTACGCAGGTCTATGGATGCGTATTGATCCAAATATTGGTTTCGATAATATGAAAGACCGAGGAATTACCGGAACAACCGATTGGAAAAAATATGAAATAACGCTTCAGTTAAACCCTAAAGAAACCGATAAAATTGTACTCGGAGGTTTATTGGTCGGAAATGGTAAAATGTGGCTAGATAAGTTGGAGGTGTCCATCGATGGCAAAAAACTAGAAGATCCTAAGCTTAAAACCTACCAAAGAAAAAAGTTCCCTGCCGAAAAGGATCATGAATTCGATAAAGGTTCTACAATTGTAATTCCTGATCTAAGTCCCGAACGTATTGATAACTTAGCCCTATTAGGAAAAATTTGGGGGTTTTTAAAGTATCATCATCCCAACATTGCCGCGGGAAATTACAACTGGGATTATGAATTATTTCGAATTTTACCTGATTACTTGAAAGCAGATAAGCAACAACGCAATAAAGTGCTCCTCAATTGGATAAACAAATATGGCACAATTCCTCCGTGCAAAACTTGTAAGCAAACAGCGGCCGATGCAGTTCTACAACCTGATTTATCTTGGATAGCAAAGTCTGACTTATCCGTTGAGGTAAAAGCCGCATTAAAAAAAGTTTATGAGTGTAGAAATCAAAAAGATCATTATTATATTTCCCTTCGTCCAGGAGTAAAGAATCCTGAGTTTACCCACGAAAATGCTTATCAGGAAATGACTTATCCAGATTCTGGTTTTCGACTATTGTCGCTTTACCGATACTGGAATATGATTGAATATTTTTACCCCAACAAACACTTAACCGATAAAGACTGGGGACAGATTCTTACGGAGTATATCCCAAAGTTTATAGAAGCAGAAAACGAATTAACTTATGAATTGGCAGCCCTGCAATTAATTGGAGAAGTACATGACACCCACGCCAATTTATGGGGCGGAGGTGATAAATTAGCAGAAGCACGAGGAAACAACTATGCCGTTTGTAGGGCTGAATTTATTGAAGATAAGTTTGTAGTAGTTGATTATTACAATCCTGAACTTTTAGAAGAAAGTAAATTAAAAATTGGAGATATTATTACACACATCCAAGGCAAACCTATCAATACCTTAGTAGATAGTTTAGAAGCCTATTATCCGCATTCCAATAAAGCAGCTATGTTACGCGATATCTCAATCGACTTGTTGCGTTCGCCAAAGAATCAGCTTTCAATTCAATATATTTCTGAAGGCAAAGCCTACCAACACAAATTACCACTATATGAAAGTGATAAGCTAGATATGTATCATTGGTACAAAGTGAATAAAGAGGAAAAAAGTTTTAAACGAATAAATGGAGACATTGGTTACATTAGCCTGGCGAATATTAAGAAAGAAGATATTCCTGAAATAAAAAAATCCTTTAGAGACACAAAAGGGATAATTATCGATATTCGAAATTACCCTTCCACCTTTGTTCCTTTTCGATTAGGGTCGTATTTTGTTTCTAAGCCTACCCATTTTGTAAAGTTTACTCAAGGAAATATCCATAATCCAGGAGAATTTACCTTTAGAAAAGGCACTAGAATTAAGAGTCGAGGAAAAACCTATAAAGGAAAATTGGTGGTTTTGGTTAATGAAAAAACACAGAGTCAAGCAGAATATACGGCAATGGCATTTAGAGCTGTTGAAGACGCCAAAATTGTAGGGAGCACCACTGCAGGAGCCGATGGAAATATTTCTCCTATTTTATTGCCGGGAGGTTTACGCACTATGATCTCAGGAATTGGAGTATACTATCCGGATGCAACGCCAACCCAACGCGTAGGAATTGTCCCCGATAGGATAATTACCCCCACAATAGAAGGCATTAAAAAAGGAAAAGATGAGGTGTTGGAAAAGGCGATTGAACTAATCAACCGATGAAGCCAACCAAAAAAACATAAAAAATTGAATTTTAAGCTTCCACTTCAGTTATTCCTTTCTGAGAAAAAGTAGTGCAGAAACTTAAAATTCAACTTTCCTATTATTTTGCGAATGCTTTTACATAATTATTCAGCCTAAAATTATGATGCTATTCATTTGGTAGCATTATTCTTTAAAAAAATGCAATAGCTTTTCGTTAAGGCTTATTTTATGGGTAATATTCAAACCGTGAGGTGCATTGGCGATGACTTCATAGCTGTTATTTTTAATACCTTCTGCAGCTTGATCTCCGGCAGTTTCAATAGGAACAATGTTGTCTGCTGCACCATGCACAATTAAGGTCGGTACATTGACATTTTTCAATTCTGACCTAAAGTCGGTTTCTGCCCAAGCTTCTGCACACTTTATGGTTGCATTTGGAGAAGCATGAGCGGCAATAGACCAATCGTATGCTAGCTGCGCTTCACTCAAGTTATCCTTTTGCTGATCGCAATTATAGAAATTTTTATGAAAGTCTTTTAAAAAGCCTATTCGATCACTTTTAAGCGATTTCATAATACCCTTTAAATCTTCTTCCGGAACACCTTTTGGATTATCTTCTTTTTTCTTTACTAACGGAATGATGGAACTAATTAATGCGGCTTTAGCGATACGGTCGTTCCCATAGTCAGTAAAATAACGAACAACTTCTCCTCCACCCATGGAGAAACCAACGATAATGCAATTGTTTAAATCAAGTTCTACGATGAGGGTTCTCAAATCTTTTGCTAGTGTAGAATAATCAAAATTGCCCCAAGGCGCAGAAGAAGAACCAAAACCTCTTCGATCGTAAGAAATTACCCGGTAGCCGGAATCTACTAAGGTTGCGGTTTGTGCTTCCCATGCTTTATGGCTTAATGGCCAACCATGTATTAAAATCACAGGTTGCCCTTTGCCATGGTCTTGATAAAAAATATCAACTTTTTTCTCTTTTTCGGTAGTAATAAATGGCATAATATCTTTTTTTTAGAAAGATAATAGCTAAAAAAAATAATTCAAAAGCACTTAACAAACTATAACAGTAGCTCTTAATTATTTGTTAGATAATGATCCGCTTCTGATCAATTTTATGAATTAACGATTGCATCAATAATCACAATTCCGTAATCTTCAGTCTACATTTTATAAATCCATAATGCGGGATCTAAGGTTTGTGCATTTTTATAAATTACAAATTTAAGGGTAGGGCGTTTAGTAGAGTAACTAATACCTACTCGACCTACAATTTGACCAGTACTTATGGGGTCGCCTGCTTTTACGTTTACTTCGCTTAAATTCCCGTAAACCGTCATATAGTCTCCATGGCGGATGTAAACAAGTTTATTGGCTCCTTTTATGATTTGAATTTTATAAACTTCACCTTTAAAAACAGCTTTTACCGGCTCGCTCTCATTTGTCTGAATACGAACGCCGTTACTCATAATGGAAATAGACTTTCTGATTGGGTTAGGGTTTCTACCATATTTCATAGTTAATACCCCAGATCTAACCGGCCAAGGCAATTTTCCTTTATTAGCTGTAAAGTCTGCCGCTAATGCTTTAGCTTCGGGAGTTAAGGCAAATTCTGTTTTAGACGTAGAGCCTCGTTTTTTATTCTCTTCGGCAATGGCAGCTCTAATAACTTCTTCAATCTGACGATTTACTTTGTCAATTTCAGCTTGTTTTGCTTTTAACTGTTGCTCTATTTCCCCTTCTTTGATTTGAATGGAAGCGATTAATTCTTGCTGTTGCTCTTTATCTTTTCGTAACTTTTCTCGCGTTTCCCTGTTTTCTGCAAGTAATTGTTCTTTAGCTTTTTTCTGTTCGGCTAAATCTTTGTTGAGCTGTTGTAAAGCGAGGGTTTGCTTTTTTATTTCTTCTCCTTGTTCCTTTCTATAATTTGTGTACTGCTTCATGTATTGCAAGCGCTTATAGGCTTGCAAGAAGCTTTCGGAAGAAAACAAGAACATTATTCTACTTTGTTGTGATTTGCTTTTGTATGATTTCTGAATCATCTTCGCATAATCTTCTTTTAAATTTTCTAGATCCTTGCGGAGCTTTTGAACCTTATTTAAATTGGTGTTAATTTCACGAGTTAGTAAATTAGCTTCTTGATTAGTCACTTTAATCAAATTTTCGGTAGTACGAATACGCCTATCCAAATCTTCTACCTCGTTAATAACCGATTTTTCTTTATTTTGGGTATTTGTTAATAAGGTATTGATTTCCTTAATCTGCTTTTGTAATCTTATGCGCTCCTGTTCTAGTTTTTCACGCTCTTTAACTTGCGAAAAACCAACGGCACTTATTCCTAAGCAAAGGAAAACCAGTAGAATATGCAGAGGTTTTAATATATTCATTCCATAATAATTTCTTTGTAGCCAGAAGGAATTTCAAAAGGAAAACTAACCGGCTCATTAAAAGCTAAGCTTCTATAACTAATGGTAATGTTAGTATTTTTTGCTTCCTGATTGACTACAATATTAATTTCTTTAGGGAATATTTTTTGATTGATGTCCTGATATTCCGGATAGGTAATTGTCACACTTTGTTGCTCTTTTTCTCGTACCAATTGTTGTGCATTTGCCCTAAAATTGATCGGGTTTAGCAATACGTATTTTGTAATTTCTGCGTTATTTTTTGAAGCTAAACGAAATCCTTGTTCACTTTTTTCTAAGCGATAAGGTTCTTCTGAGAGTGGGTAAATAGCCTGACCTATTAATAAGTTTTGTACTTTTTCAAAATCTAAGGCCGTTCCTAACCATTTGCTCAATAAGCTAAAATCCCCGTCAAAAAAAGTTCCGTTTATTTTTTCATAATACTGTACACGTTCAGGAGTAATTTTTACTTTTGCTAACGGAATTATTCCCGCAAGTTTTGCGCTTAACCAGATAACTTTATCTTTTTCCATGCGTAAACTTACCGAAATAGATTGCTCTTCGTCTTTGGTAGCATAACTTCCGCGTAAGCGCCCTTGTAAGGTTTCAAAATCAACCTCAGAATTTTGATGCTTCTTAATTAAAGAAGCTGCATTAGCATCGCTTCTTATGTTTTCGGTAACTGCTTTTTTACTTCCGCAAGAAATCAAAACGAAAATTAATAGTACACTTCCCAGGTATGATAAAAATTGTTTTTTCAACTGCACTTTATTTTTTTAGACTTTCTGCTTTTTGTTGGTACTTTTTTAAGGCCTCTGTTTTTTGTAAGGCCTTTAAAGCAATGATTAATTGCTGATAAAAGTCGGCTTCCATTTGCGGGTTTTCAATTAAAAAATCGAGTCCGGTTAGCAAACTTTCTTCAGCTTTTTTATATTGTTCTGTATTATTAAAAGAAACACCTTGCAATAAGTAAATTATAGGCTGGGTAGGATAAACCGCCAGCGTTCGCTCACTTAAAGCAAGTGCGTCTTTATATTTTTGTTCCTGTATTTGCAGCAACAAGAGTTTTTTTATGCTTTCAAAATCTGAAGAATTTTCTTGTAAGGCTTTTTCAAAATACTGAATGGCTTTTGTATTATCTTTTCCAATATAATACTCTGCCAATTGCTTATTTGATTGTTCTCCGTAATTTAATTCTTCTCCCAACACATTGACCAACTGCCCTTCAAATTGTGGGTTTTTTTGCACAAAAACCATAAAGTCTTTGACTACTTTTTGTTTGATGTCAGCCGAAATTGTTTCGCTGTTCAGCACGATTTCCATGGAGTTTACCGCTTCTTCCAGTTTGTCCTCCTCTGTATAAATCTTATAAAGCGCCAAATGTGCTTCCGCAGCTTCCGGATGAATTTGTTGCAATTTTTGTGCTACTTGATAGGCTTGTTTTACATTTCCCGTTTGACTGTAAAAATAAATCAGGTTCAGGTAGTTTTGCTTATTGTCAGGATCGGTTTCTATCTTGTTTTCTAAATAGGCTATCTGCCCTTTTTCATCGTCAGATTCTACATAAATTTTTCTACGTAAATTTTCACGGTATTCACTCGGCCCTTGTTTTTTATCAATAACATCTAAGGCTTCTAACGCATTTTTATAGTCTTTGGTAAGTAAATAAAGATTGGCAAGATCTTCGTAATAGTTAACATCAAAACTGCTCAGCTTTTTAGCTATTTGAATAGCTTCTGTATAGTTTTGCGTTTGAAAATAAACATCAAATAATTCTACCAACACCTGCTGATCTGAAGGTTTTGCTTTTAAGGTGCGGGTTAAGTAATTAGCCGCTTGCGTATAATCTTCTAAAGCTTTATAATTTTTACCGAGCTCAAACCAAACAACGGGTTCATCTGGACGCAAGTTTTGACATTTTTCTAAAGCTGAAATTGCTTTTTCGTAATTTTCTATTGCCTTTTGCTTTAAAGCTTCAAAAAAATAGGTCTGAAATTTATCGGTTACATTTCCTAAATCATCTTTGCTTACTTCGTTTTTAGCAATGGCTAGGGAATCTTGCTCTTGCGCAAACAAAAAACTTTTGCTTCCCGCAAACAGCAAGAAGCAAAAAAGGATGCTATGGAATTGATTTTTTTTCAACTAATATGTATAATTACAATTTACCGTGTTCAATTTTTATTCCAAAACAGAATAATCTCCGATGCTTATTTGTTTGAAATCGCCATCATATTTAGCGTGATTTCCAATCATAGAATTATCTAATGTTGCATTTTTAATGCTTGCGTTGGTTTGAATCAAACTGTTTTTTAACCTGCTGTTTTCAATAATGCTATCATCGCCAATAGAAACATTTGGTCCAACGGTTGAATTTTTTAGCACTACATTTTCGCCGATATAGCAAGGCTCAATAATTTCAGAATTCTCCAGCTTTACAGAATCTGAAACGGTTTTTTCACCATCAGCCTTTAAGAAATTCAGCATTTTCCCATTGGTTTCTACGGTTACATTTTTATTCCCACAATCCATCCATTCATCTACCGTTCCTGTAGTAAAAATTTTACCGTCGGCCATCATTTTTTTAATACCATCATTAATTTGATATTCGCCGCCATGCATTAAATTTTCTTCTAATACTTCTTGCAACTTCTCTTTTAAAACTGCAATATCTTTAAAATAGTATATACCGATAACGGCTTGATCGCTTACAAATTCTGTGGGTTTTTCAACCAATTCAATTATTTCTTCTTTTTCATTTAAATTGACCACCCCATAAGCTTCGGGATTGGCTACTTTTTTAGTCCAAATTACCGCATCGGCTTCCTCATCCAAGGTGAAATTCGCCTTAATTAGCGTGTCGGCATAAGCCACAACCGCAGGACCAGAAAGTGATTCTTTAGCACTCATAATTGCGTGTCCGGTACCCAAAGGTTTATCTTGACGATAAATTGAAACTTTGGCATTTAAACTTTTAGCTAAGCCTTTTAAGCTCTCTACAATATCATCTCCAAAAAATGCAGGATCTCCTAAGATAAAAGCAACTTCATCTATCGGTTGATTTAGTACGCTAGCAATATCTTTTACCAAGCGATGAACGATAGGCTCTCCAGCAACCGGAATTAAAGGTTTAGGCACGGTTAACGTATGTGGACGAAGTCGAGAACCACGACCCGCCATTGGGACTATAATTTTCATATGATTAGCAATTTTTAGGCATTAATTTTTTGGTTTTTTATTTTCCGGTGCTTCCAAAACCACCTTCCCCTCGTTCGGTTTCTTCAAGCGTTTCTACTTCTTGCCACTCGACACGTTCGTGTTTTGCAATCACCATTTGCGCAATACGTTCGCCATCATTTATGGTAAAAGCCTCTTTTGACAAGTTGACTAAGATAACTCCGATTTCTCCACGATAATCGGCATCAATTGTTCCCGGTGCGTTTAAAACCGTGATTCCTTTTTTGGCAGCCAAGCCGCTTCTTGGTCTCACTTGCGCTTCGAAGCCTACAGGAAGCTCCATAAAAAGACCTGTTTTTACAATAACGCGATCTAACGGACTTAAGATAATTTTGTCTTCTAGGTTAGCACGAAGATCCATACCGGCTGAAGCAATAGTTTCATAACTCGGTAATTCGTGCTTGGATTTATTGATGATTTTAATCGTCATATTTTTAAGGTTGTAGCAATTTGATAATTTCTTTTCTTTCCTTCAGATAGATTATCCCCAAAAATATAAAAAGAAAGACAGTTCCGATCACTAAATTGTTGTCAAGTTGATAATAAGAAAAAAAGCTCATAAAAATAGCAATACTTAAATACATCAGAATGCTTTTTACAGGATAGGGAACCGGATAATGTTTTCTTCCTAGTCCATACGAAATTGTCATCATTACCACATAAGCAATTAATGTAGCCCAAGCGGAAGCCATAAAGCCTATCTTAGGAATCATGAAGTAATTAAAAGCAATTGTTACTAAGGCTCCAATTACAGAAATATACATTCCGTAACGCGTTTTATCGGTCAGTTTATACCAAATTGCAAGGTTAAAATAAATTCCTAAGCATAAATTAGCCAATAAAACTATGGGAACAATGTTGATGGCGATCCAATAATCCGGATTATCGACTAGCAATTGTTTAAAAAAGTCTAAGTAAACACTAATAACGATGAGTATTATACTTCCTAAAATCACGAAATATTTCATGATAAACGCATAGGTTTCCTTTGCATTTTTTTCTGCCGCGTGATTAAAAAAGAAAGGTTCGGCTCCTAAGCGAAAGCCCTGTATAAAAATAGTCATAAATACGGCTATTTTGTAACACGCACTATAAGCTCCATTAATATCTTTATTGAGCATTTCTGGCAACAGCCATTTATCAAAATTTTCATTAACCACATACGCTAATCCTGCTACCATAACGGGCCACCCATAGTTAAATAACTGTTTAAAAATTTCCGTATCAAATTGTATTTTTAATCTAAAAAAGTAGGGCAATAACAATAAAAATGTTACTAAGCTGGCGGCTAGATTGGCTATAAAAATATATTGAACCAAATCTGTGGGCTGATAAAAACTAAAAGAAATTTTATAGGTAGGAATAAACCATAGAAAGAAAAAGTTTAAGCCTACATAAATGCCTAAATTAACAAGCTTTATGCTCATAAATTTTAGGGGTCTTCCGGTGGCTCGTAGATAAGCAAATGGAATAACCACCAAGGTATCTAAAGCGAGTAAAGAGATTAAGAGGTTAAAATAGTGTAGCTTTAAGTTTACAAAGGAAGCGATATCATCATTAAACAAAAAGGCAAATCCAATTAAAACAATTGTAGTAGCACAAATACTGATAAATGCAGTGGAAAAAACCCTATCCTTTTTTTCTGATTTACTGAAAAATCGAAAAAAAGCGGTTTCCATTCCATAGGTTAACAATACATTAAAAAAGGCTGCATATACATAAAAATAAGTGTTATCAGAATAGCTTGCTCGTTCTAAAGTATCGGTATGCAAGTTCACCAAAATAATATTCATCAATCTAGGCAGCACAGTTGCTAGCCCATAAATAACCGTGTCTTTAAAGAATTTTTTTAGTGCTGCCAATCTATTTTCGTGATTAAGTTATAAAAGTACACAACAAAAAAAAGCCCCACAAATTGTAAGGCTTTTTAAATTATAATTAATACGCTTTCCTCAAAACTTCCGCTTTGGGAAAATTTGCTCCCGATGGTCGCTAATTGTTTAACGCTTCGAATTGAAGAAATTTGACTTCGCTACCGCTTCGTCTAATTGTTCAACGCTTCGAATTGAAGAAATTTGACTTCGCTACCGCTTCGTCTAATTGTTCAACGCTTCGAATTGAAGAAATTTGACTTCGCTACCGCTTCGTCTAATTGTTCAACGCTTCAGCTCCTCCAACAATTTCTAAGATTTCGTTGGTAATAGAGGCTTGTCTTGCTTTGTTGTATTGTAATTTTAAATTGTCGCGCAATTCTGTAGCATTATCAGTTGCTTTATGCATTGCGGTCATACGTGCACCGTGTTCAGAAGCAAAAGAGTCTCTTAAAGCCTTAAACAACTGAATTTTTAACGACTTTGGAATTAACTCTTCTACAATTTGATCTTTTTCAGGTTCAAAATCATAATCTAAGCTCACCTCAGAATCACCATCATTATCGATTGGTACGATAGGTAAAAATTGCTCTGTGGTAACTATTTGTGTGGCAGCATTTCTAAAGCTGTTATACACTAACATTACTTTATCATATTTACCCTCCATAAAAGCTTTCATGATATCTTCTGCAATAGCAGCTACTTCATCAAACTCAAGCTTATCAAAAATTTCATTGTTGTTTTTTGCAACCGTAAAATCTTTTTTCAAAATATCATCTGCCTTCTTTCCAATGGTATACAGCGAGATATTTTTTCCGGCAAAACGCTCATTAACCGCTTTTTTTACTCCTTTAATAATATTAGTATTAAAGGCACCGGCTAATCCACGGTTTGAAGAAATTGCAACTACAAGTACGTTATTTACTTCTCGTTGTTCTGCAAGTTTACTTTCACTTCCTTCTTCTAAAGTGGCACTTAAATTCTGAAGAAGTTCACTTAATTTTTCAGAATAAGGACGCATAGCAGTAATTGCATCTTGTGCTTTACTCAACTTCGCAGCAGAAACCATTTTCATGGCACTGGTAATCTGCATGGTTGAAGAAACCGATGTAATTCTGCTTCGTAATTCTTTTAAGTTTGCCATGTTGTTAGTAATGAGTAATGAGAATTAAGTAGTAAGAAGAAGTCCTTCTCACTACTTATCTCTCAAATCTATTTTTTATATTTTGCTGAAATTTCTTTTGCTGCATTAGTTAACACCTCTAAACTATCATCAGTTAATTTTCCTGACTTTAACGTATCTAAGGTATCTCTATGCTTTGCATTTAAATATTCTAAATAATCAGCTTCAAATTCTTTAACTTTATTAACAGGAACATCTCTCAATAAGTTTTTAGAACCTGCATAAACAATCGCAATTTGGTTTTCTACCGGATATGGATCGTTTTGTGCTTGTTTCAAAATTTCAACATTACGTTTACCTTTTTCAATGGTACTCAAGGTTGCTGCATCTAAATCTGAACCAAACTTTGCAAACGCTTCTAATTCACGGAATTGTGCTTGATCTAACTTCAAGGTACCCGCAACTTTCTTCATCGATTTAATCTGTGCAGATCCACCCACACGCGATACCGAAATACCTACGTTAATTGCCGGACGAACCCCTGAGTTAAATAAATCTGACGTTAAGAAAATCTGACCATCAGTAATAGAAATTACGTTGGTTGGGATATATGCTGAAACGTCTCCCGCTTGTGTTTCAATAATTGGTAATGCCGTTAATGAACCACCACCTTTAACTTTATCCTTCAACGAATCTGGAAGGTCGTTCATATCTTTTGCAATCGTATCGTCATTGATAACTTTTGCAGAACGTTCTAATAATCTTGAGTGTAAGTAGAATACATCTCCAGGATATGCTTCACGACCCGGTGGACGACGTAATAACAATGAAACCTCACGGTAAGCTACCGCTTGTTTGGATAAATCATCATAAATAATTAATGCAGGACGTCCAGTATCTCTAAAATATTCTCCAATAGCAGCTCCGGCAAACGGCGCATATACCTGCATTGGTGCAGGATCTGATGCGTTAGCCGCAACAATAGTAGTATAATCTAAAGCACCTTTATCTTCTAAAGTTTTTGCGATTCCTGCAACTGTAGAGGCTTTTTGCCCAATTGCTACGTAAATACAGTAAACCGGTTCTCCTCTGTCATAAAATTCTTTTTGATTAAGAATCGTATCAATACAAACAGTTGTTTTCCCTGTTTGACGGTCACCAATTACCAACTCACGTTGCCCTCTACCTACCGGTACTAAGGCATCAATAGATTTAATTCCGGTCTGAAGTGGCTGAGCAACAGGCTCACGATAAATAACCCCAGGAGCTTTACGCTCTAGTGGCATAGCAATTGTCTCTCCAGAAATTGCTCCTTTACCATCGATTGGTTGACCTAATGTATTTACTACACGCCCAACAATTCCTTCACCTACATTGATAGATGCAATTTGTTGCGTACGTTTAGCGGTATCACCTTCCTTAATGCCTTTTGAAGGTCCTAACAATACAACTCCAACGTTGTCTTCTTCTAAGTTAAGAACCATTCCTTGAAGACCGCCTTCAAATTCAACAAGTTCTCCGTACTCTGCGTTAGAAAGACCGTATACACTCGCGATACCATCTCCTACGCTTAATACTGTACCTACTTCGTCTAATGAAGCTTTAGCTTCAAAACCTGATAGTTGTTGCTTTAAAATTGCTGAAACTTCAGCAGGATTCACTTCTGCCATAATTAGTTATTATAAAGTGACACGTTTAGCGTGTCGTTTTTATTTAAATTAAACGTATGCGTTATTCTTAAATCTATTGCGTAAGTCATTTAATTTACCCGAAACGCTTGCATCATATTGCACATCGTCTACACGTAAAATAAACCCACCTAAAATAGATTGATCTACTATATTTTTTAAGCTTGCTTTGCTTCCTGTTAATTCTTTTACTTTAGCCAGAACTTTTTCCTCCATTGCCGGTGTTAAAGCTTCGGCTGTAGTAACAGTAGCAGCTTTAATGTTATTTAGCTTATTGTAATGTGCTACGTAACTTGCTACAACTGTTTCTAAAATATTAATTCGATTGTTTTCAATTAATATTCTAAATAAATTTTGAGTTACCGGATTTGCCTCTGTAAAAATAGCTTTTACAACATTGTGTTTTGCAGTAGGCTTAATCACCGGACTTTTTAAAACATTACGCAAGTCTTTACTTTGTGTAAGTGTTGCATGTATTTGCTTTATATCAGCAAAAACGGCTTCTGCCTGATTTTGCTCTTGTGCTAAATCAAGCAATGCTTTTGCGTAACGATTTGCTGCTCTTGTGTTTGCCATGGTTTAGTTTAACTTAACGTTATCCAGCATTCCATCGACCAATTTCATTTGGTCTTCTTTATTATCAAGCTCTTTTTGAACTACTTTTTCAGCAATTTCAATAGATAAGTTTGCTACTTGTGCTTTAATTTCAGCAACGGCAGCTTGCTTTTCTGTTTTAATTGTTTCTTGAGCTTTGACAATAATGTTATTAGCTTTTTCTTCTGCTTCCGTAGAGGCATCGGAAATCATTTTTTCTTTGATTTGACGTGCTTCTTTGATAATGCTATCACGCTCTTCGCGAGCTTCTCTTAAAAGCTTTTCATTATCTGCTTGAAGGTTCTCCATCTCTTTACGTGCATTTTCTGCAGATTGTAAAGCATCTTTTATCCCTTCTTCACGTTTGTCTAATGAATCTAATACGGGTCTCCAAGCATATTTTCTAAGCAAAAATATTAAAACTAATAATATTAAAGCTTGCCAAAAAAACAGTCCGTATGCAAAATCTTGAATTAACTTTTCCATCAGTTGATTTCTTTCTTAACTATAAATTTTCAAATGAAAAAACAATTCCCTGTAGCCAACCGCTACAGGGTTTTGTTTTTGTTTAATTCTTATGCAAGGATTAAAGCAGCAAATGCTAAACCTTCCAATAACGCAGCGATAATAATCATCGCGGTTTGAACTTTCCCAGATGCTTCTGGTTGACGTGCGATTGCTTCCATAGCTGAACCACCGATTTTTCCAAGACCAAGTCCTGCACCAATCACAATTAAGCCAGCTCCAACCATTGCTAGATCTAAAGTTTCCATAATCTAAAATTTATAATTAATAATTAAACAATTTCGTTTGTTTCTGAATGTTCGTGATCGTGCTCTTCTACTGCAAGACCGATGAATAACGCAGATAACATAGTAAATATATATGCCTGTAAAAAGGCGACTAATAATTCTATAACTGAAATAAATAATGTCAAAAATATTGAAATAGGTCCATCCATTACTAAATTGTCAGTCACAAATATTAAAGCGATTAAGCTCATAATAACAACGTGACCAGCGGTAATATTAGCAAACAAACGTACCATAAGTGCAAATGGCTTTGTTAAGGTTCCTAATAATTCTATTGGAATAAGAATAATTTTCATAAGGATTGGCACACCAGGCATCCAAAAAATATGCTTCCAATAATCTTTAGTTCCACTAAATTGTGTAATTAAATAAGTGAATAATGCTAAACAAGCTGTAATAGCAATATTACCTGTAACATTTACCCCAAGTGGTGTCATTCCTAAAAGGTTTAAAACCCACACAAAGAAGAATACGGTTAACAAAAAGCCCATAAACTTTCTGTACTTTTTCTCCCCGATATTAGGAATTGCAATATCGTCGCGAACATACAAAACCAATGGTTCTAAAACTCTACCTATTCCAGTGGGAATTTCTTTATGTCTATACGATCTGGCTAATGAACCAAACAATAAAAACAACAATATACACGTAAGTAAAATTGTGAATACGTTTTTAGTGATTGAAAAATCTAACGGTTTCTCATTTGTAGCGTGATGCTCTTCATCAAAACTTAAATCGCCAGCAACGTTTGTTTTGTAAATAGTATTATGGTGGATTTTATAATAATTTCCTTCAACCTCAGCTACACTTTCTCCGTGGTGAAAACGAGAAGAAGAGAAAATTTTCAAACCTTCATCAATTAAAATTACCGGTAACGGAAAACCAACATGCTCTCCAGTTTCACTATCTGTCCATAATGTAAAATCGTAAGCATCTTGCAAGTGATGATCGATATAATTTTGAACTTCGGTTTTGGTATCGATGTGAGGAGTCCCACCTTCTGCTTGATGTTCTTGTGGGTCGTTTGCATTCCCCGAAAAAGAAATTGACGCAACTAAACAGAATAATAAAATCTTAACTATGTTTCCCTTTTGCATTTCAGGTAAAATTTCAGTCTTTAAATTTCGGTGCAAATGTACATAATTAAAACTTAAAAAATAACACGAATTGGTTAATAAGTTTTTTTTTATTGAAAAGAAGCCTAATTAATTGTCATTCTGGAAATTAATATTCCTTAAAATTTTACTCACATAAAATATTTCAACAATTAAACAAAGAAAATAAGGAATAAAAAAATGCATATAAGTTGATTTATCAACTGAAATTGCGGAGGTCTTTAGCCATAATAAGAAAAGGGCTATTTTAATAAAACTTCCCACCATAAATACAAAACCAAGCTGATCTTTAAGTTTTTGACTTAATAAAAATATGGTGATTGTAAAAAGTAAAGTAATCCCGACGTTAAATTTATAACTGAAATCAATCAGCTTTTGCAGAACTTGATCATCTTTATTGATAAGATATTGATGTCCGAGATAAGTTAAGCCTGTTAATAAAAAAAGAACTCCCGTAAATTGGAAGGCAACCTGTTTTATCTTCATTTATTAAGTTGTTTGAGTTGTTTTAACACGGCATAAAGTGAGATAGCGACCCCAAAAATTACTCCTAAAATAGTAAACCAATCATTTTCATGCGGGTATTTTTCATCTATCTTTTTTCCGCCCCAAGCAAATAGAAAAATAGTTACCCCCATTTGAATGGCGATACCCGATAATACCGCCCAATTTTTAAGCGGTTTGTCCTTCTTGGGATTGTTGTTTTTCTTTTCTTCGCTCATCTTTTAGCGATTTTACGCCACCTTTCATCTGGCAAGTTGCATTAAATGTTGCTCCGGGTTCTATTGCTAATTTACCGGTAATTACCTCGCCTTCAATATGCGCAGAACTTCGTAAGCTCAAGGTTTCTTTGACGGTTAAATTTCCAGAGAAACTTCCTTCAAAATCGGCATGTTCGCATTCTACATCTCCTTTTATAACTCCTGTTTTCCCTAGAACTACTTTCCCTGGGGTTTTTAAGGTACCTTCAATTGTACCTTCTATTCTAAAGCTACCCTTTGCCTCTATATCTCCCTTTATTAAAGTTCCTTGAGAAATTTTATTCTGTTCTTTACTCGCTTCTCCTGACTGACGACTTTTTTTATTTTCTGAAAACATTGCGTAAATTTTATTCTACTTTTTCTTGTTTTAGGTATTCGGCTAAATTTTTATGAACTTGTATAATTTCGTAATTTGTCATGGAAATTCCAAAATTATCGTGTTCAATTTCATACTCCTCTTCCTCCTTTAACTTATCACCAAATCCTATAGCTCCTAGTTTTGAAGAGAACCCGTGAATGGTTATAAAGGTTTTTTCAGGCGTATAAAAATCGATAGAGCTTCGTAAATTTTCAAAGCCGAAATCTACTAAAGCGGTATCTACTTTTTGTTTCACAAGTTTCATTTCCTCTTTATTTTCTAAAGAAAACGGATAGACTAATTTATAGCTGTCTTCTGGTGTATCCGGTTGAAATTGCTTTTGCTCTAAATCGGGTAACGAATTGGAAACAATATCTTCGGCACGCTTTCCTTCTTCACTTTGCGGATAATTTAACGCAACATAATTTAAGCCTTTTTTATATGCTTCAAACCCATAATAACGCCCTTCTGCAGTAGCTTTTAACAATTCAAATTTTGGTACAATATCTAAGCCGGTAAATTCTGTAATGTATTTTTTACTATCAGCAATAACTTCTTGGTATTGCTCTTGTTGAAATTTACGATAAATGCTGGTGTACACAGCCTCGGGACTGTTTTCTTGGTTTAGTAAACCCCGCGGATTTTTAAGAATTGTGGCATAACGCGAATCCGGATGATTGGTTAAGATATTTTGTTTCCACTGGTTGGCTTTTTCTGTATTTCCTGTAGTCGTGTAAATTTTATATAAGTTATATTTTGAAGGAAGAATTAAACGTTCTTCAGGATCATTTTTTAGTAGTTTTTCCAGCTTATCTGTCGCCAAATCGTACTCCTTGAATTTTTCCTTATAAATAATTCCCAATTGATAATAAGCGAAATTTCGCTCATCCGAAAGACTGTCAATTAATTGCTGATCTGTCGGGATTTCATCAATATAAGTTTGTGGATCATACTTGGGGTCTTGATTAATCTTTGCAATTAAATCATTCTTTTTAGGAGCTGCTTCTTCGTCACTTCCATTTTTAGATTTGGGATCATAACGCCAATTATCTGCTAATTCTATATTTCCCCAAAGCGATCTAAACTCTTGTACCCCATAGTCGGCTTGTGTTTTATTATAAAAATAAAACTCTCCTGCAGATTGCTGACTTCCTATCTGACTTTGTTGTTTTCCAAATAAATTTCCCGTTCCGGTATTTTGTGCTACGCCTTTATCTGCTTTTTCAGCTTCGGTTATAGCAATGGTTTTAAGACTGTCTGCTATTTTTCCGAAATAAGCTTGACGCTCGGCTTCTGGCATGGCAACTAAACGAAGAATACTATCGTTTTTTTGCGCTATATCCTCATATAAAATTACATCGTCTAAATTTTGTCTTTTTTTACGAATAGCACGGTATTCTCGTGTATTTTCCGGTAAATTGGTAAGCGTACTATCATAATAAGCACCAGCTTCTTTATATTCTGCATAATCAAAATTGATATTGCCTAAGGTAAGGTAATTTCGAGAACGCAAATACTCATCTTGTGTATTGGTACGAAGTGACTTATTGTAATAATATACTGCTTTTGGTACGGTATCTGTCTTTTTGTAATACTGCCCAAATTGATAATAAATGATGTCTAAAAATGGTCGGTTTTCACGATCTTCCTTCATTTCGGTCATCAACTCTTGAAAAGCGATATGATCTCCTTCATCAATATCAAAATTTTTCGCCTTTTCCATATAAGCGTTTATCATATAAACGCGCGGCGATTTTCGGTTGAGCTCTATAACTCTGTCAAATGAAACATTGGCACTATCCTGTTGATCTAAGCGATCATAAATTTGTCCTTTAATAAATAAAAGGCGTCCTTTTTGTTCATTAGAGCGCGTATACTTTATAGCCGTATCGAGGTTAGGAATTGCCATTTCAATTTCCCCTAGATTTAAATAGGCTTGTGCCATTGCAGCGTTCGCTTCAACGCGGTCTTTTTCTTCAAAGTCTAAATTTTGTTTGAATAATTCTTTTAAGTTTTGCAGCGCCAACTCATTATTATCCATGCGCATATAGGTTTTTTCGCGCCATATTTTTGCCGTAACCAATTGATCACTTTCTTTATAATTGGTTAAAATATAATTAAAGGATTCTAAAGCCGGAAAAAAACGTTGATCGAAATAGCGCGCTTTTCCTAATAAAATAAAAGCTTTATCCATTTGCGGATTATATTCGGTTCCCGCAATAAGCATATTGTGTTTTTGAATTGCTTTGGTTGCTTTTTCTTCGGCACGTTGAAATTTTGGGTTTTGCTGCGTGGTATCGGTAGGGTCTTTTTTGGTAATTTGCATGCGCTCTACCGGAAGAATCTCCCAATAATTATCTTGATAATCTTGCTGTAACTGTGCCTGCCCTTCTTCTAGCGCTAATTGCCCATTATAAATGATATTATAATAAGCCCCCATGGCGTGAAAGTTACGATTTACCCATTTGTTTTTCTTTCTGGAGCAAGCCGCAATAGAAAGTATAGCAACAAAGATAAGTATTATTTTTGCGTAAGTAGCTGATTTGTAATTCTTCAAACTCATTAACATCTTCTTGTAAAGAATAACTGCGTAATCCTTTTTTTAGTATGATTGCGGGTAAAAATACATTTCTTTTAAGAAAAAGCGCTTAAAAAATACGATAAAATAGGATTTTTGTATCATTAATGTCTAATTAAAGAATCAAGACCGCTGCGCTGTATGAAACAAGAAGTAGGACTAAAAATAACTAGCTGAAAACTTTGAGTTTTAGATTGGTTTGCAGTAATTTTATGATGGCTAAAATTTGTTGAGGCTATCTTAAATGTCTAAAGCTGTCAACCTGAACTTTGATTCAGGTTCTCCTATTGATTTGTATTTCAATGAGGTGAGATTCTTTAGTTATCGGAATATATTCAGAATTACGTTTTATTAATATTTCTAAACAACCCCTTTTTTATTAGCTTTTAAATTATAATAACCAAAAATCTATTTTCTAAGAGCGTAGTATTCTATTATTTTAATCGATCATGAATAATGAATTACCTCGAAAAATAAGCTTCTAATTCTTGTAAAGTTGCTTCGCTGGTTTTGATGTCTTTTACGGTTTCGCCTTTATCTAAAACCACAATACGCTCGCAAACTTCGGTTACGTGAATTAAGTCGTGACTAGAAATAAGTATAGTGATATTTTTTTCGCTTGCTAATTCTTTAATAAGTTGCTTTAAGCGGATTTGTGTGGTTGGGTCTAAATTGGCAAAAGGTTCGTCTAAAATAATTACGTCTGGATTACCGATAAGTGCGGCTACGATTCCTGCTTTTTTCTGATTTCCTTTTGATAAATCTCTCAGGTATTTTTTTTGCTGAAGAATTTCTCCATGAAAAAAGTCTTCAAATTTTGCCAGTAATTTATCTACATCAGATTTGTTCTGACCCCGTAATTCGCCAATAAAATAGAAATATTCTTCGGCCGTTAAATAACCTATTAAAAAACTTTCATCAATAAAAGAAGAGGTAAAGGGTTTCCAGGCTTCGCTTTCATTTACAATGACTTCATTATTGGTAATATTTCCTGAAGAAGGCTGAATAAGATCTAGCAATAAGCTGAAAAATGTTGTTTTTCCGGCCCCATTATTTCCAACCAATCCAAAACTTTGTCCTTTTGGAATTTCTAAATTGTCTATATGAAGAACCGTGGTCCCGTTATAAGATTTGCTAAGATTATTTACGTGAATCATTTTTCTTGTTTTAGTTGAATTAGGCTTTTTCATCAAAAGCGGCGATGGTTTTGTACTTATTTTTTTGATAAATCTTTTCAATTTTATTCAGGAAAAAGTTTTTGAAAACTATTCCTGCAAGTCCACACAAGGCTAGGAAAATAATTCCAGCTTCAAAATTGATAAGTTTGTAAGGAATGTAGAAAATAAGCATTGGCCCAAAGATTTTAGGCAAAGCAATAAGTAATTGTGTAGGATTAAAACCTTGTGTATTGCTAAAGGCTTTTGCTTTTACGTTTAATTCCATCGGCACGCGGTTTAAAACGCCTCCATACAATGTTATAAATGAATTTAAACCAACATTAAATAAAGCTCCGGCAGCGATCATTCCAAAAATATCCCAGCCAAAATAAATATAAGGCGTGCTTAATACAAAAGAAATGAGCACCGCAACCACCATAAGCAACCATTTTGATTCTAAATATTCTCGGTAAGGAATATTTTGACTCATTAATAATTTATAATATTCGCTATCCCAAGACGGCACCAATTGCCCAAAGGACATTAAAAAACCACCGGTTACAAACATAGATGCAAAGGCTAAAAATGCAGGCATATTTTGGTAAGTTTCTTGGGTATAGAAAATTAATCCATAAAAAAGAAATAAACCAGACATGAAAAGCACTTGTTTTGGGCGTTTATTCCGCATGATCATCCGGACATCATTTTTAAGAAATGGTGCTATTCTACCAAAACGATTTAACCAATTCAACTCTGAGGTTTTTACGGTTTCGGTTTTTTTAGATATTTCAGCATCCAAATAAAATCCTTTTCTAATAAAACTATAGGTTTTTCGGTATAATAAAACCATCAGCAACAGAGGAATTAAAACCGCATACCACTTTTCGTAAATGGTATTGAAAAATATTCCGGCTTTTTCGGCTAATGGATAAATGTTATAATATTCTATGGCTACTCCGGCAACCAAAATCGTCAAAATTGTATAGAAAATCTTGTCGTTTTTATTCAATAAGAAATTAAGGTAGTTTATAGATAAGGTAAAAAACAACATCGAAAAAAACCAAGCAATTACTTGTATTGGTGCATATCCTTGAAATAACAATACGATGCTAAATGGAAGAAAGAAAAATAGCGGTAAAAAATTAAAAAAAGAGACCGTAGTTTTTCCTAATAAATAATGAATAACGGTTTCTCTTTTTATGGGGATAATCATATAAGGTTTTATATTCATGACCGGCAATTGCTGCATAAAATACCGGTACGCCATATCGATTAAAAACCAAAATATCAAGTAATTATTAACTACATTAAGCGGATCTTGCCCCGGAAAAACATCTTCTAAAATAAAAAATGCAGTAGTCCCTAATACTAGAAAGCTTCCGCCAAAATAAAGTGCGGCAAAAATGAGTAAAATTTTTATAGCTAGGCCTTTCTGAAAATAGGAGGAACGCGAGAACTGTTTCCACTCTAAAGATAAAAATCGTTTAAACATACTGTTAGATTAGGTTACCGGGTTAGTATATATTTTTATGATTTTGTTACAAGCTTTACTAAAATAGTTGATCCAGTTTTAAGTAAATATTTCCGTAGGCACCAATGGTATTGGTTTTATACTCTTCTAACATGGCAAAGCCATAATCTCCTATTACTTGAAAGCCTATATATTTACCAATAGAAAAACCGAAACCAAGATTTACACCAAAATTAAGAGGCTTATAAAAATCGCTGATCACCTCATCTCGCTCGTCCGGTTTCCAATTATCTTCTAAATCTCTGTTTAAAACATACGTGCTTCTTGCTCCGCCAAGTACATAAAAACCTTTATTGTACTCTCCGTTAACATCAAACTTAATAAGCGGTTGTAGATTTATACTTGCTTTTCTTGAAGTGTAATTTTCATATCCATCTGCTGTTTCTGAATAAAAAAGGTTGGTAAGTAAACCTGCTTTTTCTGAAAATTTATAATCGCCATACAAACCGATGCTTAATGGAAATTTTGTCACCTTCGGCCAAGTTCTAGAGCTATAAGTTTTAAAATCTTCATTCGTACTTGTTATATTTTTCGCTACACCGCCTAATAAAAATCCATAAGAAAAATCTTGAGCAAAAGATAGGCTACAGCTTAAGCAAAAAATAAGAGCGCAAAACTGTTTTTTACTGAATAAAACGTTTTTTCTCATTCCTGTTTTTTTTTTAAAATGAAGCGCTAAATTATGATAATTCCATTTCTGGATAAGCCTTTTTTAAAATTTCTTCTTTTTTACCAGGAATTACAAATACCGAAATATAGAGCAATAAAAATTCCGCAGTAAAAACAAAGCTTACAAAGATTTGCCCTTGTAAACTGATGGTTTCTGAAGTATCAAAAAAGTTTCCAAAATTAAGAACATAATACGGAAAAAATAAAACTGTAAGCAAACCTCCCGATGTCAAAAGAGTTTCTTCTAGTAGATACAATTTTTTATTTCCAGATTTAACTCTTTTTTTTAATCGCCTTAAGTTAAATCCAGAATAAAACACACTCGAAAAAATAAGAATCACGACTCCAACTGCCAGAATTCTTAAACCATAATTAAAGTTTGACACTATAAAAAAACAAATCCAACTCAATACAATACTGATAATGACTTTTGGTAATTTCAAAAAACACTTTACTTCTTCCAAAATCATTTTATAGTATTTTTTGGTCATTGCATTTTGCCGTTTTTCAACCACTTCCATAAACCCAAAAACACCAAATTTCTTAAATTCTTTTTGGAGTAATTCTTCAAAATCTTGATCGGGATTTTCTTCCCAATATTCTTCAA
The DNA here is from genome assembly GCF_003667275.1 of Mesonia aquimarina. Taxonomy (GTDB): domain Bacteria; phylum Bacteroidota; class Bacteroidia; order Flavobacteriales; family Flavobacteriaceae; genus Mesonia; species Mesonia aquimarina. The sequence goes on along the minus strand of NZ_RCNV01000002.1, from coordinate 339,312 downwards.
TCGCGTTGGCTAAATGATCTACTAATTCGGTTTGCACATCGTAATATTCAACATAATGCTGCCGCGTAAATTCGTATAAACGATCGATTTGTTGTTTGTTTACTTTTTTCATGACAATTGATAATTTTTACGATAATATTTTGCCAATTGTATAGAGGAAACTAGAAATGAAGCGTTCAACAAAACAAAAACCATCAACAAAATAAATGCATTTTTATCAAGTGCAACCTTATTAAAAAGTTGAAAATAAAATTGATTAAACCAACCTATTACTAATGCCAAGCTTACTAAACATGAGTACTTTTTTCCTTTTTTTATTTTAATTTTCCAATATAAGCCTATAAATAATATTACTTCCAAAATCATTAATCCTAATAAAATATACATCATATTTTTAGCTAAGGAAATAGGAATAAAAAATAAGATTAATCCGATTATAAAACTGGAAATTAAAACTGTTGGAGTTAGCAAGTTCTTTAATAGTAAAACTGCAACTCTTTTAAATGCTTTCTTACGGAATTTACCAACATTATCTAACAAGCTTTTTTTATGCTGAACCATATATTGTTTAAACTCTTCATAAAAACCTTGATTGTCTTTTTGGGCTAAACGTGTTTCTAATTCGCTAGCAACATGATCTGTCATTTCGGTTAATACATCATCATATTCAATCGCAGAATTTTTTAGGTAATTTTGTATAAACTGAATGTTTTCTTCCGTTAATTTTTTCATGCTTCCTTAAATTTTGTCTTGTAGTAGCGAAAGCTTTCAATAATGGTTTTTAGCGCGCTCATATTTATCCAAAGTGAGATGAGTGCAATAATCGTAAAAACAAATGCATTATTTTCTGTAGCCTTAATTACAAAATGGACTAGAAAAGAATTGTACATATAAATTAGAAAAACTAAATGATGAACAAACGAAACTTTTAAATAGCGGTAAATTAAAAGCGGAAGAATTGCACAGCTTCCCAATAAAGCTTGGGGAAATAAAATGTACTCCACGTTAATTGATGAAAAATCAGCAAAATAAAAAACACCCAAAACCAATAGAAAAATTCCAGCAATTAATGGATGAAACATATTTTTACCGACAACTTTCAGTGCTTTTTTATCTAAATCCCATCGGTGTTTTGAGGTGCTTTTTAGCAATTCTTGTTTATGATTTAGCATATAGGTTTTAAAGGCATCATAAAATTCTAAGTCAGGATTTTTATTGAGCTTTTCTTCTATTGCACTCGCAACGTGATCGGTCATCTCTAAACGAACATCAATAAAAAAGACATCAGAATTTTTTAAGTAATTCCGTATAAACTGAATATTTTCTGCACTTAACGTTCTCATCCTAAACTCGGTTTTGGGTTTACAATTCCTTGAATAGTTTCAATAAAACGCTCTAATTCTGCCAATTTATTTATGCTTTCTTTCGTGCCTTTTTCGGTAAGTTTATAATATTTACGCAAACGATTGTCAACTTTTTTAACCTCAACATCTAACAAACCGTCGGCTTCTAATTTGTGCAAAGCCGGATATAACGCGCCTTCGGTAATTTTTAATTCACCTTGCGTCATCTTTTTTACTTTCTGCGTTATTTCGTAGCCATACATTTTATCACCTTCAGCTAAAAGTTTTAAAATGATGGTACTTAGACTTCCTTTGTATAATTTTGCATTCGACATTTCGACAGAATTAATTCAGCACAAATATACCTAATTTTCTTATGCATCAAAATCTTAGGTATGCTTTTTATATTAGAAGTATCAGATTGCTTTATTTTTAGACAAAAGATGAACTATTACTGAACAATTTCAATAGAAAAGCTTTAAAATAATCTACTACTTTGTATTTTTGTTGAAAAAATATTTCGATGCAGAATTTTCATCAACTCGCTATAAAAAATATCATCAGAGAAACGCCAAAAGCGGTTAGTTTAGTTTTTGAGCTTCCTAAAAGCTTAACGCCAGAATTTAAATTTAAGGCCGGGCAATATATTACCATAAAAAAAGAATTTGATGGAAAAGAAATTCGTCGTTCGTATTCACTTTGCTCTACCCCTAAAAGTGGCGAATTAAAAGTTACGGTAAAAGAAGTTGATGGTGGTTTATTTTCTGCTTTTGCAAACAATAAATTGCAAATTGGCGATACGCTTTGCGTTTTTCCGCCCGAAGGAAAATTCATTTTTACCCCTGTTGAAGATTCTGCGCATCATTACTACGCGGCATTTGCTGCCGGAAGTGGAATTACACCGGTTTTATCAATCATAAAAACGGCGCTTCACGAAGAAGAACACAGCAAATTTGTGCTGGTTTACGGAAATAAATCGCCCGAAGAAACCATCTTTTTTAAAGAATTATTAGAACTACAATCAAAATTTCCTGATCGTTTTTTTGCTGAATTTGTCTACAGTAAAGCAAAAGAAGACAAATCGTTTTTTGGAAGAATTGAGCGCAGCACCGTAAATTATATTTTAAAGAACCGCTTTAAAGGGCATAAATTTGAAGCCTTTTACTTGTGTGGACCTGAGCAAATGATAGATTTAGTGAGCGAAGTCTTGCAAGAAAATAATGTTGTAGAAGAAAAAATTCATTTTGAATTATTCAACTCTACTGAAGAAGGCGAAATTGAAGCTGTTTTAGAAGGGAAAACGCAAATTACGGTAATCGTTGACGACGAAGAAACTACGTTTGAAATGGACCAGAAATCGACTATTCTCGATGCAGTTCTCGAAAAAGATCTTGACGCACCTTATTCTTGCCAAGGCGGAATTTGCAGTTCTTGTATCGCTAAAATAACCGAAGGAAAAGCTGAAATGGCAAAAAATCAAATCTTAACCGATGAGGAAGTTGCCGAAGGTTTAACCTTAACCTGCCAAGCGCACCCAACTACGCCAAACATAAAAATTGACTACGACGACGTGTAGTTTATTAGTAATTAGTAGTTAGAATTGAGCAGTTGTAGTAAAGCCTAATTAGAAGTGAGTTGAATTAACTACTTCTCTCCTTTTCTGCCAATTGAACGCGTTTATAAATAAAAATACCCAGCCATACAAAGCCGGCAAAAAACAACATCCAAAAATTGGAATATTTTTCATTTTGACGGGTGTTTTCTAATAGAAAATAACCACTAAATAAAAGTAAGATAAGTGCATTAAATAAATACATCCACTTTCCTTTTTTATAGTGATTTATAATACTGATCAATTTTTCCATAGCAAATGCAAACATAATAGGTCAATCTAACTTCTTTAACTTATCTAAATAATACTTCATACAATTTTGCTCCTGCATAAATAGCGAGCATTAAAATCATAAGATATACCCGGCGTTTTTGATTGTCGTCTAAGCTTTTAAATTGAACCAAGCGAAAAATAACATAAGCTGCTACTAAACCGAGTATAATATAGGTTAACCAAGAAGTTGAACTAAAATCCATTTACGCAATTTCTTTAATTTGTTTTGTTATTTGTATTGGGTTTATACTCCGCATCACGTTTTCATAACCTTCAACCGATTTATTGCCGTAAATTGAAGTCGGTAATAACGGATACTTTTCTAAATCGGGTAACAATTGATTTTCTTTTGGTTGCTGAAAAGGCGCAAACCCAGCAAATGGATGCGTCGCGCCCCAAATGGTAATCACCGGAATTTGAAATAACGCCGCCATATGTCCGTTACCGCTGTCCATAGAAAGCATCGCATCTAAATTAGAAATTACTTGCAATTCTTCTTTAAAACTGAGCTTTCCAGCTAAACTTTCTACGTTTTTATATTTTGAAGCGAGGTTATTTAAAATTTCGGTTTCTTTTTTTCCGCCACCAAATAAGATAATTTCGTACGCATCACTTCTATCGATTTCGGCGATGACTTTTTCCATTAAATCTAAGGGATACATTTTAGCTTCGTGTGCAGCAAATGGTGCAATTCCTAACCACTTTCTAGGTGTTTTACCTAAAATTTCCTGTGCTTTTTTAGGAACTGAATATTTCGGAATTTCTATTTTTTGATTTAAATCTACCGGAAAACCTAAATTGGCAAAAATGGCTGCATAACGTTGATGCGTAGTTTTTAAAGGCTGAATTGTTTTGGGTTCTAGTTTTGTTAATTCCTTCTTTTCTGCACGCTCTTTATCAATACTCTTCCATTTTATTCCGAAGAAAAAGAAGAAAAAACCTAGAATTTTGGTTCGTAAAACATTGTGTAAATCGGCTACGACATCAAAATTAAATTCCCGAAGTTGAAAAGCGAGTTTTGCTAAGCCTAAAAAACCTTTGTGTTTATTTTTTACATCAGCTACAAGAACTTCAACATTCGGAATATCATCAAAAAACGGCGTAAAAAAAGCTTTGGTTAAGACCGTAATTTTTAGCGTCGGATATTGCTTTACCAATCTGCGTAGAACCGGAACACACATTGCCACGTCTCCCATCGCCGACAAACGGATCACTAAAATATGTAAATCCTTCTCTGCCTTCGGCATCTCCCCCAAAGGGGAAGAAATAGAATTTCTTTTAAAAGCTTTTTTCATTATTTTGTTAATACTGCACGAAAAATTGATTTCGTCAACCTGAACTTGTTTCAGGTTCTCATCATCATTTAATCAACTAGCTCGGGGCAAGCCTCGAAGTATTAAAGCCTTCGGCGATGCCAATAATTGTTATGTGATTCTGAAATAAATTCAGAATGACGCTCTCTTAAAAACCTTTCAGGAATACGCTGTTTATTTCTGTTCTACTTTTTATTCCGCAATACAGGATTTAACTCCTCATCATTATACATTTTCATCTGTTTGTAGACTTTCATGTATTTATCGCCATTTTCAATATCGGTCAGTAATTGATTAATGGCAGTTGACAGATCTACACGTTGTTCTAGCAAAATATCCAACTTTGCTTGGCAAGCCATTTTGTGTTTTTGAGAAGCGTCTTCACGATTTGCTTCTTCATCCATATGGTAAATTTTTAAAGCTAAAATCGATAAACGATCAATTCCCCAAGCCGGACTTTCGGTATTAATTGTCGCATTATCTTTTGCTACAACATCTTTAAATTTATCGAGAAAATAGCTATCGATATATTCTACCATATCAGTTCTGTCTTGATTAGAAGTATCGATTTGGCGCTTTAATTTTAAGGCTGAAACCGGATCAATTTGCGGATCGCGAATAATATCTTCATAATGCCATTGTACGGTGTCTATCCAACATTTTCTGTATAATAAATGCTCTAAAAGCTGATCATTCTCGTCATACGGATTTTTAAAAGGTTGGTCTACTGTATTTATCTCGTGGTATTTTTCAATGACTTCTTGAAATATTTTGTTGGCTTTGTCTGAAAACATAGTCTTTATTTTTCTAAAATGTGTAAATATTCTACTGTGGCGTTTGCCTTATGATTTCTCTTTTCGGTTTTATCTGCCTTAAAACGTTGATAGTTTTTGGTTTGCAGGCTATACTTTCCATATTGCTGCATAATTTCTTTAATCGTTTCCGGCGGCATTAAACCTTCATTATTATAACTCAGGAAAATATACGAAAATTGCGCATTTTCTATCAGCCTTTCAAAAGCTTTTGCGACTTCATTTTTTTTGCAATAAGCCGATTTATAATAATCGGGCAATCCGGTTTTTCCTTTGGGTACAAAGGTATCATATTTTGCAATAGTATTGAGCAAATGATAATTTGCACCGTATTGCCTTGCGTTGTAAGGCGGATCTAAATATAACACATCGCCTTTTATTTGCTGAATTAATTGATTTCCGTCTTGCTGAAAAACGTGATGTTCATGTTTAGTAAGCGAAAATTCTGCAGGTTTTATACTAATTTTTTTGGAAGCCGATGTTTTTATCTTTTTTAAAAAAGCGCCATAAACCGAAGCTGTATTCGCAATTTTATCGGCGCTTTCTAGCAAAGAAGCCAATAAAAAATAATAGGTGTTTTTTGAAATTTCGCCTTCGTTTTTCCATTTCTCTATTTGTTGGCGACACGCATCTATTTTTTGGGCGTTTTCTTCAGAAAAAAAAAGTCGGTTGGCTTTTCCTTTTTCACCGTATTCTTCAGCAATGAATCCTTTTTTTCCTTTTAATTCATTCAGCTGTTGAATATAATTTACTGCGGAAGAAATATCTTGATGATTCCCAATGTAATTTTTCAGCAAAATGTAACTATAAAACTCTACATCGTTAGCAATAACTTGTTTTACAAAGGGTTTAAATTTTCTACCAATAATTCCGGTTCCCGCAAAAAGATCGCAAAAAACAATATCTTCTAACGGCATAGCGATTGTGTTTTCTACCGTTGTTTTAATCCACTCCGAAAGTTTATTTTTAGAACCGATGTAATTCATTGATGTGCCCAAATTATTGTTGCCAAAGCGGATTGTTGATTATCGAATTCCAACTTTTTCAATTTTGATGCATCAAAGGTAGCTACATATTTTAAAATGACTTGTTTTAGCCAGCTAATTTCTGCTTTTAATTTCCAATGCTCTCCGTTTTCTGCATAGACAATTATAAACAATCTGTTGCCGAAATGTTTGCGTTGTTGTTGACTTTGGTTTTTATAGAACCAATACAACAATTCTTCTTCGTGACGCTGTGCGTAATAGAAGGTTTGCTGAAAGCCTTGTGGAAATTTAGATGTTTTATGGTCAAAATTAATTCCGAAGATATTAAAATCTACCAGTCGGTTTTTTGAATTTAATGCAGGTATTATTCCATTAACTTCAGTAAAAATTTGCTCGATGGCTATAGCGCTCCAAAAATTAAACCAGCGATTTGCGGCATAATTAAACAACTTTCTTTTATCTAAGTTGTAGCCTTCTGCAGTAGCTTTCATGGCAGTTACCACTGCTTCCCAGGATTGAAATCTATAAATAAAGTTTGTGTAACGATCCCACTCATCATTTTGTTTAACTCCCCATTGATAAGAAAAAGGCAGGCGTTTTTTTAATTCGGTTTCTATTTGTTCTAAATCATATTTCAAACAAGAAAAGGTAAGCATAAAGACATGAAAACCAAGCTAATCAGTAAAATTTCTTTAAACCATTTTTCGCCTTTTTGTTCAAAATAACTTGCGCCAATAATACTAACAGGTAAAATGTAGAACAATATTTCTGCTCCACTATTTTGTGGGCTGGCAGCAACTACTAAAATAGAAAGCATCCACGTGACAAAAACTAAATAGCGTCCCTTTTTTTGTTTTTTAATAGATTTTTGCGTTTGGTTGAGGTAATTAAAAAGTGTCCATAAAGAAAAGGTCAGTAAAACACTTAACGGAATTAATATTTCAAGCTTTCGGTACAAATCAAATTGTAAAGCCGGTGTAAAAGACAAATCACTTAGCTCAAAAAATTGATTTTTCAACAACAACTGAACTGCCGTATTTAAAATAAAAACACAAGTTAAAGCCACAAAAGGAATTAGCCAAGTTTTTACATTTTCTGCCGTATAAAAAAGAATACCCACAAAAGGAATCAATAAAAAAATGGCGCAAGGCGGATATAAAATTGTTGCTATACCAAGCCAAAAAGTTGTATCAAAAATTTTTTGTTTTTGGTGCATTCCGGTTTGTAAGCTTATAATTCTACGTAAAGCCAACAACAAAAAAAAGGCACTTAATAATAATTGCTCGGCTTGTAAAACAGTTACAAAACTTAAGCTGAATAGCGCAAAAAGAATAATGGTAAAGGTGTTTCGTTTAGTTACTCCACTACGTTTTACAATAAAATTAATGATGAGCATTAAGCCTAAATACACTAATAAATAAGCTACATTTTTTAAAATAGCAATAAAATCTAGCTTATCATTAATCAGAAAAAAATTATCGATACAGAAAAAAACAGTCATTAATATTCCCACCAACAAAAAATGTATCGGTTTGGATTTCCTAAAAAAACTGGTCAGCATCATATAATTTTTCTAACTAAAAATCATTTTAATTCAATTGATGAAAATATACAATACTAATTTAGGATTTGCGAGCAGAAATACGATAATTTTTTTTCATCTTTGCAGCATCAAAAAATAACTGCAAAATTTTACTTAATTTTGCAGCATAAGATAATAAGCTAAACTCATGAAAGATTTTTTAGAACTTATACAGACTTTATTTGAAGATGTATTATTTATCCCGTTTCACGCGCTTAGAAAACTAGAATTAGAAAACTGGTTTGCAGCCAACGCACTTAACTGGATTTTTATGTTAATTGCCGCTGTTGCTTTTGTTTACTGGATGAAGCAGCTTAAAAAGTTTAATGACAATAATGAAGAAAATCGTGATGCAAAAGCACACGGATTTTTAGGAAAAAACGCTGAAATTTAATTCAGGTCTTTTCCTAAGTCTTTTCTATAATACATCTTATCAAAATGTAGTTTTTCTATATTTTGGTAAGATTTTTTTAGTGCCTCATTAAAATCATTTCCAAAAGAAGTTATGGCAATTACGCGTCCTCCGCTTGTAACTACTTTTCCATTATCTTCTTTGGTTCCTGCGTGAAAGACAATAGAATCTTTAATAGTGTTATACCCGCTAATTTCTTTTCCTTTTTCGTAAGCTTCAGGATAACCGCCTGAAACTGCCATTACTGTAGCTGCAGAACGTTGATCTAATTCAAGGCTTATTTCGTTTAATTGTCCGTTGCTTAATTTTTCAAACACCTCAACTAGATCATTTTTTACGCGTGGTAAAACCACTTCCGTTTCTGGATCGCCCATACGTACATTATATTCAATTACGTACGGGTTATCATTTACTTTTATCAAGCCGATAAAAATAAAACCTTTGTAATCGATCTCTTCTTTTGCTAAACCATTTACTGTTGGCTTAATAATTCGATTTTCGATTTTCACCATAAATGCTTCATCTGCAAAAGGAACCGGAGAAATAGCTCCCATTCCGCCCGTATTTAAGCCTGTATCTCCTTCGCCAATGCGTTTGTAGTCTTTTGCTGTAGGTAAGGTTAGGTAGTTTTTGCCATCGGTTAATACAAAAACGCTCAACTCAATTCCGTCTAAAAATTCTTCAATAACCACTGTTTCGCTTGCTTCTCCAAACTTTTTGTTGGTTAGCATATTTTCTAACTCTTGTTTTGCTTCAGCTAAATCATTTAAAATCAACACGCCTTTTCCTGCTGCTAAACCATCTGCTTTTAAAACGTAAGGCGGTTTTAAGCTTTCTAAAAACGTTTTTCCTGCCTCTATACTTTCTGCTTTAAAACTCTCGTAAGCTGCTGTAGGAATATCGTACATCGCCATAAACTCTTTTGCACGCTCTTTACTTCCTTCTAACAAAGCGCCGCGTTTTGAAGGCCCAATTAGCATCACGTTTTCTAAAGCCTCATCTTCTTTAAAAAAATCGTAAATTCCGTCAACCAACGGATCTTCAGGACCTACAATTACCATTTGAATATCTTTCTCTAAAACGCAGGTTTTTACTTCTTGGAAATCTTTTGGATTTACATTAAGATTTGTAGCTATTTGCGAAGTACCAGCGTTTCCAGGTGCTACATAAAGTTGACTACAATTTGTACTTTGCGCAAGTTTATACGCAAATGTGTGTTCTCTTCCGCCAGAGCCTAATACAAGAATATTCATTGAAAATGGGTTTTATAAATGAAGCTTCAAAAATAATTGTTTGTAGACTGAAGCCCTAATTTTTTTAGGAAAAATAAAGGGAAATCTTAGGTGATGAAATTTTATTTGAATTAATTATTAGGAGAAATAAGATTATTTTGCAGGATTTGATTTCCAATTTTTTAAAAAATTCAATACCAAAAGAAGTAACCCAATAATTAAAATAGTTTGATTGTAATCATCAGTAGCAAATTCTTTTAACTGATTAAAATCAAATCCTAACCACATAAAAGCGGTAATCATAATGGCAATTCTTATACCAATAGAAATAAGCGTTCTTTTTTTCATTTCGCTAATTTTTGAAATTTACAAAACAAAAATAACCCGGAAAAATTAATAGGCTTTCTCTTCACCTTTTAAGGCATTATAAACCGTTTGGAAAATAATTTTTAAGTCTAACAATATAGACCAATTTTCAAGATAAAAAATATCGTATTTTACCCGACTAATGATATCAAAATCGGTTTCAACCTCCCCTCTAAATCCGCTGGTTTGTGCCAAACCTGTAATGCCCGGTTTTATAAAGTGGCGCACCATAAATTTATCGATTCGCTCAGCGTACATATGTGTGTGGCTAACCATATGTGGACGCGGTCCTACTACCGACATATCGCCCAACAAAACGTTGATAAACTGCGGAAGTTCGTCCATACTCGTTTTTCTGATAAACTTACCTACTTTGGTAATGCGTACATCGTTTTTTGTAGCTTGCTCTAAATTAGCATTAGGGTTCACCTTCATTGAGCGGTATTTGTAGCAATAAAACTCTTTGTAATCTAATCCGTTTCGTTTTTGTCTGAAAAACACAGGTCCTTTAGATTCCAATTTTATAAATATTGCCAAAATAGGTGTCAGCCAAGATAAGATACAAACAATAACAAACAAAGATAACAAAATATCAAAAGCGCGCTTTATGAATTGGTTTAATGGATCTTCTATTGGAATATTCCGTAATGATAAAATAGGCAAATAGCCGTAATATTCTAGTTTTAATTGTTTGGTATAGATATCTTTGTTGTCTGGTAAAAACTTAAGAACCTTTAAGTTGTTATCTGCAAAATCTATTAATTGGTTAATTTGTTCGTTTTCTAATTCGGCTACCGAACAATAAATTTCATCAATATCATTCTCTAAAATATAGGCTTGGCAATCTTCTAAACTAACTTTTTCTGAAAGGTGAAAAACTTTTTTACATTGGTAGCCATACTCTACATTTCTTGTGAAAAAATTAGCAAGCATTCTCGTTTTGCTATTTCTTCCTATAATTACAGTTTTACGATAATTTCCTCCTAAATCTTTTCGGTATTTTTTCAGCAAATAAAAAACACTCAATTTAGCTAACAGAATAAAAGAAAATACTTTTCCTATATATAAAAGTACTCGTGGATAGGGTCTGCTTAATTCATTAAATATCCCAAAAAAGGAGAATACAATTAATCCGAATAATAAGGCTTGTAAAATGGTTAAGGATATAATTCTAATCACTTTTGTGAAGCGATAAATTTCGTAAAAATTAGATTTTATCGATAACAAAAGCCAGCCTACTGCAATAAAAACTACGTAATTAAAATAATCTACCAGTTGAAATTGAAACTGTAAGGCAAATAATAAAATAATGGCTAAATCTATAAGATAAGCCAACGGACGTAAATAACTAGAATATCTGCCTTGTTTGTGTATCATATTTATTTTCTGATATGATCTGTAAAATCTTTATGCTCCTTTTTTTGCAGTTCTTCTAAAGAAAGGTTTTTAAAATACGTATAGGTACTATTCATCCCTTCAGAACGATCTACAGTTGGTTTCCAATTTAATATTTCTCTAGCTTTAGCAATATTTGGTTGACGCTGCAGCGGATCGTCTTTAGGCAATTCTTTATACACAATTTTTTGTGAAGTTCCTGTTAGCGCTATTATTTCTTCAGCAAACTCTTTAATGCTAATTTCTTCAGGATTACCAATATTTACGGGTAAAACATAGTCGCTTAACAACAAACGAAAAATTCCTTCAACTTGATCGTCTATATAACAAAAAGAACGTGTTTGACTCCCATCACCAAAAACTGTTAAATCTTCTCCACGAAGCGCTTGACCAATAAATGCCGGAATTACCCGACCATCATTTAAACGCATACGCGGACCATAGGTATTAAAAATTCGAGCTATTCTGGTTTCTAACCCATGGAACCGATGATAGGCCATGGTAATGGATTCTTGAAAACGCTTCGCTTCATCGTAAACCCCTCTTGGACCAATGGTATTTACATTACCATAATAGTTTTCATCTTGCGGATGAACTTGCGGATCGCCGTAAACTTCAGAAGTGCTTGCAATTAAAATTCGAGCGTTTTTTTCTTTTGCCAAGCCTAATAAGTTATGCGTTCCTAACGAACCTACTTTTAATGTCTGAATCGGTATTTTTAAATAATCGATTGGACTCGCGGGTGAAGCAAAATGTAATATGTAATCTAAACGTCCGGGAACGTGTACAAAGGTAGTGACATCATGATGATAAAACTCAAATGAAGCATGCTTAAATAAATGTGATATGTTTTTTAAATCGCCGGTAATTAGGTTATCCATACCAATAACATGGTAGCCTTCTGCAATAAACTTATCGCACAAATGCGAGCCTAAAAAACCCGCAGCACCGGTAATTAAAATTCGTTTTACACCCATTTTTTTGCAATCGCTGTCGCTTTTTTAATAATTATGCTTACTGCTTCCTATTTTATAACACACAAAGCCTATTTTTTCTAATTCAGGAATATTGAGAATCCCTCTTCCGTCAAAAAGAAAAGCCGGTTTTTGCATGGTATCGTAAATTTTCTGCCAATCGTATGTTTTAAATTCGTCCCATTCCGTTAAAATGGCAATAGCGTGTGCATCTTTACAAGCTTCATAAGGATCTTTAAATACGCTTAATCCCGCTCTATTTTCTTCGCTAGAGCGTGTATTCAAATAATCTAAATCGGTATACATCTGCTCTTTTTGCACTTTAGGATCGAATACAGAAACTTTTGATTGCTCATTTAATAATTCATCAGCAACATAAATAGCAGCAGATTCTCGCGTATCATTAGTGTCTTTTTTAAATGCCCACCCCAAGAAAGCGATTTTCTTTCCAGAAACGGTGTTAAAAAGTGTACTGATAATATTATGAGCAAACCTTCTTTTTTGGTGATTATTCATCAACAGCACTTGCTCCCAATAATCTGCTACTTCATTTAATCCGTAGGTTTTGGCTATATAAACAAGGTTTAAAATGTCTTTCTGAAAACAAGAACCACCAAAGCCAACTGAAGCTTTTAAAAATTTAGACCCAATACGAGAGTCCATTCCGATAGCCTTGGCCACTTCATTAATATCAGCTTCTGTTTTTTCGCATAATTCCGATAAAGAATTTATAGAAGAAACACGCTGTGCTAAAAATGCGTTTGCGGTAAGTTTAGAAAGTTCTGAAGACCAAACATTGGTTGTTAAGATTTGTTTTTCAGGAACCCAGGTTGCGTAAATATTCACTAAGGCATCTATGGCCTCTTTTCCTTCAGCAGTAGAAATATCGCCCCCTATTAATACACGATCCGGATGTAGCAAATCTTCAATTGCAGTTCCTTCAGCTAAAAACTCCGGGTTAGATAATATCTGAAATTTTACATCTGTTCCGTTTCCGGTATTATCTAAGATGCTTTTTATAGCTGATGCTGTTCTTACCGGAAGTGTTGATTTTTCGACAACAATTTTGTCACTTTTTGAAACACGAGCAATTTGGCGAGCGCAAAGTTCTATATACTTTAGATCTGCTGCCATTCCTTTACCTTTACCATAGGTTTTGGTTGGCGTATTTACAGAAATAAAAATCATATCTGCTTTATCAATAGCTTGATCTACCTTAGTAGAAAAAAACAAGTTTCTGTTTCTTGCTTCTTTAACCACGTGATCTAAACCTGGTTCATAGACCGGCAACTTCGATAAATCGTCGTTATTCCAGGCTTGAATTCTTGCTTCATTAATATCGACCACTGTAACGTTGATATGCGGGCATTTTTGCGCAATAACGGCCATTGTTGGACCCCCTACATAACCTGCGCCTATGCAACAAATATTTTTTATTTCCATCAGTTTGCCTCGTCTTTAGATTCTAATTTCTCTTTGAGCACCAAAGATATAAACTTCGTATTTCCTATAAGGTATCTTTTCCACATTCTGCGTGGTTCTTGTATAAATCTATAGAACCACTCTAAACCTGAATCCTGCATCCATAAAGGTGCCCTTTTGGTTTTCCCTGAGATTACATCAAAACTACCACCAACACCCATAATAAAGTTAACAGCTTTTAAAGCTTTTTTATGTTTATGCAAAAATATCTCTTTTTTAGGGGAACTCATGGCTACAAATAACATATTTGCACCACTTTTTGAAATATTCTCTACAAGCTCTGCTTCTTCTTCGGTTGAAAAATAACCGTGATGTTGTCCCGCTATAATCTCTGAACCATAGGTATTTTTAATTGTCTTTATGAGCTCATTCAACACTTCTTGCTTTGCTCCCAGTAAATAAACCTTGTATTTTTTTTCTTTTGCTAGCGCTAATAAATTAGTAAACAGATCTATTCCGGCAACACGCTCTTTTAAGGGTTTGCCTAATACATTAGATGCCCAAATAACAGCTTGTCCATCGGCGTTTATTAAATCAGCTTCATTTACACTTTGCCGCAACTCCAGATCTTTTTGAAGCGCTACAATTTTTCCGGCATTAACAACGGTATGGTGAATTTGTTCTTTCTGTTGAATACACTGAGTTATTAACTGCAAAGTTTCTTGCATGCTAAGGTTATGTATTTTTGTATTTAGGATGTTAATGCTAGGAATCATGAAGTTTTGCTTCTGGAGTATCTAAAAAATAATAAGAAAATGCGTAAAACATCCACGCTTGTGCCCAACGCATATATGGAATTTTAGAGGAAATATCTTTTCTTTTTTGATAATAAAAATAGCCTTTTGATGATTGCATGTGTTCTATTGTCCAGTTCAGTACTCGATCTGCCAAAGCTTTATGCTTTTTTAAGATTTTTAGTTTACTTAACGTGATTATCAATTGTGCAGGAGCATGTACATCTATGGGATATGTCTGATTATTGTAGTATTTCGCCATTCCTTCTTTTGTAAAAAAAGTTTCAAGGTAATAATTTGTTCCCGACGTTAAATTATCCTGAAATGATAAGTCGCCAGATACTTTTTGATAAATATGAATACACTCCAAATTGTAGCCCGTATGAAAGTTATCTATCCATTGATGAAAAGGTAATGTTCCATATGCCCAAGCTCCATTTTCCTGTTGTTTATTACACACATATTGAACTATTTTTTTTGAAAAAGCCAATAAATCTTCTTCTTTTAAAAATTCATATAATAAACACAACGTTTTTGCACCCAACAATCCAGCATTGAAAACTTGCGTGTTATCTAATGGAGAATAGGACAACGTAAAATTACCATCATCATCATAGGTTTTATTCAAATCTTCTGTTATGAATTTTACAATGTTTTTTAAGGTTCTTAATACTTCTAAATCACCCGTTATCTTATATGAAGCGATTAAAGCTTCTGCGACAAAAGAAGTTGCAACAACTGTTGGTGTATGTTTTGGTTGAAAAAAAGCACGAGCCTGCCAATCAAAATTATACCCCCAACAAGATCCAGAATATCCTTTAGTTTTTTTAACTAAAATTAATTTAGTTAATTTTTTAATATAATTTAAATACTCTTGTTTAGGCTCTTGCTTATATAAATTACAATACCCTATTAAAAAAAGCGCCAAGCCTTTTGGGTTATGTGTTTTTTTAACGCCTACTATTTTTCTAACATTTATAGGTGATCGCTTAAAAAGTTGAATCCAAGCTAATCGAAAGAAACGAGTGTTTTTAAAAATTGGTAATTGCTGAAATAAATTACTGTTAAGTCCATCGTACGGATCCCAACTCTTAAAGTCTTCTGCTTCACAAAAGTGCTTCAAGTTTGTAAAGCTTTGTTTAAAATCTGTAGTATGCAAAATGCTTTATCTATTTTTTTTATTCAACAATTCTTTATTACTAAAATGTATCACGCTGCACAAGAGTGCTACAATTAATACACCTGATTGCCGTTCTAAAATGGATTCTGTAATAGAATACATCATAAATAATAAAACCACTAAAACACCAAACAAATCGTTAAATCTGATGGCATAAATTAATGCTGCTAATAGCAGGCAAAAATACGCTATTATAATAAGTAAACCATTTGATAATAAAAATTCTATATATTGATTGTGCGCATTATATTTTTGAAGGTAGCCGATAGTAAAATCGTTTTTCAAATATTGCTGATATAAGTTTTCTTTACCATCTCCAGTACCTTTACCAAATATATAACTTGATGTATTTAATGTTTCTAAAGCAGATTTCCAATGTATTAGCCTTGTATTAAATTCATTGTTTTCTGTTAATTCATTTGGGTTTTTAGATATCGACTCAAAACGTGCAGTATAATTACTACTAAAAAGTAATGTACTTGATAATATACCTATAACTAACAGACTTAAAAAGACCTTTTGCTTACGGTGGGTTATTCGCATTTTTATGTAATAAATGGCAACCACAATTAGTGCTATTATAGCAATTCTTGCACTTAACAAGTAAATGAAAAAAAGCAAAATGATGATGGCTACTATTGAAAAAAGCAGATTTGTTTTTTTTAATTGAAGTAAATCATATAAAAAATAGCTTATTGCGATTACACAATACAGCGAATAGTATGTGGTGTGCTTATTTAACAAAATGGATAGTTTATCATATACAAAATAATCACCCATTCCTAATGCATGAATATACCAAGCTTTTGCTAAGGCAAACAAAGCCATTAATACAACAGAAATACTGAAAATTTTAATGAACTTAAATTTATTATCACTGGTTAATGTTTGTGTAGTCCCTATTATTATGGGAATAATTAAAAAAGGAAGCTTGTCTTTCAGTTGTTCAAGACCCTGATCTAAATTCTCAGTATAAATCATTCCAACTAACATTACTCCATAAAGTGAGCTTAATAATAATATACTCGAAGAATGTTCTTTTAATAATCTAACTTTTTCTTTAAATGAATTTAATAATAGCCATGAAATAGCCAATACAATTAAAGCTTGTGTGCTCAAGCTATATTTGGGCATTGGCAAGGTGATAAAAAGCAATACTAAACTCCAATTAAAAAAATTTATTTTTAATTTACTTAATTCCATGGATTTGCTTATTAATGTGATTTACCAACATTTTATAGGCTTCGCTTTGGTAATGAATTTGATCTTGAACCAACAAGTTTTTATAATTATTTTCTACTAATTTGTAAAAATCTATTATTTGTACTTGTTCTGCATTTGCTATTGTCGCTAAGGCTTTGTTCAATTTTTTGTTATATGTGTTTCTTCTTTTATCTAAAGAGGGCGGCGCATTAACAATAAATATAGTAGCTGAATTATTTTTTTGCTGTAATTCTTTCATCAGCTTTTTATAATTCTTAACACTTTCTTGAATTGTTCTTTGCGACTCATGAGTTCCTAATGAAATTACATAGAGATCTGCTTTAGGAATATTACTTCTGTTGTTTAAAGTTTTCTCTGTAGTGTTTACAATTTCACCGTTATAAGGAAATCCGAATAAGTCTATTTTATCACCTACAAAATAAAGATTACTATTTTTTTCTTTAAGCCATTTTCTGAAGCTTCTTCCCCCTCGCCATAAAAGCTGGGAATCTGTTATTATATTAATTTTTAGTTCCCCGGTTTGTTTTAAAGGTAAATTAATCAATTCTGCTTCAACATTTTCTTTATTTTTTATAGGATCATTTAGCACCCAAAAACCACCTGTAAACTTAATCTTTTGATTGTTAACATAGGAGTTTTCAAAATTAAAATAGGTCTTGTTTGCCCCTTCTCCTAAGGCAATTGTGTGAACATTTTCAGTAGAAACATTTTTATCGGTCGAAATTTCTAAATAGTTAACTTGTACAGAGTCTAGGCTTACTTTACCAAGTTTTTGTACAGTTTCTATTTCCTCCCAATTGTAATTAAATTGCCAAAAATTTTCTTCCTTCTTTTGAAGGAAGTCTATGGTTAGATAAACAAGGAATCCTAAAAATGTGAATCCGATTAATTTTTTTGAAATAAATTTCATAGATTATAAAGATTAATCCGTTTCTTGTTTTATAAAAGAGGTAATGTTTTCTGCCATAAACTTTACCCCTTCTTCGTTTGGGTGCAAACCATCTTCTTTAAAATAATCTGTTGCCCAATTTTTATTTTCACGCATTTTTTCGCCTAAAGAAAATGATAATATTTTCGGATTTCTTTCTGCAAATTTCATCACATTTAACTTTAAAGCTTGATTAAAGCGATCTCTTTCTCCATTTATTGTAGGCAGGGGACTAAGGTAAATAATTTTTGATGAAGGATATTTTTTTAAAAGATAATTAATAATCTCTTTTATATTTTCTGTACTCTTATAAATATCGTTTTTCCAATCATTTGTTCCAATTAATAAGGTATAGAAGTCTGCTTCGGGAATTTTTCCCATTCGCTCGAGTACTTTTTTGGTGTCATTTCCTCCTTCTCCTTCATGAGGAAATCCATAAATATCTGTGTTGCTTCCGGTGAAATAAAGATCAGGATAAATATCATTCATCTTTTTTCTTAAAAGTGAAGATTTACTCCACCACGTCTGACTATCACCAATCGTACAAACTTTTAAATTTCCTTTCTGAGTTGAAGCGACCTCAACAGTTTCTATAGTAAAATCTTCAAAACCCCAAGTTGTAGGCGGATTTGTGTAAAACCAATTTATATTAGAAAGTATATTTTCAGAATCTTTATATTCTATCCAACCAAAACGAAAATACCCCATTTCACCCTCTTCATTTTTTATTCGATATAATGCATTGAAATTAAAATTATTTATATCATCTTGGTACAATAAAGGAGCCGTAATCTTTGTGTGTTTTGGCGCTAAAATAAGTTGATTATCTTCTATAGCTATAGAAAAAACACCTAATGAGTTTAATACTTTTACTTCGGGCAATTCTTTTTCCATATAATCATCTTCACAAGAAATAAAAAATTGCGTTAGAATTAAAACTAATAAAAAAAGCTTTTTTTTCAACTTATCTTTTTTAACTCAATTTAGAGATTACAAATTTAAACTTTTTATTTTCAGCATGTTGTAGTTTATTTTCATCAACTTCGTTAATAAAAATTTCTATTTGTTTTCCTAATCTATTTGTTAAGTTTTGCTGAAGTTTTATTTTCTCAGAGGAAGTAAAATTTTCAGTAACTAATAACACCTCTACTTTTTGTAATGAATGTTGAATAAGTTGTGCCTTTTTTATTCCTTTAATATTTTTAAAAGCTACATCCATTCTGCCGATTTTTGAACCATCAGGAAGTAAAATATAATCTTCTATCCTTCCGTGAATTCCCTCAATCTCTAGTGATTTATGATTTTCATCATATTTATTTTGATGCTGAATTACATCATTTACTTGATAGCGAATTATCGGAAAAAGTGTATTTATAAAACCAGTAGAAATTATTTTATCTTTCTGATATTCATTGAAAGAATACAAAGGCGGTTCATAATATTTTCCGTTTTCTGAATATAAAGCAATTGTACGTTCTGCAGTCCCATACCAATCAAAAATTCTTGACTGAAAATACTGCTGAATTTTTTCTTGCTGAAAAGCCAATAGGCTTTCAGAGCTTGTAAAAACTAGCGGAATAGTTAATTTTTTATTTGTTTCCTCTAACAAACCCGCTAATGTAAATACAGAGCTTGGGTAAGCCAATAAAGCTTTGGGTTGAAACTGATTTATTTTCTCTACAATCTGCGGAAATTTTTCTCTATTTAAATGATAACTTGAAATAAAAAGTGTATTTGCAACTTTATCAAAATAGAAAAGCTTGCTTCTATCTAAATCTCCTCGCAAAGAAATTTTTCTATCTTGAATAGCTAATCCGGCTCGTTGCCTGAACCACCAAACGTAAGCATTTTCTATTAAAATTGATTTAAAATCGCGATAAACCATTAACGGTGAACCGGTACTTCCACTAGTGTAAGCTTTTGTTTTTGCTAGATATTTCTTTTGAGCTAAGAAGGCTGAAGGATTTTCTTTTATATGCTTTTTCTGAAGAATAGGTAATTTTTTTAAATCGTCTAACGAATGAATTTGACAAATATCTACTCCATTTTTTTCATAAAATTCTGGATAAAACTTGGTTTTTTTGCAGCCTTTATAAGTTTTAAAAAAGCTTTGTTTTGTTTTTCTGCTAAAGCATCTAATTGAAAGTGGCTGTCTATTTTTTTTATTTCTTTTTTTAACAAAAAGTTATGCCGTAAATGAAACTTCAAAAAATCCTTCATCATCCTTTTTTAATGATTTTTGCCGGGACTCCTGCAACCACACAATTATCGGGAATGTCATTAATTACTACTGCGTTAGCACCAACGGTTACATTATTGCCTATTTTTATAGGTCCTAAAATTTTTGAACCTGTTGCCAAGTAAACATTATCTCCTATTGTAGGAACTTCATAATGGCCTGATTTTCCGCCAACGGTTACTTGCGCACCAATCATACAGTTTTTTCCCATTACGGTTCTTTTATGAAGTACAACTCCAATTCCGCTATAAGCAAAACGCGTTCCTTTTCCTAGCACACATTCGTACGGAATACTCGAATTATAAATTAAAAAACAAAGTAATTTTATAAGCTTCGGAAGAATAGGAATTTTCTTTTGATACAGCTTATGTGCTACTTGATAAAAAGAATAGGCATTAATCATAACTCTCAACAACTCTTTTAAAAACCAAATCTGAATTAAAGTTAGCAAAACTATCTAAGGCATTTTTACTAAAAAGGGGATAATTTTCTGGTGTAAAGCTTTGTATAGCTTTGGTTAAGGCTTGGCTGGATTTTATAGGAATTATTTTTCCGCTTATCTCATCTGTAATTAATTCTTCTATAGCATTCCATTTTGTACTTATTACCGGTAAACCAACCGATAAAGCTTCAATAACAATGCCCGGGTACCCTTCTCCTGGATGAAATGTAGGTAAAAGTAAAACATCATATCTTAAAAGTGTTGGAATAACCTCATCTGCAGAAATACTTCCGTAATAATTTATTTTAAACTTATCAAAATGCTCTTTCTTATAAAAACGCTCATCTAAAGGTCCGTAAATATCAATTATATAGTCTCGTGGTAAGTTTTTTACTGCTTCAATAATTGTATCTATACCTTTGGTTGGTGTAACTCTAGAAATAAAAACAAAACGCTTTTCAAACTTTTTAGGAGGTGTATTAACCGGCGGTGTTTTTCTAGAATTAGGCAACCATTCTAAGTTGATATCATCAGCTTCAAAATAACGAATCATTTCTAAGGTTTCCATAAAAACGGTATCCGCTTTTAAAATAGTAGCTCTTATCCATTTTTGATAAAACTTAGGTAACTGCTGAAATTTTTTATGAAAATTTCCACCAAAAAAATGATAGCTATATTTTTTTCTAAATAACCTGCAAAATCCTGTTGCGATAGGTCCAACGGTAAGGTGAAAATCTGTTGAGGCATGAAAACTTATATGATTATAACTTTTTTGATACCACAGAAACCGAAATGGAAACCATAAGTAGTCTATAATTTGGGCTTTAGGTTTCCAATGCTTCCTGATTGTTAAAAAATAAAGATCTATTGTTGCTTTGGTTTTTATAAACTCAAAAATACGTTGCGTTAAAACCGTTGCTCCTCCAATAGAACGTGAGTCTTCAGTCGGTAAATTACCAACCATTAAAATTTTTTTAGGCTTTTTCATTTTGTTGAGAATAATAAATTACTGGAAAAACCCAAATTAAGGCAACCATTAAATAACCCGTATTATTTAAGGAATATGAAAAAGCAGCATCAAAAAATAAGGCAAAATAAATAATGCCTAAAATCCGTAATGCACGAACAGAAATTCTCTTCTTTAAAAGTGGTGACATTAAGAAAAGTATATATAACAAAGCTCCTATTAAACCAACTTCAATAAATAGATGTGGAAAATAAGTGTCTGTAGTTCCTAATTTTAATCCAAACCAATTAAAATTTACTTCTCTATAAAATGGAGATCCGTAGTCTACAGAAGCCGGACCGCCAAAACTACCTAAACCCTCTCCTAATAAACCCGTATGGTTTGCCATAACTCTATACGATTCTGCTCTGGCAGAATTCCCTTCAGAAATGTATAATTCAGTTCTTAATAAAGCTCCTTCATAAAACTCTAAAGCCTTATCAGGAAATGAGAAGACGAGAATTGCAGCTAAAAAAATAAACCCACTAATTATTTGTAGTTTCTTTTTAGAAAACACAAAAATCAATACTAAAAAAGTTACAATTCCTTTATAAGATATACTTGCAAAAAGCCCTGATAAAGAAAGTAACAATAAAACAACCTTAAACCTTCCTTTATAATAGGTTTCTATAATAAAAAACATTAATAAATAGAAAAAACCAAAAAGACTGAAGAATCCTAAAACTCCTGTAGCCCGCATAAAACCATATACAGAAGGAATAGTATATGATCCGTTTTCATGTGTATCAAAAAACCATAAAACTACGCCTTTTTGCCATAAAATATAATTAACTATTTGTGCGAATAGATTTATAAAGAAGAAAACAAGAAAAAAATTAAAAATCAATTTAAACTGGTCCTTTAAGGTATAACTATAAAACAAAATAACTATCGGGAAACAGTAGCGAACTAACTCTTCTGTGGCTGCTTTATAGCTAAACGAAACAAAGTAATGATAAATTAAAACCGGAATTAAAAAGGCAAAAATTATTAGGGAATTAGTATTAAATTTTCCTTTTAGAATACTAATACCAACCATAGAAATTAGACCCAAAAACTTTACTGCAACTCCTATAGAAGGAAATATAAAGTGTAAAATCTCAGAAATGAAAATCAAAATAACAGGAAAAAGCAAAAATGCTTTATCCAAAGTATCTCTTTTTATTGATAATATTGAATTCATTAAGCTTTAAAAATTTCCTTTATATTTTTGATATATTTTTTTTTGCTATAATAATTCTCAAAAACTTGTTTATATTCTTCATATAAAATTTCATTATCAATCGCTTGTTTTTCAAAATTGATAATCTTTTCAGCTATATCTGTAACGGTACTATTGTTAATTTTAACTTGATAGTTTAATGAATTAAAAACCGAAAAAGCTTCAATAACATCCGTGTAAACAGGAACAACTCCACTAGCCATGTAAGTACTCATTTTTGTGGGAGTGGCCACACGGTTTACATTTATATCATCACGCAATAGAAAACCATATTTATAATTCAATAATTCCTGATCTATATTCTCTAAGGGCACGTAGCCTATACTTGCTTCTACATTATACTTTGCACATTTTTTTTCTGCTTTTTCTTGCTGTCCTGTTAATAGTGTTAAACGTGCTTTCGGAATTTTATCCTTTACCGATTTAAACACACTCAAAACAGTATCTACACATTGCCAAGTAGCCATAGAGCCTATATAAACAAAATCTGGGTTTGTATAATCTTTTTCGAAAAAAGCTCTTTTATGCTGAAGTTTACCATTGAAGCAGGGCATTATAAAATAGTTTTTCTTTTTATATGCGTATTTTTTTCTGTAATGATTCTTCATCGCATCAGAAACAAAAAAGTTAAAAATAGCAAACTTTAACGTAAAACGTTCTAACATACTAAATGCAAAGTATTGCTTTCTATTTTTGGTTTTTAAGCGCGCCTCTTCAGGGATAATTCCTTGAAACCAATGAATTATCTTTATTTTTGGGTTCTTTAACTTTAGCCTAAAAAAATCGGTTACCGTAAAAGTCATTACGTAGTCTGCATCTTTTAAATCACTTATTTTATCAGTCATTTGCATTTTAGCAGAACCTGTAAGCGCTTCACAAATAGTTTCTAAATAGAACTGTGTAGCATCCTTTACTTGATCAAATTGCGTGATATAAAATAGAAGTTTCAAAAGCTTATTAATTATTTTGTATTACTTTTTTTAGCTCGTTAAACATATTTTGAGCTAAAATTTGATTGTTGTTTGTTTCTTGCTGAAGGGATTTCTGCACTTGAGCATAGTTCTTTTGTACGTCATTTACTTTTTCTATAAGATCTTCTGAAAAAGGATAGGGCCAAACTTGTAAAGAATTAGGAAAAAATTCACCTACAACTTTTAATTTTTGCTCTATACCTATACTAATGCTTGGAATACCTAAAAGTGAAGCAAAAATAATTCCGTGAAAACGAGCGCTTATCATTAAATCAAATTCCATTAATTCTTTAAGAAAATCTACTATTTTCATCTTTTCAGGATTCCAAACAATGTATTTTTCCTGTTGATTTTCTAAATATTCTTGCCAATAAGATTCAGGTTTAAATAAAATATAAGTAGGTAAGTAACCTAGGCTTTTTAAACGCTCTACTTCTTGCTGAAGTTTTTTGTAATATTGTTTACCTTCAGAGGACAAGTTCCAATCTCTAACAATTATCCCTACTTTTTTTATCTTTGTTTTGGGCTGTTTAAATTTAGAAAAGTCTATAATTCCTGGAAGAAAACAAATATCGGTAAATTTTAATGCTTTACTATTTAAAGATTTAGCAAACTCAAAACTTAAACGATCTCTTGTGAATACTTCATCTAACGCTGCTATACTATTGCTTGCTGCTGTAAGTTGTGGTGTGTTTTCTTGAAATGGTCCCAAGCCTAAACCCAGACCAATGCTTTTATTAGCTCGCATTTTTTGTTTTAAAACTCTTTTCTGAAAAGTAAAAAGCAATTTTTTAAAGGAAAGGTGCTTTATATAAAAAGCTAATTTTTCTTTAAAACTAATTTTATTGAAAGCAAAAAACTGTGTTCCTCCACCTAAAATAAGTGTTTTAGCATCAACATTAAATGCCTGGTCTTGAGAAATAAGACGAGTATTAGGAAACATTTTTTTTAAATATTTTGATTTTTTTGTTATAAAAGCAACTTTATAATGGTTCTTTTTAAACCATTCAGTTAAAAAAAATTGAAGGGCATCATCCCCAAAATTTTTTGCACCATAAGCTCCTTTTACCAATATATCTATACTTCCTTTTTTAAGCATTTTTAGAGAAGTTGAAAAGTTTGTAAAATAAGAATACAAAAATAAAACTACTTATTAAGGCTACAGCCGCTTTTATGAATAAATTCATTTCAAAATAAAAACAAATAAAAGCTAAACCTAAAACGCCTATCCATAAACTAATAGCATAAGGAGAAAATACCAAAAATCTTGGTATAATTTTTCGCTTTAAGTATAATGGTATCACAATAATTACATTGATAGTGTAGGCTATTAAGTATGCCCAAGCAAGACCAACAGCTCCACTATCTTTTAAAAGAAAGAAACTTCCTGTAAGACTTAAACCCCAAATCAAGTTACTTAAAAAACTAAACCACATTAGATCGTTAAGAACCATAATCCTAGCAATACCTTGCTTGTAAAGCATTACGATTGTAAACAGCAGAACTATTAAATAGGTACTAAAAAAATTAGCATCCTTCAAATATTCGTCACCAAAAATTAACCCAAATAGTTCTGGAAAACAGATAAATGGTAGAGCTCCAAAAACACCTATTGCCCAAGGTAATATTAAACTAATTTTATCAATTTTTAAATTTTCTCCTTTCTTAGCCATCAATGTAATTAAAGGAGCGTTTAGAGTATTTGCAATCATATATAGTAAAGTCTGAAATAAGATAATAGCTGCAAATAAACCCATTTCTATATATCCTTCGGGCTGATTTACCAGCAAAGCTTCAGCTAACCATTTAAAAGGCACTACCATTGCTCCACTTAAAATTGCAGGAATTGTAAATTTTGAAAGAACTGGTATTTCCTCTTTTAAACGAACTGTAAGTTTAATGGCTCTTCTTTTTAACT
Source organism: Mesonia aquimarina (assembly GCF_003667275.1). Classification (GTDB taxonomy): domain Bacteria; phylum Bacteroidota; class Bacteroidia; order Flavobacteriales; family Flavobacteriaceae; genus Mesonia; species Mesonia aquimarina. Next base: position 313,666 of record NZ_RCNV01000002.1, on the reverse strand, counting down.
CAAACCAAAGTAAAATACTTTGAAGAATAAAGTGTAGAATTGTAGCTAATAAAAAACCTGTAAATGTACTTTCTACGCTATTAAATTTTGCTCCAAAATACAAGCCGAAAAATAAAGCCACACTAAATATAATATTAATGATTGCTGCTGCTTTAAATAACTGAAAACCTTCTAAACATCCTTTTAAAGAACCGTTTAAACCTCCAAAGAATAATAAAAATGCTCCGAGTTTTAAAGTTTCAGTAAGACCTACAGCATTTAAAGTTTTTGCAAGACTAGATGAAAAAAAATAGAACAGTAAGCTAATAAATAGTCCAAATATAAGTGTTGTTAAAAGTGTTAAGCTTACAATATTAGCTGTTTTGGTTCTCGTTTCATTTTTATATTTGGATATATAACGTGTTGCTGTGAGCCCTAATCCAGATCCAACGAAAATAAGAAATAGGTTAATGGTTGAACGCACTATACCAATTTCACCATTTAGTTCTTTACCCAAAAAATTAGCAACAACCACCCATCCCAAAAAGGCCAATCCTTTAGAAATGACTGTTCCAATAACAGACCAAAATGAATTTATAGTAACCTCTTTTGCGTCCTTTGAAGAAAAAGCAAATGATTTTATTTTGTTCAACATAGCACGCAAAAAAATAATTAAATTATCGTTTTACTAAAAAATACGGATTTAAAAGATTTTCTTTATTGTAACGTAAAGGTTTATCATCTTCCATACTCATTACTTCAAGATCTAAACCTTTTAGAACGGCATGAGCAGCAGCAGTATCCCATTCCATTGTAGGCGCAAAACGTGGATAAATATCTGCTTCGCTATCGGCAAGTAGCATAAACTTTAAAGAGCTTCCCATAGAAACCGTTTCTGCCTCTTTAAATTGATTAATATAATCTTCTGTATCTTTATTTAAATGCGAGCGTGAAGCTACTATTCTTGTTGGCCCTTTTTCGTGCTTAATTAACTTCAGTTGGTCTTGTGGATCCATATTTTCTGAACGATAGGCTCCAAGTCCTTTTCCTCCGAAATAAATTTTATCTAAAGCCGGTGCATAAACGACACCTAAAATCGGTTCATTTTTATGAATTAATGCAATATTCACGGTAAACTCACCATTTTGCTTAATAAATTCTTTAGTTCCATCTAAGGGGTCTACCATCCAAAAATATTCCCAATCTTTTCGTTCTTCATAAGGGATTTTTGCTCCTTCCTCAGAAAGAATAGGGAAGTCTGTTTCTTGTAAACGCTTAGTAATTGCTTGATTTGCTAATTTATCGGCGCGAGTTAAAGGGGAGTCATCTTGCTTTTGTTCTACATCAAAACTTTCAGAATTGTAGACTTCCATGATTTTGATTCCGGCATCACGGCTGGCATCAATAATTAAAGGTAGGAACTGGTTTAAATCCATAATAATTTTCTTTTAAATATCACTACTAGTACAAAGATCTAGTATTGGATAAAATGAGTTTGTTAAGTTTATACAATTCTAGTAAACTTTTTTGCTAGTCTGAGGTTTCTACTCACAAATTAATTTAAATTTTAGAAGTATTTAACATCCTGTTATGAAGTTATTTAGCGTCTTCATAGTAGTTAAACTATAAGTGTTTACAAACGCTACCTCTCATATATGCTTAATTAAAATTTTTTGGTGATTTTTAAGGCATTTTTTTGTAAAAATTAAAGCTTTTATGATAGTGCTTTAGCCTTTCTATAAATCACTCTAATTAATTTAATTAAAATAAAAATAAGAACTAATAGAACTGGATAAAAATACATTTTACGAGAAAATGGATTAAAATGCTCTAAGTTTCTTGGAGAGCCCTTATCAATAATTTTTAAAAACTCTGTACTTGTTATTGTATTTTCTAAAAGACGGTTAACATCGTCTTGAATAAGCGTTCTGTTTTCTAGAACCATTCCTAGATCCATAACCGTTCCAGAGTTAAAATAGGTAACCCCTGGAGTGGTATACTTTTCTTGTCTAAAACTGTTTGAGTAGTTTATAACTAATGAGTCAATTTGACTTAAAAGATTTGTTGTGCTTTTATATTGGCGATTTGCTTCTTTTTCATATAATGAATAAAGGTCTTGGTAATAATCATTTTTCCTAAGATATTTAATTATTTTTGTCAAGTACTCTTTAGAATCAATATCATCAGGATGGTATAATGTAAGCTTATGACGTTTTACACTATTGATATACAATCTTTCTTTCTGTTCAATTTCAATGTTTTCGTCTAAAAACTCTGCATAAGCTTGTTCTTCTTTATTAAGTTCATTTAATACGACAATGGGCTCTATGTCTAAGTTTATTTTAGCAGCTTTCTCTTTAGGTATTTCCAATTCGTTCATAAAAGAATCGTTATAGTGCTTAAGCCCAAATTTTAATTCTTCAATCGACTTATATAAATATTCAGCGGCATCAAAATCTGTTGCAACAATAAACTCTGTTTTGTAAATATCAGGTTTATTTTTATCTAGAAAATAGCCTAAGCCGCCACCTATAGCAATTAATATTGCTATTATAACTATATTCCTAATCAAGAAATTAATAAACCTAAAAAAAAGTTGTAGTGTTTTATAAAAAACTTTTTTAGTAAGTTCGTACAGATCAATTACATCTGTTTCTTCTTTGGTTGTTTGTTTTGTGCTCATTCGTTTTCAAAAATTTGTTCTAAAATCTTTTCTGTAATTAAATAGGTTGGTTTTACACCTGTAGTTCCTAATCCACCTGAAGCTAATGTGCTTCCGGTTTCTAAAGGGTTATCACTAGCGTAATATGCGTATCGTACCTTTACTTTGTTTTTTATATTTCCACGTAAGCGTGAAGCTGCTTGTATTGCTTTTTGGTAATGTGCTCCTTCCATTTCTAAGCCAATAACATTCCAGGTAGAATCATGAAAAAAGCGTAAAATATCTTTATTTTGAAGTGATGTTCCTAAGACGGTTATCATAGCTCCATCATATACTTGAATTCCATGGCCGGCTAAATGTTTCTTTTTAAGCTTATTTTTAAACGGATAGTTATCTGCTGTTCCCTCAAATAGATGTGCATTCGGAATCATAATATCTCCTTTTTTACCTTCCAAAATTCCCGCTTTACCCATAATTGAGATTGAGTTAACCGGTAGATGAACTTTTTCTTCGATGGTTGCGTAAGGTTTTAGCAATTCATCCATGGTTTCGTAAGCTTGCTCACCAAAAGCATAGTCCATCACAATTAAAACAGGAGCATTTTCAATATCTGCTTGAAATCGTTTTTCCGGATGATTTATTTTTGAAGTATCAAAAAGTTGCACATTTATATTGGCACCACTCTGGTCTTCTATATAAACCATTCCATTTTCTAAAGCCGTTTTCTGAACTTTCATTCGCAACTTACCGTTGGCGCTGTTACTTAAGGCTTCGTAAAGTTCTTCTCTCGATTTATTTTTTAATTCTTCCTTTAAAGCTATAGGCGCATAAAGCGTATTCATAACACTATGCATATTGGCACTAATGATATGAATTTCACGATTTAGTAAGCCTTTTTCTGCTAAGGTTTGCTTTATTTTATCGGCCCAAATTTCCCCGTGAATATGATGCCCTAAGCGTTCACGAAGTACGGGTGTAAAGGTAACAATACGTTTATTATTATGAATACTTTCATCGATTGCTAAACGACCTAAATAATATATTAGATGTAAAAACCGTTTGTTATTTTCGGGTGTACTGAATAGCGGATAAATATGCGATACTTCTTGAAAAGTACGTCCTAAAATATTTGCGGTATGTGTTAATGCAATTTCTCGTTCTGCTTGTGATAATTCTTTTTTATGAACTGCTTCTTCCAGCTTTTGCCAATCGCGCGTTAAACTATCTTCTTCATCAATAATTACCCGACGCATTATTTTATGAGATTCGATAAAAAGAAAGGTTAGATGGGTAAGAATATCATAAATTTCTGAACGTCCACGTGTTATTTCAATATTCATTTGCTCCTCATCTATTCGGTAGCAATTTCTTCTTCTTTTTGGTGGAACAATCGGTTTAAAATGAGATTCGCCATAGCCTTCGTCACTGGTTAAGTTAATATAACGACATTCTTCTATGCCAACCGGCAAGCGATCTACAACATATAACAATCCGTTTAATTCTACTTTATTTTCTGCAACACTTCCGTAAATTTCAGGACGTAAAATTAATAACGCTTCACGAAGGGTTTCTCCGGAAACGCCCATTGGTTTATAAAAACCGCGATTAAATAAATGACGCATGGTAATATAGAGCCGCTCAATAGCGTTAGAGCTTTCTTGCGCTCTATTTCTGCCTATATTTTTTACCGTATTCATAAATCTTATCGTTTTTATTTATCGATTTTTTCTAGTGCTTCTGCAATTTTTCTATCGTTAGATAAGCGAGGCAGTTTATTTTGTCCTCCTAGTTTTCCGATAGATTTCATATAGCTTTTAAATCCGCCTTTTGCAACCGTGTTAATCACTAAAGTACGTAAAATATTTCCTTCAATTAAATCTTTATAATAGCTGTTCTGTGCTTGCAATGCTTCGTCTAGCGCTTTTGCAAAGGTATCTAATTTTTTGGGGCTTTTTTCAAATTCTACAAACCATTCGTGATACGGCAAGCCTTCTTTAGGATTGGTTTGTGGCGCTACGCTAAACTCGTTAATTTGAACTTTCATTTTTGCCGCTACTTCTTTCATAGCATATTCTACTTCCTTAGCAATAACGTGCTCTCCAAAGGCAGAGGTAAAATGTTTAATTCTACCGGAAACAATAACACGATAGGGCTTTATTGAAGTAAACATAACCGTATCTCCTAAATTATAGCCCCATAAACCTGCATTGGTAGAAATTATCATAACATAATTAATGTCTTTTTTTACTTCGCCAATTGTGAGTCGTTTAGGGTTTTCTTCAAAAAATTCATCTGCTTTAATAAATTCATAATAAATGCCGGCATCTAAGCGCAACAACATTCCTTTTTCTTTTTGTGAATCTTGATAAGCAAAAAAACCTTCGGAAGCCGGAAATAATTCTATACTTGGAATTTTTTTACCTATTAATTCTTCAAACTTCGTGCGGTAGGGTTCAAAATTAACTCCTCCATAAATAAAGAGGTTAAAATTAGGAAAAACCTCGCCTATTTTTTTTCCTGTTTTTTGCTGAATTCGCTCAAAATACATCTGTACCCAAGAGGGAATACCGCTGATAACAGCCATATCTTCAGGTAAGGTTTCTTCAATAATAGCTTCTACTTTTTCTTCCCAATCTTCTATGCAATTAGTTTCCCAGCTTGGCAATCTGTTTTTCTGTAAATAAGCCGGTACATAATGTGCTACAATTCCGGAAAGTCGACCATTTTTAATGCCGTTTTTTTCGTGCATAACCGGGCTTCCTTGCAGAAAAATCATTTTTCCATCTACAAAATCTGCTTTACCGGTTTCTGCAATGTAACACAAAATTGCGTTTCGTGCTCCTTCAATATGACTCGGCATAGAAGCTTTAGTTAACGGTATATATTTTGCTCCGCTTGTTGTCCCTGAGGTTTTTGCAAAGTAAAGGGGTTTTCCTGGCCAGAGAATATTATCTTTTCCAGCCACTACTTCATCCACATAAGGTTTTAAGGCTTCGTAATCTCTTATAGGAACTTTAATGGCAAAGTCTTTTGCATTAGCTATTGACGAAAAATCATGGTCTTTACCAAACTTTGTGTCTTTAGCACTTTCTATAAGTGACTTTAATAATTTCTGTTGTGTTTCTACAGGTTTCTTTGCCCAATGATCAATTTTTTTCTTGATGATTTTAGCAAATATTTTGGCCGAAATAGATTTTAAAGACATAAAGTGTATTTATTCAAACTCTAAAAATTCACTTGGATTTACAGGATAACCATCGCTCCACAATTCAAAATGAAGGTGTGGTCCGGTGGTAAATTCTCCGGTAGAACCTACCATAGCAATAACTTCGCCTGCTTTCACCAATTCTCCTTGTTCTTTTGTCAACGAAGAGTTGTGTTTATAAACAGAAATTAATCCGTAACTGTGTTCTAAAATAATAACAAAACCGGTTTCTGAAGTCCATTCGGCAAAAATTACTGTGCCGTCTGCTGTTGCTTTTACGGGCGTGTTTTCAGCCGTTACAATGTCTACTGCAAAATGTTTCTTTTCTACATCATATGCTTCAGAAATACTTCCGTTAACCGGTGCAAATAATTTAAAATCTAAACGTGAAACAGCCACATCAAACACATTGTATTTATCTTCTTGCTCAACTTTGTCTCGTAAAAGAGAGTCTGCTTTAGACGGATTTAAATTTATACTATCTGGAGAAATTGCATTGGTATATCCTGAAGAATCTTGGTTTTGGATTTCTGCTGGAGAAACATCGCCACTCAAGACTTTTCGGATAGATGAAAAGTAACGGTTTCTTTTTTCTATAACTTGTTGTAAAGAATCTGTTGTGTAAACTAATTCTGTAGCACGTTGCCTTAATGCGGTTGATGAATATCCGGGAATATACTCGCGTAAGGGCGTAAAAGCAATCAGTAAAATAGTTAAGGTTATAAGAACAATTGCCGATAAGCCTACTGTAACAAAAACATTTAAGCGGGTTAACTTAAATGCAAAACGTTCTTCAAAAGTATCCTCGTTAAGGATTACTAATCGATACTTATGCAAGAGTTTTTTTGCTAAGCGTTTTTTCTCTCTTTTTTCTGCCATACTTAAGCTTCTTACGCCACAAATATAGGATATTCTATTCTTGTAATTGATTTATTAAGAAGTTAACGTAATCTTTAGATATTAATTATTAAGTTTGTATTAGAAAAAAATTGAAATTATGACTTTAGGAATATTTTTAGCATTTGGAGTTTGGCAAGGTGTGGTTATAGCTGTTGTCATTCTTTTGTTATTCGGAGGGAAAAAGATTCCAGAATTAATGAAGGGATTAGGAAGCGGTCTGAAGGAATTTAAAGACGCCTCAAAAGAAGATGAAGAAGACGTGAAAACTGATAAAAAAGTTGAAAATAATAAGCAATAATTTTTTTATTGTCTTGGTTAAATAAAAAAATCCGAACAATTTTTGTTCGGATTTTTTTATGCTTCTTTTTTTTACTTTACTTAATCTTAGCTGATTTTAAAATAGACTCTATTTCAAAAATATGGTCTCGTTTTGTAGCTGAAGGCTTAAAAACAAATCCTTCTAAAACCACATAACGATTATTTTTTTGGTCTCTAACAGCATAGTTTAAAAATGGACCGGCCATAAATGCATCTTTTACTTCCCAAGTTCCTTTGGTTTCATAAGCAAACTTTCCATCAATTTTAGATTCAAATAAATACGGAGCATAAGCCGCTTCGGTAATCATATAGGTTCCTTCTGTTGGTCCGGGAACATATTGTTTTCCTATAGAATCGCGCATTTTTATGATATCGCCAATAGTATTGGTGTCGCTTTCTATGGTACTAAACGGAACTTCGTAAACCAAAATTTCCATGCTTCCGTTAGGAATATCTTTTCTAATCCAGAAAAAATCATCCTTCCTTTTTGCATATCGATAAGCTGTAGGGAATTTTAAAGAAACGCCCATTTTTTCTTCTAAAAACTTATCATTTTTTAGTGATTTTGAGATACGGTTTTGCTGTTCATTGATCTCTGTATTTTTTAAACTTGTTATAATTTTTAAACTTTTTTGCTCAATTAAATCAACTATTGATCTTGTTGTAGGCCCGGAAATGTAAATTCCTGTTTGTGGGCGTGCAAACGTATCTTGTACAATTTTAAACGATGCCTTTTCGCGTTTTTGTATTTTTAAAAAAGTACGGTTTTTTCTTACAAAACCTTCAAAAGCATTAGTCGGGATGTGACTTAACGTAAATAAAGGTTCTTGTTGCGGTAAGCCTTCTACGGGAGCTGCTAATTTATTTCGTAACATTTCGCCAATTTCTCCTTGCCACAAATCATTATCTGAAATTATAGAAAGATGGTTTAACCTTCCCGAAGAGGTTGTTAATATAATTTGATCTTTTTTACCGTCTTTACATCCTGTAAAAACACTGATAATAGCTAGAAATACGATTAGTTTTTTCATAATAAAGTTTCCTGTAGTGCGTGTTTAACTCTTAGATATTTTGAGCTTCATTCCTGGTTTTAATCTATTCCCGCTAATATCATTCCATTTTTGAATATTCTGAACAGTAACCCCCGGAAACTTTTTTGAAATACTCCAAAGAGAATCTCCTTTTCTCACGGTATAAAATTCTTTAATCGATTTTTTTTCTTCTTTTTTTGAAGCGGTAATCGCAATTTGTTCAGCTGGTTTTCTTGGGTAAATTGTTAAGTATTGCCCCACACGAATATTATTATTTCGCATATTATTCCAGCGTCGTATTTTGCTTACACCAACGCCATAACGCTCAGCAATTCTGCCTAGATAATCTCCACTACGAACGCGATATCTTATTTTTGCGTCTGCTTCAACATAACGTGGTAACTCTTCTTTTGCTTCTTCTAGCTCTTTTGTTACGTGCCCGTAAATTTCATTTTCATTGGCTACAAAAACGCCAGATTCTCTAATCGGTAAACGCACATAATATTCTTCATCCTCTATAAAAGGAATAATTCCTAATTTATAACTTGGGTTAAGAAATGAAAGTAATTCTTTATCAATTCCGGTAACTTTAGAAATTTGGTCAAACTTCAATAATTGCTTTACTTGAATAGTATCGGTTTCGTAATATGTAACTTGCGGTTTGTAAGTATTAAAACCATGCTCTTCTGCATATTCAAAAATATACATTGTTGCTATAAAAGCCGGCACGTAACCCGCGGTTTCTCTTGGCAAATATCTTCTTAACTCCCAGTAATTTGTATTTCCACCACTTCTTCTAATTGCTTTAGAAACATTACCCGGGCCAGAATTATACGATGCTAAAGCTAAATCCCAATCGTTAAACATACCGTGTAATTTTGCCAAATATTGACAAGCCGCATCGGTTGCTAAAACAGGATCCATACGTTCATCTACATAACTACTAACATCTAACCCATGCATTTTTCCGGTAGCAAACATAAACTGCCAAAGTCCGGTTGCTCCTACTCTAGATTTTGCTTGCGGATTAAGTGCTGATTCAACAATAGCCAGATATTTCATTTCTAGTGGAATATCGTACTGATCTAACTTTTGTTCAAATAATGGGAAATAATAATGACTTAGCGAAAGTAAACGCTCCATCGATTCTCTATTGCGCTTCAAATAATAATTAATAACGCTTTCTAAAGAAGTATTATATTCTACACGAAATGGAGTTTTTGCATTTAATCTAGCTAAACGAGATTTTAAGGTATCGGTTGAAACTTCTTTTTTTACAAGAGAATCTGCATATGCTGCATTAACAATTGCCTCTTGCATTTTTTTATATAAGTCTGAATTTAAAAGCTCCTTTTCCCATAAAGAATCTACGCGAGCAGCAGGTTTATAATCCATTAACCGTAATACTACGGAATCTTTCATTATTTCCGGAGCGGGATTTATGGCAGAGAAATCGCGTTCTACAAGGCTCTCTTTTGCTATTAATGAGTCGTTTTCTTGCTTGTCTAAATGCGATTTTTGTTGCGCTTGTACCAATAATGTTGAACCAAATGCTAACAGAAAAAAGAGTTTCTTCATATACTTTGTTAATTTTTGTTAAGATAATATCAAAAATGATGCCTAAGCATTTTTGATGGCTGCAATTCCTGGAAGCGTTTTTCCTTCTAGCATTTCTAACATAGCGCCTCCTCCGGTAGAAACATAACTTACCTTATCTTCGAAACCAAATTGTTTTACAGCCGCTACACTATCTCCTCCTCCTACTAACGAAAAAGCGCCGTTTTTTGTTGCCTGCGCAATACTGTTTCCTAAGGAGATTGTTCCTTTAGCAAAATTTTCCATTTCAAAAACGCCAAGCGGACCGTTCCAGAGAATTTTAGCTGAATTTAATACAACCTTATCAAAGTCTATTAAGGTTTCCGGACCTACATCTAAACCCATCCAGCCTTCTGGAATTTCATTTATAGCAGTAATCTTTGTATTTGCATCATTAGCAAAAGCATCGGCAATAATAGCATCTTTCGGCAGGTGAACTTGTACATTTTTTGCCTTTGCTTTTTCTAAAATTTCTAGGGCTAAGTCTAATTTATCTTCTTCAACTAAAGAATTTCCTACTTTTCCTCCTTGCGCTTTTATAAAGGTAAATGTCATTCCGCCGCCAATAATTAAATGATCTACTTTATCTAGTATATTTTCAATTACCGTAATTTTTGAAGAAACTTTTGCTCCGCCCAAAATAGCGGTTACTTTATCATCTGAGTCTAGAACTTCTTGAAGGCTTTCAATTTCTTTCGCTAATAAATATCCGAAGCATTTTTCGTTAAAATATTTAGCAACTACGGTGGTTGAGGCGTGTGCTCTGTGCGCAGTTCCAAAAGCATCATTTATATAGCAGTCTCCGTGTTGCACTAGTTTTTCAGCAAAATTTTCGTCACCCTTTTTTTCTTCCGGATGAAAACGTAAATTTTCGAGCAATAAAATTTCTCCATTTGCCAATTCATCAGATGCTTTTTGAGCTTCATCATCTACACAATCTTCAGCAAATTTAACTTGAACACCTATAATTTCTGATACTTTTGCTACAATATGTTTTAAAGAGAATTTTTCTTCTTTTCCTTCTGGCCTTCCTAAATGCGACATTAAAACTACAGAACCGCCATCTTCTAAAACTTTGGTAATAGTAGGTTTTGCAGCTTCTATTCTTGTGGTATCAGTTACTTCAAAATTTTCATTTAGCGGTACATTAAAATCAACTCGGATTAAGGCTTGCTTATTTTCAAAATTATAGTCGTCTAGAGTCATCATAAGTTCTATTTTTCTTCAAATTTAATTATTTCTTGTTTTTAAGGCTTGTCTGCTTTAAAATAAATTAAAAATAGCTAATTTCGCCCTATGTTATTTTCGGAAATAGTTGGCTTAACTCACCTTAAAAATCACCTTACCACAAGTGCAGATCGCGGTAGAATTCCGCATGCACAGTTATTTGTTGGCAAGCACGGCAGCGGTACTCTACCTATGGCTATTGCTTATGCCCAATATCTTTTGTGCCAAAATTCTGATGGAGAAAATAATACCGGTAAAAATTCTTGCAACCTTAATTTTAAAAAGCTAGCCCACGCAGATCTTCATTTTGCCTTTCCGGTAGCAGGAACAAATAAAGTAAAAAAACACCCCGTTTCAAGTCATTTTTTAGAAGAATGGCGGGCATTTATTGCCGAAAATCCTTACGGTACTTTATTTAATTGGTATCAAAAATTAGATATTGAGAATAAACAAGGAAGGATTGGCGTAGATGAAGCCCAAGATATTGTAAAATCTCTCTCTTTAAAAGCTTACGAAGGTGGCTATAAAATAATGCTGATTTGGTGTGCCGAAAAAATGAATATTGCTGCGGCCAATAAATTGTTGAAATTAATTGAAGAACCGCCTCAGAAAACCATCTTTTTGCTTATTACCGAAGATGAAGAACAAATCTTACAAACCATCCGTTCGCGATGCCAAGTTTTACATTTTCCGCCATTGGGTGAAATTGATATAAAAAATGCATTGCTAAAAAAAGATGTTGCCAATCTTGAGGCAAAAAAGATTGCGCATCAGGCTGATGGAAATTTTACTAAAGCCTTAGAAATTCTAAACCATAACTCGGAAGATGAAGATTTTGAGCAATTATTTATAAAATGGATTCGTACAGCCTTTAAAGCTAAAGGAAATAAAAGTGCCATTAGTGAACTTTTAGCTTGGGCAGAAGAAATTGCAGCTTCAGGAAGAGAAACGCAAAAGAAATTTCTAAATTATTGTATTGATTTTTTTAGGCAAGCTTTATTATTAAATTATAAAGCTGAAAATTTAGTCTTTTTTGAATCGCAAACACAAGGTTTTGATCTTTCTAAATTTGCTCCTTTTGTACACGGAAACAATATTTTAGCTATAACTGAAGAATTGGAAAAAGCTATTTTTCACATCGAACGAAATGGAAATGCTAAAATAATTTTAACCGATTTATCCATCAAATTAACACGATTACTTCACAAAAAAGCATAAAAAAACCGACCTATAAAAGTCGGTTATACATATAGATTTGTGAATAATTACTCTTCCTTTTTTTCAGATTTAGAAGTAGTTTCTTCAATACCGTTAAGCTCTTTTAAAACATCTTGTGTAATATCTTTTCCTTCTTTAGCATACATAATGTTTGCAGATTCATTAGAGCCAAAAATATAGGTGTAATTATGTTCTTTACCATAGTCTACAACAAAGCCTTTTACTTCGTCTATTAAACTATCAATTACCTTATCACTTTCTTCGCGTAAAGCTTGACTTTTAGCTTGCTGTTGTTGTTGCAATTGTTGTTGACGCTGCATCAACTGTGTTCGTTTTTTTTGCAATTCTTCATCTGACATAGAAGCGGACTGCTGCTGAAAAGCTTCTACCTCATTTTGAAATTGTTTTGCTACAGCATCAAGCTCCTTTTGCATTTCCTTAGATTTTTCATTGAATCTCTCCTCGGTAGCTTTCATATTCTTATACTCCTTTATTAAAACAGTATTGTCTACATAAGCTGTTTTATCTTGATTACAAGAAATAGCAAGTGCGGCTATAAAAATTAAGGCAAACTTTTTCATGATTTTTTGATTTTGGTCAAATGTAAATATTTTAAATAAAATGAAGAAAATAAGTTGCTATAGTTTAAATTTATATAAATTATTTTCGAATAGATAATTATTATTATAAATCGATTAAATAAGAGCTTTTTAATGGAATTCAGTAGAATTTATGAACAAAAGCCTACTCATCTATAATAAAATGCAAATAATGTCCTTAAAAAACGTTTTAAGCTTGTTTAAATATATAAATTATAGAAGAGTACTCTTTAGAGCGTCTTGCAAGAATATTACTTTTTAATCCGGTTAAGAATGCTTTGATAAATTTAAAATTTCCTCCTTTGTATTTTTCAGAAAGTAAACTAACATAAAAAGAGTCATACACTAAGGGTTTAGTTTTAACCAATTTTAAATTATGTTGAGAAAATAAGCGTTCTATTCCTTCTTTTGAAAAATGCCATATATGCCGAGGCACATCGTAAGCCGCCCAATATTTTTTATAATGCCTGGCATCGTAACTTTTGAAATTGGGTACAGCAATAAATAAAGTTCCGTCAATGTTTAAAAGTGATTTTAATGATTCTATTTCTTCTTCTAAATTTGGAATATGTTCTAACACATGCCAAAGTGTAATAGCATCATATTTTTCAGGCTCTAAAGTATTTTTATTAGCTGATAAATTAACACCCTTATCAAGGGCTAATTTTCTGGCATTGGTATTTGGTTCAATTCCATTTATACGCCAGTAGTTTTGTTTTGCTAAAGCTAAAAAATCTCCTGTTCCCGCGCCGATGTCTAACAAAGTTTTTCCGCTAGAAAAAGATGAAATTAAATCTAGTTTTTTTTGAAGCATTTTGCTTTTTACCGCTTGATAAATTTTATCAATCAATGTTTTAGAAGAATCGGTATGCGAAATATAATCTTGACTTTTATAATAACCGGGTAATTCTGATGAAGACGGAACCGGAAATGTTTGAAGGATATCTCTTTCTTCATTCCAATACAAATCAAATTCTTTTCCGGAAACTGTATAATCTCGACAGCTTAAAAAATAGCGATCTAATTTTTTGGTCATCTGTTATTAATCTTTTCTTGAAGTTTTTTCAACTTTTGTATGGCAATAGATTTCCAAAAATTATCTGTTGCAAGTAAATCATTACCATTTTCATCTAAAATTTGAATATAAACATAGTGAACTTCTCCACCATTTTTTATTGTTATATCACCTTCTTTATCATTTATATTATGAGAGTTGTTTTGATTGTCATTATCCTTATTTCCGAAAACTAATCCGGTTAGATCTAAATAACTATCCCTATCAATATCTCGAGAAATAAAAAACTTTAGCTCTTTATTTTCAATGAAATCATTTGTAATAAATTCATTTAAATTGACATCATTAGACAACTCAAAAAAATCTCGAATAGCCTTGAAATAATTAAAATTGTTTCCTTTATATTGAAAGGTATAGGCTTTCAGTTCTAAAAACTCCTGACCTCCATCTGAAATCTCGTGTGTACTAATTCTTTTAGCTGTATAAACAGGAATACAAGAGTACATAAAGAAAAATAAAACAAATAAAAAAGCAACTTTTTTAAGCATATAATAATATGTTCCACGTGGAACATATAAAATTATCTCCCCATATATACCAATAAAACCGAAATATCACTCGGGCTTACACCGCTTACTCTTGAAGCTTGCGAAACTGTTCTGGGTTGAATTTTATTCAATTTTTCTCTTGCTTCTAGAGACATAGATTGAAGACCGGAATAATCAAAATTTGCAGGGATTTTTAAACCTTCTAATCGATGTAATTTATCGGCATTATTTTTTTCCTTATCAATATATCCAGAATATTTTACTTGAATTTCTGCCTGTTCTAACACTTCTGTATCTAAATTATTTTCTTGAATATAATTTTCTATAGATTCAACCTTTCTGATATCATTCATACTGATATTGGGACGAGCAAAAATCTTAAACATTTTTCCACTTTGTTTAACCTGAGCAGAATTATTAACTTTTAAAACCGGATTAATTTCTTCGGGTTTAACACTCGTATCTTTAAAAAAGTCAACAAATTTTTCAGCTGCCATTTTTTTCTCAAGCATACGCGTTAGCCTTTTTTCCGAAGCTAAACCAAGATTGTAGCTTTTTTCAGTAAGTCTAAAATCAGCATTGTCCTGCCTTAAAAGTGTTCTATATTCAGCACGAGAAGTAAACATTCTATAAGGCTCTTCTGTTCCCTTTGTAATAAGATCATCAATTAAAACGCCTATATAAGCTTCATCTCTACTCAAAATAAATTCTTCCTTTTCTTGTATTTTAAGGGCAGCATTTATACCGGCCATTAATCCTTGACAAGCAGCTTCTTCATAACCTGTGGTTCCGTTAATTTGACCCGCAAAATAAAGTCCTTCTACAAGTTTAGTTTCTAAGGTATGTTTTAATTGTGTCGGTGGAAAATAATCGTACTCTATTGCATAACCCGGTCTAAAAAACTTTACGTTTTCAAAACCAGCTACAGATTTCAAAGCTTTATATTGTACATCTTCCGGTAGACTTGTTGAAAATCCATTCACATAATACTCTACTGTATTCCATCCTTCTGGCTCAACAAATAGTTGGTGACGGTCTTTATCGGCAAATCGATTAATTTTATCTTCAATACTTGGGCAATAACGCGGGCCAACGCTATCTATTCTTCCATTAAACATAGGCGAACGATCAAAACCTTCTTTCAATAGATTGTGTACTTCAGGGGAAGTATACGTCATATGACAAGATCGTTGATGCGTTAATGGTTTTGTTGAATCCAAAAAAGAAAATTTTGCCGGGATTTCATCACCGGGTTGCTCTATCATTTTAGAAAAATCTAAGGACCTTCCGTCTACTCTTGGTGGTGTTCCGGTTTTCATTCTTCCAGATTCAAAACCTAGTTCAACTAAATCCGCAGTAATTCCCGTTGCAGCACGTTCACCAGATCGCCCTCCCCCAAAGTTTTTTTCACCAATATGAATAAGTCCGTTTAAGAAGGTTCCATTAGTAAGGATTACACTTTTGGATTTAATTTCTAGACCTAAGGATGTTTTAACACCGGATATTTTTCCATTTTCAATGAGTATTCCGGCTACCATTTCTTGATAGAAATCAAGGTTTTGAGTCTTTTCAAGCATCATACGCCAATCTTCAGCAAAACGCATTCGATCGCTTTGAACACGTGGACTCCACATTGCTGGTCCTTTAGATTTATTAAGCATTTTAAATTGTATAGCACTCGTATCGCTTACAATTCCACTGTAACCGCCCATGGCATCAATTTCACGCAAAATTTGACCTTTTGCAATACCTCCCATAGCAGGATTGCAGGACATTTGCGCGATATTTTGGAGGTTCATAGTCACTAATAACGTTTTGCTTCCCATATTTGCAGCAGCTGCAGCAGCTTCACTTCCTGCGTGCCCTCCTCCTACTACAATTACATCATACTCCTTTTCAAACATAACATTGCAATTCTATTGTTCCACGTGGAACATTTTAATTTTTTCGTTTTCTTTTTCCCTCATAATTTGCTTTTCTTCAGTAGAATGATCTGAAAAACCACATAAATGAAGAATGCCATGAATCATAACACGTTTTAATTCTTCATTAAAGTTTATATTTAAATCTTTGGCATTATCGTTAACGCGGTCAATACTGATAAAGATATCGGCATTTATAATGTCTCCTTCAACTGAATCAAAAGTTATAATATCTGTAAGGGTGTCGTGTTGAAGGTATTTTAGATTAATCTCATGTAAATATTCGTCATCACAAAAAATATAATTTATATCGCCTAAATTTTTGGATTCTGATGAAATTACCTTAGTAATCCAATCTTCAAAATTTTGACTAGAATCTAAATTAAAATTTGTTTCGCTAAAAAAATTAATCATTATTATTCTTTAAAATACTCCTCAACAAGCTCTTTATAATTTTGGCGCAAAGGTAAGCTTTGTCTATTTAATATTTCAGTGGTATTAAAATAATCTTTTGCCTTTTTATAAGAATCATTTACTTCATTAACATACTCATCTTCATTGGTTTGTGATTGCCTTTTATTATCTTTTCCTTGCTTTAAACTTGCGTCTTTTAATTGTAATAATCGATGTTGAAGATTCATCATGCGTTCTTCAGTTTGCCTATTAAAACCATTTTGTAATAATTCTTGTTCTATTTGGTCCATACTTTTAGCAAGACGTTTTGCATCTCCTCCTAAGCCTTCGCGTTCTATTAAATCTTCTAACTGCATTCGTAGTCGCTGTTGTTCTTGGTAAATTTCATAAAGTCGCTCACTTTGTTGTTCACCATTTTGACCTTGGCCTTGTTCTCCTTTTCCATTATTCCCTTGCGAACCTTGGCCTGATTTTCCCTGTCCGTCTTGTTGACCTTGCGATTGACCATTTTTCCCATTTTGGCCTTGTTGTTCACCACCAGGTTTTTCTCCAGGCTTCTGACCATTTTGCATTTTCGAGTTTAAATCTCCTTGCTTTTTTATGATATCGGGTAATTGAAAACCTCGTCCTTGACCCTGTCCTTTACCTGATTTACCGGGTTTTCCTTGTCCATCTGAGCCTTGCATACTCATTTGCATTTGATTTAAAGCATCCCCAAGCAAGTTAGCTAAATCATTAGCACCAGTTAAAGTATATTGCTGACTAGCAGTACCTGTACGTAAATCGTTTTGAGCCAAACGCTCTAAAGACTTTTCTAGATTAAATTCTACATCAGTTAATTTAGCAGTGATTTTTTCTGAAATCATCGGGTTTCTTAAGGCAAGTGCATAAAGACTATCATCTATGTGTTGGAAATTTTCACGCAATACATTTTGGTAACGCAATTTTTTACCAAAATTTGGACTATTATCACTCAAAGCCTTAAAATCTTCCATTAAATTTTCTTGCTGAAAAGAAAAGGTAATTAAATTATCTAAAATTTGACGCAGCATTTCGGCATCTTCCTGTTGCTGTTCTCCTCCGGATTGACTCATTTGCTGCTGCATTTGAGAACTCATTTGCTTCATTTTTTTTGCTGCTGATTGTTGCTTTTTTTGTGCTTTTTGACTAGCAGAATTGGATGAAGATTTACTACCCTTCTCAGCATCCTTTTTTTCAGAATCTCCTTCACTGTTTTCGGAATCACTTTTTTCAGCATCCTCCTTTTTCTCCAATTCTTTGGTAGCTTCTTCTTGATCCTTTTTTACAGCATCTTCGTCTTCTTTTTTCATACCCAGCTCCATGGGTTTTTTTAAGTTTTTATTTTCTTTCTGAAGACTATCAATATCTTTGGTCAACTCTTCAAAATCTTTATTCATTTTTTTCTGAGCCTCACTTGTATTCTCTTCTTTTTTATTACTTAAATCCTCTTGTTTCTTTGAAAGTTTTTCTAAATCCGAAGCCAGTTTTTTTGCCTTTTCCTGAACATAATATCGCTTTGTTAACTCCAATAATTGCTCTAAATTTTTTTGCTGGTTAATATTTTGCTTAGAGAGTTTTTCAAGCTTTTTGGTTAGTTCTTCTTTAGAAATTTTCTTGTTATACTTTTCTAATTCTTTTAAGAGTTTTTCATTTTCCTCTAATTTCTTTTCATTTCTTTCAAAACGTTCTTCTAAATTCTTTTTGTAAGGATCTTCTTTGTCTTTAGATTTAAAATCTTCTAAGTTTTCCTTCATTTTTTTGGAATACTGTTTCATCATTTTTTCTTGTTGTTTTTGTCGTTCGATGAAACGTTCCAATTTTTTTTGATCGTTATAATTTAATTGTTTCTTCTCCTTTTGAAGCTGATCTATTTCTTGTAATTCTTCATTAGATTCTTTCATTTTTTCAAGTGATTTATTCATCCCTTGAATCATTTCATTTTGGTTATTGAGTTGGCGCTCCTCTTCCTCGTCCTCAGTTCTTTTTCTATAAACAAACGTCGAACTTTTACTGGTTTTAGATCCGTTTACGCCATCATTATCGTAAACTTGAAAAAACAATTCATAAGCCTTACCTTCTTGTAAGTCCACGCCAGCAGGGAAACTATATAAGAACTGATCGAAATTTTCTCTTGAAATTGAAATTGATTTTCGCTGTGTATCTTTTTTATTTTCGATAGGATAATAAACAAGTTCCACTTTTCGTAAGCCATAATCATCAGAAATTCTGCCCCGAAAATATAATTGATCTTCGGTTACACTATCCTTTTTCATCTCCACTTCTATCTCCGGAAATTGATCGCGTACTACTTTAAAAGCATAGGAAAGTTTCTCATAATTTTTTAAATCTTTATTGGAAGTAGCAATGCTATAATATTTATTTCTATATACCGGCATTTGCTGTGTAAAGCTGTTATTTGCCTTCGAAAAATCAATTAGGCTGTCGTTCCATTCTAATTGAACTTGATCTGTACTTCTAGTTTTAAGATTCCAAGTAACTTTTGTACCTTCAGGAATATTGGCGTTTCCGTTCCCTTTAATAACTTCATCTTGTTTTTGAAGATATGCCGGGTAATCTAAACGCATTTCAAAATTCAACAAAGTAGGAACTTGTGTGACTTTTAACGTATATGGTTTCGATTCAACTTTATTAGCCGAAAAATAGAATTCCTGATCTTTTTTTACATTATCAAAACTAAATTGAAAAACACCGGGCGAAATTTTTGTCAATAAATAATCATTATCGCCAATATGAATTTGAGCATCTTCCGGAATAATTTTTCCGTTAGTTTCTACTTCAACAAGAAAATTCTCATTTTCATTAACCTGTAAACTTTTATTGTTAATAGTAAACTGAAAAGGTGCCGGTGGTTCGTATGCTTTTTCATAATTAACAACTCGCGTATAACCTTCAGAAAATAAAGAGCTGTTTCCTGAAATATATATTGCCAAGACTATAAGTAATGGAATGGCAGCATATTTTATATAGCGCAAATTTTGTTTAAAATTAATAGCTATTTGAAAAGGAATAGGTTGTAGTTCTACCGATTTTTGTTCTATACTCGCTAAAGCTAATTCAGAATCTTTAGAACTTGCATTTTGTTTTAACTGTATAACATTCAGTAATTTATCATTAACTTCAGGAAAATGTTGACCAATAATTTTTGAGGCTTCATAATAATCTATTCCTTTAGAAAGCTTAAAAAGTTTGGCAAGGGGAAACAAAATAAATCGGCCAAAAAGTCCAACTTCTACTGCAATAAACAACCAAAACAAAATAGTTCTCCCTAAACTGCCTAGCCAAAAGAAATATTCAAAAGAAACGGTGAGTAAAAAATAAAGCAAACCAATAGCAAAAAAAAGGATTGCTCCTTTTATTAACTCATTGGTGTAATACCGCTTAATGAAACTTTCAAGTTTATGTATTATTTTATCGTAATTACTCATGTTCTTCTATGCAATTTCTATAACCTTTAAAAGTACAATAAAAATTTTACTCCGCTATTTTTTAAAATGGCTTTAACGGGAAGTATAGTGCAAAATTCTTACCATAAAAGTATTTGCTGTCCAATATAGAACCCAGACCGCTTCGCTTTTAGAAACAAGAATCAAGACCTGATTGTAACTACCTAATAAACAGGAACAAAAATAATTAGCATTAGGTTTTATGTATTTTTACAAAAAAGCAAGGTGTCGAAGTTTAAAACTTTGAAAGTAAATAGTAATAGTGCTTTAGAGTAAAATTTTAGGCTGTCTGAGCCAACCAGAATATTCCAAAAAGCACTATTTTTTAAGGCGAGTTCCTAAAATTTAGAAGGCGAACAATAAATTTAGATAAAGTTTCGTAAGCCTAGATTTTTTTGTTTCGTTTTTTCATCATTGGAAAAAATGAATACATAAACTATTTAAAGTAGGATTAGCAGCATTAAAAAATACTTCTAAAAAAAGGCTTTAGCAAAAGAGCAATAAGATTGTATCTTTGCAAAAAAAAGAGGAATGTCAAAAGTTAGAGTACGATTTGCCCCGAGTCCAACCGGACCTTTACATATTGGTGGCGTAAGAACGGCACTTTTTAATTACCTATTTGCCAAAAAAAATGACGGCGATTTTGTGTTACGTATAGAAGATACCGACCAAACACGCTATGTAGAAGGTGCAGAAGATTACATTATTGAAACCCTAAATTGGTGCAATATTCCTTTTGATGAAGGACCCGAAAAAGAAGGTAATGTAGGTCCGTACAGACAAAGCGAACGTAAAGATTTATACACAGCTTATGCCGATAATTTATTAGCATCTGGCAATGCTTATTATGCTTTTGATACCCCAGATGAATTAACAGCGCACAGAAAAGATCATGAAGCTAAGGGAAAAACCTTCATTTATAATTGGCATAATCGTTTAAAACTTTCCAATTCGCTTGCGTTAAGTGAAGAAGAAGTTCAGAAAAAATTGGCTAATAACGAGCCGTATGTCATTCGATTTAAATCGCCACAAGATGAAGCTTTAAAAATGCAAGATGAAATTCGTGGTGAAATAGATATTGATACCAATATTCTAGATGATAAAGTTTTGTTTAAAAGCGATGGAATGCCAACCTATCATTTAGCAAATATTGTAGATGACCATTTAATGAAAATTACCCACGTAATTCGTGGAGAAGAATGGTTGCCAAGCATGCCGTTACACGTTTTATTGTACAAAGCCTTTGGTTGGGAAACACCAAAATTTGCACATTTACCCTTAATTTTAAAACCTACAGGAAAAGGAAAATTAAGCAAACGTGATGGCGATAAAATGGGCTTCCCGGTTTTCCCATTAGAATGGAAAGATCCTAAAACTAGCGATATTGCATCAGGTTACAGAGAAGAAGGTTATGTTCCGGAAGCTGTAATGAATATGTTAGCCTTTTTAGGTTGGAATGAAGGTGAAGGTTCAGAAAAAGAAATTTATTCGTTAGATGAATTAATTAAAGCTTTTAGTTTAGAACACGTTTCTAAAGGCGGTGCTAAATTTGATCCTGAAAAAACAAAATGGTTTCAGCATCATTATTTACAAGAAGAAGAAAACTTAGATTTAGCCAAAAGATACCTTCAGATTTTAGCCGAAAAAAATATTGAAGCAAGTTTACCTTATGTTGAAGAGGTGGTTAAAACCATTAAAGAACGCGCTACCTTTGTTAATGATTTTTGGGAGTTGAGTTCGTTTTATTTTGTTGCTCCGGAAAGTTTTGAGAAAAAAGCCGCTAAAAAAGCTTGGAAAGAACAGACGCCAGAAATTATGGAGAATATCAAAATTCTCTTGCAAGGCACAGAAGATTTTTCCCAAGAAACCCTTCAAGAAAATGTAAAAAAATGGATTACTGATCAAGAAATTGGTTTCGGAAAAGTAATGCAACCACTACGTTTAGCAATGGTAGGCGAAATGAAAGGACCCGATTTATTCCACATCATTTCTTCCATCGGAAAAGAAAATGCTATACAGCGTATAGATTTCGCTATAGCTGAACTTCGTTAAAAAGAATCTCCTGCAAAAGTTTTAAAACTTTGTCACCCTGAACTTGATTCAGGGCTCCATAATGCTTGATGAAGCTACCATATGTGATGCTGAATCAAGTTCAGCATGACGGTTCTATTGACAAAAAAACCTTCAATTATAGTTGAAGGTTTTTTGTTTATAAACTTCCGTTGTTTTGTGTTATCTTTAAACTTCAATCTAAACAAAATTTATGGGTTATTTTTTATTCGGATTTGTCATTTTTTTAGGACTAATCATTCTTATCACCGGTATTTTTACCGTAAAACAACAAACCGCCGCTGTGGTAGAACGTTTTGGTAAATTTCAAAGCATTCGCAATTCGGGTTTACACCTTAAAATTCCGATTGTAGACCGTATTCCGGGGCGTATTAATCTGCGTATTCAACAATTAGATGTAATTGTGGAAACCAAAACCAAAGACGATGTTTTTGTGCGTTTAAAAATATCCGTTCAATTTAAAGTGCTGCAAACTAAAATTTACGATGCGTTTTATAAACTTGAAAATCCGCAAGATCAAATCACTTCGTATGTTTTTGATGTGGTTCGTGCTGAAGTTCCTAAAATGAAATTAGACAATGTTTTTGAACGAAAAGATGATATTGCCAATGCGGTAAAAGCTGAATTAAACGACGCGATGATTGATTATGGATACGATATTATTAAAACTTTAGTGACTGATATTGACCCCGATGTGCAAGTAAAAGCAGCAATGAACAGAATTAATGCTTCTGAACGTGAAAAAGTTGCCGCAGAATTTGAAGCGGAAGCAGAACGGATTAAGATTGTTGCTAAAGCCAGAGCTGAAGCGGAAAGTAAGCGTTTACAAGGTCAAGGTATTGCCGACCAGCGTCGTGAAATTGCGCGTGGTTTAGAAGAATCTGTAGATGTGTTGAACAATGTGGGGATTAACTCCCAAGAAGCTTCGGCACTAATTGTGGTGACGCAACATTACGATACCTTACAATCGATTGGTGAAGAAACCAATAGCAATTTAATTCTCTTGCCAAATTCTCCACAAGCCGGAAGCGATATGCTGAATAATATGATTGCTTCGTTTACCGCTTCTAACCAAATTGGTGAAGAGATGAAAAAGCAAAATAAGCTAAAAGGAATTACTCCTAAAAAACGCAAGAAACCAACTCCACCAAAACAAAATCCTGATGATAACGATCCGGAGTATAGAAGTGAGGAGTAATTTTTTAATTAATATGAATCAATCCTTCAAGGTTTTTAAGATTTTGGAGGATTTTTTTATTGATAATAACTTAAAATATTAATTTGTAAACTGCATATCAAATCTACCTTTCCTTATTCTATGTACTACTCCATTGTGGTCCTCGATGTCAAACCAAAAAGTTCCTAACACAATCCCTTGTTCTTCATCTAAATAGGTAATAATCAATTCTCCTGTATATTGTTGAGATGTTTGAGAAAATATTCCAGCATATCCATATGTACCATAAGCATTTGTAGGTATATTTTCTCTAAGTGGATACAAACCTTCTTCTTCTATTTTTAAATCATTTGTTGAAACACCTATCAATATACTATCAAAATTTTCATTATCCCTATTCCCTTGTAGAGCAAAATAATATCCTCCATTTACATACTGATATACACAATCTAAAGATAAATGGTGGTTGTCCGGTAAAAAAACCTCTCCATCCAATAAACAACCAAAAGTATTTTCACCTGTTTGCGTAGCTGCTGGTAATTGGCTTACAGGATCTTTTGAACTTTGATCATCATCTTTATTGCAAGAAAATAAGCTTAAAAAAATGAGTGAAAAAATAAATAGTCTTTTCATAAAACCTCTTTAAGAAATAAATATAAAAAAAGACCATCTAACAAAGCGGTCTTTTTGGTTAACATTTTTTTATTAAAAAAAATCCATTTCTTCTAAGGTTTCGGGTTCTTTAATTTTACTGAATACTTGAGAATAATCTATCGCTTTATTCGTTTCTTCCCAACTAATTAAACGGATTATAGAATTTGCACCCATAGAAACATTCACGCCTCCATTAATTCCTAAACCTTCGGTGTAAAATGGCATGATAGGTTTTGGAATTTCATTATCAAAAAAGACATGACTTTCATTGTCCTTGGTCTTTACCTTGACCAAAAAACCATTATCTACAAGCTCATATTTTTTTATTTTGAAAAATTCATTCTTTTTTTCATTTAAAACAAGTGCTCGATTTTTATCTATGCTAAGAATGGTACTGTCTTGAGTGGATTTTTTTGTTTCTTTATCATAAGAAGTCGTTATCATTTTTATCTTCATATAATCTTCATTCGCCCAAATATACCTATCCATTGTTATCACTTTAACAGCATAATTTTTTATAGAATTATTTGCCGAAATAAAATCTTTAAAAGTATCATTTCCTGTATAATAAATATCAATTTTATAATGGGCAGAATAGATTTTATTTTGCGCAAAGGTAAACAGCGGAAATACTAAAACTAGAACTAAAAGCTTGATATCATTTTTCATAATAATAGATTTATTGTTAAATATACACGTAATTAATATTTCATAATCTACCCATTATCAGGTATTTTAATGTTTTACCAAAAAAACTTGAAAGACTTTATAGATTTTATATGGAAATAAAAAACCTACAAGATCAAAAAGACCTTGTAGGTTTGTGAAAAGTAAATTGCTTCGGGTTATTAAGCCTTTGGCAGTACCAATAAATTACTCGGTAGCTTCTGGATTATGGATTCCTAAAATATAACCATCGGTTAAATATTTTTTGGCTACTTTTTGTAAATATTTAGGAGTTAAACTGTTTACGCTTTTTTCAAATTCAAATACATTTTCAGCGTCTTCATCTTCATAATCAGCATCTTTTAAAGTGTTGATCCAGAATTTATTTTCTTTTAATTCTTCTTTTCTTTCCAAAATTTGCGACTCTTTTACTTTCGCTAAATCTTTTTCGGTTGGTCCTTCTTCAACCAATTTTTCAACTTCTTTAATGGCTGCTTTTTTCAATTTATCAACATTTTCGGGTCCGCAAGGAAAACTAATGCTAAACGAATACCAACCATAAGGCGTTTTGCTGATGCTTCCTCTTGCTCCTACTCCGTAAACTCCGCCTTCTTCTTCACGTAATTTTTCAACTAATTTAATGGTTAAAATTTCACCTAAGGTTTTTAAAGCAAATGCTTCTTTTTTGTCGTATTTAGTTTCACCTTGATACGTAATTCTAACCGAACTTTTAGGGTCTTTTCCTTTTTCTACCACTTTTTTATGCGATCCGGTTAAGGGTCTAAAATCCATTACTTTGTACATTTCATCAGAATCTTTACCCGGTAAGCTTGCCAAATAGGTTTCAGCATAATCCTTTAATTTCGCTTCGTCTATGTTTCCTACAAAATAGAAATGGAAATCTCCGGCATCTTCAAAACGCTCTTGGTATTTTTTATAGGCTAAATCATAATCGGCCGCATCCATTTTCTCTGGAGTCGGGAAACCCATATAACGCGGACTATCGCCGTAGATAAATTCTCCCATTTCAATTTGAAAATATACTTGTGGGTTTGCCAACATATTTCCTAAAAATGCTTTCTGCTTGCTCACAAACGATTGATAAGCTTCTTCATCTTTGTTTAAATCTGTAAAATACAAGTGCGTTAATTGAAATAATTCTTCTAAATTTTTAGGCGAAGCACTTCCTGAAAAACCTTCGCTATACGTACCGATATACGGACGCACAGAAACGATTTTACCGGATAACATTTTGTTTAGTGTAACTTTATCAAAATCGTTTACACCGGCTTCAGTTAAACCGCCATTGGCAAGTGCAGTAGCCTTATGAACTTCATCAGAATAAAGCGAAGTTCCACCATAGCTGAAAGCTTCAAATAAGACTTCGTCGTTTTTAAAATCTGTATTTTTATAGGTTACTTTTGCACCGTTGCTCAAGGTCAAGGTGGTTGTTCCTAATTTTTTATTGCTGGTACTTTTTACAATACTTCCTTTTGTAGGCATTGTTGTCATTAAAGATTCTGCTACAGCTTCATCTTTATAAGGCTCAATTTCAGCATTTTCTATGCTGTTTAATAATTCTCTTACTTCTGCCTCAGTAACTTTTTCTACATCTTCTTTTTCTGGTCCGGTAAGTACAATTACACGATTTTCATCTTTGATGTAATCTTCAATTAATTTATTGATTTCTTCAACTTGAATAGTTGGTAATTGTTCTTTGTGGAAGTTATATTCCCACTCAATTCCCGGCATAGGTTCGTTTTCTAAAAAGTTTCTAATATACTCGCCTACTACTCTACTTGATTCTCTTTTGTTGCGGTTATTAAAAGATTTTTCTAAACGCGCCAAAATATCGCTTTTTGCACGCTTTAATTCACCTTTATAAAAACCATAACGCTCTACGCGCTCATTTTCTTTTAAAAGTGCTTCTAAAGCTTCTAATTGCTTACTAGCATCGGTCATGGCAAAAGATTGATAAGCTTCTTTTGTTCTTGCCCATGTTCCACCGTGATAACTTGCTCCATAAACAAAAGGCGGATTTGGACTGTTGCGTAATTCGTCTAAGCGATTATTGATCATCTGCGAGAATAAAGACTCTACCATCGACTTTCTATATTCTTCTAGAGTTGTATCTGCTTCTGCATTAGTTTCGTCTTTAAACATCACTTGAACACGCGCAGAAGAAGCTTCCTCATCAGATTCTATAGCAATTAAAGTTTCTTCGTGATTTGGCATTTCAAAAACTTCACGCTCTTTTGGGTTTTTAGGATTTTTTAGACCTGAAAAATGTTCCTTGATTTTCTTTTCTGAGGTTTCCACATCTACATCTCCCACTGCCATAACGGCCATTAAATTTGGACGATACCAATCCTTATAAAAACTTCTAATATCTTCATAATCGAAATTCTCTAGATTTTCTTTTGTTCCTATTGGTAGACGATTAGCGTATTTAGATCCGTATGCAACTTTTGGTAAATATTCTTTAAGCATCCGTTGGCTAGCGCCTTGTCCTAATCTATATTCTTCTAAGACAACACCTCGTTCTTCATCAATATCATCTCCTTTTAGTAAGGCATTGTGCGCCCAATCTTCTATAATTTGGAAACCTTGTTCTAATTTCTTAGGATCATCACTTGGAATTGGAAGAATATAAACGGTTTCATCAAAACTGGTATAAGCGTTTAAATGCGCACCAAATTTTACTCCGATACTCTGCAGGTAATCTACCAGTTCATTTTTTTTGAAATTTTTAGTGCCATTAAAATTCATATGCTCCATAAAATGAGCAAGTCCACGCTGGTCTTCTGTTTCTAAAATAGAACCCGCGTTTACAACTAAGCGCAATTCTACTTTATCTTCCGGTTTGCCGTTATTTCTAATGTAATAGGTTAGTCCGTTGTCTAAAACACCTTTTTTAACTTCGGGATTAAAGGGAATCTTTTTAGAAAGATTAGCTTCTGTGGCTTGTGATTGCTGCGCTGAAATTTCTTGAAATGAAAGAAATGAAATAGCAACGGCAGCCCATAAGCTTACTTGGTTTAGTTTCATAAGATTTATAATATGGGATTAATAGAATGCTAAAAATATAATTTATATATAGAACCGACAAACCCTAAGATACTTTTAACTAAAAAAGCCGTTCTTGATTGATTTCAAGAACGGCCTATAAAATTTATGTTCCTAATTTTATGTTTTTCCTACAATTTTTGCTTTCCTAATACCAATAATTTTTGCAACAGCTTTCATAATAAAAGCTTTTTTTGCTATGGAACTGGCAACATTAGCAACTAAACTTATGGGAGATAAATCTTCTTTAATATAATGTACATCTCGCTTTATCTTTTCTTTATTAATACGAGTTTGCAATTTTAAAATTTTAAGATCGTGGTTTATTTCGTCAAAAGAATTGTATGCTTTCATAACAAAAATTTTTAAGCGGCAGTTTCATCTTCCAGTGGTTCATCTACAACATCATCTAGTCTATCTTCACGAAAATATCGTTTAGAAAATTTTGATATCACAATATTGTCGATGTGCTTCTTGCCAAAAAGCATAAACAGTATAAAGCCAACAAGATAAATACCTCCAACTATAAAGAAGCCAGTACTTAGTGTACCGATGGCATTACCGATAAGGAAGGCGAGTCCAAGCGATATGAAACCTAAAAAAAATAAAAAAATACTTCCGATCACGAATAACTTAACGATTAAGGAAGTAATTTTACTTGTTTTTTTAAAGGCGTCAAGCTTGTAATATTCAATCATACTTTCGATGTATGATTGAATATTATCGCTTAATTCGTCTATATGGTCAGTTAGTTTGGTAAATGCCATTCAATTATTTTAGGCTATTGATTGTTTTGCTTTTCCTTTTAGCTCTTCTTTTTTAGCTTCTGCGTGGAATTTAGCGTTTTTTTTTCTCAATTCTTCTAACTTTCCTTCCATCGCAACTAAAATATCATCAGCTTTGTAACTTGCTGAAGATAAGGTTTCGTCTAATTTAGTTTCAAAATCGTGTTTTGCACGACTAGCAGATTCAGTTAAGTGAGAAGTCGTTTCTCTAACTTGTTTGTCTAATTTTCCTTTAGCTTTTTTAGCTTCTTTATTTAATTTTTTGCGTGTATTTTCTCCTTTATCTGGAGCATAAAGTAAGCCCACGCCAGCTCCGATTGCTGCGCCGGTTAATAATGCTAAAATCGTGTTCCCTGTATTTGCCATAATAGTTTTTTGTTTTAATAATTAATGTACATCAAATGTACGAGAGTTCAACTATTTTGGCTGTTAATAACCGGTTAATATCTTGAAACACAATGCTAAATTCTTCTTAATTCCCTTTTTTTGCCCAAGAATCTCTTAAGCCTACAGTTTTGTTGAAAACAGGTTTTTTATTGGTACTTGTTTTATCTACGCAGAAATACCCAATTCGCTGAAATTGAAACTGTTCTAATTCTTTAGCATCTTGCAAACTTGGCTCTACATAACCGGTAATTTTCTGTAAAGAATCTGGATTAATAAATTCTAGATAATCTTTCTCTTTATCGGCAGTTGGATCATCAACAGTAAATAAACGATCATACAGACGAATTTCAGTTGCAACAGCATGTTTTATAGATACCCAATGCAAAGTTCCTTTTACTTTACGCTTAGATTCTTCGGTGCCGCTTCCGCTTTTACTTTTGGGATCATAAGTACAATGAACTTCTGTAATATTTCCGTTTTCATCTTTTACACAACTTTCGGCTTTAATGATATAGGCATTTTTTAAACGCACTTCTTTGCCAAGTTTTAAACGGAAAAACTTTCGGTTTGCTTCTTCTCTAAAGTCTTCTTTTTCAATATAAATTTCCTTTGAAAAAGGAACTTGTCTGCTTCCGGCTTGTTCATCTTCCGGATTATTTTCTGCTTCTAACCATTCTTCATCTCCTTCATAATTGGTAATAACCACTTTTAACGGATCTAAAACACCCATAACTCGTGGTGCAGTTTTATTGAGGTCTTCTCTTGCACAAAATTCAAGATGAGACATATCAATCATATTTTCACGTTTCCCAACGCCAATAGATTCAGCAAAATTTCTAATGGAAGCCGGTGTGTAACCTCTTCTTCGTAAACCGGAAATGGTTGGCATTCTAGGATCGTCCCAAGATTCTACCAAATTCTTTTCTACCAATTGTGCCAACTTACGTTTACTAACCACGGTATGACTTAAATTTCTTCTGGCAAATTCACGTTGTTTTGGCTGAAAATCTTCAGGTTGACTTACTTTATTTACAAACCAATTATACAATTCGCGGTGCGGAAGAAATTCTAGGGTACAAAATGAATGCGAAATACTTTCCAGAAAATCACTTTCACCGTGCGCCCAATCATACATCGGATAAATTTTCCATTCGTCTTTTGTACGATGATGACTTTTATGCAAACAGCGATACATAATTGGATCGCGCATCAACATATTTTTTGATGCCATATCTATTTTAGCGCGTAAAACATCTTTTCCTTCTGGTGTTCCGCCATTTTTCATGGCTTCAAAAAGTTCAAGGTTTTCTTCTACAGAGCGATCTCTATACGGACTTGGTTTTCCAGCTTCGGTTGGTGTTCCTTTTTGTTCTGCAATTGCTTCAGAAGTTTGACTATCTACATAAGCATCGCCATTTTTAATCATTTCTACAGCCCAATCATACAATTGCTGAAAATAATCTGAAGCATAGCATTCTTTTTCCCATTTAAAACCTAACCACTCAACATCCTTTTTTATAGAATCTACAAATTCTTGTTCTTCCTTAATGGGATTGGTATCATCAAAACGCAAATTTACTGGTGCATTGTAACGTAAACCCAATCCAAAATTTAGATTGATTGATGAAGCATGACCTATATGAAGATAACCGTTTGGCTCGGGTGGAAAACGAAATTTCAGGTTTTCTTTTTTATACCCGTTCTTTAAATCTTCTTCTATAATTTGCTCTATAAAATTCAATGATTTTTTTTCTTCTGTCATAACCTTAAAAATGATAAGTAGCAAAGTTATCAAAAATAAAAACGTACAAGAATGTTCTCATGAAAGTATTTTATAAATTTATAGTATTAAAATACTTAGCAATGAATCAGCTTCATAAAATTATACTCTTTTCAGGTTTTTCGGGAATTACCGTTTTTATTGGCGGATTACTATCGTGGTATTTTTCCAAAAAATTAGGCGAAAACAATTTTAAAAAAGAACTTAACCATGGTATTACCGCTTTTGGGGGTGGAATAATTTTATCGGCTCTTGCACTAGTTTTGGTTCCTAAAGGCATGAAAAACCTATCTATTCTTCCGGTTATTATTTGGTTTGTATTAGGCTCACTTATATTTTTCGTTATCGATAGGATTTTAGCAAAAAGAGGTGGGAAAATTGCCCAATTATTAGCCATGTTGATGGATTTTGTTCCAGAAGCTATTGCATTGGGAGCTATTTTTGCTACTGATACAAAAACCGGAACTTTACTAGCTATTTTTATTGGCTTACAAAATTTACCGGAAGCTTTTAATTCTTATCAAGATTTATGTGCTAGTAATTTTTCAGCTAAAAAAACCTTAATTTTATTGTTTGTCTTGAGCTTTAGTGGAATTATAGGTTCTTTAATTGGCTATTTCTTTTTACAAGATCAACCCGAAATAACTTCTTCGTTAATGCTTTTTGCCAGCGGCGGAATTTTATATTTAATTTTTGAAGATATTGCACCACAAGCTAAATTAGAACGCACTTGGATGCCTGCTTTAGGCGCAAACCTTGGTTTTTTAATCGGTATTATTGGTGAAAAATTAATCGGTTAAAAAAATTAATTGCTTGTATCTTTGCAAAAAAATTGTTGTGGGAATTATAAAACTAAATAACATTCGTGTTTACGCGCATCACGGATGTTTAACTGAAGAAGGCAAAATAGGGAGTGATTACAGAATTGATTTGCAAATTGAGGCTAATCTAGCTGCTTCAGCAAAAAGCGACGAATTGAGTGATACGGTAGATTATGTACATTTGAACAAAATTGTAAAAGAAGAAATGGCAGTTCGTTCTAAATTATTAGAACACGTTGCTCAACGAATTTTAGATCGTTCTTTACAAGAAATACAACAGATTGAAAAAGCGACAGTTGAGGTTTCTAAACTCAATCCGCCATTGGGTGGCGATGTAGAAAATGTAACAATTGTGTTATCTAAGCAACAATAAGTTTGCTTAAATGAATTAAAAATTATTACATTTGCATTCCTATCTTAAAAGGGTGCCGTGGCCGAGTGGCTAGGCAGTGGTCTGCAACACCATCTACAGCGGTTCGAATCCGCTCGGCACCTCAAAAAAAAGCTTCCAAAATTTTTGGAAGCTTTTTTTATACCTCTTCTTCACCCGGCATAATTTCTTCAACTTTATTTTCTAAACTATCCATTTCTGAAGGAAATAAACCTCTACTAATAAGGATAACACCAAAAAATACAATTAAAATACTAATGCCCTTTTTTAAGCGATAAATTCTTATAGGAGTTAATTTATGATTCAATTTTTTTGCCAGTAAAATTTTTAAAATATCTATAATAAAATAGGTTACAATTACTGCCGTAAAAAACACTAGTAAACGTTCTGGATTCATATCCATTGTAGGACCAAAAACAATGATTAATCCCAGCCAAAAACCTAATACACCAATGTTGACAAAATTTAGTAGAAAACCTTTAACTACTAATCCTATAAAATCACTTTTTTTAAGTTTTCTAAGTTCTGCATCATCGGGATGTGGAATGGCTTTTTTTTCTTTAACAAAAGTTACAATACCGTAAGTAGCTAAAATACAACCACCAAAAATAAATAATCCGGGATCGTCTTTAATGCTATTTAAAAGTTTGCTAGTACTAAAATAAGCGATCAGTAAAAAAACAACGTCAGATAAAATGACGCCAATATCAAAAAAAACAGCTGCTCTAAATCCTTTTATAGCAGCAGTTTCTAGCAATACAAAAAAAACAGGACCTAATAAAAACGCTAAAAAAATTCCTAAAGGTACTGCTGCAAAAATATCTTGAATCATCGCATTAAACTGCTTTTATACCGACAAAGGTAATAAAATGAAATATCAAATAACCTTTTAGTCTTATGAAGCTTATGAAGCCTTACTATTTCTTTTCAATAATTTTCCCGCCTAAGCTAGTCTTTTTTTTAATAGAAGAAGGATTTCCATAAATGGTAATTGTACCTCCAGCACTAACTTTTGCCTTGCAGGAATTGCTAGCGTGAACAGCAGCATTTCCCCCCGCACTAATTTTAACGTTAGTATCTTCGGTTAATAATTCATCTGCATTATATTCTCCACCGGCTTTAATAGAAGCTTCCTGTGCAGATGCCTTGCCCCAAACTTTTATGGTACCGCCGGTATAAATTTTTGATTCTAAGTTTTCTACTTCCAGCTCTAAAGCAATTCTGCTTCCTTCCTGTGCAGAAAGCGTTAGATTTTCTTGTACAATTTTTTGATTACTAGTAACATTAGAACCTTCGTTAGCATCAATAATTTCTGCAGAAGTATAATATATTTCAACAATGGTATCGTCTTCACTCCAGATATTATCTAAGTCTGATTTAATTTTAAGCGTATTGTTTTTAACTTTTGCTTCAATTTCTTCCTTATCTACTCCTTTAGCAATTACTTTATTTTCTGTTGAAGGAATTAAACGCGCTTCAATTTTATTGTAAATTTTTATTTCGTTGAAAGATTCTGTAATCGGAATTTCAATTTCTTGCGCTTGTACATTAGCTGTCATTAATCCAAAAAGTATAAATGCTGTTTTTTTCATCATACAAAATATTACAATTCGACTTCAGTTTTAGAGCCGACCAAATAAAATTTATTTCTAATTACAAATTAAAAAAGTTTTTTCAACTACAGAAAAAACAGGAAAGAAAACTACTATTAAAAAATATAAATTATTTTCATTATATTTCTAAAAATCAATACTCAATTTATATGAAAAATAATACTACTAATTTTTTTACGCTAATCTTTTTAAGCTTTACAACTTTTGTATTTGCTCAAACTTGGCAAAGTAAAACGGGATTAGGAAATAACACAAGGCATCATCCTGTTACTTGGGCATTAAACGGCTACGGCTATGCTGCAACAGGAACTAATGTAAATAACAATCCTACCAAAGATTTTAATAAATACGATCCTACTACAGATTCTTGGGAAACATTATCAGATTTTCCTGGTCCGGCGCGTAGTTTTTCTATAGGTGGTGTTTATAATGGCGAAGCTTATTTAGGTTTTGGAGCAGGAACTTCTAATGATTTAAATGACTTATGGAAATATAATCCTACTACAGAAACATGGGAAGAATTAAGTTCCTGCCCTTGTACAGGAAGAAAGCACCCAACTTTTACCATTAATGATCAATACGGAAAAATATATGTAGGTAAAGGTAATAATGCTTCAGGAAATTTAGATGACTGGTGGGAGTATGACATTGCAACCGATACTTGGACACAGTTAATAGACTTTCCAGGAACAGCTAGACACCATCCGTACCACTTCTCTATCGGTAATTATAGTTATACCGGCTTAGGACACGATGGAAGTCCGCAAATGGCTAGAGATGATTGGTATCGTTTTGATCCTTCTGATAATTCTTGGGATCAAATGGCTACCGCACCTGGAGCTAGAATTGCGGGAACTCAATTCTCCCATAACGGAAAAGGCTTTGTTTTAAGCGGCGATGCAGAAAATCACGATGCAACTAATCCTTCTATTTTTTGGATGTATGACCCAGCTACAGATTCATGGACCGTATTAAATCCACACCCTGGAAATAGTATTTGGGCACCGGGTTCTTTTATTATTAATGATACGCTTTACTTTTTTGGTGGAGTAGATTTTATTGGACAAACTTTTCAAACCGGCATGTGGACAACAGATTTAAATAATCTATTGAATAATAATTCTTTTGAAAAGAATGCAATTACATTGTATCCTAACCCAGCAAAAAATAGCATCACCTTAAGCACAAAAGAGCAATTAAAAAATCCAACAATTAATATTTATAGCTTAGATGGGAGGTTAATAAAAGAAATAAATTACACTGAAAATATTGACATCAGTTCAATTAATTCTGGTGTTTATATTTTAGAAATTACTGATGACAAACAAACATCAACTATAAAGTTTGTAAAAGAGTAATTTAAAAATTTATTTTAATTACAAAAGCTGGATTCTTATCCAGCTTTTTTTATAATATTACATTTCGACTTCAGTTTTACTGCCGATTAAATTAAAATCTAGATGGCGTTTTTCCAAATCTGCTTTCTTAACGGTTACATACACTTCATCTCCTAATTGATAGGTTTTTAGCGTATTTCTACCCACAATAGCATATTGTTCTTGATCAAAATCAAAATGGTCTTCTTTAATATCACGTAAGCGCACCATTCCTTCACATTTATTTTGCTCAATTTCTATATAAATTCCCCATTCGGTAACACCAGAAATAATTCCTAAAAACTGTTCGTTTTCGTGATCTTTCATAAATTTTACCTGCATGTATTTTATAGAATCACGTTCGGCACTAGTTGCAAAATTTTCCATATCACTGCAATGCGCACTTTTATCTTCGTACTCTTCTTGACTAGCAGATTCTTGTCCGTCTAAATAAGTTTGTAGTAAACGATGTACCATAACATCGGGATAACGACGAATAGGCGATGTAAAATGCGAATAATAGTCAAATGCCAAGCCGTAATGCCCAATATTATTTGTGCTGTAATAAGCTTTGCTCATGGTTCTAATGGTTAACGTATCCACTAAATTTTGCTCTTTCTGCCCTTGTACATCTTTCAACAATCGATTTAAAGAGGTGTTAATACCTTTTTTATCTTTTAAATTTAGCGAATGTCCAAATTGTGAAACGATGTTTTGAAGCGAAGCTAATTTTTCATCATTTGGTTCATCGTGACAACGGTAAACAAAGGTTTTTTTAGGCTGTTTTTTTCCAATAAATTCTGATACCTTTTTATTGGCAAGCAGCATAAATTCTTCAATAAGTTTATTGGCATCTTTAGAAGTTTTAAAATATACGCCAACCGGTTCATTTTCTTCATTTAAATTGAATTTCACTTCCACTTTATCAAAAGAAATAGCACCGCTACTCATGCGTTTTGCACGCATTTTTTTTGCCAGACTGTCTAAAGTTAATACCGCTTCTACAATTGCTGGAGAAGTACTATACATTTTATCGGTTATAGAAATATCACTCGGTATATCACCAGTTTTAGTTTCTATAATGTGTTGCGCTTCTTCATAAGCAAATCGAGCATCACTGTAAGTTACTGTTCTTCCAAACCATTGGTTAACAACTTCTGCTTTTTTATTGATTTCAAACA
The DNA here is from genome assembly GCF_003667275.1 of Mesonia aquimarina. GTDB lineage: Bacteria > Bacteroidota > Bacteroidia > Flavobacteriales > Flavobacteriaceae > Mesonia > Mesonia aquimarina. The sequence goes on along the minus strand of NZ_RCNV01000002.1, from coordinate 277,580 downwards.
CAGCAGAAAAAGTGTATTTTTCTTCGTGCGGGCGTAAAGAACAAGCATTATTTGATAAAACTTCAGGTAACATCGGTACTACGCGATCTACCAAATAAATTGAAGTTGCGCGTTCGTAAGCTTCTTCATCGAGAATGGTACCGGGTTGTAAATAATGCGAAATATCGGCAATGTGAATACCAACTTCATAATTTCCGTTCTCTAAAATTTTAAAGCTCAAGGCGTCATCAAAATCTTTAGCGTCTTTAGGGTCTATTGTAAACGTAAGCGTTTCGCGCATATCGCGACGCTTTTTAATTTCGCCTTCTTGAATTGATGTATCGATTTGATCTGCAAATTCTTCTACTTCTTTCGGAAAATCATGCGGCAAACCGTTTTCTACCAAAATTGATTGCATTACGGTTTCATGCTCGCCGGGTTTTCCTAAAATTTCAATTACTTTTCCAAAAGGTGAATCTGCATCATCTGGCCAATCTTCTACTTCAACCAAAACCACCGTGTTATCTTCGGCTTTCATGGTTTTGTTTTTCGGCACAAAAATGTCGGTATACATTTTTCCGCTTTTCACTTCTACAAAACCGAAGTTTTTTTGCATCTGTAAAACTCCCACAAAAGTGGTTTTTTTACGTTCTATAACTTTGGTAATTTCACCTTCATTATTGCGCCTTCTGCGTTTATACACATAAACTTGTACAAAATCGCCATCAAAAGCTTTATTTAAATTTTTATGAGGTATAAAAATATCATCATCTAAACCATCTACTATTACATAACCATCTTTTTTTGAAGTGATGTCTAAGTAGCCTTCGTGATAATCGCGTCTGGCATTAATCTGAAATTTTCCGCGATCGGTTTCTAAAATTTGTTTTTTACCGGCCAAATGAGCTAATTTTCTAATAATTTGGTTTCGGCTATTTGCATCATCTACTTGAAGTTTAGACGCAATCTGTTTATAGTTCAGCGCTTCAGTAGGCTGTTTTCTTAATATTGAAAGTATTTTTTTTGAAAGGTTTTCAATTTTTTTTTGTCCTTTTTTCTTCTTTTTTCCTTTTGCCATTTAATTTATTCTATTGCTTTAAAATTACAGTTAAAATTTGACAATTGAAGGCATTAAAATTAAAGTTTTGTTAAGTAGTTAATTAACATATAATTAAAAAAATACCGTCAAATTAAGATTTATAAGGATTTATTAATCTTAATTTTACACAGTTTTGTTAAACTTATTATAAAATTTATTATTTTTGTTAATATAATTTGCTTTACATAGCTTATACTAGATCAAATGCTTAAAGCGCGTAAACTTCCATTTTTATTTGCAATCATCTTTTTATTAGGTGTAGTTGCTGTTGTTTACTATGTAAATATTTCGCTCAATAAAACTGTAAGCGAACAATTTTCTACTCAAAGCAATTATAACATCACTTTTATAAGCAGAACTGCTAAATAAACTGCCTTACTTTTTTTAGGATTTATCTTATCTTTAAAGAAAAGATGCGATGCAGAATTTTATAACCTTAGCTACCTTTACGTATCCATTTGAATATGCCGTGCTAAAACTCTTGTTAGAAAAAGAAGCTATTCGGTTTTTCTTTCAGAATGAAACTTTGGTTGGCTTGGTTCCTTTTTATTCTAACGCACTCGGCGGAATTTTTTTAAAAGTACATCCCGAAGATTACTCACAAGCTTTAAAAATTCTTCAAGCTTTTGAAAACGATAATCACCTTAAAATTGTCTAACACTTGTTAACACTATTAAATATTATATCTTTCTTTTCTTTAAAATTTAAAAAATAAATGATGATGATTATTGCTTGTGAATAGCGGTATATTTTATTCAATTAAAATTTGGAAATCTATAAGTTGAACGCTTGTAAACATCTTATCAACTTCATTGTTAATTTTAAAAAGCTGATTCTAAAGTAGTTTTTAGACTTTATTAACAAAAGTTAAAAAATAGCTTCAAAAAATAAGGTTTACTTTTTAACCCAGATTTTACTGTTAACAATTAGATTTAACCATTTCATAACTTTTCAAGAAATTCTAACAAGTCTATTTTGAAAATTGATAATATTTTCTCTATTGATTTTTAATCTTAAAATGCAAAAATACTTTATAAAAAGTAACCTAAACTTATGCACAATTCCCCTTTAATTTTAAAACCTTAAACAATAGGCATTTATATTTTTTAATTAACAAGCTAAAAATTGGAGTTAAAAAGGCTTTGGTTACCTTTGCATAAACCTTTAAAATTAAATTATGAAAATAGCTATTGGCAACGATCATGCGGGTACAACTTATAAAAATAAAATTGTAGCTTACTTAAAAGAACAAAATATAGAAGTTACCAATTATGGTACCAATGAAGAAGAAAGTGTAGATTATCCAGATTTTGTACATCCGGTTGCAAAAGATGTAGAAGAAGATAAAGTAAACTTTGGAATCATTATCTGCGGAAGTGGAAACGGCGCATCTATGACTGCTAATAAACACCAAAATGTGCGTGCAGCTTTATGTTGGACTTCAGAAATTACCGCCTTGGCGAGAGAGCATAATAATGCAAATGTACTGAGTATTCCGGCTCGTTTTACTTCTGCTCATCAAGCTTTAGATATGGTAAAAGTTTTTCTGAATACAAAATTTGAAGGTGGGCGGCACCAACGTAGAGTAGAGAAAATTGCTTGTCAATAAAACTTTATGAGTAAGCATGAACATTCACATTCGCATACGAGCTTAAGCGGAAGAAATCTGTTAATTTCGATTGTATTGAATATACTGATTACTGCTTCGCAAGTAATTGGCGGATTGATTAGTGGTAGTCTATCGCTACTTTCTGATGCTTTACATAATTTTAGTGACGTTGTATCCTTAATAATTAGTTACGCAGCTAATAGAATAGCAGGAAAAGACGCTTCCGTTAGTAAAACCTTTGGTTATAAACGTGCCGAAATTATTGCTGCATTTATAAACGCAGCTTCCTTAATCGTTATTGCGGTTATATTGATAAAAGAAGCAATTGAGCGCTTCTTAAATCCGCAAACTATAGATTCTAACTTAGTAATTTGGTTGGCTATTTTAGCTATTGCCGGGAACGGTTTCAGTGTATTGTTAATGAAAAAAGATAGCAAAGCCAATATGAATATGCGCTCTGCTTACCTTCATTTATTAACCGACATGTTAGCATCTGTTGCCGTTTTAATTGGCGGGTTGTTAATGAAATTCTATCAAATTTATTGGGTAGATAGTTTACTCACTGCCGGCATTGCTATCTATTTAATTATAGTAGGTTTTGCGTTGCTGAAATCTTCTTTTCAAGTACTTATGCTATTTACGCCCAACGATATTGCAATTAAAGATATTGTTGAAAAAGTTTGCCAAATTAAACAGGTGAAAAATATGCATCATATTCATATTTGGCAGCTCAATGAAGATGAAATTCATTTAGAAGCGCATATGGATTTTCATGAAGATATTAGCCTTTCAGAATTTGATAAAATTTTAGTTGAAATAGAAAAAGTAGTTCAGCAAGAATTTAATATTAATCATATCAATATTCAGCCTGAATTTAATAAACCCGATAGCAAAGCCATTATTGTTCAAGATTAAAGTCATTATCTATTGAGAGTTATTAGTAAAAAATTTGAAGAATTAAGTCTTTCTGAATTATACCAGATTTTGCAATTACGCTCTGAAGTTTTTGTAGTTGAACAAGATTGTGTGTATCAAGATATTGATGGCAAAGATGAAAAAGCGCTTCACCTAATCGGAAAAAAAGAAGGCAAAATAATCGCTTATACACGTTGTTTTGCTCCCGGAATTTATTTTAAAGAAGCCGCAATTGGTCGTGTAGTTGTTCAAGAAAATCAGCGAAAACATAAGTTTGGACATCAAATTTTAGAAGCTTCTATAAAAGCGATTCAAAAAGAATATAAAACCTCAATCATAAAACTATCTGCCCAACAATACTTGATTAAATTTTACGAATCGCATAATTTTCAACAAATAGGAGAAGACTATTTAGAAGATGGTATTCCGCATATTGCCATGATCAAAAAATAGAGTTTACAAATCCTTAAAATTTCATTCTCAAAGTTTAACTACAAATTGTTTGTGCAAAAGGCTTTTTATCAATAGTTTTGCGCGCTCTTATGAGAACGTTTTTTTATTCATATAAATTTAAGCTTACGCCGCCATAGCGGTAATTATCTCACGTAAAGCTTGTTATCTTTTCTTGAAAGGAAGAGATTATTTCCAATATTTCAACACTAAATTTATTTAGCTTTCCAATAAGAAAGCCTTTATAGTTAAGATTTTAACTTGTTATGAAAAAAGTACTTAACCTTTTCGATTTTCAGCAGAAAGTAAATTACAAAACCGAAATTCTAGCCGGGCTTACCGTAGCGATGACTATGATTCCAGAATCATTATCGTTTGCTATTCTTGCCGGTTTTCCACCACTTGTAGGTTTATACGGTGCATTTATTATGGGCTTAATTACCGCCATTTTTGGAGGCAGACCAGGATTAGTTTCCGGAGGAGCTGGTGCAACAGTTGTGGTTTTAATTGCTCTTATGAATTCTCATGGCTTAGAATATGTATTTGCAGCTGTTGCCTTAGCGGGAGTTATTCAGTTAATTGTAGGAGTTTTTAAGCTCGGTAAATTTATTCGTTTGGTGCCGCAGCCGGTAATGTTTGGTTTTGTAAACGGTCTGGCAGTCATAATTTTTATGGCACAAATAGAACAATTTAAAACTATAATTAATGGGGAAGTTTCTTGGATGACTGGAACGCCATTTTTAATTATGGCGGGCTTAGTCGCGCTAACAATTGCTATTATTCTTATTCTTCCAAGATTTACCAAAGCTATTCCGGCTTCATTAGTAGCTATAATAGTGGTTTTTGGTATTGTTCTTGGTTTTAATATAGATACTAAACAAGTAGTAGATATTGCTTCAGTAAGCGGAACTTTACCGCCATTTCATATTCCTGAGATTCCGTTTACTTTAGAAACTTTGCAGATTATTTTACCTTACGGATTAATTATGGCTGCGGTTGGTTTAACTGAAGGTTTACTAACGCTAAATTTAGTCGATGAAATAACTAAAACCAAAGGAAACAGTAACCGAGAATGTCTAGCGCAAGGCGCAGCAAATATTGCTAACGGCTTTTTTTACGGTATGGGTGGTTGTCCAATGCTTGCGCAAACTTTGGTAAATTTATCCTCAGGTTCTAGAGCTAGATTATCAGGAATTATTGCGGCCCTTACTATTTTGGTCATCATTTTGGTGGGCGCACCAGTAATTGAATTATTACCAATGGCAGCTTTAACCGGCGTTATGATTATGGTAGCTATTGGTACGTTTGAGTGGACCAGCTTTAGAGCGTTTACAAAAATGCCAAAACACGATATTTTTGTCATGGTAGTAGTAACCATAATTACTATTGTTATGCATAATTTAGCCTTAGCTGTATTAATTGGAGTTATAATTTCGGCCTTAGTTTTTGCCTGGGAAAGCGCTAAACGCATTAGAGCAAGAAAAAGGACAGATGAACACGGCGTAAAATACTATGAATTATACGGACCGCTATTTTTTGGGTCAACAGCTGCTTTTGCTGAAAAGTTTGATGTAGAAAATGATCCTGAAGAAGTAGTAATTGATTTTGCTGAAAGTAAAATTACCGATATGAGTGCGATTGACGCGGTGAATAAAATTACAGAACGTTACGAAAAAGAAGGTAAAAAAATTCACTTGAAGCATTTAAGTGCAGACTGTAGAAGATTGTTGCATAATGCTGATAAAATTATTGATGTCAATATTATTGAAGATCCAACCTATAAGGTAGTTTCTGATAATTATTGATTGAAAAATAACTCAATTAAAATAGCCGATAAAATTTAATTTTATCGGCTGTTTTTTTCTAAAAAGTTCTAATTGAAAAATTATTTCAACCAACGTTTACCGAATTTTATTAATTTATCTTGATGAATTCCTCTAAAAAAACCGAACATGATTAAGCCATAAACCAGTTGAGTTTTAAAATTTCCATTGTCATCGTAGGTTCGTGGACTTACTAACACATCTTTTTGAATTACTTTATAATCGGCTACTTTTGTGGCGCGTTTTATAAAGTCGTATTCTTCCATTAATTTTAAGGATTCATCATAGCCGTTTAGCTTTTCGAATAGCGTTTTAGTTATCCACAAGGTTTGTCCGCCCCCACGAAACATCATACCTTTAAAACGAGAAAAATAACTGTTGATTAAGAGAAACCTACTTTTAGTATCAAATAAGGATCTAAAGCAGCCAAAAGGTGTTTCTTCGCTAATATTTTTTTGTATTGCGCTGTAAAAATCATTGGGTGGTATGCTATCGGCATGAACAAAAAATAAAACATCGCCTTTTGCTATTTTTGCACCTGCATTCATTTGTTTTGCACGACTTTTAGGAGCTGTTATAACCTTTGCTCCAAAAGCTTCAGAAATTTGTTTGCTTTTATCTGTACAGCCACCGTCTACTATAATAATCTCATTACTTTCTTGGGTTAATCCAGGAAGTAATTTTTTAAGATTTGATGCCTCGTTTAATACAGGAATAATAATGCTTAGCTTCATCTATAATTTAAAATTTGTTGGCGCCGCCAAAATATTTAATATCTCGAGGTTTGCCTAGAGGTAGTTTACTATTGTTTTAAAATTTAGGTACAAGGGAGCCTTAGTTTTGTTTTAAAAGCAAAGCGGTCTTGACTAATTAATATACAATGATTTTATTGATAATTATTTACATCTAGCGTCCAATCATAATCTGAGAATTCAACATCGGGATCGCTAGATTGTGGAATTAATTGATAGTTTTTCAAGATTTCTATCACACCATCTTTTCCCTCAAAATCGGCTCTAAACCAATCCATTAATCGCGGTACAAATACTTTTTCTTCCTCTTTTTTATAGGTAACTTCTTTGGTTAAATAGGTTTTAGCTGACTGTTCTAATTCTTCATCTAAGTTTTTAACGGAATAATATCGAACCGGCGGACAACTTTTTGCTCCGCAATTTAAGGCAAAATGAATGCGCCAATCAACTTCAGAAACACGGAGCTTTTTTTCAAATTTTGAAGCAAACGGATCTTTAATATGACCCAAGGAAAGTTTTACACGCGAATCTCTAATCATTCCGTGTTCTACATCGTCTAAGCTCATTTTTTCTCCTGCAATGGTAAAGCGATCTTCACTAAAAAATGCAGATCTATCTTCATATAAATCTGGGTTTTTCTTTAGTAAATATTGTACGTAGGTATTGTAAATGTTTAACCAAAAAGCTTTTTTTAATTGATCATTTTTAAGCGATGCCTGTAAAACTTCCGGTGAAATTTGTGCTAGTTTTTCTTTATATTTTTCTGCATTTTTATCTTGTTTTACGGCATCAAAAAAATCTTTAGAAATTTCAATCGGGTTTATTTTTTCTTGTGCTGCGGTAAGATTTTGCTCCTCTTTTTTGCTGGAACCACAAGCAATCATCAACAAAAACGGACTAAAAAATAATAACTTGGTAAAATTATTGAATATATTCATAATAATATTTTTTGCTTTTAAATAAATACGAAACAGCGTAAAAAATAGTTGTTAAAAATTACAAATAAAATGTGGTTTTTTTACCACCAAACCACAAAAAAACGTTCAAAAGTGTGTTCGTCTTTTTTCATCCAGAGGAGTGCTGCCTTTTTATGCTGAAATAAATAGTTGATCTCTTTATTTATTTCAGTATAATTTTTCCATTCGTGATGATTAGTAGGTTCTATAGACCAGTCTTTCTTTTTAGGAGAATAAAACTGAAAACCGGCATATTCTTCTGCAGAAAACTCGTTTAAATGAAGCCAAAACCCAACAATACAATTTTGATTGATGTAAGAAAACGAACTATGTTGAAGCTTTTTAGGAACAAATAAATTAGCTTTAAAACAGACCTTTTGTTCTATTTTTTTAGGTGATAATTTTAATTCTTTCAGAGAAGCTAAACTTTCTTCGCGAAACAGCAACGGCAGTTGATGGTTTTTTAAGTGATTAATTTTTCTAACTAAACTATCTTTTCTGTTCGGGCCAATCCAACGGTTTAGTTCATTTTCAATAGAAGGGTCGTACACATAAAATTTATATACTAATTCTACATGAAAAATTTGTTCGCAATGGGTTTCTTTCAAAAAAAAATCAAATTCGCCAAGCGTCTGCTTTTCGTGAATTATTTGAATATTTTCAGCAATAATTTCATAGCTATTTGTTTGCGATATCGCTTCAGCAAAAAAGCGTTCAGCGCGTTTTCCTAAGACTAAATTTTCGGGTAATTGAATATTTTCAGGCAGTAGTTTTTTTGTACTATTTTCTGCTAATTCAAACGAATTTAAGCCTAAAAAATCACCTTTCCAAAGCGAAGGTGTTTTTATAAAACCTTGATATTGTAATAGATTTTTTGAATTAATTTTTGGTGTTTTTTATTTCTTTAAGTTGTTGTACATCTAGTAAATCTTTAGGGCGTCGTGCTCTAAGTTTACTTTCTATTAAATCATCATAAGATAAAACACGCCACTTTAAAAGTTTATGACCGTCAACTTCAACAATTTCACTGTTTTTATAAGCTTCATTAAAAGTTTTAAAGGAAGAAAAATTAGTAATTAACTCTAAATTTAAATCACTTGGTGAGAATTTAACCGATATATTTTTCTGTTTATTTTTAACTTCATCAGGAAAATCATCTATATCATAATTCATTTCTTTAAAAACACTTACTAGATTTTGAAAATTAGCATCTGTAGTTTCAATCCAAAAATCAACATCTGCAGAATGACGTTGATAGCCGTGAAAATTAACTGCACCACCGCCAACCATTACCATTCTTACTCTGTTTTTTTGACAAAGTTCAATAAAACGGTTGATTTTATTTTTCCATAAATGTTTCATCGGTAATTTTGATTACAAAATTTTCTGAAGATTTTTTTGGTTTATTTTTTTGCGGAAAATCTTTTAAACGAAAACTCAATTCCAAAAATGCATAAAAACGTTCTACAGGCGTTAATTTTGAAAATGCCGCTTGTTGTTGCTTATTGCTTTCTGCTTTGGTTTGAAAAGAAATTTTCATTGATTACTTGCTTAAAATTTGCTGATATTTAGTGGAATTATTTAAAACTTTTTTAGCCTCTAAAATTTCAGGATTATGCGTTAAATAATAGGTATACAAACCTTCTTCGTAAAAATAACGCTTTAAAATCTCATCGGTTAACAAGCTTTCAATTTCTGGCTTTTTTTCTTCTAAATCTTCTTTTTTAGCCTTTGAAATTGATGCTAATAAATCTTTATATTCACTTGCAATTTCTTCCTTAAAACCTTCACCTTTTGCTGTTTTAAGTGCTTTTTTTAATTCTTTTTCAGTTTTGGTTTCGTAAGTAAAATTAGTCTCTTCTAAAAAATTCTTAAAATCTTGATAATCGCTGTTACTAAATTTAAAATCGTTTAAATTTTCTACTTTATTGTTATAATAATAATTGGTTGCAAAATCAAAAATGGCATTTTCTTCTAAAAGTGCGTTGGTTATACCGCTGTAAGCAGAAGTTTCTAGGCTAATATCAGGTAAAATTCCGCCACCATCGTAAACTTTTCTTCCACCACGAGTTGTAAATTCATTATAATCTTCTTCGCGCGTTCTGGTTGCGTTTCCTTGTTCATCACGATGCCAATAATCTAAGGCCTGAATACATCTTCCGCTTGGTGTGTAATAGCGAGATATGGTTACTTTAAATTGCGTCCCGTAGGTTAATTTTTTAGGACGTTGTACCAAACCTTTTCCAAAACTTCTGGCGCCAATAATCACCGCGCGGTCTAGATCTTGTAAACTTCCGGAAACAATTTCACTGGCCGAAGCACTTTTCCCGTTGATTAATACCGCAAGCGGAATTTGTGTATCTATTGGGTCGCGCTGTGTTTGATAGGCTTTGTTATATTTTTCAATGACAGATTTTGTGGTAACTATAGTTTCTCCCTTGGCTACAAAAAGATTGGTTAAATTAACAGCTTCTGAAAGTAAACCACCCGGATTTCCGCGGAGATCTAAAACAATTTTTTCGGCGCCTTCTTTTTTTAGTTCTTGTAAAGCTTTAGCAACTTCAGTTGAAGCGGTTCGAGTAAATTTTGAAAGTACAATATATCCGATTTTACCGTCCATTAATTTATAAAATGGAACGGCATTTAATTCTACAGCTTCACGTTTTAAGGTAGTTTTTTTTACTTCTCCTTGTCTTTTAAACGTTAAATCTACAGAAGTTCCCGGAGCTCCTTTTAACAATTCTCCTGCGTCTTCATTAAAATCTGAAACATTTATATCTCCAATTTTAATAATTTCATCTCCGGCTTTTAAACCGGCTTTATCTGCCGGGTAATTTTTGTAAGGTTCAACAATAGTTATTTTTTCTTCACGCGTTTCTACAGAAGCACCAATTCCTGTGTAATCGCCAGAATTTTGAATGCGGGCTTGTTCTACTTCTTGTTCGTTCCAAAATTTAGTGTACGGATCTAAATCTTCCAGCATCGCTGTAATTGCCGTATCCATAAGTTCTGCTGGATTGGTTTCATCCACATAATTCATGTTTAATTCTTTAAACAAGGTCGTGAAAATTTCAATCTGTTTGGCGATTTCAAAAAAATCTGATTTGTAACTTGTAGTCGAAAAAAATATTCCAACGGCAAGTAATGGGAGTAAAATTCGCTTCTTCATCTTCATATTAGGATACTTTCGTTGCTAATTCGTTCAATAATTTTTGCATCTGTTTTTCTATAACGGAAAATTCTTTTTTTTCTTTTCCTAGATAAATAAACATTAAGGCGTAGCTTTTTTCAGCGGAAGCTACAAGATACTTATTTTTTCGGTAAGCCTCTCGTAATAATCGTTTTAAGTAATTGCGATCTACCGCATTTTTAAAGCCTCTTTTTGGAACAGAAACCCCAACTTGATGTTTTTTTTCTGTGGAAGGAATAGGAACGTAGATTAATTTTATCGGGTATTTTTTAAGTTGTTTTCCTTCTTCAAATAATTGACCGATAAAAATTTTGCTCTTGAGTTTTTCTTGTTTTCCGAAGCTTTGTTCCATAGGGTAAAGATAAAAAAACCCCGCAATTTTGCGGGGTTTATCAATTTTTAAAAAAAATGCTATTTATTGTAAACGTTATTATCTCGGTTTACATCAGCCATTTTTTGTGAAGGGTCTATTTCAATTTTAGAAATATTTTCTTTTCCAGTCAATAATTCTATAGTTTTTGAAGGATAAGCCCAAGGCCAATCATTTAAGATTTCTCCGGCATTTTGTTTTTGCCAGTACATCATTGTTAATGGAATATAAAATTGTTTAACTTCACCATTGGTATAGGTAACTTCTAAATCAATTGGCATTGGCATTAATCCGATGCGCTCTAAGGTTACTTTCGTATTGTTTCCTTCAGCAACAACATTTTTTATAGCGTAATCTATAGTGTTGGTAGTTTTTGTCCAATCGGTTAAATACCAATCTAATTGCGCTCCGGAAACTTTTTCGGCTACGCGAATAAAATCATTTGGCGTAGGGTGTTTAAATTTCCAATCGTAAAAATAACGTTTTAGGGTTTTAGCAACATTTTCCTTCCCAATTACATATTCTAACTGACGTAAAAAAACCGAACCTTTTGCGTAGGCAGTAATTCCATAATTTTGATTGGTTTCATAACGATCTGCATAGGTAGTTTGCGGCTGCTCTTTACCTGAATTGGCCATATAAAAATAACCGCGGTATGAATTTGAAAGTGGACGTTCTTTATTGTTATTCATAACTTCATTTTCTGCTAAACTAGAAATGTAGGTGGTAAAACCTTCGTCCATCCACTCGTGTTTAGCTTCATTGGTTGCCAATAAGAACTGAAACCAAGAATGTGCCATTTCGTGGGCGGTTACACCAACTAAACTACCAAAAGTTCTGTTTCCGGTAATAAGTGTACACATTCCATATTCCATTCCGCCATCGCCTCCTTGAATTACAGAATACTGATCGTACGGATATTGACCTATGTGCTCATTAAAGTACAATAACAACTCCTCTGTTTTTTCAGGTAAGTTTTCCCAATTCTCGGTAAAGTTATTTTCATCTTCGTAAGATGGATTGTCTTTATATAAAAAGTGAAGTACCGTGCCATCTTTCGCAGTACGTTTGGTATGCACAAATTCCGGATCTGCTGCCCAAGTAAAATCGTGTACTTTTGGTGCTTTAAAATGCCAGGTTAACTTTTCTCCAGATGGAGTTACTTCTTTTCCTTCATCTTGGTAACCGTAACCAATTTCATTAGGATTTTGTAAATAACCTGTACCGCCTAAAATATAATCTTTATCAATGCTGATTTTTACATCAAAATCTCCCCAAACACCGTGAAATTCGCGACCAATATATTGATCGGCGTGCCAACCTTCAAAATCGTATTCGGCTAATTTAGGATACCATTGCGTCATCGATAAAGCAACACCTTCTTCATTATTTCTTCCTGAACGACGAATTTGCTCAGGTACTTGACCTTCAAAATTCATATTGAAAGTCGTTTTTTCACCCGGTAAAATAGGTTTGTCTAAAGTTACTTGCAAAACAGTTCCGGCAACTTTATAGCTTAAATTTTTATTGTCTTGTGTTAACTTATTCACTTTTAAATAACCAATTTCTTCCGGAGAAAGTTTACTGATTCTATCACCAACTCTACTATCTGGATCTTGAATAGTTCTCGAACGAACATCCATCTGACTTCCCGGTTGGAAAGCGTTGAAATATAGATGATAAAAAACTTGACGAAGCGTGTCAGGACTGTTGTTAGAATAAACTAATTCTTGCGTTCCGGTATATTGATAATTATTGACGTTTACATCTACCGCCATGGAATAATCTACGTGTTGTTGCCAATAATTAGATTTAGTATATTGATTTCCATTAGTGGTAGTCATTTCAGTTGTTCCGCAAGAAACAACTGAAATGATTGTAATAAATAGAAGACTACTTTTAATAAAATTCATAAAAATTACATTTTGCTTGCCATAATTAAGGCATTGTACAAGTTTACCATTTTTCCTGAAGTAGAAAGATTGTTGAATGGTCTAACATCTTCAGCATCTCCTGCAACCATAACATCTGCAGTTGTGCTTAACCCACTTTTCATGATAACTTCTTTTACCTCAGCGGCACTTAATTTTGGATAGTATGAACGAATTAAAGCTGCAACTCCGGCAACTGCAGGAGAAGCCATAGAAGTTCCTTGTAAATACTCATAACTATCTAATGGCGTAGTTGACCAAATTTTAGTTCCTGGTGCAAATACATCTACATTGGTTTTTCCATAGTTAGAAAATGTAGCCACTAAACCTGAACCATATTCATAATTTGAAGCACCAACCGTTAAGAAATTATCAGAAATTTCTGCAGTATTTACCGGGTCTTGATCATTTGGATAAACGCGATTTCCATCTAGGTCTAAACCATCGTTTCCGGCAGCATTTACAATAAGAACATCTTTTTTGGCAGCATATTTAATAGCATCGATCACCCATTCTGGATGTGTAGAAAAATACTTTCCAAAGCTTGTGTTAATTACTTTTGCTCCGTTATCGACTGCATAACGAATTGCAAGGGCAATATCTTTATCGTACTCATCGCCATCTGGAACTGCACGAACAGCCATAATTTCTACATTTTTAGCAACACCATTCATCCCGATACCGTTATTACGTTCTGCCGCGATAATTCCTGCAACGTGCGTACCGTGCTTTGCATCTTCCTTTTTAGGATCTGGACCATCTACATCATTATTTCCATAATCTGTATCGGTTAAATCATCTACATCATCACCTGTTTTTCTGCCGTCTAGCTCCATATTTAAGTGAGAATCTAATCTCCCTTGAAAATATTCGATTCCGCTAGATAATTGTTTGTCTACTTCAGCAAGATCATCCGTATTATTAAAGATTTGCATTAAAAAAGCTTTAGACTGCTTTAACTCTTGCGTGTCTGCTTCCATTTCTGCAAGTTCTTCTTTGGTAAAATCTTCTTTACCTAATTTTGTACTAACAGCATTTTGGGCAGCATTAACTTGTTGCTGAAGTTGTGTGTAATAGTTCTTATTTTTAAGAACATCATTATACTCCTTGTTGAATTCTTCTTGTGCTTTGGTATAAAGCTCAAACTCTTCTTTATTTGCTTCACTTATTTCTGAAGCAGATTTTCCTTCATATTTAGGCTTAAGCTTTTTAAGGATTCTTACAAACTGCATATTTTCTTTTACAGCGTCTCCTAAAAAGTTCCATCCGTGAATGTCATCTACATAACCGTTTTTGTCATCGTCAATTCCGTTTCCAGGAACTTCATCTTCATTGGTCCAAATAACATTTTTTAAATCTTCGTGCTCTATATCTACACCACTATCAATAACACCAACGATTACTGTTTTTCCTTGGTAGTTATTTAAAATTTCATCGTAAGCTTTTTGAACACTCATTCCAGGAATAGTGTCTTTTTTTAAATCAGCTCCTCCCCAACCTTTTAATTCTGTATCGCTTAAAGCAGAGTTTTTTAAAGGTTGTTGATCGATATTTTCAATAGGAGTTGAGGTAAGTACCGGACCGGTAGTTCCACAAGATGCCGCAAAAACTGCTGCAATAAGGGCAGCGAATGTAGGTTTAATAAATCTTCTTTTCATTTGATTTGTTATGAATTAAATACTTCGTTAAATGTATAGGTTTTATCGTGTCTAACGCCTTTTTCTGTATGTTTTAGCGTTATGAGCTCATTATGAGCATCGTGTTCTAAAAATAAGTAAAAGCCTTCATCAGCTGCTTTGTCTAAAAACGCACGCTTTTCTGCTAAGGTTAATAAAGGTCTAGTATCATAACCCATTACGTAGGGTAATGGTACGTGACCCGCAGTAGGTAATAAGTCAGCCATAAAAACAATTGTTTTTCCTTTGTAACTGATATGAGGAATCATTTGTTTATCGGTATGACCGTCTACAAATAAAACGCCAAAATTAAAATAATCGTAGAAATTTGAGCCTTTTTCATTTCGATCTAAAAAATTTAATTGACCGCTTTCTTCCATCGGAAGTAAATTTTCTTTAAGAAAAGAGGCTTTTTCTCGAGCGTTAGGTTGGATTGCCCACTTCCAATGTTCTTCATTGGTCCAGAATTTAGCATTTTTAAAGGCAGGTTCATAACCTGTTCGGTCTTTGTTCCATTGTACGCTTCCGCCACAATGATCAAAATGCAGGTGGGTTAAAAAAACATCGGTAATATCATCTCGATGAAATCCTTTTTCTTGTAAAGATTTGTCTAAAGAATGATCACCCCAGCGGTGGTAGTGTTTAAAAAATTTTTCGCTTTGTTTATCACCTAAACCATTATCTATTAAGGTAAGTTTATCACCTTCTTCAATTAATAAACAACGGGCAGCAATATCAATCATATTATTTTCATCAGCAGGGTTAGTTCTTGTCCATAATGTTTTAGGAACTACACCAAACATGGCTCCACCATCGAGTTTAAAATTTCCTGCTTCTATTGGATGTAACGTCATATAATTGAGTTTAAATTCAAATTTAACGACGCAAAATAACAAAATGAATTTTTTTAAGCTCAGCTTTATAGTGTTTTAACAATAGTTTGTTAATGAAAATGATTTTATAGAAAGCTTTTATCGAAAAAAGTTTTTTTTTGTACAAAAGAAGTTATTTTGCAGTAAATTTACGATTGATGTTAGAACTAGCCGGAATCATAATTTTAGGAATATTAGCCCAATGGGTTGCTTGGAAATTTAAAATCCCAGCAATTTTACCTTTAATTCTTATTGGTTTAGCCGTTGGTCCAATTGCTACATTATTTACCGAAGACGGAGGTAAATTAATAGAGCCAATTTGGAACGGAGATTCAGGATTGTTTCCCGGCGAGAGCTTGTTCTATTTTGTTTCCTTGGCTATTAGTATTATTCTTTTTGAAGGAGGGCTCACTTTGAGACGTGGAGAAGTACTTAATGTTGGTCCTGTAATTGTAAAACTGATTACCGTAGCCGTTATCATTACCTTTATTGGAGCAGGAATTGCTGCTCATTTTATTTTTGACCTTTCTTGGCAAATATCTTTTCTTTTTGCAGCACTGATTATAGTTACCGGCCCTACAGTAATTACACCTATTTTAAGAAATATCCCGCTTAAAAAAGATGTTTCGGCAATTTTAAAATGGGAAGGAATTTTAATCGATCCAATTGGAGCTTTAGTAGCCGTTTTGGTGTTTGAATTTATTAGCGCCGGAGAAGGAAAAGAGTTCACACAAACCGCCTTAATAGGTTTTGGAAAAATTGTTTTATTCGGTTTTACCTTTGGTTTTACTTTTGCTCACGCTTTGGCATTTTGTATTAAGAAAAATGTGATTCCTCATTATTTATTAAACGTATTTACCCTTGCAACAGTTTTAGGTGTTTTTGTATTGTCTGATGTTTTTGCACACGAGAGTGGATTATTAGCTGTCGTTATTATGGGGATGGTATTAGGAAATATTAATCTCCCAAATATTAAAGAACTCTTATACTTTAAAGAATCACTTAGTGTTCTGCTTATTTCAATTTTATTCATTTTACTGGCAGCAAATATTAATATAGACGATTTATTATTGGTGTATAACTGGAATGCACTTATACTTTTTGCTACTGTTGTATTTTTAGTTCGCCCTTTAGGAGTTTTTATAAGTAGTTTTAATTCTTCTTTACAATTTAATGAAAAACTATTTATCAGCTGGGTAGGACCGCGCGGTATTGTTGCAGCTGGTATAGCTTCTTTATTCGGTTTAAAACTGGCGAGTCAAGGTGTAGATGGAGCAGAATATATTACCCCCTTGGTTTTTATGGTGGTTTTAGGAACCGTTTTATTAAATGCAACAACCGCTCGTTTATTTGCGCAATTAGTAGGTGTTTTTCTCAAAAATTCTGAAGGGATTTTAATTGTTGGAGCTTCGTCAATATCAAGGTTAATTGCAACCTATTTGAAAAAGAATAAACGACACGTAGTCCTTGTTGATAATAACCGAACTAATATTAAAAAGGCAAAAGAATTAGGTCTAGAGGCCATTCAAGGAAGTGTTTATGAAGATGATTTATCAAATAATATCGAGCTTAATGACGTTGGGTATCTAATGGCGCTCACCGGAAACTCAGATATCAATAATATGGCGATTGAAAAGTTTCAAAAGCATTTTGGTGAAAATGGATCGTTTAGAGTGGTTTCTTCAGATGAAATGTCTGATCCTGAAAACAACCCAAAAGAAGGCCTATTTTCGCATACAGATGATTATATAAAGTTGACTGAGGTAGCTCGAAAATATCCTGTAATTCAAGAGATAAAAATTAATTCACAGGAACATTATAGCGGATTAATTGAAATTACTAAAACCGATCCTGAGATTATTCCATTATTTGTAAAAGATAATCAAGGAGATTTAAGCATAATCCCTTCAAATAGTCAAGAAGTTGATATTGAAGAAGGCTTTATGCTTGTTTATTTAGGAAAAACATTAGAGCTAGACGAAAATGAAGAAGAAACCGATTTAGAAAGTACGGTTGCCGATACGGATCAAAAACAAAAGGAAGAAGATAATTAATCTTCTTCCCCTATAGATTTTAGAAGTTCGGGGGTAAGTTCTAAGCTGTGAAATACGTTTTGTACATCGTCATCATCTTCAAACTTATCTATTAGTGAAACGATTTGCTTTGCATCTTCTAAAGGAAGTTTTGTTGTGTTGAGAGGAATTCGCTGTAATTCAGAATTTTTAACTTCAATAGATAATTTTTCTAAAGCTTCAGACATTTTCCCATAGTCTATGAATTCGGTGTAAATTGTTAAAAAATCTTCTTCATTATCAAAAGATTCCGCTCCAGCTTCAATAAGTTCAAGTTCCAATTCTTCAATAGAACGATTCAGTTTTTCTTTTTCAATAACAAAAACTCCTTTTCTATCAAATAAAAATTCTAAAGAACCATTGGTGCCTAAGCTACCTCCATTTTTTGAAAATATAGAGCGTACCGAAGCAACCGTTCTATTGGTATTATCTGTGGTACACTCTACATAAATAGCAATTCCGTGTGGGCCATAACCTTCAAAAGTAACGGATTCGTAATTTTCGGCATCTGCACCACTTGCTTTTTTAACGGCTCTTTCTATGGTGTCTTTTGGCATATTCACACCTTTTGCATTTGCAATGGCGTTTCTAAGGCTTGGGTTAGATTCAGGATCTGGTCCACCACCTTCTTTTACGGCTACACTAATATCTTTAATAGCTCGTGTAAATTGTTTTGCTCTTTTTTTGTCTTGGGCTCCTTTTCTGTGTTTAATATTTGCCCATTTACTATGTCCTGCCATAATAATCGATTTATAAGATCAACAATAAAGGATGTGCTTTATGTTAAAAAAATATTAATAAAATAAATAAATTTTTGTCAAAAAAAACTATATTAGCCGCAAACTAATAAAATTTAAATCTATTATGAAAAAATTTATGTTAATGGCTATTGCCGTAGGAGCGCTAACATTTGGATCTTGTTCAAGTGATGACGATGGAGGAGATAACGGAGGGATCGATCAATCAGCTGACTTAACAGGTACTTGGGAACCTACAGATGTTTATTACGAAGGAGAATCTACAAGTAGTGCAGGAGGACAAACAATTACTTTAAACTTTACTGGACAGTCTGTTTCTTTTGATGATTATGTAGTAATGATTAATGAAGATCAAACATATGAAAGTTCAGGCAGTTATACTATTGAACTTACAGTTAGTGGAATGGGGCAAGATATTACAGATGAAGTAACCATGTCTGATTTTCTAGGAACTGGTACTTGGGAGCGTAATGGAAATGAGTTCTCTACAACTGATGATGAGAGTGGGGAAACAGGAGTTTCTACTATAGAAGTATTAAATGATACAACACTAAAATTAACGATGGACGATTATGCAATGCCAAATGCTGGTATGCCAGGCTTGGATGCAGAAGTTGATTTAGAAATTACTTTAGAACGTCAATAACTAATAAACATATTATGAAAAAACCTCCAAATTTGGAGGTTTTTTTTTAATCATTTAATTTTAAAACAGCCATAAATGCTTCTTGCGGAATTTCTACATTACCAACTTGGCGCATACGTTTCTTTCCTTTTTTCTGTTTTTCTAACAGCTTACGTTTTCTAGAAATATCTCCACCGTAACATTTTGCTGTTACATCTTTTCGTAAAGCTTTTACGGTTTCTCGAGCGATAATTTTTGCACCGATGGCAGCTTGAATTGGAATATCAAATTGTTGACGCGGAATAAGCTCTTTTAGTTTTTCACACATCTTTTTCCCAATGTCGTAAGCATTATCCACGTGTAATAATGCAGATAAAGCATCTACAGTATTTCCGTTAAGCAAAACATCAACTTTTACTAATTTAGACGGCTTCATACCGATTGGAGCATAATCAAAAGAAGCGTAACCTTTAGATACGGTTTTTAAACGATCATAAAAATCAAATACAATTTCAGCTAGCGGCATATTAAAAGTAAGCTCTACTCGTTCTGTTGTTAAATAAGTTTGATTAACAATTTCTCCTCGTTTTTCAATACATAAAGACATTACGGGGCCAACAAAATCTGCTTTTGTAATTATAGTGGCTTTAATAAAAGGCTCTTCTACACGATCAAGTTTTGAAGGTTCAGGAAGGTCAGACGGGTTATTAACCAGTAGAATTTCGTCTGGTTCTTTATTAGTAAAAGCATAGTAAGAAACGTTAGGAACCGTAGTAATTACGGTCATATCAAACTCACGTTCTAAGCGCTCTTGAATAATTTCTAGGTGAAGCATTCCTAAAAACCCACAACGAAAACCAAAGCCTAATGCTGCGGAGCTTTCAGGTTGAAAAACCAATGAAGCATCGTTTAGTTGTAGCTTTTCCATACAAGAACGAAGCTCTTCATAATCTTCGGTATCAACAGGATAGATTCCTGCAAAAACCATAGGTTTTACATCTTCAAATCCTGCGACAGCTTCTGTGGTGGGGTTTTGGGCATCGGTAATTGTATCTCCTACTTTTACTTCGCGTGCGTCTTTAATTCCTGTAATTAAATACCCAACATCACCGGTTTTAATTTCTTTTTGGGGAAATTGTTTCAGCTTTAATGTACCAACTTCATCAGCTGTATAACTTTTATTAGTGTTAACAAACTTAATCTGTTGTCCTTTTTTTATACTTCCATTAATTACTCTAAAAAAGGTTTCTACACCTCTAAAAGGATTGTAAACTGAATCAAAAATTAAAGCACGTAGGGGCGCATCTACTTTTCCTGAGGGAGCAGGAACACGTTGAATAATGGCGGCTAAAATTTCATCTATTCCTAAACCGGTTTTTGCGCTGGCAGGAATAATTTCGTCTCGTTCGCAGCCTAAAAGATCAACAATATCATCTGTAACTTCTTCTGGATTAGCGCTAGGTAAATCTACTTTATTTAAAACTGGGATTATCTCTAAATCATTTTCTAATGCCAAATAAAGATTAGAAATAGTTTGTGCTTGTATGCTTTGTGCAGCATCAACAACTAGCAAAGCACCTTCGCAAGCGGCTATAGATCTAGAAACTTCGTAAGAAAAATCTACGTGTCCTGGCGTGTCTATTAAGTTTAATGTATATTCTTCTCCGTTGTATGGAAAATTCATTTGAATAGCGTGACTTTTAATAGTGATTCCACGTTCACGTTCTAAGTCCATACTATCTAATAATTGTTCTTGCTTTTCCCGATCGGTAACAGAACCTGTGAAATCTAATAATCTGTCGGCTAAGGTACTTTTACCATGATCAATATGGGCAATTATGCAAAAATTTCGGATATGCTTCATATATATCTCAACTTCAGTTGTTAAAATCTTAAGGGCTTTTTTTATAAGATTCTCATTTTAAGCCACTCAAGAGAAAATTTGTTGCAAATATAGCTTTTTGAAAAGGAAAATTGATATTCTATTTGGTAAGTTTATGCTATCTTGCATTGCAAAGAGAAAACCAGCTTAGCAATTTTTAGATTATTGACTAGAAAAATACTATTTATTTTAATTCTTTTTCCTTTTATGCTACATGCTCAACATTCCATTTCAGGGAAAGTATTGGGTAAAGATAAACGGGTACTAGAATATGTGAATTTAAGTTTATTTTCTGCTGAAAATACAGACTTTATTCAAGGCACGATTTCTAATAAATCGGGGGACTTTATTTTTGAAGATATCCCTAGGGGAAGCTATGTCCTTCATGTTAGCTTTATGGGTTTCACGAAAGAAGAATTACAAATAGATTTGCTTGAGGATACAATTTTAAACCCAATAGTGTTATCAACAAATCAATCTCATTTATCTGAAGTTCAAATAGAAATAAAACAACCTAATATTAGGAAAGAAGATGGCAAGCTTATTTTTAATGTAGAGAATACAAGTTTATCTTCAGGGAATACATGGAGCTTACTTAAACAAACCCCCGGAGTTATAAGCGTTCAAAATGATTTACTAGTAAGAAATCAACAAGCAACTATTTATATAAACAGTCAGAAAGTATATCTTTCTACAACAGAACGAAAGCAGTTGTTAGAAAGTTATTCTGCAGAAAATATTAGATCTATTGAAGTGATACATAACCCTTCAGCAAAATATGATGCAGAAGATGGTCCAATTTTAAACATTATTACTTCTAAGGTTTTATTGCCAACTTATAAAGGAAGCATTTATAAAAATTATTCTCAAGGGATTTATGCAAAATATCAAGTAGGAACAAGCCATTACTATCGTACTAAGAAGTTTAATTTCTTTATAAATTATAGTATAAATCCGCTAAAGAAATTTAAGACCGATACGAGTTATATCAATTACATCAATCTACAAGATGAAGTTTTTTCAACTTGGCAAACAGATTTTGATAAAACCACAAGAAGTGTATCGCAAAACGCACACGCTATTTTAGATTATGAGATTAATAAATCTAACACAATAAGTCTAAATAGCAATATATTGTTTTCTCCAAATGAAGATGTTTTTAATGAAGTGGAAACTAAAATTTTTAATAACCAAAAACAGTTAGATTCTACTTTTAGTACGAGAAGTAATTTAGATAACGATATGCTAAATTCTGCTACTAATATAAAATACGTTCATTTTTTTGATGAAGAAATAACCAAACTATCGGTAGATGCACATTTTACCTATTACCATCAGGATAAAAAACAAGATGTTTTAACAGATTATTTTTTACCTTCTGGAATGTTAATTAATGAGAACTCTTTTAATACAGAAGCATATCAAAAGATAAATATTTACGCTCTTCAAGCGGATTTTCAGACAAAAATAGGAGATGTAGATTTCAATACCGGTGCTAAAATATCTAGAATTGACTCTAATAGTAAACTTGAGTTTTTCGATGTGAATACTACAGCATCAAGCTTTCAGGAAGTTCCTCTGCTTGATGAGTTTGATTACCATGAATATATTACTGCTTTTTATGCTGAAGGAAGTAGAAACTGGGATAAATTTGGTTTAACCTTTGGATTAAGAATAGAAGACACACATAGAGAAGGACATTCAACCGGAACAGAACAAGTAACCAAAAGAGATTATGTTGAGCTCTTTCCTAACTTGCATATAAAATATAAGCTTTCTAAAGACCACGAATTTTCATTTGATTACGGAAGAAAAATAAAAAGACCTCGTTATAAAAGTTTAAATCCGTTTCGGTATTTTTTAAATGAAAATAATTTTCAATCGGGAAATCCTAATTTAAGTGCAGCTATCAGTAATAATTTCAATTTAAATTACACGTTTAAAAATGCATATATTTTTGATTTTTATTATCGTGACAACGGCAATAATGCAACTCAACTGGTTTTTCAAGATAACGAACAGCTAAATTTACGCTCTATTTATGCCAATGTATTAGAAAGTAATTCGTACGGAGTGGAATTTTTACATAGAAGATCCATCAAAAAATGGTGGTACGCACAGGCAATTTTATCGGTTTACTATGAAGATGAAACTTTTTAGCTATAGAAAGCAATAATCAACAAGTGACTAATAAAACCGATGGTTTTTATGCTTCGGTTTATAACAATTTTAAATTCACAAAAGACAAAACTTTTTCTGCTGATGTAAGCTTCTTATATTTTTCTTCCTTTATTCAAGGTTCTTATTTAATGGAAGAAATTTCAAGTATTTCTTTAGGTTTACGAAAAACATTTTGGAACGGTAGAGCAGAGGTTTCTATGCATGTAGCCGATATTTTAAATCAACAAGCAACTTGGCTTCGTTCAGATTATTTAAACCAAGATAATGGTTTTTATGCTCTACCGGAAAACAGATATTTCCGTTTAGGTTTCACCTATAATTTCGGTAATTTTAAACTAAAGAGCAACCAAAAAACTATAGACTCTAAAGAACGCGAACGCATAAATTAAGAGTTCGATACTTGAAAAAAATATTATTCGCTGTTTATTTATTAATTTTGCGGTCTAAAATAAATTGATTTGGCAAAAATAGGCGATATAGATGTAGGCGAATTTCCATTATTGTTAGCACCAATGGAAGATGTGAGCGATCCTCCTTTTAGAGCATTATGCAAAGAGCAAGGTGCCGATGTGATGTATACAGAATTTATCTCTTCTGAAGGCTTAATACGTGATGCTGCAAAAAGCGTAATGAAGCTAGATATTTACGAAAAAGAACGCCCTATTGGAATTCAAATTTTTGGAGCCGATCTAGAAGCAATGCTGGAATCGGTAGAAATCGTTGAAAAATCAGGGCCCGACATTATTGATATAAACTTTGGATGTCCGGTAAAAAAAGTGGTTTCTAAAGGAGCCGGTGCCGGAATTCTAAAAGATATCGACAAGATGGTTTCCTTAACCGAAGCGATGGTAAAACATACCAAACTTCCCGTTACAGTTAAAACCAGATTAGGTTGGGATAACGATTCAATTAAAATTGTAGAAGTTGCTGAACGTTTGCAAGATGTTGGTTGCCAGGCAATTTCTATTCACGGCAGAACACGTGTACAAATGTACAAGGGCGATGCCGATTGGAATCCGATTGCTGAGGTAAAAAACAACCCACGTATGCACATTCCTGTTTTTGGTAATGGAGATGTAAATTCCCCTGAACGTGCAGTAGAAATGCGTGATAAATACGGATTAGACGGCGCAATGATTGGTCGAGCTTGTATTGGTTACCCTTGGTTTTTTAGAGAAGTGAAGCATTATATTGAAACCGGTGAGCATTTAGATCCGCCAACAATGATAGAACGCGTAGAAGCCGCTAGAAGACACTTGCAAATGGCAATCGATTGGAAAGGAGAGAAGCTTGGTGTTTTTGAAACGCGTCGTCACTATACTAATTACTTTAAAGGAATACCACATTTTAAAGAATACCGCATGAAAATGGTGACCAGCGACGATGCTGCCGATGTTTTTGCTGCCTTTGATGAGGTTGAACAAGAGTTTGGTGATTTTGTTTTTAGTAGGTAGTGTTCAGAGCTTTAATAAAATTA
Source organism: Mesonia aquimarina (assembly GCF_003667275.1). Lineage (GTDB taxonomy): Bacteria > Bacteroidota > Bacteroidia > Flavobacteriales > Flavobacteriaceae > Mesonia > Mesonia aquimarina. Next base: position 252,963 of record NZ_RCNV01000002.1, on the reverse strand, counting down.
TAACTTTATATATTGATAAATGCGGGAAATTTGGACTAGAGCGGGTATAGTTTCAATTCTAATTACGATAATTAGTACTTATGCTCTTGGTTATTTATCTATTTATCTTTTTGAAAGTTATGGTTGGTTATTATTTATTTTGATACCTTTTCTTATAGGTTTTTTACCACCTTATATTTTTGGTATAAGAAAAAAGGTTACGAAAGCTCAGGCATATAAATTAAGTTTTTTCACAGCACTTTGCACTATTTTGCTACTTTTTGTTTTAGCAATTGAAGGACTTATTTGTGTTATAATGGCAAGTCCGTTGCTGTTATTGAGCATTTGGTTGGGATCTTATATTGGCTTTATAATTTCTGAAAGAAAATTTTTAAAATCGAAAATAGTAAATTCTCTTCTTGTTATTTTGTGCTTAGGCTTTATGAGTTTTGATTATATTAATTTACCAGCTGAATTAACTCCTGTTAAAACAAAAATTGTTATTGATGCTCCTATAGAGAAAGTCTGGGAAAATGTAATTCAATTTGATAAACTCGAAGAGCCTGAAGATTGGATATTTAAAACAGGAATTTCATATCCAGTTGATGCTGAAATTAAAGGAAATGGAGTAGGAGCAGTTAGATATTGTAATTTTACGACCGGAAGTTTTGTTGAGCCAATTACAACTTGGAATAAACCAACTTTGCTTCAGTTCGATGTAAAAGAACAACCTATACCGATGAATGAAATAAATCCATTTTATGAAGTTCACCCACCACATCTAGAAGGTTATTTTAAGTCTTACAAAGGACAATTTAAACTAAAAAAAATAAATAGTAATAAAACAGAAATAGAAGGAACTACTTGGTATAAAGTTTCAATTTCACCTGAGTTTTATTGGAAGTCCTGGTCAGACTTTATTATTCACAGAATTCATAAGAGGGTTTTAAGGCATATAAAAAAAGAATCTGAAGAGAATTTGAATTTATAAATTCTTAATCTCTTAGAATTTTTCCAACCCGAGTTGCCCCAATATAGGAGGCACTTACGCCTAAAATCATAATTGTAAAAAAGACGACTACAAAATTTTCGGCTACTAATTTTACAGGATAAGCTAGAGTAGGAGTAATCATAACCAGATCAAATTTTAGCTGTAAAAAGATAATTAGCCAACCTACAAATAAACCAAGCACACCACCAATAAATGTTAAAAGTGAACCTTGCAAAAAGAATATTCGTTTTATTTCTTTAGCGCGAGCGCCTAAATTAAAAAGTGTTTTAATATTATGTTGCTTGTCTAAAATTGCCATAACAATTGCTCCGCCCACGTTGAATAATGCAATAATTAGCACCAACGTAAAAATTAGATAAACCGCTAAATTTTCTGTGTTTAGCATTTTATAGAGTTTATCATTTAACTGCATTCTATTTTTAATACTGAAATTTTCTTCATCAAAAATTTTACGAAGCTCTTGAGTAACCGCAATTTCTTGCTCGGTGTTTTTAAGTTCTATTTCTATACCTGAAATACTATTTTCATCGAGCTCTAATAAGTCTTGCGCTAACGTTAGTGGAGTAAATACATATTTTCCGTTAAGTTCTTCATTGATGTTATAAACCCCAATAACCATCGCTTTTTCTGAATGAAAAGCTTTTCTCGGGTCGATAACTTGTCCTTTTCCCGGGCGAGGAACCATCATTTTTAACATTCCGCTGTAATCCATCACGCCCAATGAAAGCTTACGCGAAATGCTTGCTCCTATTACAACTTGTTTTTCTTGTTGATGTAGCCACGTTCCGGCAATAAGAGCACTGTCTACGTGGTTAACATTCAGATAATTATCATCTATGCCTTTAATAAAAGCAGGTAAGTTTTTCTTATTAAAATTCAGCAATACACGTTCTTCAACTATACTTGAATAATTTTTGATGCCCGAAATTTCTTTTAATCGGTTCTTTTCTTCTTGAGATAGAGAAAATGTTTTTCCGGTAGTTGGTAGTACTTTTAAATCTGGATCAAATTCATTAGAAAAAGAAAGACTAAATTCTTTTAAACCCGAAAAACCTGAAAGTACAATAAACAAAGCCAAAGCACCGGCAAAAACACCAATACCCGCAATAATGGTAATAATATTGATGGCGTTGTTTTTGCTTTTTGTAAACAAATACCGCTTGGCGATGTAATACGAAAAATTCAATTTTAAGACTTTTTGCGTTTGTCTAGTAAATCTGGGTTTTTAATAGGATCTTCTTCTTCATCTCCTTTTACAGCCTTTTCAATCGAATCTATATGCTCTAAAGAATCATCTAGAAATAAGGAAAGATCGGGCATTTTTCGAAGCTGATTTTTTGTGCGTAGTGCAATTTGATGCTTCAGTTGAGATTTTATAGATTTTAACTCTTCTAAAATCGGTTTAGCTTTTTCATTCGGAAAAATACTAATATAAGCTTTCGCAATAGAAAGATCTGTTGTTACTCGAACTTTAGAAACCGAAACTATTACACGGTTTTCACCTGCTTTTCTTAATTCTTCTTGTATTACATCGGTAAGGTCTTTTTGTAAAACCCCACCAATTTTTTTTTGTCTGTTTGTTTCTTCCATAGTGCAAAAGTAGCCTTTTTAAAAGTTATGGTATTTTTGTAGAACAAAAAATAGAAAATTTCTTACAATTAAGCCTATTTTTATAATACAAAACCTTTAAAAAAAGTTAGATGAAAAAAATAGAACATTTAGGTATTGCTGTTAAAAACTTAGAAGAAGCTAATAAATTATACAGTCAGTTATTAAACGAAGAGCCTTATAAAGAAGAAGGCGTGGAGAGTGAAGGCGTGCTGACTTCGTTTTTTAGAGCCGGAGAAAGTAAAATTGAATTATTAGCGGCAACAAATCCTGAGAGTCCGATTGCAAAATTTATTGATAAAAAAGGAGAAGGCATACACCATATTGCTTTTGCGGTAGATGATATTGAAAAAGAAATAGAAGAATTAAAAGCAAAGGGATTTACGGTCTTAAATGAAAATCCCAAAAAAGGTGCTGATAATAAACGAGTTGCATTTTTACATCCAAAATCTTCTCATGGTGTTTTGGTAGAACTTTGCGAGGAGATAAAAAATTAAGCTAAAAATAGTTGTCTCCTAAAAATCTATTGTATATTTTTGCCAACCGTTTCGGGTCCTATAGCTCAGCTGGTTAGAGCACTTGACTCATAATCAAGGGGTCCCTGGTTCGAGCCCAGGTGGGACCACAAATTTTATCTTAAAAAAGCCTTACAAATAGAATGTTTGTAAGGCTTTTTATTTTTAGATTATATAGGGCATCAGTATTTTTTAAGAAAAGTACTTTTTTTTAAAAATTAGACAAATAGCTTATCTTTAAAACGATAACCTAAATTGTCTGCAATGGATTTTAGCCTGCTTAAAGCCGTTTATGTAAATTGTACATTAAAAAAATCTCCAGAAACTAGTCATACTTCCGGATTAATGAATCTTTCTAAAAATATTATGAAGAAAGAAAAAGTTGAAGTTGATGAAATACGCTTGGTAGATCATGAAGTAGCTAGTGGTGTTTATCCTGATATGACCGAGCACGGTTGGCAAAAAGATGAATGGCCTCAATTATTTGATCGCATTTTTAAAGCCGATATTTTAATAGTAGGAACCCCAATTTGGCTTGGCGAAAAATCTTCTATTGCTCAAAAACTTATTGAGCGGCTTTATGCAATGAGCGGAAAAACAAATAAAAAAGGACAGTATATTTTTTACGGAAAAGTAGGCGGATGCATTATTACCGGTAATGAAGATGGTGTAAAACACTGTGCAATGGGTTTACTTTATTCGCTACAACACGTAGGTTATTCAATACCGCCACAAGCCGATAGCGGGTGGATTGGAGAAGTTGGCCCGGGGCCAAGTTATTTAGATGAAGAGTCCGATGCAAAGAACAATGATTTTACAAACCGAAACACTACATTTTTAACTTACAATTTATTGCATTTAGCAAAAATGCTAAAAGAACAAAACGGTTATCCTGCCTATGGAAATTCAAGAGAAGATTGGGACAAGGGAAAAAGATGGAACTTTGAAAACCCAGAATATCGTTAGAAAAGATTAAGTTTGCGTTCTTATATTTAACCTTTATGAAAAAAACAATCCTACTTTTTTTAATTACATTCGCTGCAGTAGCTTGTCAGAATGAAGTAATAAGCGCTTTTTTTAAAATAAATAAAGACCTCGAAAAAACTATTGCGACCGAAGAAAAGGCGATAGATAGTTTACAAAATTTACAAGAGACAAATAGAGAAGCAATGTTAGAAATGCGTTTTATACGCATAAGTTTGAACGAATATAAGACCCAAAAAGAAGCTATTATTTCAGAATTAGAAAGTGATTATGAAAATTTAGAAACTGAATTAAACCCTGACAGCGAACTTTTAAAGAATGGAAGTTTGTCAGAATTGAATAAAGAAGCTTCAAAAATTATAAAAATAGTCAATACTAAATTACCAGAAAAAGTAGACCAAAAAAGTCTAGATGTAAAAGATATAGAGGGGTTTCCAATAATTGCGGTAATCGCTAAACTAAACACCCAGCATCAAGCTTTGGTAAAAAAGCTTCACCAGTTTCTAGAAATAAAAAACTAATGAAAAATATACCAAAAATATTAACTCTTGTTTCGGTAATACTTTTGCTATATTGGTTAGTGACAAAAACTATAAATATCTATGACTATGTGGTATTAGGGGCTATTTATGAACTTACTTCACTTATAGCGGTAGCAGCAACTTTTTTACTGCCAATTTTTTCTTTAGTAATTTGGGGGAAATCTAAATTTTCTAAAGGGTTAAAATATTTTTTACCAATATTTATTTCTATAGGAACTATTTTTGTGATGATTTTTCTTTAGGATTGTACATTACAATAATTTGAATGCCAAGGGCAAGAAAAATCATTAAATAAATTTCTATTTGGGTAAACAACTCTACGGTATCAACTGCTTTTTTACTGATAGACATTTGCCTGCTGCCTTCTTTCAGTTGAATTTCAGATAACTCATTAAGGTTTTGTTTAATGTTAGAAATATAACTAATCGATTTATCTTTATTAGCAAACCCCGTTTTTAATAATGAACTTTCAGAGTTAACCAAATCTTGAAAATTATTTTTAAAATTTCTAAAAACACGAGTTTCCTTTGCAGTTAATTTTGTTTGCTCATAACGGTTAATAATTCCATTTATATGATTATTAACTGCTGTATTTTTTTGTGTAAAAAAACTAGAATCATTTAAAATTAAAGCAATTTCCTTTTGCTGAATAGATTTTGAAAAATCAAAAATATAATCTTTTACAATTAGCCGGTCTTTATAAATTGTTTCAACAGAATCTTTAACCCTAACAAAATTATTTCTATCAATTAAATTTGTCATCACAATGAGTACAAAAACTAATAGAATCCCTAAAACCCATTTTATTTTATTGAAAAAAGACATATTACTATAAATTTAAAAATTTAGCTTATTAATTAAATGATATTATTCAGCTTTATTTTGTACTTCCAGCAACCGTTTTACATATTTTCCAATTACATCAAATTCTAAATTAACCGTATCGCCTTCTTTTAAAAACTGAAACGTAGTATGCCCATAAGTGTACGGAATAATAGCTACACTAAACTCATTAAGCTTACTATTTACAACAGTTAAACTAACACCATTTATGGTAATAGAGCCTTTTTCTATCGTTACATTTTGCAGAGCGTGGTCATAAGAAAAAGTAAAAAGGTAACTTCCCTCTTGTGGCTCAATAGCTTTACAAATAGCGGTTTGATCTACGTGTCCTTGCACAATGTGGCCATCAAGCCTTGCACCCATTTTCATACCGCGTTCTAGATTTACAGCATCGCCAACCTTTAATTTTCCTAGGTTGGTTTTTTGTAAAGTTTCTTTAATGGCAGTTACAGTGTAGTTAGAATCGTCTAAATTAACAACTGTTAAGCACACACCATTATGGGCTACACTTTGATCAATTTTTAAAGCTGAAGTAAAATTAGCATTAATACTTATATGCAGGTTTTCACCCTCCTGATCAATAGCGCTAACTTTCCCAATTTCTTCAATAATTCCTGTAAACATAGTTGCCAATTATTTAATTACATTTGTAGTGAGCAAAAATAGCGATAATTTTGTTGAAATAATTCAAGTAAAACTCAACAAAAATAGTTTCTTTAAAAGTTGCAAAAATTTTATAAATGAAAAAAGAACAAAAAATACGTATAGGAATAAGTATTGGCGATCTAAATGGAATTGGTAGCGAAGTAGTTTTAAAAACTTTTGAAGACTCTCGCATGTTAGATTTTTGTACACCGGTAGTTTTTGCCAATAATAAATTACTTACATTCTTTAAAAGACACTATAAATTAAGTTTAAACATTCAAGGAATTGACAGTCCCGAAAAAGCAATCGATGGAAAATTTAATGTAGTAAATGTTTGGAAAGAAAATGTGAAAGTAAATTTTGGGCAAGAAGACAAAAAAATTGGAGAGTATGCATTTAAATCTTTAGAAGCTGCAACCGAAGCTTTAAAAGAAAATAAAATAGACGCCTTGGTAACCGCGCCGATTAATAAGAATGTAATTCAATCAGAAAAATTTAATTTTCCGGGGCATACAGATTACCTCGCCAAAACTTTAGAAGGCAATAGTTTAATGTTAATGATTTCAGACCAGTTAAAGGTTGGTTTATTAACAGACCATGTTCCTGTAAAAAATGTTGCCGAAGTAATTACTCCAGAACTCATTACAAAAAAAGTAGGAATTATAGAAGACACGCTAAAGAAGGATTTCAGAGTAAGAAAGCCAAAAATTGCAATATTAGGTATTAACCCACATAGTGGAGATAATGGTGTTATCGGAAAAGAAGATGAAGAAGTTTTAAAACCAAGCATTCAAAAAATTAATGATAAAGGAAAATTAGTTTTTGGTCCTTTTTCTGCCGATAGTTTTTTTGGTAGTAAAAATTTTAAAAATTTTGATGCAGTAATAGCAGCCTATCACGACCAAGGTTTAATCCCATTTAAGACGCTTTCTTTTGGTAAAGGTGTAAATTATACCGCTGGACTAAAAAAAATACGAACTTCGCCAGACCATGGAACCGCCTATGAGATTGCCGGAAAAGGAGAAGCAGACTTTAGATCATTCAAAGAAGCAGTTTTTTCAGCACTAGAAATTTTTAAAAATAGAGAAGAGTATCAGGAACTCACTAAAAATCCGCTAAAAAAGCAGTCAAAAAAATTGTAAACATTTTTTGTTAATAAATATAGTTAATTCATTATATTTTATATATTTGCACGCCCGAAACTGCCGATGTAATGAAGAAGTTTAAAGCGTATGAAATCCAGTTTGTTGGATTAAAAGTAGGGAGGCACCATTATGATTATCAAATAGATAATGCGTTCTTTGAGTTATTTGAGTATGATGAGTTTAACAAAGTAGACGTTAAAGTAGATCTCAGCCTAGAAAAAAAATCAACCATGTTAGAGTTAGATTTTAAAGTGGCTGGAGTAGTAAACGTAAACTGCGATGTTACTAACGAGCCTTTTGATCAGCCAATAGAAGGAGAGCTTTCTATGGTTATTAAATTTGGTGAAGAATATAATGACGAAAATGAAGAGTTATTAATCATTCCGCACGGCGAATATAAAATACAGGTTCAGCAGTACATTTATGAAGCTATTATTCTTTCCGTTCCGTATAAAAAAATACATCCGGGAGTAGAAGACGGCTCTTTAAATTCAGAAATACTTGATAGGCTAGAAGAATTAGCTCCTAAACAAAAAGAAGAAAAAGATAGCGACGAGGAAATTGATCCACGTTGGAACGAGTTAAAAAAATTATTAAACGACAATAAATAATAACACATAGTTATGGCACATCCTAAGAGAAAGATATCGAAGACCAGAAGAGATAAGAGAAGAACGCATTACAAAGCGAAAGCTCCTCAAATTGCTACCGATCCTACTACAGGAGAAGCTCACCTTTTTCACAGAGCACACTGGCATGAAGGAAAATTATATTACAGAGGACAAGTCTTAATAGACAATACAGAAGAAGTAGAAGCTTAGGCTTTCTAAATAAACAAGAAATTGATATAAAACTCTCATCCAACCGATGAGGGTTTTTTTTAAGCATAAATTTGGCTCTATTTTAAAAACAAAACAGCTTTCAGTTGATTAAGTCCTAAAAACATCTTAATTTGCACCCTGTTTTCGTGAAATTTTGTAATTTCATCAGATTATTTTGTAGGAAAGAGCCTACGTTTGTGTAATAAATCTTTTTTTATGAACAACATAAAAGCAGCTATAACCGCTGTAGGATCTTATGTGCCAGACCACGTTTTAACTAACAAAATGTTAGAAGACCTGGTTGAGACCAACGACGAATGGATAACCACACGTACCGGTATTAAAGAAAGGCGAATACTTAAGGATCCAGATAAAGGCTCTTCTTATTTAGGGATTAGAGCTGCGCAAGACCTTATTGAAAGGAAAAATATTGATCCTGCAGAAATAGATATGCTTATTTTTGCAACTACCACTCCAGATATGCCTGTTGCCGCCACTGGTGTTTATGTAGCTAGTAAAATAGGTGCAGTAAATGCTTTTGCTTATGATTTGCAAGCGGCTTGCTCTAGTTTTTTATACGGAATGTCTACTGCTTCCAGCTATATAGAGTCAGGCAGATATAAAAAAATATTAGTAATTGGTGCAGATAAAATGTCTTCTATCATAAATTATGAAGATAGAGCTACCTGTATCATTTTTGGAGATGGTGCCGGAGCAGCTTTATTTGAACCCAATGAAGAAGGTTATGGATTTCAAGATGAATACTTGAGAAGTGACGGAATCGGTAGAAACTTCTTAAAAATTGATGCCGGAGGTTCTTTACTTCCAGCAAGTCATGAAACTGTAGATAAAAAACAACATTTTGTTCAGCAAGATGGAAAAACTGTTTTTAAGTTTGCTGTTTCTAATATGGCAGGGGTAAGTGAAAAAATTATGAAGCGGAATAATCTAACTCCCGAAAGTGTAGATTGGCTCGTAGCTCATCAAGCTAATAAGCGTATTATAGATGCTACAGCAAACAGAATGAATTTAGATAACTCTAAAGTACTTATGAATATTCAGCGTTACGGAAATACAACATCTGCAACGCTGCCTTTACTTTTAAGCGATTTTGAAAACCAATTAAAACAAGGAGATAATCTTATTTTTGCTTCCTTTGGAGGTGGATTTACCTGGGGTTCTATTTACCTAAAATGGGCTTATAACTCCTAAAAAACAAAAAATACCTTATTATTATGGAATTAAAGGAAATTCAAAATTTAATAAAATTTGTAGCTAAATCAGGAGCTAGTGAAGTGAAGTTAGAAATGGATGATGTTAAAATCACCATTAAAACTTCTTCAGAAGACAAAGAAACTACAATTGTGCAGCAAATCCCAATGGGAGGAATGCCACAACAAATGCCGGCACAACAGCCTATGCAACAGCAGGCGCCAGCACCAGCACAACAACAAGCATCAAGCGGAGGAGCTTCAGAAGAAAAAGCAGAAAGTAAAGAATCTGATGATTCTAAATACATTACTGTAAAATCTCCAATTATTGGTACTTTCTATCGTAAACCTTCTCCAGACAAACCGGTTTTTGTTGAGGTTGGAGATAGCGTAAAAGAAGGAGACGTACTTTGTGTAATTGAAGCGATGAAACTCTTCAATGAAATTGAAAGCGAAGTGAGTGGTAAAATCGTTAAAGTATTAGTAGACGATTCTTCTCCGGTAGAATTTGATCAACCTTTATTTTTGGTAGATCCATCCTAAGAAAATTTTAAATGCTAAATTTTTAAATGATTGTGAACTCATTTAAGATAGTTTAAAATTCTAGTTTTAAAATTTAAAATTTTAAGAGATGTTTAAAAAAATACTAATAGCCAATAGAGGAGAAATTGCACTTCGTGTAATTAGAACCTGTAAAGAAATGGGTATCCAAACGGTGGCAGTATATTCCAAAGCAGATGCAGATAGTTTGCATGTTCGTTTTGCAGATGAAGCCGTTTGTATAGGTCCTGCGCCAAGTAGTGAATCTTACCTAAAAATACCAAATATAATTTCAGCTGCAGAAATCACTAATGCAGATGCTATTCACCCAGGATATGGTTTTCTATCTGAGAACTCTAAGTTTTCTAAAATCTGTCAAGAACACGATATAAAATTTATTGGTGCTTCTGCAGAAATGATAGAAAAAATGGGAGATAAAGCTTCTGCAAGAGCAACAATGCAAGCAGCTGGAGTTCCTTGTATACCTGGTTCTGACGGAATTTTAGAAGATTTTGCAGAATGTAAAAAAGTAGCTAAAAAAATGGGCTATCCTGTAATGCTTAAAGCAACTGCAGGTGGTGGTGGAAAAGGAATGCGTGCAGTTTGGAAAGAGGAAGATCTTGAACCTGCTTGGGAATCCGCTCGTCAAGAAGCTGGTGCTGCTTTCGGAAATGATGGTATGTATATGGAAAAGCTTATTGAAGAGCCACGCCATATTGAAATACAAGTTGTAGGAGATAGCCGTGGTAAAGCTTGTCACTTATCAGAAAGAGATTGCTCTGTGCAACGTCGTCATCAAAAGTTAACAGAAGAAACTCCTTCTCCTTTTATGACTGATGAATTGCGTAAAAAAATGGGTGAAGCAGCCGTAAAAGCTGCAGAATTCATTAAATATGAAGGTGCCGGAACTGTAGAGTTTTTGGTTGATAAGCATAGAAATTTCTATTTTATGGAAATGAATACGCGTATTCAGGTAGAGCACCCAATTACAGAACAAGTAATTGACTATGATTTAATTAGAGAGCAAATTTTAGTTGCTGCAGGAATTCCTATTTCGGGTAAAAATTATTTCCCGCAATTGCATTCTATTGAATGTAGAATTAATGCCGAAGATCCTTACAATAACTTTAGACCTTCACCGGGAGTAATTGGTAATTTACACGCACCAGGTGGTCATGGAGTAAGAATTGATACACACGTGTATAGTGGATATTTAATTCCGCCGAATTACGATTCAATGATCGCTAAATTAATTACCACAGCTCAAACTAGAGAAGAGGCAATTAATAAGATGAAACGCGCGTTAGATGAGTTTGTTATTGAAGGCGTAAAAACAACTATTCCTTTTCACAGACAACTAATGGATCATCCGGATTATATATCAGGAAATTACACCACAAAGTTTATGGAAGATTTTGTGATGGATGATAAATATAAAGATCATCAATAAAATTTAACCCCGATTCTTCGGGGTTTTTTTAGCTCTCTAATGAAAAAACTTCTTCGCTTTTTACTAAAATTTTTAGCTTGGCTTTTTTTACTTTCCATTGTGCTGGTTGTTGTATTTAAATGGGTTCCTGTACCGATTACACCTTTAATGGTAATTCGCTCTATAGAAAATACTTCTGAAGAAAATACTAGTTGGAAACACGATTGGGAACCAATGGAAAATATTTCACCTCATCTTCAAAAAGCCGTAATTTGTAGTGAGGATCAGAATTTTATTCACCATAACGGATTTGATTTTGAAGCCATCGAAAAAGCGATTGAAAATAATAAAAAAGGAAAACGAATTCGCGGAGCGAGCACTATTAGTCAACAAACCGCAAAAAACGTTTTTCTTTGGCCGGGAAGAAATTGGCTTAGAAAAGGCTTAGAAGTGTATTTTACTTTTTTAATTGAAACTATTTGGACAAAAGAACGCATTTTAGAAGTTTACCTCAATAGTATCGAAATGGGCAACGGAATTTACGGTGCAGAAGCCGCTTCACAATTTTGGTTTAAGAAAAAAGCCTCGCAATTAAGTTCTTCTGAAGCCGCTGCGCTTGCCGCGATTTTACCCAATCCTAGAGATTATCGTGCAAACCCGCCGACGCCTTATATTCAACGTAGAAAAAGTTGGATTTTACAGCAAATGAATTATTACGGACCTTTAATTTTTGAAGAAAAAGAAAAGAAAATTGAAAAAAACTAAACGTATTCTTTTTGAAAGATGCCGCGAATATTTAAAGAGTAGAATAGATAGAATTAAAAATTCGTTAACCGATTTAGATGAAGCCTTGGCAAATGAAACCAAGAGCAGCGCTGGCGATAAATATGAAACTTCCAGAGAAATGATTAATGCTGAAATTAACCAGCTTTCAGTTCAATTAAAGCAATTTAAAGAGCAAGAAGAAATTTTAGAACTTGCTATTCAGCGAAAAGAATCGGGAAAAATTCAACTGGGAAGTTTAATTAAAACAACTACCGCAAATTATCTTATTTGTATTTCAGTAGGAAAATTAGAAGTCGATAATGAAACCTATTTTGCGATTGGTGCGAATTCTCCTATTGCGAAAAATATGTTAGGTAAAACTGAAGGTGACTCGTTTTCTTTTCAGCAAAAAGAGATTTTAATTACAGAAGTTCAATAAAATTAAATCCTTCTTTTTTGAATTAATTCTTCAGAAACATTCAAAAAAACAATTGATTCTGCTGGAATAAATTCCTCGTGCGTAAATAAAATTCTCTCTTCAGTAGTTTCTAAAATTGCTTCAATAAAATAATTATTTCCGTTGAAATAAGACTTTTTTACGATTGCTTTTAAGCTTTTTTCAGCAACATTTATTTCTGAAGGATAAATTAACACCGTTCCTTTTTCTATCCCAAAAAGTTCAGCTTTCAAAGAATTAACCTCATTAAAAAGAGAAGCTACATAATACGATGGCGGAAAATCATATAATTTTTCGGGTGTGTTTTCTGCGACAATTTCACCGTTTTTCATGACAAGTGTTTTATCTGAAAAACCGAGCATATCGGTACTATCGTGCGTTGCAAACACACAGCTGATGTTTTGCTTTTTTAGATAAGTAAACAAATTTCGACGGAGTTTATTTTTTCTAAAATTATCAATAAAATTAAAAGGCTCGTCTAACAAAAGTAATTCGGGTTCTTTCGCCAAAACTTGTGCTAAAGCCACGCGCTGTTTTTGTCCGCCACTTAAAAGTTTCACTTTTTTATCAGCAAAATCTTCCAAATCAATTACAGCTAACAACTCATTGGTCCGCTGGTCATTTTCATGTTGACGCTGTCTGCTTAAAAACTTTTCAATGTTTTCTTTTACAGAAGTAAACGGCATTAAATCAAATTCTTGCGCTAAATGTTTCATTTTATCATGACCCGGAATTAAATTAAAAGCCGGTCCTAAAACTTTTTCTTCTTCCCACAAAATTTCTCCATCATCTAGATCTAATAAACCATAAATAGCTTTTAATAATGTACTTTTTCCACAACCGCTTTCACCAATTATACTCGTGTGTTCTCCTTTTTTCAGTTCAAAATTAATCGATTTTAAAGTAGGTTTGTCTTGATAAGAAAAAACGACATTCTTTACCTGAAGCATATTTATAGGTTTAACTTCAAAAATAGATGATAATTTTTATATGGAATAAAAATTAGTAAATTGAACGTTTTTCAATAACCAATTTATGATGTTTAAAAGAAGTTTTATGAAAGATTTTTATTTTATCTTAATTTTTATCATTGCATTTCAAAGACTTTGCTTTTCTCAAGAAGATTTATCTAAAGATTATTCTATAGAATTTAAAAAAGCAAGAGAAGTTTCAACTAGTTTTAATTTAAATTCTACTACAAGAAGCCGAGATGATCGGTTAGCCAAAATTATGGTTAAGTGTAAAGTTAAAGCCTTAGACAAAAAGCCTGTAGATTCAAATGGGTTTTCTTTAGTAGACACGGTTAATAAACTGCGTTATCGATTTGTAGAATATGGGGGCTATTTACCAATTACTATTTTTGTTCCTAATGAGCGAACTAATCGCGTTTTAAAAGAAAAAATCTTAAATGAGAATGGAGAAGAATATAAAAGTATTCCAGATTATGATCCAGATGTTTACGATTCTTTTGAAGACTATAGTATTTCGGGATACAAAAATGTCGAGATCCCAATTAATTTCGGAAACAAAAGGAATCCAAGAAAAAGCGTAACTTATTACACGCCCACACCTTTTAAAAAGTTTACAGCTACTATGTATTTTTTGGTTATAATGGATCAGAAAGAACCAAATTTTGAACTTTATTATCACGATCAAAAAATCGATAATTTTGAAATTGACTTCAAATAAAATGATCTGAATGAAACATTTGACTTTATTTTTTGTGATATTTTTATACGCTTTCGCGGAAGGATTTTCGCAAGAAACAATAACCGAAAAAGAATTAGAAAATCATATTCAGTTTTTAACCGCCGATTCTTTAGCGGGGAGATTTCCTGGAACTAAAGCAAATGAACAAGTTGTAGATTACTTGGTAAACGATTTTAAATCAAATAATATTCCAACACTTATTCAAGAATTTGAAGCAGAATTACGAAAAGATACAACTAGCGGCACCACGTGGAATGTGTTAGGTTTAGTAGAAGGGAATGATTCCATTTTGAAAAAGGAAGTAATTATTCTTGGCGCGCATTACGATCATTTAGGAAAAAAAGACGATAGTATTTATCACGGCGCCGATGATAACGCCAGCGGAACAGCGGCTTTATTAGAAATAGCTGAAAAAATTATAGCTCATAAAAACAACTTAAAACGAAGTCTAGTTTTTATTGCATTCGGTGCAGAAGAACAAGGTTTATTAGGAAGTCAGTTTTTTGTAGAAAACCCGATTGTTCCCATAGAAAATATCAAATTAATGATCAATATGGATATGTTGGGAAGCCTAAATGAAAAATCGCATGTTTACATGGGCGGCGCAGGAACTTTTCCTGAAGGTGAAAAACTTATGAGAAATTTAGGTAAACCGAATAACATAAATCCGGTAGTTCACGCAGGTTCTGTTGGCGGGTCTGATCACGTTTCGTTTTATAAAAAAGAAATTTCAGTGCTTGGAATTCATACTGGCGGAAACGAACACTATCACAAACCGACCGACACAATTGAAACCCTCAATATTTCAGGCGAAGTAAATGTAGCGAACTATATTTATCAAGCGATTATGGAAATTGCAACTTCAGAACGAGAATTAAAGTTTATTCCTCAGGATTAAAAAAGCTGTCAAAAAAGTAGTGAAATTTGTCATTCTGAATTTATTTCAGAATCTCATTCATTTGTTTTCTTAAGTATAATGAGAACCTGAAATAAGTTGAGGTTGACATAAACAAACTTTTCAGACAGCTTTCTATTTCAATTTAAAGCTTTATTTATTTGGTAATTTCTTATACCCCATATTCCATAAAGTAAAGCCATAAATATCGGCGTATTGCTCGATGGTTTTGCTCACGGGAGTTCCGGCACCGTGACCGGCATTTGTTTCAATTCTAATCAAAACAGGATTTTCTCCTGCTTGTTTTTCTTGTAACTCTGCCGCAAACTTAAAACTATGCGCAGGAACTACACGATCGTCATGATCTCCGGTAGTAACTAATGTAGCCGGATATTCGGTTCCTTTTTCTACATTATGCACCGGCGAATATTTGTATAAATAATTAAACATTTCTTTAGAATCTTCGGCAGTTCCGTAATCGTACGCCCAACCTGCGCCTGCAGTAAATGTGTGATAACGTAACATATCTAACACGCCAACAGCCGGTAAAGCTACTTTCATTAATTGTGGTCGCTGCGTCATTGTAGCGCCAACTAACAGTCCGCCGTTAGAACCTCCTCTAATAGCTAAATAATCGCTAGAGGTGTAATTGTTTTCAACTAAATATTCCGCGGCAGCGATAAAATCGTCAAACACGTTTTGCTTCTTTTGTTTAATTCCGGCATCGTGCCATTTTTTTCCATATTCGCCACCACCACGAAGATTTGGTACGGCGTAAATTCCACCTTGTTCCATCCAAACCGCATTTGCAATACTGAACGATGGTGTTAAACTAATATTGAATCCTCCATAACCATAAAGAATTGTCGGGTTTTTTCCGTTGAGTTCAATTCCTTTTTTATGTGTTATAATCATCGGGATTTTAGTACCGTCTTTCGAGGTATAGAAAACTTGTTTGCTTTCATATTCTTCCGTATTAAATTCAATCTTTGGTTTACGGTAAAGTTCAGAAGTTCCGTTTTCAATATCGTATTTATAAATGCTTCCAGGCGTAATGTAATTGGTGAATGAATAATACAATTCTTTTTCTTCTTGTTTTGTGCCAAATCCACCAACACTACCAATTCCAGGTAAATCTACTTCGCGTATTAAATTTCCTTCATAATCATATTGTTTTACAATAGAAACCGCATCTTTCATATATTCGGTGAAAAAATATCCGCCGCCAGTTGACGGACTTAAAACATTTTCGGTTTCCGGAATAAAATCTTCCCAATTTTCTGGCATTGGATTTTCAGCATCTACGGTAACAATTTTCTTATTAGGCGCATTTTTATTGGTGACTAAAAATAGTTTGCTGTCTTTATTTTCAATAAGATAGGTGTCGGTTTCGGTATTTCCGATAATTGTTTTTAACTCGCTGTTGGGTTGCGATAAATCTTTTAAAAACAATTTATTTCCTGAAGTTGATGTGCTCGCTCTAATGGTTAAAAAGCGATTATCTTCAGAAACATTTCCACCAACGTAACGGTGTTTTTCAGCTTCGGTTCCACCAAAAATAAGTTTGTCTTCTTTCTGTGGAGTTCCTAGCTTATGATAATATAATTTATGCTGATCGGTTTTTGCAGACAACTCGCTTCCTTTAGGTTTGTCGTAACTCGAGTAGAAAAAACCTTCATTACTTTTCCACGATAATCCACTGAATTTAATATCAACTAAGGTGTCTTCAATAATTTCTTTAGTTTCAATATTCATGATCAAGACTTTTCGCCAATCGCTTCCGCCTTCAGAAATGGAATAGGCTAAGGTTTTTCCATCTTTAGAGAAACTCATTCCGCCGAGCGAAGTTGTTCCGTCTTCACTGAATTTGTTTGGATCTAGAAATACTTTGGCTGTTGAAGGATTTTCGCCGGTTTTGTAGCGGTAAATTACATATTGATTTTGTAGACCATCATTCTTGCTGAAATAGGTGTAATCGCCTTCTTTGTAAGGAGCGCCCACTTTCTCGTAATTCCATAATTCTGACAAACGTTGCTTTAAAGAATCGCGATAAGGAATTTGCGATAAATAGTCGAATGTGACTTCGTTTTCTTTTTTTACCCACGCTTCAGTTTCTTTGCTTCTATCGTTTTCTAACCAGCGATACGGATCATTTACTTCGGTACCGAAATAGGTATTTACCGTATCCACTTTTTTAGTTTCAGGATAATTCAAGGTGATTTTATTTTTTTGAGTTTCTTTTTTTTGGTCTTTATCTTCTTTACAAGCAATTAAAGACAACATAATAAAGGGAAGAATAATTTTTTTCATGATCAAGAGATTGAATGTTTTCAAATTTACTTAAAAAAGTTATAGCGCTCAAGGGTGAAATAAAAAACCTCGCTAACACTAGCGAGGTTTTTTACTATCCTGACAATAGTTATATTACTGAATTTCTATATCAAAAGAAACTTCAACATCAGTTTCTCCACCTGAAAAGCTTCCGTAACCATCAGAAGTGTCTTTACTTTCTGGCTGGTGTATTAAACGAACAATTACTTCTCCGCTGCTTGTTGCAGTAGTAATCCATTCTGTAAATAAGCCTATTTGTACACCGTTACTGTCGGTTGAAGCTTCGCTGTCTGTTCGATTTAAATCTACCGAAGCTTCAGAAAAACTATAGGTTATAAAATGATCGTCTCTTTCTTCCTGTACTTCTGCTGTAATTAGTTCAGGATCTTGCGGGTTAGAGTTGTTGTAAAAATTTGTTTCTACTTGGTAAATTTCACCTTCATTTAATAAAATAACCGGGTCAACATAATTTTCATCTCTATACTGTGGATCGGTAAATGTATAGGTTGTTTCTTCGTTACTTTCATTAGTAAATGTTAAGGAAACATCTGTAATAACCTCTTCTTCGTTAATAACTTCTGGAGCATCGTCGTCGTCCGAGCAAGAAGTAAATGCGATTGCTGTAATAAAAAGAGCTAATAATTTTAAATTCTTCATCATTATTTGTTTTTAAATTTATATTTGATTTATGCGTCACTGAAGACTTATTTCAGTGACAGTTTTTAATAATTAAATTTTAATTGTAAAGTGAAATTTCTTCCGAGGTTATCGGCGTAATAACGCAATCTGTTTAAATAATCCCGGTAAGAAGTATTCAATAAATTATTTGCACTGAAGCCAACTTCCAAACTGCCTTTTTTAAAAGGATAAAAAGTGGCTCGTGCATTAAAACCTACCAGAAAATATGCTTCTGGAGGAGTGCTTACATCGACAAGTGTATTTACATAATTGTCATTTTCTAGCACATTGTAATAAAAATTATTGTCAGGATATTGGTTTTGACGAGCAACAAAATCGCCTGTCAAATTTAAGTTTAAATTATGCCAGTTTTTCTGCTGAAAACTAATTGTATTCGCCAAGTTAGCAGGAGGCATATCTATAAGGTATTTATTGTTTTTTGTATCTCTTCCGTTTACGTAAGCAAATTTCCCACGGTAATTAAATTTGTCAGACATTCTGTAATTCCAATCTATATCTACGCCAAATAAACGAGCATTTACTTGTCGATATTCCCAAACTGGAAATGCACCTCGAATAGTAGTTTCTACGCTGTTGGGCTCTAGAAGCAAAAAGTTATTTATATAATTATAATAAGGCGAGATATTAAAGCTGAAATCGCCTTTATTTTTAGTAAATGAAATACTGAACTTATGAGAAGTTTCTTTCCCGAAACGTAAATCTCCTAACTCTATTATTGCAGCTGAATGGTGTAAGCCATCGGCAAATAATTCAGCAGGATTTGGTGCTCGACTGGCAAGTGCATAATTTCCATTCAGTTGAAACTGATTAAAAGTATAACTAACTCCGCCGGTGGCTGAAAAATTATTAAAATTAAAAACCGGATTGGTTAAATATTGCGTGCCAAAATCTTCAACAATAATATCAGCAAAATCCTCATCATAATTACGCTCGTTCCATCTTGATTTTAAGTAAAATTTTTCTGCATCAAGATGAGTGTAATCAAATCGAAAACCCATTTCAGCTAACCAGTGATTATCAATTTTGTATTCTCCGCTAGCAAAAACACCAAGCTTATACTGTTTATAATCAGGTATTAGTCTTCTTACACCAGTTGCAGGATTGGGGAAATTTTCTTGATAATTACTGTTTATTCCAACGTTAATGAGGTATTCATTGTTGGCGTCAAATTTAAAATTGCTTGTAAGCGTATGCGTTTGTAACTCTAGATCTAAAGAAGGTTTTCCGCGGTCATCGCCAGTTCTAATATCATATTCTAGCCGATTATTAAGCTGATAATCATATTGAACATTTAATTTTCCTAAATTTTCAATCCGCTTGTAATATTTAAAACGTGCTAAATGATGTTCGACCTCTTGCTTAGGAGGATTTATATCATAAGTAAAATCTCTAATTATAGAAGGCGCTGGACTATTAATTGCTCTTATAAGGTCGCTTACGTTACCGATATGAGATGAGCTTAAAATTCCAATTTCTGTATTGTAATAGCTGTAAAAAATATCAAAACCCGAAGAAAACTTATTTAATCCAAGGTTTAGAGAGAAGTCTTTTTCTTCGTTTCCGGTGTTTGAAAGTACATAATCTGGAGCTTCAAAATCACCAAATTTTTTAACTGTTCCTTGTGCTTTTGCATACCATCCGTTTTTAAAGCTTTTTACTAAGCTTGAGGTAACTGAACCTCCACGACCATTGGTAGAGCCCGAAAGTATAGTTTTTCCGTATAAAGTATCTTTGACAGGAATCTTTTCAGGCTCTACAATGATGGTTCCTCCAATGGCATCGCCACCATATTGAAGTGCCGAAGCTCCTTTTACAACGCTAATATTTCCTGCCGAATTTAAATCGATATTAGGGGCGTGTTCTGCTCCCCATTGTTGATCTTCCATACGAACACCGTGATTCATAATAAGTACACGACTGCTATGTAAACCTTGTATTACTGGTTTTACAACACGGTTACCGGTATTTAAAGAAGAAACTCCACTTATTTCTTTTAAAGCATCGCCCAGAGTAGCTGAACTGTATTTTTCTAGTGTTTCTTTTTCTATACGTTGCTCTTGTCCGGTTTTAGTTTGCTGAATGTATTGTCTTCCAGTTATAAGAACCTCGCCTAATTCTTTTAAGTGATGCTCTAATTTTATTTTTACTGAAGTATTACCTTCAATTAAAACAGGGTAAATAAGATCTTGACATTCCGGATGTGAAATTTTTAGTTCAAGTTTTCCCTCACATAAATCGTTGATTTTAAAATTTCCATCAAAATCTGAATAGACCTCTATGTCTTTTCCATCAACTTGAATGATGGCATCAGTTAGGGGATCTCCGTTATGAAAATCGACTAATTTACCAGTTAAGGTATTTGAACAATTTTGTGCTTGTACCGAAAAACTAAACGCTATAATTATAATAAGCGCTGAAATAGCTTTCATTTTATAAAATTTTATACCATTAATAAAATTCATTTTTTCAGGAAGTCGCCTAGAAAAAAATGACTGATACTGAATAAAAAGGATTTGTTTTTTAAACTACCAGATATAAATTGTTAGTACAGGAATAGAGCCTCATAACAATCGCAAAAAGTGGCAGAAAAAAAATCAAACCGAATTATTATTCAATAGAATATTGATTAAACGGTATAAAAAGGGGGAGGTTTATTGAATATAAGGCAAACCGGTTTTTTTGAAGAAGGAATAAAGTTATAAAAACTTATTTCTTCAGAAGCTGAATCTACAACAACAGGAGTTGCAATTTCATAGGTTTCTTCTGCAGGAATAACCGGTGTATGCGTGTCAGTTCCTGATAAATGGCACCAAACACAATCTTCTGCTCCTTGTAAATCATCCTGATGAGAGAAACTGTGCAGTCCTGCTACTTTCAATAATAAGAAAGTAAACAAGAATATAAATGCGGTACTATTTTTAAATCGCTGACTAAACATTGAATGCAAAGCTATAAAAGAAAAAACCAACTAAATGTTAAAAAACGACAAATTTAGTTGGTTTACTTTTTTGACAATCAATTATTAAGCATTCACTTTTAATAAATATTCAGCAATTTGAATAGCATTTGTCGCTGCGCCTTTCCTAAGATTATCGGCAACGATCCACATATTTAAAGCTCGCGGATGTGAATGGTCTTTTCTAATTCGACCTACAAAAACATCGTTCTTTCCTTCTGCATAAATAGGCATCGGATATACATTTACCGTAGGATTATCTTGTAAAGTAATGCCTGGGAAATCTTTAAGAATTTGTTTGATATCACTAATTTCAAAATCGTTTTCAAATTCAATATTTACCGATTCACTGTGACCACCAACAACCGGAATTCTAACGGCAGTTGCTGAAACCAAAACAGAATCGTCATTTAAAATCTTTTTCGTTTCATGCGTGAGTTTCATCTCTTCTTTCGTATAATCGTTCTCTAAGAAAACATCGCAATGCGGAAGTGCATTTTTATGAATAGGATATGGATAAGCCATTTCTGCCTTTTCATTGTTATATTCACTTTCTAATTGTTGTACTGCTTTTACGCCGGTTCCCGTAATCGATTGATAGGTTGAAACGATTACGCGCTTTATTTTGAATTTATCGTGAAGTGGTTTTAACGTTAATACCAACTGAATGGTAGAACAATTTGGGTTGGCTATAATTTTGTCATCTTCAGTTAAAGCCTCGGCGTTAATTTCCGGTACAATTAATTTTTTAGTCGGATCCATTCGCCAAGCAGAAGAATTATCAATTACCGTAGTTCCTGCTTCTGCAAATTTTGGAGCCCATTCTAAGGAGGTTTCTCCACCTGCAGAAAATAAAGCAATTTCAGGTTTTCGTTTTACTGCTGTTTCAAGATTGACAACTTTATATTTATTTCCTTTAAAATCAATTTCTTTTCCTACAGATTTTTCTGAAGCTACAGGAATTAATTCGGTTACGGGAAAATCTCTTTCTGCTAAAATGCTTAGCATCACTTGGCCAACCATTCCGGTGGCTCCAACAACAGCTACTTTCATTGTACTGAAATTCTAATCTATTAATTAATAAAATATACCTTCTTTAGGTTTTGCAAAGATATTACAGAATAGGGAAGTAACAGCCAATTTTAAACCGAAAAGCTTTCGGTTTATAGAATTTGAAAAAAAGACCCTGCCTTTTGAACAGGGTTTAATTAGAGTTAAATGAATAGTGTAGCGGTGACTACGATTCTATGATTTTTCTTTTAACGCGTTGTGAAATGGAGGTAATTAATTCATAAGAAATAGTTCCGGCATTATTTGCAAATTCTTCGGCGCTTTTTTCTTTTCCGAAGAGAATTACTTCGTCGCCTTCTTTGCAATCTATTCCGCTAATATCAATCATCAGCATATCCATACAAACATTACCGATAATTGGCGCAAGTTTTCCATTGATTAAAACATTGGTTTTTTGTGCGCCGTAAATTCTATTGATTCCGTCTGCGTGACCCAATGGAAGCGTCGCTGTTTTCGAGTCTTTTTCTGCTTTAAATTTTCTATTGTAACCAACACTTTCCCCTTTTTTTATATGATGAATTTGAGAAATGATAGTTTTTAGAGAAGCTACGGGAATTAATTTTTTATCCTCTTCAGCAGAATTTCCGAAACCGTATAAGCCAATTCCGGTGCGCACCATATCAAAATGTGCTTCGGGATAATTTATAATCCCTGAAGTGTTACATAAATGCTGAGTGGGTTTATAATGTAATCCTTCACTAATTTTTTGACTTACTTTTTTATAGGTTTCAATTTGTTGTATGGTAAAATCTTTTTCACCTGGATCTTCGCTAGCCGCTAAATGAGAAAAAATGCCTTCAATTTTTACACTCTTCGTATCATTGAGCTGTGTTAAAATATAATTGACTTCATCTGGATCAAAACCTAATCTATTTAAGCCAGTATTCAATTTTAAGTGAATAGGATAATGCTTTTGTTTATGGGCTTCCGCGGAAGCGATAAAATGCTTTAACACATATTTACTGTAAATACTCGGTGTTAAGCAGTGCTGAATAATTTCTTCAAAATTGGCAGATTGTGGGTGAAGAACTAAAATGGGTTTGCTAATTCCGCCCTTACGCAAAGAAATTCCTTCGTGGGTGTAAGCGACGGCAAAAAAATCGATGCCTAAATCTTGTAGTTTTTGAGCAATTTTCACAGAATCACTTCCGTAGGCAAACGCTTTTACAACACCCATAATTTTGGTGTTTCCAGAAATTTTTGAACGTAAATAGTTAAAATTATGTTCTAAAGATTTTAGGTTTATTTCTAAAATAGTTTCGTGCGTTTTTGCCATAAATTATTCTTTCTTCTTCGAGATTTCTTCAATATCGTTCAGCTCAATTTTTTTCACTTTTTCAGTAAGCATGGCTTTGTAATAGGCAGCTCTGCTTAAAGGTTCATACTCTTCGGTTTCGCCTAACATAACTAAATCTTTATTAGCCGATTTTCTAAAACTGTATTGTGCTAAATTTCCAGTTCTTGTACAAACCGCGTGCACTTTGGTTACATATTCTGCTGTTGCCATTAAATTTGGCATCGGTCCAAAGGGATTTCCTTTAAAATCCATATCTAATCCGGCAACAATAACGCGCACGCCTTTATTGGCCAAATCGTTACAAACGGTTACAATTTCATCATCAAAAAATTGCGCTTCATCAATCCCAATTACATCGCAATTATCTGCTAAAATTCTAATGTTTGCTGCTGCGGGAACAGGTGTAGAACGAATTTCATTAGCATCGTGAGAAACAACCATATCTTCATCATAACGTCTATCTAGCGCGGGTTTAAAAATTTCTACTTTTTGCTTGGCAAATTGCGCACGCTTTAAGCGGCGGATAAGTTCTTCGGTTTTTCCGGAAAACATACTTCCGCAAATAACTTCAATCCAACCAAATTGCTCTTCCTGATTTACTGTATTTTCGAGAAACATTTTGTAATTTTCAGCACTAAAACAGGAAAATTCCTGTTACATTAAATGAAAGATAAATTTACTAAAAATACAACCGCCCCAAAAAAGTAAAGCATAAAGTTATGAAGAAGTCGCTTGAAGGAGAATTATTAAGTATTGCACACCGAATTTTACAGTTGAAAAACAAAGCAGATGTGCACGAATTAAAGGCCGTAACCGGTGTTTTGTATGAAAAATTATCGGTTTTATCTTTTGCTGAAAAACACTTTTCGGATCCGCAACCGAGCATTGGAAAAAAACAAATTGAGGAAG
Source organism: Mesonia aquimarina (assembly GCF_003667275.1). Classification (GTDB taxonomy): domain Bacteria; phylum Bacteroidota; class Bacteroidia; order Flavobacteriales; family Flavobacteriaceae; genus Mesonia; species Mesonia aquimarina. Next base: position 228,599 of record NZ_RCNV01000002.1, on the reverse strand, counting down.
CGTTAAGTGAAAAAACTGCTGAAGAAAAACCTAAAAAAAATGAAGCAGATAAAACACGACTCGACGGAACCGAACATAACACAGAACCTCTTACGCAACCTAATACGGAGTTGATAAAAAGCATTGTGGCAGAAATGCCGATGGAAATAATTAAAGAAATTAAGGAAAGAAATTATCGCCCCGATGGTTTAGAACACAATGAAGAGGCCATTACCGAGCCAAATACAGAGAAAATAAAAGATATCGTGGCTCAAATGTTTCCTGAATCGCAACAAGTAGATGAGGTCTTAGATGAAATTCTTCCCGAAAAAGAAGAAAAAACAAAAGACGAATTGCGCGATTTGGGCGTTCATTACGATGAATTGCCGCAGTTTGAACCAGTTTCTAAAAACACCAATTCTTCTAAGGAAAAAGAAACTTCAAATGAAGAACAACCGATAGAAAAAGAGGCGGAAAAAAATTCTGACGAAACACAAGAAGAAGAAAAAAATGAAAGTCCAATAAGTGAAACGCCGAAACAAGAAGAATTATTTCAGCCAGAAATCCCGGAATTTGAGCCGAAAGACCAATCAAAAAAAACCAACGATTTAGCAGGGCAAAAACGCTCGTTAAATGACCGTTTAAAAAAAGGAATTAACATTGGCCTAAATGACAGGTTAGCTTATATAAAGCATTTGTTTGATGGCAATGCGGCAGATTATAACCGCGTACTTTCACAACTTAATACAATTGAAAATTTCGCAGAAGCACAAAGTTTTATTCAGGAACAAATAAAACCTGATTATAATAATTGGGAAGGAAAAGAGGAGTACGAAGCTCGTTTTTTAGAAGCCATAGAAAATAGATTTGACTAATGGGAAAACTGTTTATTGTCCCAACGCCCATCGGCAATTTAGACGATATGACTTTTAGAGCGGTAAAGGTTTTAAAAGAAGTCGACTTTATTTTAGCTGAAGACACGAGAACAAGCGGAAAATTGATGAAGCATTTTGAAATTACCACGCAAATGCACAGTCATCATATGCATAATGAACATAAAACAGTAAAGTTAATTACAGACCGTTTAAATAGTGGAGAAACCGCAGCATTAATAAGTGATGCAGGAACACCGGCAATTTCTGATCCCGGTTTTTTACTGACTAGAGCTTGTGTTGAAAATAATATAGAAGTCGATTGTTTACCTGGCGCAACAGCTTTTGTCCCTGCGTTAGTTAATAGTGGTTTACCAAATGATAAATTTGTATTCGAAGGATTTTTACCGGTAAAAAAAGGACGCCAAACGCGTTTAGAAATTTTAGCCGAAGAAAAAAGAACCATGATTTTTTATGAATCGCCTCATAAATTACTGAAAACATTGGGTCATTTTTCAAAATATTTTGGAGAAGATCGTCAAGTTTCTGTTTCACGAGAAATTTCTAAAATGCACGAAGAAACGATCCGTGGAAGCATAAAAGAAGTGGAAAGTCATTTTCAAGCAAAAGCACCAAAAGGCGAAATTGTAATAATTGTTTCGGGCAAAAAATAAAGTGGTTTATCGCAAGTTGCAACAAACCACCTTTGTGATGATTTTTTTAAGAACTATTTTTTCTGTTCTGTAGCTTGAATAACAGCTAACACTTCTTTTGCATTAGAAAGTTCTGCAAATTTTTTAGCAGTGTATTTTTCAGAATCAGAGGTAATTCTTAAATCAGCTCCGTGAGCAATTAATAAACTTAAAACTTCAGCTTTGTTATACCGCGCGGCGTACATTGCCGGCGTTTTACCTAATGATTTTTGGTTTACGTCTTCTCCTAAATCAATTAGTTGTTTTACAACATTGATATTTCCCTTCATTACTGCTTTACAAAAAGAATTAAGTGTTTCTTTTGCGTCTAATTCGTAAGTAGAAATAGGTTGTGGTTCTTCTACGTTAGCATTAATGTTTGCAAAACTTATAGCAGAAATTAAAGCTAAAGCCAGTGTTAAAATTGTTTTTTTCATGATGAATAATTTTGATTAATGTTTTAGTCTTGAGTACGTTACTCTATTATAATAGACTAAATTAATTGATAATTGTTCCACTAATTCAACTAAAATTTTAAAAAATCATCATGCTAATATGAAGAGAATGAGCTTCTAAGAAAATTATGAAGCATTATAATCGCATAATTTTTGGAGTAAATTTTTAAATTCTTGCACAGAATTTTCCTGATAATTTGCGAGGTTTATTTCGGTAATACTGTGGTCTTTGAGCTCTACACGTAAACTTTTTTCAATTTGTTCGTACGTATAAATATCATCAATTTTTATACGTTGTACGGGTGAATTTATTAATCGATATTTTAAAAAAATAGCATCGTAAACCACTTGATTTTTTTTGATTTGCGAATTGATGAGTACATAAATAATAGCAATATTTGCGATGGCAATAAGGTAAAAGTAGAAAAAATCTTTGGTGGTGTAATAGGCCACAAAACCAATAATCATAAACAAAATTCCTAGCAGTAGAAAAATGAGATGACGTAAAGTGTTTTTATGTTTAAACTTCAGCTTTTCTTGATCCATAATTATATTTATAATAATAAGCGAAAGGTATTTAATTTTTATGGGCTTGAAAAATGAATATGAATTTACAAAAATAAAAAAGAAAGAAATTTACTATCTTTAAGGGTTGAGCAATAATAAAGCACTTTTTTACATGAGTTTTGGAGGTTCGGTACATGCTATGATTACAACGTTAAAAAATAACGCGCGTTCTCGTTCTACTTATTTTGATAAAGAATACTCTTCAGTAAAAAGTAAACAAGCAGGAATTCCTATTGAAAAAATATCACCGGAAGAACTTCAAAAAATTAGAATCCGTTTACAAAAAGAAAATAAACAACGAACACGAAAAAGAATCTTAATTTTTTCTGTTATTTTTTTACTTATTGCAGCATTAACAATTTTCCTTTTAGAAGAATTTATTTAAGCGTGTTTTCCAGGATTCCATCCGGTTTTTTGCAAATACTTTTCACCACTTTCTACGGCGCCTTTTTCAATAGAAGTTCCCATAGAATCATTCCATCGGTTTAAATAACCAAAAAGAGAAATAACGCCTAGCATTTCTACAACTTCACCTTCATTCCAGTATTTATATAAGCGTTTTTTTAAGTTTTCATCAACCGCATTGGGAACTTGAGATGCCGCTAAAGAAAAGTCTAGCGCAACGCGTTCTGCTTCAGAAAAAGCCTGATGAGTTTTATAATCCCAAATATTGTCTAGTTTCTCCTGTTCAGCTCCGTAACGTTCTGCAGCTCTAATGGCGTGTGCTTGACAATACCTACAACCTGTAGCGTTGCTGCTTACCCAAGCAATCATTCGTTTTAAAGCTGAAGTCAACTTTCCTTCATTCGCCATAACCGCTTTATTCAACTGAATAAAAGCTTTGCTAATTGCCGGTCTATGTTGCATTGTGAGTACGCTGTTGGGGCAAAAACCGAGTGTTTCATTAAAAAATTCGGCAAGTTCTTTGGTTTCTTGATCGTGGTTTGGGTTTAAAGGAGAAACTAAGGGCATAAATTGTTTTATAAAGTTGTTTAGAAATAAGAAAGATAAGTATAATCTAGCAGAATTGAAATTTGTAATTTTATTCGCTAAATTTTCTTTCTATGCGCTGGACTCTAAAACCAAAACCTGATGCTAATAAAGTAGCTCAATTACAGAATGATTTGCAGGTGCCCCAAGCTATTGCATATTTATTGGTTCAGCGCGGTATAGAAACTTTTGAAGAAGCCAAGCACTTTTTTAGACCAAGTTTAGCAAAACTACATGATCCTTTTTTGATGACAGATATGGAAAAAGCGGTCAATCGGGTAGAAAAAGCCATTAACGAAAACGAAAATATAATGGTTTATGGTGATTATGATGTTGATGGAACCACAAGCGTTGCGCTCATGAGTTCTTATTTGAAAACGCGATCGCCACAAATTGCAAGTTACATTCCAGATCGTTATGCAGAAGGCTACGGTATTTCTTATACGGGAATAGATTTTGCAGCCGATAATGATATTACGTTAATTATTGCCTTAGACTGCGGAATAAAAGCAATCGAAAAAGTTGCTTACGCTAAAGAAAAAGGAATCGATTTTATTATTTGCGATCACCACCGGCCGGGAAAAGAAATTCCAAAAGCCTTTGCCGTTTTAGACCCAAAAAGAGAAGATTGCGAATATCCTTACAAGGAATTGTGTGGTTGTGGTGTTGGCTTTAAATTAATTCAAGCCCTAGAACATAAGCTTGGTAATTCTGCTGAAACCTTATTACCTTATTTAGATTTGGTAGCAACGGCTATTGGAGCAGATATTGTTCCTATTACAGGAGAAAACCGCATTTTGGCTTATCACGGATTACAAGTAATTAACACACTTCCGCGTAACGGATTCAAAGCAATTTTAGATCAGGTAAAAAAAGAAAAACTCACCATAACCGATGTAGTTTTTATAATCGCACCGCGCATAAATGCTGCAGGAAGAATGAAACATGGCTTGCACGCTGTAGAATTATTAACTGAAGAAAATTTAGAACAAGCGCAGAAATTCGCACAAGAAATAGATCAATTTAATAGCGATAGAAAAGAAGCCGATAAATCTATAACTCAAGAAGCTTTACAGCAAATTGAAACGGCCAACGAGCAAAAAAGATTTACTACCGTTGTTTACCAAGAAGATTGGCATAAAGGCGTTATTGGCATTGTGGCATCACGACTTACAGAAACCTATTATCGTCCAACCTTGGTGTTTACCAAAAGTGGAGATAAATTAGCAGCATCGGCACGTTCTGTAAAAGGCTTTGACGTATATAATGCTTTAGAAGCTTGCACCGATTTTATTGAACAATTTGGCGGACATAAATACGCTGCGGGATTAACTTTGTTAGAAGAACAGTACGAAGGTTTCAAACAAAAATTTGAAGAAGTCGTTTCTCAACGTATAGAACCGCGTTTATTAACACCAGAAATAGCAATAGATATGAGCCTAGCGCTAAAAGAAATTACGCCAAAGTTTTATCGTATTTTAAAGCAATTTGCGCCATTTGGTCCCGGAAATATGACGCCCGTTTTTCTAAGCGAAAATTTATGCGATACAGGATTTGCAAAGCCAGTTGGACAAGAAAAAAAACATTTAAAATGTAGCGTTCAGCAGTTGCCAGATAAAAAATTTATAGGAGCAATAGGTTTTAATTTAGGCGAAAAATTTTCTCTAGTAGAACATAAAAAGCCATTTGATGCGGTCTATTCTATCGATGAAAATGAATGGAACGGAAATGTTTCTCTTCAACTAAAGCTAAGAGATTTGCAATAAAAATTTGGGCAAAACCCTTCGCTTAAAAAAGCTCGGGTCGGGCTATACACTACAATCTTTTTATTTTTTTTCACTAAAAATTAAAAAGGATTTCCGTTGCTATCCCTTTTGCAAAAACAGTTGGTTTTTTAGCTCTATTAAAATTGTTATATTTAAGTTTTAAACTTTTAGTTATGAATCGAATATCATCTTTAAAAAACAAAAATTTTTTACCCTTACATAATATTTTAGCAATTGCAGGAATGGCGGTTTTTGCCATAATTGCTAATCAACTTAATTGGTGGCAAGATTATACCGCTTTTATAATGATTCCTCTGTTAGGAACATATTTTATCGGAAAATATGTTAGTAAAAAAGAACAAGAGAAATAAAGTGAATTTTTGTTTAGAACAATTCTAAATAATTAATATCTTTGATTGTAAATTTTGCAATCAATGGAAGATCTACAATTTATTTATCGCAATAATTTTGGCCTCGCTTTTTTCTGGAAAAATAAGGGTGATAAAATTCAAGTGGTTTTTAGGAATACAGGTTTTTATTTAAATTTAGAAGAGCTAAGGATTTTTCAACAACATGTTTTAGAAACCACTAATCAGCAATGTTGCGAGAATTGCAGAACGTCTAGAAAATGTCGGTCTTTGTTATTAAGAACACCTTCAGAGAAAATAGAATTGGCCGTGAACAGCGAAGAGTTAGAGGATATAAATGAATTGTTAGGCGGTACAATTTTTAAATTAGAGCAACATGAATATTTAAAAACTTGTGCTAATTAATATTCTTGTAAACTAAAATTTTCTCCATCAAAAACGCCGTAAGTGTACTGCGTAATCCAGTCGCCTAAATTAAAATAAGTAGAATTTCTGCCCACTTCAATTTCCATTGGTAAATGCCGATGACCAAATACAAAATAATCGTAATGTTTTTGGCTTAATTTTCTCTTGGCGTACTGTGCAAGCCATTCATTTTCTTCGCCTAAAAATTTGGCATCTTCATCGCCTGAAATCAGTTTGTTTTTAACAGACAAATGTTTTGCCAACGGAACGCCAATATCGGGATGTAACCAGCGGTACAACCATTTTGAAAACGGATTGGTAAAGACTTTTTTCATCCGTTTGTAACCTTTATCTCCAGGACCTAAGCCGTCGCCGTGACCGATGAGAAATTTTTTGTTGTTAAAAGTAAATTCTTGCGGTTTGTGATAAACGGGAATATTGAGTTCTTTTTCAAAATAATCGTCCATCCATAAATCGTGGTTTCCTACAAAAAAATAAATAGGAATTCCACTGTCTTTTATTTGGGCGAGTTTTCCGAGAACGCGCACAAATCCTTTGGGAACAACATGTTTATACTCAAACCAAAAATCGAATAAATCACCTAAAAGAAAAATTGCAGCGGCATCTTTTTGCACTTCGTCTAGCCATTTTACAAACTTTTCTTCACGAGGTTTGCTGGCAATGGTAGTTGGTGCGCCTAAATGATTATCGCTGGAAAAATATATTTTTTTGCCTTCGGGAATTTGCATAAACTAATTTATAAAGTCAAATATACTTATTTCTGTGGATGCTTTTGCGTTAGGGATTGAACGCTTTGTTTAAGCTCTTTTAAAATTTTAGCATAAAAAATTGAGAAAAGCGAGTAGTGAAAGCCCGACCCGTTAGGGAAACGCCCTAATTATCACTTGCATACCATTCTGCAAAACTGGTTTCGGTTTCTTGTAATTTTAAGGAATGTAATTGAATATTTTTTGGCAACCGCGCTTTAATCTTTTCGGCAAAATCAATCACCATTTGCTCACTTGTAGGCTGGTAATCTACCAAAATAACATTATGGCCACGTTTTTCTAACTCATTAGCAAGTTCTAAATGTGGTGTGTTTTTGTTGAAAACAGTGGCATGATCAAACTTATCTACAATTTCTTCTTTTACAATTTTTTTGAGGTCGCCAAAATCTATGACCATTCCAAATTTTACGTGGGTAGTATCGTCAATCGGTGTGCCAATTACGGTAACGCTAAGCTTATAACTATGGCCGTGAACATTTCTGCATTTGCCATCATAGCCATAAAGTGCGTGGCCGGTTTCAAAATTAAATTGCTTGGTAATGCGAATATTGCTCATTATTTTTTTAATTTTTTATAGACAATTACGGCAATTAATGCTACAGCTAAGATCAAGAATAATCCCGGACCGCTTAAGAATTTTAAAATATCCACCTCTTTGTGTTTTATATTATTGTTTGCAAAGTTACACAATATAGTTAAGCAGAACGATTTTTGGTTTTTGAGTATTTGATTTGAATTTTTTTAGAAAAATCATTTTGTATCTAATAATAGACTAAATTTGCAAGGCTTTTTTTAACATTAAAGTGAATAGTGTAGAACTTTTTGAACAGCTAGATTTCCAGGTAAATCGGCAGTTTGAGCAGGTTATAGAAGATCTGTCTGAGCAAAAATTTTGTATTGTAGATCAATTTTTTTCGCTAGAAGAAGTTGAAATATTAAGAACAGCTTTACTCGAGAAATACGAAGAGGACCAGTTTAAAAAATCGGCCATTGGTAACAAAACAAATGAGGCGATTGAGAAAACGATTCGCGGCGATTTTATTCTTTGGATAAATGAAGCGGAGCAAAACGAAACAGAAAAGCTGTTTTTTACTAAAATTAATGAGCTTGTAAATTACTTAAACAGAACTTGTTTTATGGGAATTTTGCATAAAGAATTTCATTATGCGGTTTACCCAAAAGGCACTTTTTATAAACGACATTTAGATACATTTCAAAACGATAGTCGTAGAAAACTTTCTATGGTTTGTTACTTTAACGATGAAACTTGGCAAAAAGAAAATGGCGGAGAATTGGTAATTTATAAAGAAAACACCACCGAAGAAATTATTTATCCGATGCCTGGCAGAATGGTGATTTTTGAAAGTCAATTCTTAGAGCACGAAGTAAAACCGGTACAATTTGATAAACGTTTAAGTATTACCGGTTGGTTGAAGACGCGTTAAGTTTTTTTATTTCATCTGAAATATTATGGAATATTTTTGGCTTTAATGAAGAATTAATATTCGAATAAAAAACTCGCATAAAAACAGGTGATAAATAATATATTTTAATAATATAATTTTTCACTTGATGTGTAAGTTTTTCTAAAAAAGGAGTTTTTATTTCTATGTCTGAAACAGTTTTGTAATTATATTGCTTCATAAAAGACATACAAATCTTTTCAATCACTGCAATGTCTTCTTCGCTAAGATCATTTTTCCACAGATTCAAAGAATTTTTATTAATTGGTTTTTTTGTATTTTTATGATATTTATGAAACAGCTGAAGTTTCATTTTGCTTTCTGCGGTATTTTTTTCAATTAATTCTTCTACAATTCCTTTTTTAAGGTGCTCGTTAAAATTGAGCATTTTTGAATTAAACTCTATTCCTAAAAATTGTGAAATTTCTTTTAATGTATCTATAGGGTTATCTACAAAATGCTCGTAGTAAACCGATAAAAACCTATTTTTAGGAAGTTTACTTTTGTTTTTTTCTATTGCAGTATTATAATCTTTCCACATATATGCCGCAGCAAAATAATTAGGTTGCATTTCAGCTTTACAGTGAGATCGACAACTTGCGCGTGGATCACGAATTAGATGAATGAATTTTGCCTTAGGAAATAACTTTAAAAGCTCAGGAATGAAAAGTGAATTGATTGGGTTTTTGTCTACAATAATTTGTTTGTTTTCTTTTTCAAAAAAAGAAATATAATGTGCGTAAACAAGTTTACAAAGCTGAGAAAAGCTGGTGTTAGAAGGTTGATTTAAAATTTCTTGTTTAAGGTTTTCACGATCTAAATTCCATAAGTAATAAATTTTTTCATCTAAAAAAAGATCTTCATAAAATTGTAATAATTGCTTATAATTCCACTTTCTTGTATGGGCGTATTTGGCGTATAAAAAAATGATGAATCTAGATTCTATTGGAGCAATAATATTAGGGTTGGCATCTAGCATTAATTGCATTAAAGTGCTGCCAGACCTACCGGCACAAACAATAAAAAAGATGGGTTTTTCTGAAGCTTTCTTCATGCTATTCCTTTGCTTCAAAAATACAGTATTCTTATTAGCAAAATAAAGGAGAATGAGTAATATTTAAAAAAACAGTTAACTTTTTTCTTGTTCTTTTTTTAGCTTTTCAAAATCTTCACGACGTTCTTTTTTTTTATAACGTCCATAAAGAAGTACAATAACAGCAAGGATGACAACAATAGTTATATATGCCCAGTTTTCAAAAAAGAACTCTTCAAAAGAATAGACACCATATTCTTTACCGGGTTCGGTTTCGTCGGGTTTAGGAATTTCTTTTTGTTGAATATTTACTAACATACCTGTTGTTTTACAAGGAAGTTAAGCTTATTTAGTAAAACAACAGGTTCTTTTCAGAGATTTTTAACTTGAAAGTACTATTTAAAACACCAGTTTTATATTATCTGTCTTTATAAATTATTGATGTAATTTCCGTATAAGTCTTGAAATTGTAAACCTTCATTAAAACGATGTTTGCTTAATTTATTGAAAGCTGCCAATCCCCAGAGTGCAAATTCCATTACGAAATAACGTTCGTTTTCACTTAAATCGGGTTGATATTTTTCAACTAAATCTTTAAGCGGTTCAATTTCATTGAGGGTTTTATTGTATTGTTTCTCCGTTAAATTGTCGGCTAATTCTACGCCGCTTGACTCAAAAAACCACTGGGTAATTTCATCATACGGGTTTTCTTCATTTTCTTTCTGAAGTTTTTCAATCTTCGGAAATAACTCTGGAAAAATAGTTTTCACCGAATTTTCAATCAATTGTTGCGCCACAAAAGCCGCGCCTTCTTGTTCACCTTCATAAAGCAATTCTACTTTTCCGGTAATTGAAGGAATTACGCCCATAAAATCGCCAAAACGAAGTATCGTATTTTCATCGCCATTATGTAAAGCTCTGCGTTCGGCGGTGCTCAATAAATTTTGAAAAGCAGTAATACTCATCCGTGCGCTAATTCCACTTTTAATATCTACATATTCACTTTCGCGCGCTTCAAAACTTATTTGTTCCAATAAATCTTTAGCCAATTCCGGAACTTTTACATGATTTTTTTGTTCGGCTTCTAAATTTGCCTCTTGTTCGGTAATGGTTTTAGCAATTTCAATTGAAGTAGGATAGTGGGTTAAAATTTGCGACCCAATTCTATCTTTTAACGGCGTAACAATGCTTCCGCGATTGGTGTAATCTTCAGGATTTGCGGTAAAAATAAATTGTAAATCGAGCGGCATTCGTAATTTAAAACCACGAATTTGAATGTCGCCTTCTTGTAAAATATTGAATAATGCCACTTGAATTCGAGCTTGTAAATCGGGCAATTCATTAATGACGAAAATACAGCGATTGGCTCGCGGGATCATACCAAAATGAATAACGCGATCATCGGCATAACTCAATTTTAGATTTGCCGCTTTTATCGGGTCAACATCACCAATTAAATCGGCTACCGTAACATCTGGTGTGGCAAGTTTTTCAGAAAAACGCTCATCACGATGCAACCAAGAAATAGGTGTTTTATCTCCTTTTTCTGAAATGAGTTCTTTTGCAAAACGAGAAATCGGCTCAAATGGATCGTCATTAATTTCTGAACCTTCCACTACCGGAATATATTCATCTAATAATTGAACCATTAACCGCGCCAACCTAGTTTTTGCTTGGCCACGTAAACCGAGTAAATTAATATTATGTTTAGAAAGTATAGCGCGTTCCAATTCAGGAATTACGCTGTGCTCGTAACCGTGGACACCTTTAAAAACGGTTTCCTTTTTTTTAATTTTTTCAAGTAAATTTTCTCGGAGTTCTTCTTTAATTCCGCGCGATTTATAACCCGTTTTTTTGAGTTCGCCAAAGGTTTTTATATTAGTTAAATTCATAGTATTTTTTCTATTTTATCGTATTCTTTTTTTTCGGTTGGCTTCATAATCTTCAAAAATCATTTCTCCTAATCCGTCTAAACCGGTGTAATAGGCTTTTCCTTGATTAGATTCTGAAAAATTTTCTACAAATTGTTGCAAATAAGGATCAGAAGCGATCATAAATGTGGTTATTGGAATATTTAATTTTCTTGCTTGAGCCGCCATATTGTAACATTTATGGGTAATATGCGGATCTAATCCCATTGAATTTTTATAATACGTACCATCGCGTAACCGCAAGCAACTTGGTTTTCCGTCGGTAATCATAAAAATTTGTTTGTTGGAATTTCTTTTTCTGCGAAGAATATCCATTGCTAATTGCAATCCGGCGACCGTATTCGTGTGAAACGGACCGACTTGCAAATAGGGCAAATCTTTAATTTTAATTGGCCACGCATCATTTCCGAAAACAATTACATCAAGCGTATCTTTTGGGTAGCGCGTAATAATGAGTTCTGCCAAGGCCATGGCAACTTTTTTTGCCGGCGTAATTCTATCTTCACCGTACAAAATCATACTGTGGCTAATATCAATCATCAAAACCGTACTCATTTGCGCTTTGTATTGGCTGTCTTCTACAACTAAATCATCTTCAGTTAGATTGAAATTACCAATTCCGTGGTTAATTTGTGCGTTTTTTAAGCTTTCAGTAACTGAAATTTTTTCAACTGAATCGCCGTATTGATAATTTCTGAATTCTCCAGTTGTATCATCAGAATTTCCTTTGATCTTGGTTTTATGATTTCCGGAATTTCCTTTGCGCATTTTTCCGAAAATTTGATTTAAAGCGCGTTGACGAATAGCTTGTTCTGTTTTTGAAGTAATTGCCATTCCGCCTTTGCCGTCGGGTTTTATGCGTTCTTGAATATATCCTTTCTTCTTTAGATCTTCAATAAAATCATCAATCGTATAATCTTCTGTTGTTAATTTATATTCTTTATCTAATTGGCGTAACCAATCGATTGCTTCATCGAAATCGCCTGAAGTAAACGTGATTAATTCTTTAAAAATTTCAAATAATTTTTCAAACGGACTTTGGTAAGGCGCTTCATAATTTTTAAAAATAAATCCTTTGCGAACATCATTCATAGCATTCTCCTAAATTTATCTTTAAAAATAAGGTATTTTGGAAAGAGTAGAAATGCTACAGATGTTAAACTGAAACTAATGTTTTAAAAAAAAGTCAGACTTCTTTCTGTAAATATTTTCTTCGGAATTTAATAACCAAGGTAGAACTTCTTATAAGCATCCACACAAAAAAACCGAGCCAAATAGCGTAGAGTTTTAAACCGAAATAATCGGCGATAAGTAAAGTTGGCGTAAAACCTAAAAAAGTAGCGATAAGCAAAACATTCCGTAAATATTTTGCTTCTCCCAAACCTTTAAAAATTCCGTCGAACATAAAAGCGATCGCATTGATAGGTTGCATTGCTAGAACAAGCCAAAAAACAGAACTGAATAAAGAAAGAACAACCACGTCTTTATTGAAAATTTCACCTATCTGCGTGTAAAAAATTCCGCATATAGCCATGAGAATTAATGCAATATAAACTGCATATTTACTGATGTCTTTACTTAAATTCCATAACCGAACATAATCTTTTGCACCCAATAATCTACCGCCAATAGCATTTCCGGCATTTGCATAACCGTCGATAAAAAAGGAGAAAAACAGCCAGATATTCATTAAAATACTTTGTGCTGCGATGTAATTTTTTCCGTAATCGGTTGCATACGCGTTTGCTAAATAAATAGCAAAATTTAGAGCTGCGGTGCGAACAAAAAGGTTGGCAGCCATTAATAAAAGCGGTTTCATTCGAGGATTTATATTGAAACTCAATTTTAAATGAAACGGAGTCTTTTTGAAGAAAAAATACAAAGCGATAATCAGCATCGTAGCTTGGGCCGCGATACTTGCATAAGCTGCTCCCGCTAAATGCATTGGCGGTATAAAACCTTCTATTCCGTAAACTAACAAGTAATCTAATCCTACATTTACAACAGCTCCGGCTAAACTGGCTTTCATTGCCCAAAGCGTGTTTTGTAAACCTCTAAAAATCCCGAAAATCGCGAAAGTTACCAGCGTTAGCGGATAGCCTAATGCACGAATCGTGTAATATTCTTCGGTGTAATCGAGAATTAATCCTTCAGCATTATAAGCGCTAAAAATACTTTCAGCAAAAAAAGCTGTAATTCCGTAAATCGCGAAACTCAATAATAAATTGAAAAAAATTGCCTGTGGAATTAAGGTTTTTACAGCGTGAATTCTGTTGGCGCCAAGATGTTGCGAAACAATTGCTGAAATTGCTGTTTTGGTTTGCGCGACAATCCAAATAATTGCCGATAGAAATGATCCGACAATTCCCGCTGCGGCTAAAGCTTCAACTGAATTTTTTTCAACATTACCAATAACCGCAATATCGGTTAACGAAATAAGCGGTTCTGCAATTCCCGCAATAATAGCAGGTATCGCAATTTTATTAATTTCTTTAAAGGAAACTTTTGGTGTGTTGGCCATCGTACATGGCTTTTTTAATCTTCAAATAAAGCTTTGAGTTCAGTTGCTTCGCTAGGCTTTAGTTTTCCGGCAAGTACTAAGCTTAATTGTTTTCTTCGCAGAGCGGCATCGTAGCGTTCTTGCTCTTCTTTAGTTTCAGGTTTTATTGGTGGAACCGGAACCGGCGCTCCGCTATCGTCTACAGCTACAAAGGTATAAATTGCATCATTTGCTTTGTTGCGTAAGCCACTTTCGCGATCTTCTACCCAAACATCAATCACAACTTCCATAGAACTTTTAAACGCGCGAGAAATATTAGCTTCAACGGTTACCACACTTCCTAAAGGAATCATTCGTTTAAAAGCTACGTGATTTACAGATGCGGTTACTACAATTCTTCTACTGTGGCGTCTTGCGGCGATACTTGCTGCACGGTCCATACGCGCCAATAACTCGCCTCCAAATAAATTATTTAGCGGATTGGTTTCACTCGGTAAAACTAAATCGGTTAAAATGGTGCGCGAATCTGTTGGAGATTTTGGTTCCATATCTATTTTTGGGCAAAGATAAGGTTTGTAACGTTAAGAGAAGCTTAAAGTTCTTGCACTAATAACCACGCATTTGGATTGTGATCTTTTTTAATAATTTTAAGTGCTTTTAGCGCTTCTAAACGGTTTTCGTAACTACTGTAAATTACTTGATGTAACCCATATTTATTGGTGCCAATTTCTCTTGCCTTAAAACCTTGATCGCGTAATTGCGTTAATTTTTGTGTTGCATTTTCTTTTAATCGAAAAGCACCTGCCACTACGTGATATTTTCCGGTTTGCGTGTCTACTTTAAACGTTATTTCCGGTAGTGGATTATCGATAGCAAAAGTGGCTTGCTGAATTTTTTGTTCTACTTTTTTTGCTGCTTTTTGCTGTTCAGCTATATTATGAGTTTTTACATCTTGGCTATACCAATTAGCTCCTAAAAAACCTGTTAAACCAATAGCTACAATACCTACTGCGGCATAACGCCAAATAGGGATGCTTCTTTTTTCTTCTTCTTTTTTAGGAAGCGATTTTACCGGTGTAGTTTTTTCCTCAACTTTATTTTCTGTAGTTGTTTCTTTTACATTTACTGCAGAAAAATTCGTTCTCGCAATAGCTTTTGAGGTGTACATTTCTGTACCAAAAGCTTCTAATAAATAATTATGATGATAAGAAGGCTGAAAAGCGAGTTGCTGATTTTCTAGGTAAAATGTACCGATATATTCTAGTTCAATTTTTCCTATCTCGTTTAGTGAAGTTTTTAATTCTGAAACAAATTCGGTTAGTTTCTGAATCGCTTCTTGGTATGAAATATCTTCAACCTGACTAATGTAATTGGTCAATAAACCGTCATTGTCAGTTAATTGTGCATTAAAAGAAATACTTTTTTTAGGCGGATAAAAAGCCTGTGTAGTCTCATGAATTTGTGCAGGTTTACGCTGACTAAGAAATGCGCCAAAGTTAGGAATGACAACGCATTCGTAACGATATAATAAATCTTTAATGTAGTTTTCTATCCTCATATATACAAAAGTAGTTTTTTTTTGAATAGTAAAAAAGAAGCCATATAAAATTTATGAACAAATCTTTTTCTGTACATTTAAAGCAGAGCTCTCTTTTATGACAACTTCAGAATTACTTTATCTTTTAGCTTTACAACGCGTACCTAATATTGGGGATATTTCAGCAAAAAAATTATTACGAACGATGGGTTCTGCTGAAGCAATCTTTAAAGCTAGTAAGAGTGAATTAAAGGCAATAGATGGAATTGGAAATTTTAAACTGAAAGATCTTCATAATTCCGATTATTTACATCAAGCCGAGAGTGAGCTAGGTTTTATAAAAGATAACGCTATTGAGATTCGTTATTTTGAAGACGCTGAATATCCCGAAAAGCTAAAACATTGTATTGATGCTCCAATTTTATTATTTCAGCAAGGCAATATAAATCTTCAGCAAAAAAAACTCATCAGCATTGTGGGAACTCGAAAAGCGACTAACCAAGGAATTGCTTTTTGTGAAAATTTAATAGAAAAATTAGCGCCGTTAAATCCCGTTATTATTTCAGGTTTTGCTTACGGTATTGATATTTGTGCGCATAAAGCTGCATTAAAGCACAACTTACAAACCGTTGGTTGTTTGGCACACGGGCTCGATCAAATTTATCCGAAATCACACGCAAAATATGTTGATGAGGTAAAAAACTATGGCGGATTAATGACTGATTTTTGGAGTAGTGCAACTTTTGATCGGAACAATTTTTTACGTCGAAATAGAATTATAGCAGGATTAAGTCAAGCTACATTAGTTATAGAAAGTGCAGAAAAAGGTGGGTCGCTAGTTACTGCAGATATTGCAAATTCTTATAATCGAGATGTTTTTGCCGTTCCCGGTAGAACAACCGATGCTTTTAGTAAAGGCTGTAATAATCTTATAAAAAGTCAGCAAGCACATATGCTTACCTGTCCGGAAGATTTAATATATATGCTGAATTGGGATTTGAAAAACCAACCCAAAAAAACACAGCCACAATTATTTATAAATCTTACCGAAGATGAAGAAAAAGTTCTAAAAGCATTACAACAAAAAGGGAAAGCAGAATTAGACGAACTTTCTTTGGTTATAAAAATGCCCACTTATAAAATAGCACCGCTTTTATTGAATTTAGAGTTGAATAATTTAGTGAGACCATTACCCGGTAAAATGTATGAAGTTATATAGAATGTAGTAAAAAAAATTATAGTTTTGGCATTTTAAAATGATAGCGAAATATGAAGAAACTATTTTTTATTGCTTGCATTAGCCTTGTAAGCTTATTTTCATTAAAAGCACAAGAGCAAGTAAATTCTTCAACAGCAAGTGTGGAAAAATCTATATTTGGTGTACAAACTGGATTTTTAGGTGTTTGGGGTAATTATGAATTGGGTTTATCAAATAGTATTTCTTTACGGACTGAAGTTGGCTTAGATATTTATTTCGACGAAGGTTTATTATTTGATCAAGATAACCTTACTTTTGGACTTACTCCTGTTATCACATTAGAACCAAGATGGTATTATAACCTACAAAAGAGATTACAAAAAAACAAAAATATCACTAAGAATTCGGGTAATTTTTTAAGCTTAGAAACAAGCTATAATCCAAACTTGTTTACAGTTTTCACTATTGGTGAAGAAGTTGAAATTCGCGATCAATTAACAATTATCCCAACTTGGGGAATACGTAGAACTTATTGGGATCATTTTACATTAGAAGCTGCTACAGGTTTAGGTTTAATGCACATCTTTGAAACCAAAGACAATCGCATAAGACTTGAAGCTGAAAACATTATTGCCCTAAAGCTATATTTTAGACTAGGCTATACGTTTTAAATTTCATAATTTTATAATAGAAAAAATTATTTTATGGAAATTTTACTTAATGATTTTTCTTATGGATTGTTTTTTTGGCAACTTTTCTTACTTCTGATATCTTTATTTCTCGGCTTAATTACACTAATCGATGTATTGCGACAAAGATTTGAAAATTATGAGAAAATAATGTGGATTTTTATAGGTTTTATTCCATTAATTGGTCCTGTTTTATATTTTCTTGTTGGAAGAAAGCAATGTAAATATTCAGACTAAAATAAATACCTATGAAAAATACCATTAAATTTTTATCGCTAGGTTTACTAGCAACAATATTATTCGCTTGTCAAGAAGAAAAAGCGCCTAAAGATCCGTTATATCTAAGCAATTTAGAACTTTCTATCGAGCTCGATAATTTTGGAGAGAATATGTACGAGGTTATCTTGATTGAAGATTTAACCAATAGCAAAATTTCAAAAACAGAAAAAGTAGAAGAATTTGAAATTGAACTAGAATCCTTTAAACAAGAAATTTCTGCAGATAAGACAGATTATTCTTTAATTGAAGTCAACAATCAATTACGGGCTTCAGAAATAAAAATAGAACGTCAAGGAGAATTGGTTTATCATTTTAAAGAACCGAAAGTATTGGTTTTTTCTGAAGAACTGAAATAAAGCAAAAAAAAAATGAGATTCTGAACTTGATTCAGAACCTCATTCTAATTATTATGAGAACCTGAATCAAGTTAAGGTTGACGTAAATACATTTCTTTAAACAACCTTTTTATCTAATTTATACCTTCTAAAAGCGAAGCGCTCTAATAACTAATTTAGTATCCTAATTTTTTACGAACACGTTCTAAAACGGCATTTGCAGTTTGTCGTGCTTTTTCGGCTCCTTTTTCGAGTGCAGCATCTAGCTCATCAAGATTATTCATGTAATACGTATATTTTTTGCGCTGTTCACTATATTTTTCGACAAGCAATTCAAACAAAGCTTGTTTTGCGTGACCATAGCCAAAATTACCGGCTTCGTATTTAGCCCTCATTTCTGCAGTTTGCTTTTCAGAAGCAATTACTTTATATAAATTAAAAACGTTACACGTATCCGGGTTTTTTGGTTCTTCTAAGGGCGTGCTATCGGTTTGAATTCCCATAACCTGTTTACGCAATTTTTTATCGGTTGTAAAAAGATTGATGAAGTTATCTCTCGATTTACTCATCTTTTCACCATCGGTTCCGGGAATATATTTAGTGTTTTCTTCAATTTTAGCTTCCGGCATCACAAAAGTTTCTCCCATTTGTGCGTGAAATCGAGAAGCCACATCACGCGTCATTTCAATATGCTGTAATTGATCTTTACCAACCGGAACGAATTCTGCATCATATAATAAAATATCAGCCGCCATTAACATCGGGTAAGTAAAAAGTCCTGAATTTACATCAGCTAAACGGTCGGCCTTGTCTTTAAAAGAATGAGCAAGAGTAAGACGCTGATAAGGAAAAAAACAACTTAAATACCAGCTAAGCTCAGTTGTTTGCGGAATATCACTTTGCCGATAAAAAACCGTTTTTTCTATATCTAGCCCAAATGCAAGCCAAGTTGCCGCAACAGAATAGGTGTTTTCTCGTAAAGTTTGCGCATCTTTTATTTGCGTTAAAGTGTGTAAATTGGCAATAAATAAATACGATTCGTTATTAGAATCGTTTGCCATATTTATAGCGGGAATAATCGCGCCAAGCAAATTTCCTAAGTGTGGAGTTCCGGTACTTTGTACTCCGGTTAGAATTCTGGCCATATCAGGTAAAATTTATTTTTTTGTAAAGGTATATTTTTTATAGAATTTGCTCCATACATTTTCTTATTTTTGAAGCTTATGAAATTTCTGAAAGCTATTTTAATTGGTTTATGGCGAATATGGTTTTACCTTTTAATTACGGTTACCATTATTGTGTTATTTCCGCTGTTGTTACTTTTTACTTCGCGGGAAAAATACTATCCAAAATTTTTCTACCTGGCTAGAATTTGGGCAAAAACCGTATTATTTGGTATGGGATTTTATCCTGTTTTAAAAAAAATAGAAAAACCTATTCAAGGCAAAAGCTACATGTTTGTTGCCAATCATACTTCTATGACAGACATTATGCTGATGTTATATTGTATTAAAAATCCGTTTGTATTTGTAGGAAAACGTGAGCTAGCAAGATTTCCTATTTTTGGGTTCTTTTATAAACGTACGTGTATTTTAGTTGATAGAAGTAACGTGAAAAGTAGAAATGCTGTTTTTGAACAAGCACAAAGAAGATTAAGTCAAGGTATTAGTATTTGTATTTTTCCTGAAGGTGGCGTTCCCGACGATTTAAGTATTGTATTAGATAATTTTAAAGATGGGGCTTTTCGTCTAGCCATAGACCATAAAATCCCGATCGTGCCGTTAGTTTTCTATGATAACAAAAAACGTTTTTCGTATACTTTTTTAAAAGCGAGTCCGGGTAAAATGAGAGCTAAAATTTTAAATTTTATTCCAACGGAAGATTATAAACCCACAGAGAAACGCATTTTAAGCGATAAAGTGCGTTCGCTTATTTTTGATGAATTGATAAAGGATAAAAAGTAATTCTTAAAACTTAAAACTTAAACCGGTGTAAACTCCAAAGTAATAAGGTTTAAAACCATTGGTATTTCCTGAAAATGTATTGAGTTGATATTTAAATGTTGGCTCTAAGCTCAAATCAAAACTTTTATTCAGTTCATAACCTAAGCCAAGTCCAAGGTTTGTACTAAAACTTAAATCGTTTAGATTATTAGCTTTTCCTAAATCTGTGGTTCCGCCGGCAGAGTTTATAGCAATAGAATTATCACTAAGTACCAATGTGCTCGCACCGCCAATTACATTAATATTAAAGCGTTCATTTAATAAAGCGTATTCAATTTCTAACGGAATTTCAACAAAACCTAATTGCTGATTTAATGTTCCTGAAGTATACGGAACGCCTCTTCCTTGCAACTCAGAAGAACCAACCTCTGCTTGACTTAACACCTGAATATTTTCTGAACTGCTATTTTTACGAAGTCCCTGCAAATTCATAGCGCTCACCGAAGAGGTAAAAACGATATCATTGGTGTTGTAGCTCATATTTACACGACTTACACCAGAGCGAATATTTATCTTTTCAGAAAGTGCATAAGCAAAATTCACCCCATAAGCCATTGTTACTTCTCCGCTAGAACTATTGTTGTTAAACTGCGAGTCTATAGTATTTCCGCCAGAAAGACTTCCGTAATAAATCGGAGAAACATTTGGTTTTACAGCCCACTTTGTCAATTTTTCTTCGCTTGTTTTTTGCTCTTCTTTAGTAGCTTCTTCTTCCAGTTTTTTTGCCTCTTCAATTAAAGAAGGTTTTTCTTCTTTAGTTATAATTTCTTCTGTTTCTACTTCCGCTAGACTAGTATTGTTTTCGTCATTTGTAAGCGAATTATTTTCAACTGAATTTGTAGTTTTTTCTATTTTGTTGAAGCTGTTTTTTTCTGAAGAATTTTTCGAAGTATTTTCTTGAGAAGCTGCTGCAATTGTAGCTTCATTTTTAAAATTATCACCCGATTTTTTTGAAGATTTAGCAGAAGCTATTCCTATAGATTCTTCTGAATTATTTTTGTCACTTACATTATTCTTAACAGCAGTAGAATTTAACGACTTATTTTTTTGAGCGTTGTTTTTTTCTGAAGTTGCTGTTGCAACCGAAGAGTTTTTAGGAGTTGAAAATTTGTTTTGTTTTTTTTCTTCAATAGCTTTTTGAGCCTTATTTTTTATTGAAAAACTTTCTGTAGCTACACCATTATCATGATTAAACTCTTCTTGTTCTGAAGTAGTAAAGGTTTTCTCTTTTGACTCAACTTTTATAGACTCTTTACTTTTTTGTGGAGAAGTAACCACATTGTTTTCTTTTGTAGGGTTAAAAAACAAAGCATTGCTCAGCAATAAAGCACCAATTAAAACTGCTGCTGCTCCTCCAATTTTATACCATAACGGAATAGCAATCGGGCGCTTTTTCTTCTTTTCTTGAAGTTCTTTTTTCAGATTTCCCCAAACTTTTTTGTTCGGTTTGGCTTCAAAGTCTTTAAACTTCTCTTGGAAAATCCTATCTATATGTTTTTTATCTTTCATTTTGCAAAACTTGTAGGCTTATTCATACTTTTTTTTTCGGCTACTTTTTCTTTCAAAATTTGGCGTGCTCTCGCTAAATTAGATTTTGAAGTCCCTACAGAAATACTCATCATTTCTGCAATTTCTTTATGAGAAAAACCATCTAAAGCATAGAGGTTAAAAACCATTCTATACCGGTCTGGTAATTCTTGTATTATGCTTAGTAAAAATTTTAGAGAAATATCTTCTTCTATAATTTCTACTTCGGGTTCCTTAATATTTTCTTCGTGCATTATTTCAAAGACCCGTTGCTCTTTTCTATAACGTTGCAATGCTGTGTTAATAACAATGCGTTTTAGCCAACCTTCAAAAGACCCTTTTCCTTGGTATTGTTTTATTTTATCAAAAATTGTTAAAAAAGCATCTTGTAAATTATCTTGAGCTTCTTGATAATTTCGAGAATATTTTAAGCAAACCCCAAAAAGCTTTGCCGAAAATAAACGGTAGAGCTGTTCTTGCGATTTTAAATCTTGCTGCTTACACTTTTTTATGAGTTGCTCAATACTCAAATATTCGTTTTTTAATTATTCAATTTTTACAGGTACTTCTTTGGTTAGGTAAATGGGTGCCCCTTCATCGTCTTCTCCTTGCCAAAACTTAAAGATATAAAAATCGTCTCGTTCCACGACGAAGTTTAAGTTTTCTATGCGTAAATCGTCTGTAAGTGAATCACAAGGCGGTTCATTTATCACGCTATTTACTACGCCAATTATTCGCTCGTTTTTAGTTTTAGTATAATCGTATCCTTCAAAATAATGGCAAGTAGTAGGTCGATTGTACGTAATCTGAAACCTGTATTCATTACCAAAATATAGGGTGTCAGGTAAATCAGCATCCATTACCGGAACAAGCTCTAAGGTAAAATCCACTTGACTTTCATCATCTAAAGAGCAACCTGCCAATAGAAAAAGAAAACTTATTAATATAAGGCTTTTTTTCGTCATCGTACTTTCTTAAACTTTGCTAATTAGGCACTTAGTTTATATAAGTAGATGAGCGTAATTCCAAAAGGTTGCGTTTAAACCAAAAAAAAGCCTGCGTATTACGCAGGCTTTTTTAAAAATATGTTTATTAAACTATGAAGTTGCTATTTTTATAGCTTCGGTTATTTTCTTTTCTAGCTCATCCATTAAATCAGGATTGTCTTTAAGTAGCGTTTTTACTGCATCTCTTCCTTGTCCTAATTTAGTGTCTTCATAACTAAACCAAGATCCGGCTTTTTTTATGATTTCGTAATCTACACCAATATCAATTATTTCACCTACTTTAGAAACGCCTTCTCCATACATAATGTCGAATTCTGCAGTTTTAAACGGCGGTGCTACTTTGTTTTTAACCACTTTTACGCGGGTTTTGTTTCCTTTTACATCGCTGTTGCTATCTTTAATTTGCGTTGAACGACGAATATCGAGACGAACCGAAGCGTAGAATTTTAAAGCATTTCCTCCAGTTGTAGTTTCTGGATTACCAAACATAACTCCGATTTTTTCACGAAGTTGATTAATGAAAATCACGGTACAGTTTGTTTTACTAATTGAAGAGGTTAACTTTCTAAGTGCTTGCGACATTAATCGAGCGTGTAATCCCATTTTAGAATCACCCATCTCACCCTCAATTTCACTTTTTGGTGTTAAAGCCGCAACCGAGTCAACTACAATAATATCAATTGCTCCTGAACGAATTAAATTATCGGCGATTTCTAGAGCCTGCTCTCCATGATCTGGTTGAGAGATAATTAAATTTTCAATATCGATCCCTAATTTTTCTGCGTAAAAACGGTCAAAAGCATGCTCTGCATCAATAAAAGCAGCAACGCCGCCAGCTTTTTGTGCTTCAGCAATGGCATGTAAAGTTAAAGTGGTTTTACCGGAAGATTCTGGTCCGTAAATTTCTACCACCCTTCCGCGAGGATAACCGCCAACACCTAAGGCTAAATCTAAACCTAAAGATCCAGAAGAAATAGCTTCTACATCCTGTACAGCTTGATCGCTCATTTTCATTACCGTCCCTTTGCCGTAGGTTTTATCTAACTTGTCTAGCGTTAACTTTAACGCTTTCATTTTTGCTTCTTTTTCCTTGTCTTTACTCATATTTTTAGGCTTACTAAAATGTTCTTGAAGAATCGCTAAGGTACTATAAGTTTTTCTGCATCACAATTCTCTACGCAACCTTTTTAATTTTTTTGTATCTACTTAAAAACAAGAAAAGAAAACCAGTGAGGTTTCTTAAACAATATATATTACTGAATGGATTAATCACCAAAACAAGTGTAGCTTGTATATCTTGTTGCAAACTTGATGGTGGCTGACATTGCTTACTTTTTTCTAGAGAAACAAATTAAAGTAAACAATGAATTAGCCATTCACAAAAAAGCCCGGAAAAAATTTCACGGGCTTTTTTGTGTTTTTATACTATCTTTGCAGCCTCAATTGTAACAACTTTTAAAATTAGTATAGCATGCAACTGTACAATAAATTAAGTGCACAAGAGAGAGCGCAATTATTAGATGAAGCCGGTGAAGACCGACTAACGCTTTCTTTTTATCAGTACGCCAAAATTGGCAATCCAGAACTTTTTAGAAATCATTTATTTGTAGCTTGGGACGCACTTGAAGTCTTGGGGAGAATTTATGTAGCTCATGAAGGTATAAACGCACAACTTTCTGTTCCGGCAAAGCGCTTTAATGAATTTAAAAAATTTATTGATGAAATTTATTTTCTAGAAGGCGTTCGGTTGAACATAGCGATTGAACATGATGTAAAATCATTCTTAAAACTGAAGGTGAAAGTTCGTGATAAAATTGTAGCCGACGGACTTAATGATGATACCTTTGATGTAACACAAAAAGGCGTTCATGTAGACGCAAAAAAATTCAATGATTTATTAAACGACCCCAATACGGTTCTGGTAGATATGCGTAATCATTACGAAAGTGAAATCGGTCATTTTCAAGGTGCAATTACCCCAGATGTCGATACGTTTAGAGATTCATTAGATATCATTGAAGAAGATTTAAAAGAGCATAAAGAAGATAAAAATTTGGTAATGTATTGCACCGGCGGAATTCGATGTGAAAAAGCCAGTGCCTATTATAAACACCGCGGATTTAAAAACGTATTTCAGCTTGAAGGCGGAATTATTGAATACGCGCGTCAAGTTGAAAATTTAAAACTCGAAAATAAATTTATCGGAAAAAACTTCGTGTTCGATCATCGTCGTGCTGAAAAAATCTCTGATGATGTAATCGCGCACTGTCACCAATGCGGAAATGCATGTGATACGCACGTAAATTGCGCCAATGAAGCTTGCCATTTATTATTTATTCAATGTAAAGAATGTGCCAAAAAAATGGATAGTTGCTGTTCTGTTGATTGTAAGGAAACTAATGCCTTACCCTACGAAGAGCAAAAGGCGCTTCGTCGCGGTAAACATAACAGCAATAAAATTTTCAAAAAAGGAAGATCTGAAGTGTTGAAGTTTAAGGCGTGATTTGTAAATTAGCAATATGAATACTGAAGAAACTTCTTTAAAAGATAAAATTTATTTAGGAATCTCCTCAGTATTTTCAGTTGTAGCGCTGCTAGAATTTATTCTTTGGATTTTAATTTTTAAGCGGCACGATTCATTTAAAGATGCCAAGACAGCTTATTTAAATTTATTTCCTGAGTTTTTACATAACGCTCGGTTAACTACAGGAATAACCATTCTACTTCTTTTAATTTCAATAGCCTTATTTTTATATGTTTATAGAAATAAAAAACTGGGTTCAATTAGTTTGGGCTTTATTACAGTTACGTCTTTATTATTGCTTTGGAATATCTGGACAATGTTGTAGAAATTGAAAATAAACTTTCTAAAGACTTCAACATTTAGAAAACTTCATGCTTGCTCATAATAAATTGGTATCTTTACCTTTTAAAAGAAATACTAATGCTCAACCTTATTTTTTCAGAATAAAGGTTTCAAGATATAAATAAATATGGCGTGTGGAAGTTGCTCGACCGGAAAAGACGGTCAGCCAAAAGGATGTAAAAGTAACGGTTCATGTGGAACCGACAGTTGTAATAAGTTATCAGTTTTCGATTGGCTTTCAAATATGAGTTTGCCAAACGGGCAAGAAGCATTTAATTGTGTAGAAGTACGTTTTAAAAACGGAAGAAAACATTTTTATAAAAATGTAGAAAAACTAAGCCTTCAAATTGGCGATATAGTTGCTACAGAAGCTTCACCGGGACATGATGTTGGTCAAGTAAGCCTTACCGGCGAATTGGTAAAAGTGCAAATGCGAAAAAAACGCGTTAAAGAAGATAGCGATCAAGTTTTAAAAATTTATAGGAAAGCTTCTCAAAAAGATATTGATGTTTGGACCGAAGCTAGAAATCGTGAAGAACAAATTAAAAAACGCGCTAGAGAAATAGCCATTCGTTTAAAATTACGAATGAAAATTAGTGACATAGAATTTCAAGGTGACGGCTCAAAAGCTACCTTTTATTATACTGCTGAAGATCGTGTAGATTTTAGACAACTGATCAAAGAATTTGCATACGAGTTTAAAACTCGAATAGAAATGCGTCAAATAGGCTTTCGTCAAGAAGCAGCTCGCTTGGGCGGAATCGGTTCTTGCGGAAGAGAATTATGTTGTTCAACTTGGTTAACAGATTTTAGATCGGTAACTACGTCGGCGGCGCGTTATCAACAACTTTCCTTGAATCCACAAAAATTAGCCGGTCAATGCGGAAAATTAAAATGCTGTTTGAATTATGAGCTTGACTCTTATTTAGATGCGCTTAAAGAACTTCCGAAGCAAGACAGCAAACTTCAAACCCAAAAAGGAACAGCAGTTTGTCAAAAAATTGATATTTTTAAAGGGTCACTTTGGTATGCTTATGAAGGCGAATGGATGAATTGGTACGAGCTAAAAACCGATCAGGTTAAAAAAATAATCGAAGCCGCTAAAAATAAAAAGCCCGTTGCCAGTTTAGAAGAATTTTCAGCTGAATTAGAAAAAGAAAATAAAGTTGACTTTGGTAACGTTGTAGGTCAAGATAGTTTAACGCGTTTTGATAAGCCCAAAAAAGGACAACAAAAAAAACGAAGAAACAAACGAAAAAAACAACGAAAAAAAAGGCCTAAAAACAATGCGTAAATTTTTGGTACTTTTATTGCTTACTGCTTTAGGGTTAACAATTTCTTGCGATTCTAAACAAGTTTTTGATTCTTATAAAAGTGTAGGCAAATCTTGGCATAAAGATTCTATTGTAAGTTTTCAAATAAAAGATTTAGATAAGTTAAAGCCGTATAATTTATTTATAAATATAAGAAATAACAATACGTATAATTACAACAACCTTTTCTTGATTACTGAAATGAATTTCCCTAATGGAAAAGTTATTACAGATACTTTAGAATATGAAATGGCATATCCTGATGGCAAATTTATGGGAGAGGGTTTTGGTGATGTTAAAGAAAATAAATTGTGGTATAAAGAAGGAGTACAGTTTCCTGAGGAGGGTGCTTACCAAATAAATATTCAGCAAGCAATGCGAAAAAATGGGAGTGTAAACCCCATTGAAAAACTAGAAGGAATTACCGAAGTAGGATTTAGAATAGAGAACGTAAATTAATTTAGCAACAGTCGTGAGTTCACAAAAAAAATCAACAAACAAGAAACAAAAATCTTCCTATAGAAAATATATTGTATGGTTTTGGCGCCTATTTGCATTAGGGATTTTAGCCGCTATTTTTTTGTTTTTATTGGCCGGTTGGGGCGCTTTTGGTGAAATGCCAACATTCGACCAGCTTGAAAATCCTGAAACAAACTTAGCAACAGAAGTTTTTTCTTCAGACGGAGAAACACTTGGGAAATATTATAATGAAAATAGAACGCCAGTAAAATTTGAAGAATTACCCGATAACCTAATTAATGCACTTGTTGCCACAGAGGATGAACGTTATTATGAACATTCGGGAATAGATGCTCGCGGTACCTTACGTGCGGTTGCTTATATGGGATCGAAAGGAGGGGCAAGTACCATTACACAACAATTGGCAAAATTACTTTTCTCAACTACTCCTGATAGTAAGATTGAAAGAGTTTTTCAGAAAATTAAAGAATGGGTTATTGCTGTTCGTTTGGAGCGGCAATATACCAAGCAAGAAATCATTACGATGTATCTAAATAAATATGATTTTTTGTATCAAGCAGTAGGAATACGTTCAGCTTCTCGGATCTACTTTTCAAAAGAACCTAAGGACTTAAAAACTGAAGAAGCTGCTGTGCTAGTAGCAATGCTTAAAAACCCAATTGTTTATAATCCAAGAAAAAGCGAATTCAAACAAAATTCTTTAGAACGCAGAAATATTGTTTTGAACCAAATGGAAAAAAATGGGTTCTTAACAAAGACTGAAGAAGATTCCTTACAACAATTACCCTTAAAAATCGACTATAGCCCGGAAGGACACGATGAGGGAATGGCGACTTATTTTAGAGCTTATTTACAAGGCTTCTTAAAAGATTGGATAGATAAAAACCCAAAACCCGATGGTGAAGAATACAATATTTATCGAGACGGATTGAAAGTCTATACCAGTATCGATTATAGAATGCAGCAACACGCCGAAGATGCTGTAAAAATGCATATGGCTCATTTGCAGAAGGAGTTTAATCGTCAAAATAAAAACAATAAAACAGCTCCATTTAGAGGTGTAACCAAAGAAGAAATCAATAGTATTGTTCGCCGTGCGATGAAGAACAGCAGCCGATGGAAAGAAATGAAGGCCAAAGATTTTTCTGAAGAAGAAATTATTGCATCTTTTGATAAGGAACGAGAAATGCGGATCTTTTCCTGGGAGAATGAAACAGATATCGATACAATTATGACCCCAAGAGATTCTATTTTCTATTATAAGTCATTCCTGAATTCTGGAATGATGTCTATGGAACCACAATCTGGAGAAGTAAAAGCTTGGGTCGGGGGTATCAATTTCAAACACTTTAAATACGAACACGTAAAACAAGCAAGACGTCAAGTTGGTTCTACATTTAAGCCGTTTTTATACGCCACGGCTATAGACCAGTTGCATCTTTCACCTTGTTATCAACTGCCCAATACGCAACACACTATTCCAGCAGGAAAACATGGAGTTTCAGAAGATTGGACCCCAAAAAATGCTGGAGGAGAATATGGGGGAATGGTTACTCTAAAAGCCGCATTAGCTAATTCACTAAACACAATTAGTGCACGATTAATGGATAAAACCGGACCAGAGCCTGTAATTGATTTATTAAATAAATTAGGCGTAAACACTTCAGAGATTGATCCTGTCGCTGCTATTGCTTTAGGCTCGGTAGATTTAAGTGTTTTTGAAATGGTTTCAGCGTACAGCACTTTTGCCAATAAAGGAATTTACGTAAAACCAGTAATTGTAACGCGTATTGAAGATAAAAACGGAACAATTTTATATCAACATGTTCCCGAAAGTAAAGACGTAATGAGCGAAGAAGCTGCTTATGTTACCGTAAAACTAATGGAAGGTGTAACGCAACATGGTTCAGGACAACGATTGCGGACAACTTGGGCAGTAAATGCTCCCCATTATAAAAGAGCAGTAACTGGTTATCCTTACGATTTTAAAAATTCTATTGCCGGAAAAACGGGTACTACTCAAAATCAAAGTGATGGTTGGTTTATGGGAATGGTGCCAAACTTAGCAACCGGAGTTTGGGTTGGTGGTGAAGACCGCTCTGTGCATTTTCCAGGAATTACTTACGGACAAGGAGCAACTATGGCTTTACCGATTTGGGGAATATATATGAAAAAATTATATGAAGACGAAGAGTTAAACGTTTCAAAAGAAGATTTTGAACGTCCTGAAGAGTTAAGTATTCAAGTAGATTGCGATGGAGTGAATCCGACAGAAGGAGAAAAAACAACAGAAGAAGATCCTCAAGAAGAAATTTCTGACGAATTAGATTTTTAATAATTTTTTGACACTAAAAAAATGAGCCCTTTAAAATAGAGATTCTATTTTGAAGGGCTTTTTTAATTGTTGCAATCTTAGATTTTTCGTATTTTTCCGTAAAATTTAAGGATCAAATGATTAGAAAAACAGTTAATAATGTTCAAGAAGCATTAGAAGGCGTTGAAGACAGCATGACATTTATGTTAGGCGGTTTTGGTCTTAGCGGAATTCCTGAAAATGCTATCTCAGAATTGGTAAAAAGAAATATTAAAGATATCACTTGCATTTCTAACAATGCCGGTGTAGACGATTTTGGATTAGGTTTACTCTTAAAGAAAAACCAAATCAGAAAAATGATTTCTTCCTATGTGGGAGAAAACGCTGAATTTGAGCGTCAAATGTTAAGTGGCGAATTAGAAGTTGAGCTAACCCCACAAGGAACCTTAGCTGCAAAATGCTTAGCCGCGCAACAAGGTTTTCCTGCTATTTACACACCCGCAGGTTACGGAACAGAAGTTTCCTTAAACAAAGAAACGCGTAAATTTGAAGATAAAATGTACGTGTTAGAAGAAGCTTACAAAGCAGATTTTGCATTTGTAAAAGCTTGGAAAGGAGACGAAGCCGGAAATTTAATTTTTAAAGGAACCGCAAGAAACTTCAACCCAAATATGTGCGGAGCTGCAAAAGTAACCGTTGTTGAGGTTGAAGAATTAGTTCCCGCTGGCGAGTTAGACCCTAATCAAATTCACATACCAGGAATTTTTGTACAACGAATTTTCCAAGGGAAAGATTACGAAAAAAGAATTGAGCAACGAACAGTTCGACCAAAAAGATAAACTATGGCTTTAGATAAAAACGGAATTGCACAACGCATTGCCAAAGAAGTAAAAGACGGCTATTACGTAAATTTAGGAATCGGTATTCCAACGCTTGTAGCCAATTTTGTGCGAGACGATATAGAAGTAGAATTTCAGAGTGAAAACGGAATTTTAGGAATGGGACCTTTCCCTTTTGAAGGCGAAGAAGATGCCGATTTAATTAATGCGGGAAAACAAACCATTACCGCTTTACCGGGCGCAAGTTTTTTCGATTCAGCGACGAGTTTTGGGATGATACGTGGAAAACATGTTGATCTTACCATTCTGGGCGCTATGGAAGTAGCCGAAAATGGAGATATAGCCAACTGGAAAATTCCCGGAAAAATGGTAAAAGGTATGGGCGGCGCGATGGATTTGGTGGCTTCTGCCGAAAATATTATTGTCGCCATGATGCATACAAACAAAGCAGGAAAATCTAAACTGCTTAAAAAATGCACACTTCCATTAACCGGCGTTGGTTGTGTCACTACAATTGTCACCAATTTAGCCGTTTTAAATGTAACCGAAGAAGGCTTTAAACTAATCGAACGCGCTCCAGGTGTTAGTGTCGAAGAGATCGAAAAAGCCACTGAAGGAAAACTTATCGTAGAAGGAGAAATTCCAGAGATGAAATTGTAAAATAGTTAGGGCGAATCCCGATTTTTATAGAAAAACCGGGACCGCGCTATCCGCTATATCTTTTTTAATTCTTTCACAAAAAATTAAAAAAGGATGCCGCTACTATCGCTTTCGCAGATGCCAACAATCATTACAAAAACATATATTAAAGCTCCAAGAGAAAGAGTTTTTGATTTATCACGAAGTATTGATTTTCATACTGCATCAACTCAACAAACTGACGAAACTGTAATTTCAGAAAGAAAATTTGGTTTATTAGAACAAGGAGAAAAAGTTACTTGGAGAGCAAAACATTTAGGCGTATATCAAAAACTAACTTCTAAAATCCCCCAATATAATTTCCCTTTTTACTTTGTTGATGAAATGCAGAAAGGTATCTTTAAAAGATTTAGTCATAAGCATACTTTCAAAGAAATAAACGCTAATGAAACTTTACTGATTGATGAGTTTGAATATAAATCTCCACTTGGTTTTATTGGAAAATTAGCGGATATAATTTTTCTAAAAAGCTATATGGTAAATTTCTTGATAATCAGAAACAAACAATTAAAGCTTTTTGCAGAATCAAATAAGTGGAAACAATTTCTTTCAAAATAAGAATTAAAATCATTTCGACTTTTCTTTTTCATACAATAAATCCGGAGGTTGAAATAAAAGAAGAAAAGCTTTTTTAAGATTTTTCTCTTTTTTCATTTTTCTAAAAATATCTCCCCAAACGTGAAAGACTAATTTTACTGGGTTATGATGTTTCGGTTGATCTAAAATGCCATAAATCGCCTGTTCATCTTCTGGTTGAAAAGTTCCAAACATTCGGTCCCAAATAATAAAAGTAGAACCGTAATTTTTATCTAAATAATGCACGTTTTTTCCGTGATGAACCCGATGATGAGAAGGCGTAACAAAGAGAAAACTAATCCATTTTGGTAGTTTTCTAATGTATTCCGTATGAATCCAAAATTGATATAAAACCGCAATTTGGTGACAAATAAAAAACACCACTGGATGAAAACCCATTAAACTGATGGGCAGAAAAAACACGACTTTTAGTTGTTGCGTCCACGAAAGGCGAAACGAAGTAGACAAATTATATTTTTCAGAATTATGATGCGTTACGTGTGTTGCCCAAAACAAACTGGTTTCGTGTCCCATTCTATGTGCCCAATAACGGCAAAAGTCTAAAGCAAAAAAACAAATAATAGAAGTCCACCAGTTTACCGGAATGCTCCACGGAACGATGTTATAAACCCAAATAACAAAACCGAATAAAAGTGACTTAATCAACAAATTTTGAAATACCGAAACCAACCCAATCGTCAATGAAGCAAAAAAATCCTTTTTTTCGTATAGTTTTTTTTTCTGTTTCCAACTAAGGTAAAACTCTAATAAAGCCAAGCTAATCATTATTGGCGCAGCATATAGAATTAAATCTGGAGCGTTAGAGAGGACATCGTCCAATGTTATTTTTTCCTTCATATTTCAACAATATAAAAGAAAATAGGAATTTTAAAAGTACTTTGAGTTAAATTTTAAATACCTCTTGGGATCGCATTAATTAATTCTTGTGTATATTCTTTTTGTGGCTTGGCATAAACATCATCAGCATCGCCGTGTTCTACAATTTCACCTTTATTCATCACCAATAATTGATCTGCCATATATTTTACAACTGCTAAATCGTGTGAGATAAAAATATAGGTAAATCCGAATTTTTCCTTTAATTCATTCAGTAAATTCAATACTTGCGCTTGTACTGAAATATCTAAAGCCGAAACCGACTCGTCGCAAACAATTAATTTAGGTTCTACGGCAATTGTTCTCGCAATACCAATCCGTTGGCGTTGTCCGCCACTAAATTCGTGTGGATAGCGATAAAAATGTTCTTCAGTTAAACCGACACGTTTTAATAATTCAATGGTTTTTTGCTTCCGTTCTTTTGTGTTTTTATACAATTTATGAACTTCCATCGGTTCCATAATTGCTTTTCCTACCGGTATTCTTGGGTTTAAGGAAGAGAACGGATCTTGAAAAATCAACTGAATTTCCTTTCGCAATTCACGAAGTTTATTTCCTCGAATTTTGGTGATATCATTTCCTTTATAAAAAACTGCCCCGCTGCTTGCTTTATCAAGCTGTAAAATTACGTTTCCTAACGTAGATTTGCCGCAACCCGATTCGCCTACCAAACCTAGCGTTTCGCCTTCATATATTTTAAAACTAACATCGTTTACGGCTTTTACCACTCTATTTTTTTTGAAAATTCCGGCATCGCTCACAAACTCCTTTTCTATATTTTGTACTTCTAATAAAGGCGATTTGCTGTAAATTTTATCGTGCCGTTTTTTTCGTTCTTCAAGCGTTTCGACTTCAAAAGAAGTAGTGCTTTCCATAAAATTTTTCACTGTAGGTAAGGTTTTTACGCGTTCTTTTGTAGAAGGTTTTGAAGCTAAAAGTGCTTTGGTGTAGGTTTCTTTAGGTTGATGAAATAATTGTTCAACTGAATTTTGTTCTACAATTTCGCCTTGAAACATTACTGCAACTCGATCTGAAATTTCTGAAACCAACGCCAAATCGTGCGAGATAAAAATGATGCTCATTTCTGTTTCTTGCTGAATGGATTTCAGCAACAATAAAATCTCTTTTTGCACGGTAACATCAAGCGCTGTTGTCGGTTCGTCGGCGATTAAAATATTGGGTTTACACGCAATTGCCATGGCAATCATCACGCGTTGTTTCTGTCCACCGCTTATTTGATGTGGATATGCGTTAAATAATTCGTTTGGTTCGGGTAATTTTACTTTTTCAAATAAATTTAAGCATTCTTTTTTTGCTTCACGTTGAGATAAATTAGTATGTTCTAACAGAATTTCGACCACTTGCGGACCGCATTTCATAGAAGGATTTAAAGAACTCATTGGTTCTTGAAAAATCATCGATATTTTATTGCCCCGAATTTTTCGGAATTGTTTTTCAGAAAAAGTAAGAAGATTTTTTTCTTCAAATAAAATCTCTCCTTCATCAATTTTTGCCGCTTGTGGAAGCAAGCCTAAAATAGAAAGTGTTGTTAAAGATTTTCCGGAACCGGACTCACCTACAATCCCTAAAATTTCATTTTTGTGAAGTGAAAAATTAATGTCTTTTAGCACTTTTCTCTCCTCAAAAGAAACCGATAAATTTTGTATGTGAAGCAGTTTTTCCATTTATACCGAAATTATTTCAGAATCATCTAATAATTCTTCTTGTCGTAAACGTAAGAATATCTGGGCAATCGCTACCACGTCTTTTTCGCAATACGTAATTATTCTATCAATGTTTTTGTCTTCATAAAAAACATCACGCACTTCGCTGCCGTCAATGTCATCTTTTGGCGAAGGAACGTCTAAGACATTTGTCATTAATTTTAAGGAAGTAAAATGCTTATAATCGCCGAATTTCCATAATTCTAAGGTATCTAGATGCGGAACTTCCCAGGGCTTTTTTCCGAATAAATCAAGTTTAAAAGGCAATTCTATCCCGTTAATAAGCATTCTTCTGGCAATGTATGGAAAGTCGAATTCTTTGCCATTATGCGCGCAAAGTAAATGTTGAGGTCTATTAAAATAACTGGTTAAAAGATTTTTAAATTCCTTTAAAAGTTGCGCTTCATCACCGTGAAAAGTAGTAGTTCTAAAATTTCTGATGTCGCCTTTAAAGGTGAAATAACCTACGGAAATGCACACAATTTTCCCGAATTCTGCCCAAATTCCTGCTCGATCGTAAAACTCTTCTGCGGTAAAATCTTCTTTTCGCTGATATTTAGATTTATGTTCCCAAAGTGTTTTTTTTAGATCGCTCATTTCATCATAAGAAGCAAATTCAGGAACGGTTTCTATATCGAGAAAGAGTATGTTTTCGAGTTTAATTTTTTTGAGCATAGTTGAAATTATAGAATTCTAAAGTACAATTTATAAAACAAATGCGTTAGGGATAGCAACGGCATCCTTTTTTATGTTTTTAAATCATAAAAAAAATATAGTGAATAGCCCGACCCGATAGGCAACGCCCTAATTTTGAAACATTTTATAACTTTCTTCAATATAGGTATAAAAATCTGCGGGGAAAGTTTTTCCTTCAGGTCTCGTTTGTCTTTTGTGTCCGAGTCTAACAATTATAAGATCGTCTTCGGGAATTGAAATTACGTATTGCCCTAAAATACCACGCATGGAGAATATTTTTTTGTTTTTAAAATTACTCAACCAAAAGCCATAGCCATATTGCGGACTTTCCTTAAAACGTGGTTCAATTGATTTTTTCACAAAACTAGAATCGAGTAATTGTTTACCGTTCCAATTACCAAAATGGCTATATAATTTTCCGAATTTCGCAAAATCTCTTGCGTTAGAAGCAATGCAACAGTAGGCTTTTTCTAGTCCGCTTTTTTTGCTGTCTAATTGCCAAAGAGCAGAAGTTTGCATTCCTAAGGGTTTCCAGAAGCTTTCGCTTAAATAATTAGATAATTTTTTTTGAGTTGCTTTTTCTATTACCATGGCTAATAAAGCGGTGTTTCCACTTAAATATTTAAATTCTTCGCCAGGTTTTTCTACCACTTTTAAACTGAGTAAAAGTTCACGGATATCATCATCTAAATAAATACGAGCCGTCATAGAGAAAGGATTGTAGTAGTTTTCATCCCAATTTAATCCGCTTGCCATGGAAGAAAGATCGCCCACGCTTAGACGATTATCAAACTGCGGAAAAAAATCTGCTACGGGTTGGTTTAAGTTTTTTATATATCCATCTTGAATCGCTTTTCCTAATAAGGCTGAAGTGATGCTTTTTGCCATAGAAAAGGAATTGGTTTTAGCCATTTTCCCGTAATCTTCAGCATAATTTTCATACCATATGCTATCATTTTTAATGATTAAAAATGCGATTGTTCCTAATTCTTTATGGGTTTCTTGTAGCTTTTTGGTAGCAGAAATTTTATTATAATTTTTATGAATAGGCCATTCTTGTGTTTTTCCACTTTCAATTTTACGGTTTTCAAAATGTGGGTAATCATCAATATAAACTGAAGTGTAACCTTTTAAATAAATAATTCTGACGCCTTTTAAAATATAATCGGCATCAAAAATATATAGCAAAGCAACGCCTAATCCTAGAAGAAGGAAAAGACTGATTAAAATTCGTTTGAATATTTTCATAAGTTATATGGAAAAACGATTAGAAAGGTATAAAATAATCTTGAGCTTAAAAGAGTTTGTGCTGTGGCGAAGGACTTTCGTGATTTAGCAACCACTTTTTTCGCCATAAACCGCCGGCATACCCAGTTAAAGATCCATCGCTGCCAATAACTCTATGACAAGGAGTAACAATCCATAACGGATTTTTTCCGTTGGCAGCTGCTACGGCGCGAACTGCTTTAACATCACCTAATTTTTTAGAAAGTTCTAGGTAAGAAGTTGTTTTTCCGTAGGGAATTTCTTGTAAAGCTTGCCAAACTTTTTGCTGAAATTCGGTTCCTTGCGGATTTAGTTGAAAATCAAATTGCTGGCGTTCTCCTTGAAAATATTCAGAAAGTTGTCTAACACAAGTTTTTAACTCTTCGGGGATTTCAGTTGAAGTTTCTTTGTTTTCTTCAACAATAGAAATTCTTGAAATTCCACGTGAATCACCCTCAATTAAAGCGATTCCTAAAGGTGTTTTAAGTTGCGCTTTCCTCATCATTATCAATTTGCGGATCGCTTTTTTCTTTGGCTTCAGGTTCAGAAATTATCCCTAAGCGTTTAGCACGACGCTCCCAGTTTTTTCTAGCTAGATGTTGCATGTCTTCAATGCTGTCACTTTCGTCCATAATTTCTAAACCGAGCAAGGTTTCAATAATATCTTCCATCGTAATTAAGCCAACGGTGTTGCCAAACTCGTCGGTAACCACGGCAAGATGTGCTCTTTTTTCAACAAAAAAATCAAATAAACGCGGAATTGGCGTAGAAGAATGTGTAATAAGTAATTCGCGTTTTAGCGAAGCAAGCGGCTCTTTACCTTTTTCATCAATCATATGTTCTAACACGTCGTCTTTTAAAATAAAGCCTGAAATATTATTGGGTTTATTATTATAAACTGGAATTCTCGAAAATTTTAAGTTTTTATGTTGACTTAAAAAATCTTCAATAGTCATAGATTGATCTTCGGTTACCGCCACTGAAAAGGGGGTCATAATATCTTTAGCCTGCACCGATTTAAACATTAAAAGGTTTTTAATAAAGGCGGTTTCGTTTTCTTTAAAAACGCCTTCTTTTTCGGCGGCATCCGTAATTGCCATAAATTCTTCGCGGCTCATTCTTGGGTTATGTGCCGATTTTCCGACCAATCGTGTGGTTAACATCATCAACCATAAAATTCCGGTATAACGAAGCGGAAAGATGATAATTTTTAAAAATTTAGCGGTAAAATTTCCAAGAGATTTCCAATAGGTTGCGCCAATGGTTTTCGGAATAATTTCTGAAACTACCAATATTAAAACCGTCATTATTGCTGAAACAATACCAACAGAATTATTTCCGCTTCCGAAGGTTTTTTCAGCTTGAACACCAACTAAAATCGCTCCAACGGTATGAGCAACAGTGTTTAGCGTTAAGATTGCAATAAGCGGTTTGTCTATATCTTTCTTGAAATTGTTTAATGTTTTGGCATAAGATTTTCCTTCCTTAAGCTTTATACGAATAAATGTTGGCGTAAAACTGAGCAAAGCTGCTTCTAAAACCGAACATAAAAAGGAGATGAAAATTGAAAGTAGCGCGTAAACTATTAATAGGGTCATTCGTTATGACATTATGGTTAATTTTTTACAAGGTAAAAATTTAAAAAAAGCCAACTACTTAAAAAGAAATTAAATTTTAATAAAAAACCCTTGATGAATTTTTTTATCAAGGGTTTTTAGTTTGTTACGAAATTAATTTGGCAGCATGTTTAGCAAAATACGTTGCTACAAAGTCAGCTCCCGCTCTTTTAATCGCAGTCAATTGTTCTAAAACAACGGCATCGTGATCTAACCATCCTTTTTCTGAAGCAGCTTTAATCATCGCATATTCACCGCTAACTTGATAAACAGAAATTGGGACATTTACTTCATTTTTGATATCGCGTACGATATCTAAATAGCATAAACCCGGTTTTATCATTACAATATCAGCGCCTTCTTCAACATCCATCAAGGTTTCTTTAATTGCTTCATTACGATTTGCCGGATCCATTTGGTAGGTTTTTTTATCCTTCGGAATATTTTGCGCATCAACCGGAGCAGAATCTAACGCATCGCGAAAAGGCCCATAAAATGCCGAAGCATATTTAGCACTGTAACTCATAATGCCGGTGTTGGTAAAGCCTTCTTGCTCTAACGACTGACGCATAATTAAAATTCTGCCATCCATCATATCGCTTGGTGCTACAAAATCTGCTCCTGCTTTTGCGTGAGAAACTGCCATTTCTGCTAAAGCTTTAACCGATTCATCGTTTAAAATTTTTCCGTTTTCAATAATGCCGTCGTGACCATAAATTGAATAGGGATCTAAAGCCACATCGGTCATCACGACCATTTCGGGAACAGCATCTTTAACTGTTTTTATAGCACGTTGCATTAATCCTTCAGGATTTACGGCTTCTTTTCCTTGATTGTCTTTTAAGTTTTCTTCAACTTTTACAAAAAGCAAAACCGATTTTATACCGAGACTCCACAATTCTTTAACTTCTTGCTGAAGTAAATCTAAACTGAACCTGTAATAATCCGGCATTGAAGCAATTTCTTCTTTTTTATTTTTTCCTTCCACGATAAAAAGTGGCGCTTGAAAATCCTTTGGTGTTAAAAAATTTTCTCTCACCAAACTTCTCATCGCTTCATTGGTGCGTAATCTTCTATTTCTATTTAATGGGAACATGGTTTTTTTAGCTTTTAGCTATTAGCGCTTAGCCTTTAGCTTTTTATTTTTTGTATTAATGCATTGAGCATTTTTTTGATTTCCTCTACTTGTAATAACTTTTTCTGTTGTTATAAAATTAAGATCTATACTTAATAAAATTTGATATTCTAATTCGTTTGCAGAACCAAATGCAATATAAAGAAATCTGGTAAAATCTTTTTCTGAATTTCTTCCGCAGCCTTCCGCGATATTTGTTGGAATTGAACTTGCTGCTCTTTTCATTTGACTTACTAAATTGAAAAGCTTTTCTTTAGGAAAATTATTGGTTAGTTGATAAATATCAAGCGTTAGCTGGTGTCCTTTTTTCCAAACCAAGTAATTTTTATAATTCCTCATTCTAATTTCTTTTTTGGCTAATAGCTAAAAGGCAATTGCTGAAAGCTACTTCAAGCCCAATCTTTGGGGTTTTTCAAAACATCTACCAACTTTTCTTCTTCGCTTCCTTTTTCGGGATGATGATCGTATTGCCATTGAACTTTTGGCGGTAAACTCATCAAAATACTTTCTATTCTTCCGTTGGTTTTTAAGCCGAATAAAGTCCCTTTATCGTGAACTAAATTGAATTCAACATAGCGACCTCTTCTAATTTCTTGCCAGTTTTTCTGCTCTTCTGTAAAAGTTGAATCTTTTCGTTTTTCAACAATAGGAATGTAGGCTTCTAAAA
Organism: Mesonia aquimarina; assembly: GCF_003667275.1. GTDB lineage: Bacteria > Bacteroidota > Bacteroidia > Flavobacteriales > Flavobacteriaceae > Mesonia > Mesonia aquimarina. The sequence continues at coordinate 189,127 of NZ_RCNV01000002.1, read as the reverse complement.
AGCTGTCGCCAACTTCGGTAACAAAATCATACCAATCTTGCATCGTTTTTTCGTCGGAAGCTTTTAAATGATCAAAAAATAACCCGCCAATTCCGCGAGCTTCATCACGATGCGCATTCCAAAAATATTCGTCGCATTTCTTTTTAAATTCAGGATAGAAGGCTTTATCGTGCTTATCGCAAGCATTTTTTGAAACTTGATGAAAGTGTTTTGCGTCTTCTTCAATTAAATAATAAGGCGTTAAATCTTGTCCGCCGCCAAACCACTGATCGATTACATTTCCTTCTTTGTCATACATTTCAAAATAGCGCCAATTTGCGTGAACAGTAGGAATCATCGGACTTTTTGGATGAATCACTAAACTCAATCCGCAGGCAAAAAAATTGACATCACCCACCTGAAAATATTGTTGCATCGCCGGTGCCAGCGGACCGTGAACTGCCGAAATATTTACACCGCCTTTTTCAAATATGTTTCCGTTTTCAATTACACGAGTTCTTCCGCCGCCGCCCTCTTCACGCTCCCAAAGATCTTGTTGGAACTTGGCTTTTCCGTCTGTTTCTTCCAGTTTTTTACAAATACGATCTTGTAATTCTTGTATATATGCGTAAAATTTATCTTTCATCATTTTCAATATAAATCAGTTTACTCGGGTTTGATTGTGCTTCTTTTTCAATTGAAATTTCTAAGGCACTTTTCATATATTTTTCTAAAACAGGAATGATTTTCTCTTTGTTTATTTTTTGCTGAAAAAGTTTTCTTCCGATTTCATTATTATGCAAATCCATGAATTTAGCTAAACTTTTATTAGGCGAAAGTTCTTCGTGTAAATCAGTTATTTTTTTAGCCCAAAAAAGTGACTTTTCTACCGAATTATTTCCGCGAAAGCATCTTTCAGCAATTAAAAAATTCCATAACGCGTGCCGAAAAGCATTGGATTTGTTATTTTGATGATGTGCTTCTCCAAATTTTTCATCACAAATTTTAAGCGTTTCTTTTGTGGCGCTGTAAGTCGGTAAAATATAAATGGGATTTAGCAAAAGCGTTTTAGATAACACAAAAAGTTGTCTTAGTTTAAAACGCTTTATGGTTTCCCAGATTTTCATTTATCGCGGTTGCCATTCTTTAACGGCATCTACAAAAGCTTTTGCATTTTCCACCGGAATATTCGGTAAAATACCGTGACCAAGATTTACAATGTATTTGTCTTTTCCAAATTCATCGATCATTTGGTGCACCATCGATTTTATTTCTCGCGGTGGTGAAAATAAACGAGAAGGATCAAAATTACCTTGCAAGGTGATATTTCCGCCACTTAAATAACGGGCATTTCTAGCCGAGCACGTCCAATCTACACCAAGAGCCGAAGCACCAGATTCACTCATTTCTTTTAATGCAAACCAGCAACCTTTACCAAAAGCAATTACCGGAATATCATCTTTTAACGCATCGATAATTTGTTGCATATATTTCCACGAAAATTCTTGATAATCGGTTGGCGAAAGCATGCCACCCCAGGAATCAAAAAGTTGTACCGCATCTACGCCGGCTTCTACTTTCCCTTTTAAATAAGCGATGGTGGTATCGGTAATTTTTTGCAATAAAATATGCGCAGCCATTGGGCGCTTAAAGCAAAATTCTTTGGCTTTATCAAAGTTTTTAGAGCCTTGACCTTGCACTAAATAACAAAGAATTGTCCACGGCGAACCGGCAAAACCAATAAGCGGAACTTCATCGTTCAATTCTTTTTTGGTCATTTTTATTGCCTCGTAAACATAACCTAATTCTTCATAAACATCAGGAATTCTAATGTCATTGACTTGAACTGGCGTTCTGATAGGATCTGGTAAAAACGGACCAACGCCGGGTTTCATTTCAATTTCGATTCCCATAGCTTGCGGAACAACCAAAATATCGCTGAATAAAATAGCCGCATCGGTACCGACTTGATGAATTGGCATTACGGTAATTTCCGTAGCTAATTCGGGTGTTCTGCAGCGTGTAAAGAAATCGTATTTCTCTTTCAGCTTCATAAAATCTGGTAGATAACGTCCTGCTTGACGCATCATCCAAACCGGCGGTCGCTCTACGCTTTCGCCTTTTAAGGCTTTTAAAAATAAATCGTTTTTAATCATTTCTGTATTTTTTTACCACTTGAACTATTAAGTTTTCTACAGTGGGTTGATTTGCAATTATGATATTTTCTGTATGTTTTTTTGCTTCACTTGCAGTGGTTTTTCCAATGCAAAATGCGGTTGTATTTTTTAGCTTATTTTGCTGAACAAAACTTTGCACGCCACTTGGGCTATAAAAAAGAACGCCGTCAAATTCTTGTTTAAATTTTTTCGGATTCAAGGTTGTTTTGTAAACTTCTGTTTCTATAAAAGTAATTTTGTTTTCTCTTAATATATTGGGAATTTCATTTCTTCGTTTGTTTCCACAGAAAAAGTGAAAGTTTTTTTCGGCGTGATTTTTACAAATTATATCAGCTAAATTTTTCCCGTAATCTGCTTTTTCTGCTATTGAAATTTCAGCATTTTTTAGTAATTCAGCTGTTTTGTTTCCCACAACAAAAGCTTGCTTAATTTCTACCTTATTTTGGATTGCTTTAAAGGCATTTTTGCTAGTAATAATTGCATTTTCAACTTGAGTTGGCATATCAAGATTTTGATGAAAATGAATATGTATAGCATTATATTGCACAATGTTGATATTTGCATTTAACAGCAGTGAAAACTGATTCTGCTCAAGTATTTTACTGCTCAGAATTGTTGACATGCTCTTTTAAGTAATTTTCAATATCGCTATCTTTTCCAAAAACAACCAAGACATCATTTTGCTGGAATTTTGTTTCTGGCGTGGGCATACCGATAACTTCTTTTTTAGTTGATTTTTTGCCGATAAAATTTGAGTATTCCTTTTTCCGAAGGATGGTAATTATATTCAGTTTATATTTTTTTCTAAAATCGGATTGCATCAAGGTTTTTCCAATAAGAGAATTGCAAACGCTAACTTCAGAAACTAGGTAATCTTCATCAATTTCAAAATTATCTATACTTCCTTTTAGGTTGACTTTTTTCATTAAACGCTCGGCATATTCTTGTTCCGGATGAATAATTTGATCAACATCCATCGCTTCTAAAATTGTATCTTGTATCGCGGAAGACGAACGTGTAATAATTTTTGCTTTCGTAATTTTTTTTACAATTGCTGTACTCATTAAGGCTGCTCCTTCATGCGAGCCAATGGCAATAATTACCACATCGGTATTTTTTAGCGGAAGTGAATTGTAAGCGTTTTCATTTGTTGCATCCATAGAGACAGCGTGCGAAACCTTATCTTTTATAAGCTCGATTTTCTCTAATTTTTGATCTGCCGCAATTACTTCATTTCCAGAATCGGCTAAATGAACCGCTAACGACATTCCAAAATTTCCAAGTCCGATGACAACAATCTTCATATTCAGCTAAATTAATTTATTAAAATATTCTCTTTCGGATATTTATATTCATTCGTATTTACACTTTTTAAAATACCAATCATAAAGTTAATCAATCCTATTCTCCCAAAAAACATCAGAAAAATAACTACATATTTACTAGGTTCGCTTAACGCGGAAGTAATTCCTAAAGATAAGCCTACCGTGCTATAAGCCGAAAATGTTTCAAAAGCAATTTGCAACAATGTAAACTGCGGGTTTAAAATAAGCAATAATAAAATGCCTATCCCGATTGAAGCTAACGAAATAGATATAATGGCAAATGCACGCTGAACAGCTTCTCTAGCTACGCGACGCGTACCAATTTCTATATTGGGTTTGTCTTTTGCGATAGAAAAAACATTAAGTGTTGCTAAGGCAAAAGTTGTTGTTTTAATTCCGCCTCCGGTAGAAGCTGGAGAAGCACCAATCCACATTAAAAAAATCATAAACAAAATTCCCGGAATAGTGAAATTTGTTAAATCTACCGTGTTGAAACCTGCTGTTCTAGTAGTAACAGAAGAAAACATAGCGGTGGTAAATTTACCAAAAGCAGAGGTGTGTTCGGCGAGATTTGTTTCTTGTTCGGAAATTAGAAAAAACCCGGTTCCGGCAACAACTAAAATTATTGTGGTATAGATGACGATTTTAGTGTTTAAGGTAATAATTCTGGCAATAAATTTTTTACGACTTTTATAAAAAAGGTTAACTAAAAATCGTTTTGTATACTGAATAAAATTAGAAGCAATAGAATAGCCCAAACCACCAAAAATAATCAATACCATAACCACCCATTGCATGTAATAATTAAAGCGCAAACCTTCTTCATAAAACCCGCTAGATGAAGTTGAAAAACCCGCGTTGCAATAAGCAGAAATTGCATGAAATACAGCAAAAAAACTTCGGTTTTGAAACGTATCGTCTCCTTCTAAAGAACTAAAAATAAGCAAGGCGCCAATGCCTTCTACAACTAATGAAAAAACTACAATGCGCATGGCAGTTTGCATAATGCTGCTGAGTTTTTCATTGCCTAAAACATCTTTCATAAAAAGGCTTTCTTTAAAAGATGAACCACTTTTAAAAAAATAAGCAAAAAAAGAGGTGAAGGTTAACATTCCTAATCCGCCTAATTGAAACAAAACCATAATTATAGTTTGCCCAAAAGGCGTAAAATCTTTGGCTGTATCTAAAACAATTAACCCCGTTACGGCAACGGCGCTTGTTGAGGTAAATAAAGCATCGGTAAAAGTGATTCCGTTTGTGGTGGCTTCAGGCAGCATTAGTAAAAAAGACCCCGAAAGCGCTACAATCGCGAAGCTTCCGATAAAAAGAATCGCCGGATTAAAATAGATGTCGTAAATTCTTCTGACGAAAAAAGTTAGCCGAATAAAGAAGTAAAATAATAAGCCGTATTCAATAACATAGCGTTCTTCAAAAAAAGTTTCAATAAAAGAATTTTGATAATTGAAGATGATCAATAGTAACTCTAAGAGTACTAAAAAAGAAAGAATAGTTAGGTTAAAACGCGAGCTTCGTTTAACCTTTATATTGCTATTGAAGTTTCGGTATTTAAAATAATTGAATCCTAAAAGAGCAATAAGTAATGCAGGCAGCGCAATTAACTTGTAAAGGCGATAATCTTTATAGCTTTCAAAACCAAAATCAAATATTAAAAAGGCCAGTAAAATAAGGTCTAAAAACCAAAGGGCAATATTAGATTGGCTTATTTTTTTAAGCATTAGCTGTTTAATTTAGCTTTGATGGAGTTCATCAACTCTTTTCCACCCTTTGAAAGTATAGAATTTGCAGCTTCTTTACCTTTGTTTTTGTAATTTTTTAAGGAAAAACTAGCTTTTTCTTCTAATTTTTTTGTTCCGTCTAAACTAAATAATGCGCCGGTAAAAGAAACTTCGCCATTTTTTATAGTTGCTAAAGCTCCAATAGGCGCGGTGCAACCGCCTTCTAAAACGCGCAAAAATTCACGTTCTATTTGTACGCAAACATTGGTTTTTTCATCGTTTAAATTGGCTAAAGCTTCTCTTGAAAACTCATCTTTCTTTTTTGCCACAACTAGCATAGCACCTTGTGCCGGTGCAGGAATCATCCAATCTAAATTAATAAAATTGTCAGGCTTTAAATGAATTCGTTCTAAACCGGCTGCTGCAAAAATGGCTCCGTTCCAGTTATTATCGTTTAATTTTTGCATTCGCGTATTTACGTTTCCCCGTAAATTCACGACTGAATGTTCGGGATATTTATGTAACCATTGCGCTTTTCTGCGTAGACTTCCGGTAGCAATAATTCCGTTTTTTTCGGCTAAAAAATCTGTCCCTTTGTGAATTAGAATATCGCTCGTGTTGGCTCTGGGTAAAACAGCGGCTTCTACAATTCCTTTTGGTAAAGCAGTTGGCACATCTTTCATAGAATGTACAGCAATATCAATTTCATTTTTGATCATTGCTACATCTAAAGTTTTGGTGAAAATACCGGTTATTCCCATTTCGTAAAGCGGTTGATCTAAATTGAGATCGCCGGTAGATTTTACAGGAACCAAGCTAGTTTTATAGCCTAGTTTTTCTAATTTATTTTTTACGGTATTAGCCTGCCACAGCGCTAATTCGCTATCGCGGGTTCCTATGCGAATTACTTTAGACATTTAGTTTCGGTTATCTTCTAGTTGAAAAACTTTTTGAATAAGCGCAAGACTTTCATCGGTAGCATCGGCATCGTCACGTAAGTGATTGGCAAACTGATTCATTATTTTTTGAATGATCCTGTTGCTTACAATTTCGGCATGCTCGTCATTAAAATCGGCTATTTTTTTACGTTGAAAATTAAGCTCATTATCTTTCATAGTGCGCAATTTCTTTTTTAGCGCTTTTATGGTGGGTGCAAATTTTCTAGTTTCTAACCAAGCTTTAAAATCTGCTTTTACTTCTTCTATAATTGCTTCGGCTTCCGGAATAAATTTTTTGCGATTTGCCAAGGTTTCATCAGTCATTTTAGAAAGATGATCTAAGTGCAGTAAGTTAACATTATCTAAATCTGCTACATCATCAGCAACATTTTTAGGAATAGAAAGATCTAAAATTAAGAGGTCTTTTTTCGGGTAAATTAGCTCTTTAGAAATGGTCGGATTTTGCGCTCCGGTGGCTACAATTAAGATATCGGTATCGCGAATTTCCGCTTGTAATTCGGCGTGATCTTTTACGATTAAATTAAATTTTCCAGCAACTTTTTCAGCCTTTCCTTTTGTTCTGTTGATTAAAGTAATATGATCATTTTTGGTATGCTTTACCAAATTTTCACAGGTATTTCTTCCTATTTTTCCGGTTCCGAAAAGCAATATTTTTTTATCGGAAACATGTTTAACTTCATTCAAAATATATTGAACTGAAGCAAAGGAAACAGAAGTTGCTCCTGAAGAAATGCCGGTTTCATTTTTAATACGCTTGCTTGCTTGAATTACAGAATTTACCAATCGCTCTAAAAACGGATTGGTCATTTCTTCATTTTTAGAAAGCATAAAAGCATATTTTAACTGACTGATAATTTCAAAATCACCTAAAATCTGACTGTCTAAACCGGTGCCAACTTTAAAAAGATGACTAATTGCTTCTTGGTTTTTATAAACGTAAGCAACTTTTTCAAACTCCTCAACCGTACCACGAGTATGTTGGCATAATAATTTTATAAGCTGAAAGGGATGCTGTGCAAAACCATAAATTTCGGTTCGGTTACAAGTAGAAGTTACCAAAATACCGTCTATCCCTTCAGTCTTTGCATCAAGAATAAGTGCTTTTTTTTGTTCTTCATCTAAGCTAAAATGCCCGCGAATATCAGCATCTGCCTTTTGGTAGTTTAGGCCAATAGCGTAAAATGAATTATGTTTTGATATGTTGTAGTTCTTCATGGAAGAATTTATCCGAAAATATTTCGGAGCAAATTTAAAACGATTGATTTTATAAAAGTAACGCTAAAAGAACTTTTAGTATCGTTATAAGTTATTTTGATGATTATCTGGTTATTTTCCGGCTTTTTAGTTTATTTTTACAGGAATAACAGCCCTTATGGCTTTATTACTTTAGAACGATTCTAAATAAAAAACACGTGTAGAGCAATGAAAATAGACGACAAAAACAACGCTGAAAGTTCATTTAATGTAGTTGATATTGAAGAGGGTTTTAAAATCTTAACCTATCAAAATGAGACAGATAGCGTAGAGAAAACACAGCGCGATATTCATCGAAATTTTATTCAATTTCATTTTTGTGTGAAAGGAAGCGCTAAATTTAATTTTAACGAAGGTCGTTATGCATTAAATCTGGCTGATGAAAAAGCATTATTGCTATACAACCCTACACAAGAATTGCCGTTGAATGTAGAGGTTTCTTCAAAATCATGGTTGGTTTCGGTTTTTGTTTCTATCAAAAAATTTCACGGACTTTTTTCTGAAGAAGCCAATTACATCGATTTTCTAAAGGAAGACAACCGCGATAAAAAATATTATCAAGAGTTGAATATTAGTCCGTCAATGGCAGTAGTTCTAAGTCAGATTTTAAATTTTAATTTGCATCCTTCAGTCAAGAAAATTTATTTAAAGGGAAAAGCTTACGAACTTATCGGTTTATATTTTAACCGCCCAGAAGAAGCCGATGTAGAACAGTGTCCGTTTTTGGTTGATGAAGATAATGTACGAAGAATTAGAAAAGCTAAGGAGATAATTTTAAATCGAATGGCAGAACCGCCAAGCTTACAAGAGCTTTCTGATGAAATTGGCTTAAGTCTAAAGAAATTGAAAGAAGGCTTTAAAGAAATTTATGGTGATACTGTTTTCGGTTTTTTATTTGATTATAAAATGGATTACGCCAGAAAACTTTTAGAAACCGGACAGCATAATGTAAACGAAGTCGGTTTACGCGTAGGTTACAGCACGGCAAGTCATTTTATTGCCGCTTTTAAAAAGAAATTTGGAACCACGCCAAAAAAATATATTCAGTCGGTTAATTTAACTTGATACGGTTTTGATTGATTAAATAAACGAACTAATCGTCATATTTTTCACTAAGGTTAATAAAATTTTCAACTGAAGATTTTGTTGTTTTTATAAGCGTACTCGCATCGGCGGTTTTTCCGGTGATTTTAAAATTAAAATCATCAATTCTAATCCCTGTTTTTTTAGTTTTATCAGGATTTTCAAAAGCAAAGGCTAAGGTTATATCTTGGTCTTTTTCATTTTCTTCAAACAAATCATGAACTATATTCCAATCAAATTTCTTTAGCGCTTCAATGTTTTTTGTTTCAAATTTAAATTCAGTAACAGCAGAAGTGCTTTTTGTTTCAGTTTTAGTATCATTTTTAGTTTGAGCAAAAGTTAAGCATGAGCACACTAAAAAAACTCCGGTTAAAAAATTTTTAATTTTCATGATAAATTAGTTTTATATGTATAAAGGTAATAAAAATAAATTGAATTAATTGACTTTTTACTAGAGAGTAATAATAGTTAAACCTAATATTTAATTTAATTATCGTTTTATAAGAATAAAATAAGATCTAAAAATGTGGGTTTAGTGATTTACTTTACCTTTGAAAAAAAAATAACATGAAAGGAGTTTTACTCGTTAATTTGGGTTCGCCAAAAAGTACAGACCCTAAAGATGTAAAAAAATACCTCGATCAGTTTTTGATGGATGAACGCGTAATAGACGTTCCGTGGTTATTGAGAGCCTTTATTGTAAAAGGAATTGTACTGAATACTCGCCCAAAAAAATCGGCAGAAGCTTATCAAAAAATTTGGTGGGAAGAAGGTTCGCCACTCATCGTACTTTCTGAACGCTTACAAGAAAAAATTGACGATTTTACCAGCGTTCCCATTGCATTATCAATGCGTTATGGAGAGCCATCTTTAAAATCTGGTTTGCAAGAATTGGTAGATAAAGGTGTAGATGAAGTTTTGTTACTTCCGTTATATCCGCAGTTTGCCATGGCTACTACAGAAACTATTTTGGTATTAGCAGAAGAATTGCAACAAGAGTTTTTTCCGCAGATAAAATTTACAACTGTTCCGCCGTTTTATAATCATCCAGATTATATAAATGTACTTTCTAAAAGCATTATAGAAAAGCTGGAACATGTAGATTACGAGCATTTATTGTTTAGTTATCACGGCGTTCCGGAAAGACATATTAAGAAAAGTGATATTACCAATTCTCATTGTCAAATAGATGGAAGCTGTTGCAAAACACCATCGCCGGCGCATCAATTTTGCTACCGTCACCAGTGTTTTGAAACCACACGCTTGGTCGCAGAAAAACTTGGTTTACCGGAAAATAAATATAGTGTTTCCTTTCAATCGCGTTTAGGTTTCGATCCGTGGTTAAAACCATACACCGATAGAACTATCGAAAAATTTGGTTTAAACGGAATGAAAAAAATGGCCATTGTAACCCCGGCTTTTGTTTCAGATTGCTTAGAAACCTTAGAAGAAATTGCCATGGAAGGAAAAGAGATTTTTGAAGAAGTTGGCGGTGAAGAATTTACTGTTGTACCGTGTTTAAACGATCGTGAAGATTGGGTAAAAACGCTTAGTCGTTGGATTGACGAGTGGGCAAACCAACCCGAAACCGAAAAAGCATAATGGCAAAAGTTGACTCGGCAGCGCTTGGAAATCAACCTATCAGTAAACTGTTGATAAAACAATCAGTTCCGGCCTCAATCGGGATTTTGGTGATGTCACTCAACATTTTAGTCGATACTATTTTTGTAGGAAATTGGATTGGTCCAACTGCGATAGCCGCAATTAATGTGGTTTTGCCGGTTTCATTTTTTATTGCCGCCTTAGGAATGGCGATTGGCATAGGCGGATCTTCTATTATTTCGCGTGCGTTGGGAGCCAATAATTATGAAAAAGCGCTAAAAACCTTCGGTAACCAAATTACGATTACAGTTTTATGTTGCGTTTCCTTAATGATTATCGGCTTAATTTTTATAGATGATATTATTCCTGTTTTCGGCGGAAAAGGTGAAATTTTTGAACCCGCTAAAATTTATTACAGAATCGTATTATATGGCGTTCCGATTTTGGCTTTGGCGATGATGGGAAACAACGTGATTAGAGCTGAAGGAAAACCAAAATTCGGAATGGTCGCCATGGTCATTCCATCCGTAGGAAATTTAGTGGGCGATTATTTTTTTATAAACGTACTCGATATGGGAATGACCGGTGCGGCTTGGGCTTCAACCGGTTCGTATATTCTTTGTTTTCTTTATATTTTGTGGTTTTTTCTTTCTGATCATTCAGAATTAAAAATCAATTTTAAACACTTTGGGATCGATTTTCCTATTTTAAAAGAAATTGGAGCGTTGGGTTTTGTTACACTTGCGAGACAAGCCGTTGTGAGTATTACGTACTTATTAATGAATAATATATTGTTTGATCTTGGCGGAGAAACTTCGGTTACAATTTATGCGATTATTGCAAGAATGTTAATGTTTGCGTTGTTTCCTGTGTTGGGGGTTACCCAAGGTTTTCTTCCGATTGCCGGTTATAATTATGGCGCAAAAAAACCGGAGCGTGTTCGTGAAAGTATTAATAAAGCGATTATTGGCTCCTGTTTATTGGCGCTAGTTGTGTTTTCAGTTATTATGATTTTTCCTGAAGCGATTGTTTCAGTTTTTACACAAGATGAACGGATTATAAGTGAAACGCCGCCCGCTATGCGTTGGGTTTTTGCAGCGATTCCTATTATTTCATTGCAACTAATTGGTTCAGCTTATTTTCAAGCTATTGGAAAAGCGGTTCCTGCACTATTATTGACATTAACTAGACAAGGATTCTTTTTCATTCCGTTAATTTTAATTTTACCGAACTATTTTGGTGAGTTAGGCGTATGGATTTCTTTTCCGCTAGCCGATGTCATTTCAACTATTGTAACAGGCTTTTTCTTAAATCGTGAAATTCGGTTACATTTAAAACCTTCAGAAATGGAAAAAGCGGCATCAGTTCAAAAGCCATAAAAATCCGTTATCTTTGTATGAAATGAGAAGTTATGGAACGCAAGATGAATGAATTGAAAATAGAATTATTAAAAGCGATTATTGCTTGTGATGATATTGAGAAACTGAATAAGGTAAAAGTTTTATTGAATGATGAAGCACATGTACTTCGTGAAGATTCTATTTTATATGAAAAAGATATTTTATCAGCTGAGCAATACCAGGAACTTGAGCGAAGATTAGCATTATATGAAGGCGGAAAAGCTGAAACTCTTTCATTTGATGAAGTAAAAGCAAGATTAAACAAAAAATATGGAGTTTGAAATTCGTTTTGAATCCAATGCCCTTTTTGATATTGAAGAAGCTATTGAATATTATGAATCTCAACAAAAAGGATTAGGTATTCGTTTCAAAACCCAGCAAAAAAGCCTTAAATGCAAGAATATTACAATTACATAAAATCACTCCACTTAATATTCGTGATCACTTGGTTTGCAGGTTTGTTTTATATACCGCGCTTGTTTGTGTATTTAATTGAAGCCTCTCAAAAAACCTCTCCGGAAAAAGAAATTTTAGGCAAGCAGTTAAAAATTATGACCAAGCGTTTGTGGTTTATCATTACGTGGCCATCAGCAATATTGGCGACAATTTTTGCAGTTATATTACTCATTTTGCAACCTGTTTGGTTACAACAAGGCTGGATGCACGTAAAACTTGTTTTTGTATTTTTATTGTTTTTATATCATTTTAAATGTCATTTAATTTTTAAAGAATTACAAAACGACATTGTAAAATGGACATCTAATCAAATGCGATTATGGAATGAAGGTTCTACCTTAATTCTTTTTTCGGTTGTATTTTTAGTAATTTTAAAAAATGCTGTCAACTGGATTTTTGGTGTCATCGGAATTTTTGTTTTAGCAATTATGCTGATGCTCGGTTTTAAAATTTACAAACGCATTCGCGAAAAGAAATAACTTGGCGCAATAGTTGTTTCAGTAGAAACCGAGATAAAGCCATAAGAAACCTCTCGAAAATCAAGCAAAAAATAAAAAATGAAGCTTTTTAAACGCTCCTTAAGAACCCGCATTTTTTTTAGCATGATTTTTTTGGTGCTGGGTGCTTCCATTTTAATTGCCGCCGTTACCATTTACCAATATAAAGATGAGGCTAGAGCATACCAAAAAGACAAATTAAAACGCAAAGAAGCTTCTATTAGAGCGAGCATTAATTACGAAATAAAAACGACCACCTATCCGGTAGATGCAGAACATATTCCGTTAATTTTTAAGGATAAAATTTATGAATTGAAAAACATTCATAACACAGAAATCAATATTTATAATCTTAACGGAAAACTTTTAAAATCTTCTAAAGCTACTTTTTTTAGGGATACCGCGAGTACAAAAATGCCCGATTATGCGCTCGAGGGACTTAGAAATTCTAAAGACAAACGCTTTGTAAAATACCATTTTGGAGAAAAAGAAGAAGATTACCAATCATCTTACACCTATATAACCGATAATTATTTTAAGCCGCTTGCAATTTTAAATTTGCCACATATAGAAGATGATGGTTTTATAGACAAGCAACTGCGCGATTTTTTAGAAATTTTGGCACAAGTTTATTTACTGATGATCATTGCGGCAATTGTGTTGTCATATTTCTTATCAAAATACATTACCAAAAGTTTAAAAGCAGTTAGCGAAAAAATTCATGCGACGCGATTTGATAAAAAAAATAAAAAAATCGTTATTCAGTCAGCTTCAGAAGAAATAAGATCCTTGGTAAAAGCTTACAATTCTATGATTGATGAATTAGAAGAAAGCGCTGTAAAATTAGCAACCAGCGAACGCGAACAAGCTTGGCGCGAAATGGCAAAGCAAGTGGCACACGAAATTAAAAATCCCTTAACGCCAATGCGATTAAGCGTACAGAGTTTTGAGCGAAAATTCGACGCTAACGATCCTGAAATTGATGAAAAAATAAAAGATTTTAGTCGCTCTTTAATTCAGCAAATAGATACGATGAGTTCTATTGCTTCGGCTTTTTCTAATTTTGCAAAAATGCCGGCACAGCAAAACGAATCCTTAAACGTTCCAAAAATTGTAAAATTAGCCTTAGATATTTTTAATGATTCGCATATTTCATTCACTTCAGAAGAAGAGGAAATTTTAGTGAAGTTTGATAGAACACAACTTATTAGAGTACTTACCAATTTAGTAAAGAATGCCATTCAAGCTACCGAAAACGAAGCAGAACCAAAAATATGCGTTCACGTGGCAACCGATGAAAAAAACGCCTGTATTTTTATTAAAGATAATGGCGTGGGTATTTCAGAAGAAAATAAAGATCGTATTTTTGAACCTAAGTTTACTACCAAATCCAGCGGAATGGGACTTGGATTAGGAATTATAAAAACAATAATTGAAGCCTATCAAGGAAGCATAACCTTTACCTCTAAAGAAGGAGAAGGAACAACATTTATCGTAAAATTTCCAAAACAAAACGTATGAGTTATAACAATTTATTAGTCGAAAATAACGATGGAATCGCTCTGGTAACCATCAATAGACCAAAAAAATTAAACGCGCTTAACCGCGAAACCTTAGGCGAAATTCGTCAAGCATTTGCAAAATTAGAGCAAGACGAAGAAGTAAAAGTTATTATTATAACAGGAACCGGAGAAAAAGCATTTGTTGCCGGAGCCGATATTTCAGAATTTGCAGATTATTCAGTTGAAGAAGGAAAAGACCTTTCAGCAAAAGGTCACAAAGAAGTTTTTGATATGATCGCGAATTTTAAAAAACCAGTAATTGCAGCCGTAAATGGTTTCGCGCTTGGCGGCGGATTAGAATTGGCGATGGCAGCACATTTTAGAATTGCCAGCGAAAATGCAAAATTAGGACTTCCTGAAACTTCGCTTGGCGTAATTCCTGGTTATGGCGGAACGCAACGCTTACCGCAATTAGTTGGCAAAGGCCGCGCAATGGAAATGATTATGACCGCCGGAATGATCGATGCCAATCAAGCTTTACAATATGGTTTGGTAAATCACGTAACGCCGCTTGAAGAATTAATGGAGTTTACAGAAAAAATTGCCGGTAAAATCATGAAAAATTCAATGGTTGCCATTTCCCAAGCTATCGATGCAATAAATGCAAATTACGAAGACGGTGTAAACGGTTTCGATAAAGAGATTGAAGGTTTCGGAAAAAGTTTTGGAACCGAAGATTTTAAAGAAGGAACTTCTGCCTTTTTAAATAAAGAAAAACCAAATTTCCCGAACAAATAATTACTAGGGCGTTCCCCACGCGAAAAGCGTGGGGCAGGCTCTCGCGGGTCGCTTTTTTAAAATTCTGCTAAGGCATTATTTTAAAAAGAGCTTCAACAAACCGCTCCATCCTTAACGCAAACAATCAGTTAGCATTTCAGATTATGGAAAGTAAGCGCATGTCTTCCAAACATAAAAACAGTAAGGCTCTTTATTATGTAAAGAATTATTTACGCTTGCTGCTTCCCAATGTATTTTTCCAGCAAAAGTTACCTTCTAAATTAAAAAGCATTTCGCCAGAATCTATCAAAGAAATAGAAAAGCGGGTTGATTATTACAATGCTTTGCCTAAGAATAGTCAACTTTCAAAAAAAGCACGATCGCTTTCTTCCTTTAAATTAAAAGAAGGAAAAACTTACTTTTTCGATTTTAGGGAATTTGCACGCTATTTTCCGCAGGAGTTAAAAGTAAATTGTCTTTTCGGCGATATTACACACATTCCCGAAGAACCTACTTTTGTAAAAAGTAGACCAATTCATAAAGATAACAGCAATTCTGTTCTATTAAAATGGAATAAAGTGCGGCATTTTATTTTCATTCAAAATGATAAGAAAAGCTTTACCGAAAAAAAAGATCAACTCATAAGTCGTGGAAAAGTTCATCCAACACAACCGCAGCGCATTCGGTTTTTAGAGAAATATAAAAATCATCCCTTATGTAATATTGGTAAAGTAAACCAAAACGAACTCAATCCAGCGTGGATGGTAGAGCGAATGACCATAGAAGAACAACTACAATATAAATTTATACTTTGTATAGAAGGTAATGATGTAGCTTCTAATTTAAAATGGGTAATGTCTTCTAACTCTATTGCTGTAATGCCAAAACCAAAATTTGAAACGTGGTTTATGGAAGGTTTACTGGAACCTGATGTACATTATATAGCGCTAAATGATGATTATTCTAACGTAGAAGAAAAATTAAATTATTTTTTGCAACATCCTGAAAAAGCACAGCAAATTATAGAAAATGCGCATCGGTTTGTAGATCAATTTAAAAATAAACAACGCGAAGAAATTATCTCTTTATTAGTGATGCGCAAGTATTTTGAAAAGACCGGACAATTATAAACTTAGGTAGAATTTCTACTAAATATAATTGTTTACTATTCGGTAACGTTATTTTATTGTAATAATCCTATATTCCCGCCCAACTAATTTTATTATGATGAAAAAATTTTACCTCTTTATTTTAGTTTCATTTTTAATTTTTCAAAAGGGAGTATCACAAGAAAAATCAGATTTCGAATTCGGCTTTGGTCCCGGTTTGAATATTTCTTCTGTTATTCTTCAGAATAGCTTTTTGCAGCCGGATCCTTCTGTAAGTTTTAATATAACAGGAAGTGCAGAATATTATCTTTCTAAGAATTGGGGAATAAAAGCAAAATTAATATTCGATAAAAAAGGACTGTCTAATGCAGCAATTTCTGAAGAGAATTCAAATTTTGTTGAAACAGATATTAAGTTAAATTACCTTACACTTCCAATAATGGCTTCTTGGCATTTTGGTTCTAGAAAAAATTGGTTTTTAAATTTAGGGCCATATGCTGGATATCTAATTCAGGCTAAAGATTCGACATTAGAAACCGATTTGAAAGAAGCTTTTGAATCGACAGATTTTGGTGTTTCTTTAGGAATAGGGATAAAGTTTAATTTGTCTAGCTTTACAAAAGTGTATGTTGAATACGATAGCCAGTTTGGCGTTACAGATATAATTAATAATAATACCGGTAATAGTGGACGCAATATTAGATATGGATTTAATATTGGAATATTATTTTAATAAGGAAAATATCCAATAAATAGGAATTAGTCCAAAAAATAAATAACTTTGACTCTTATTAAGGAGTCGAGTTGTTTTATGGGTAAATTATATCAAAAAGGAAGAGGAGCGCAAAAAAATGTTGCCAATAAATTCTTTGAATTAAAGCATATTCCTGAGGATGATTTTCTGGAATATTGCTATAAAGAAGGTGAAAAACCTGAAGATGATAAAACTCATATTCAAGAAGTTTTTCCAAAAACCTTTGTTAATAAAGTAAACAGTCCTGATGTCGGGATGGGCTATTCTGCAAACCCATATCAAGGTTGCGAACACGGATGCATTTATTGCTATGCTAGAAACTCTCATGAGTATTGGGGTTATTCTGCCGGAAAAGATTTTGAGCAACAAATTTTAGTCAAAAAAAATGCGCCGCAATTATTAGAAAAAAAACTGAACAATAAAAACTGGGACGGCGACACGATTATTTTTTCAGGAAATACAGACTGTTATCAGCCGGTTGAAAAGAAACTTCAAATTACACGAAAGTGTTTAGAAGTAATGCTAAAGTATAAACACCCAACCGGAATTATCACTAAAAATGCTTTAATTCTACGTGACATAGATATTTTAAAAAAATTGGCAGAATTCAATTTAATTCGGGTGAATATTTCTATTACTTCTTTATCGGAAGAAACGCGCAGAATTTTAGAGCCAAGAACAGCTAGCATTAAAAAAAGACTGAAGGTGGTAGAAACACTTTCTTCAAATAATATTCCTGTAAATGTGATGATGGCGCCTATAATTCCATCGATTAATAGTCACGAAATTTTTCCTTTAGTTAAAAAAGTGAGTGAACTTGGCGCAAATTCTGTCGGTTATACTATTGTTCGCTTAAATGGAGCAATCGCCGAAATTTTTAAGGATTGGATAGAAAAAACGTTACCCGATAGAGCAGAAAAAGTTTTGCATCAAATTGAAGCTTGCCACGGCGGAAATTTAAATGACAGCCGATTTGGGACTCGTATGAAGGGTAAAGGAGAATTTGCTAAACAGATAGCGCAACAGTTTAAAATTGCAAAACAAAAATTTTTGAAGAATGAATCTATTGCGCCTTTAGATAAGTCGCATTTTCTTCAACTAAAAAGTCCGCAATACAAATTGTTTTAGTTTTTTAGAATGTGTTGGCAGCCTAAACTTAATTCAGCATCACGTTTTCAAAATAAACCGCTTAAAGAACTAAAGTAGATATGTAGTTTCTCTTCGTTGAAATTGTGTATTTTTAAATGAAGCAAACTTTCGGGCTCATGGAACAAAAAAAGACAGCAATTATTTTAGGCGCTACAGGATTAACGGGTAATATTCTACTAAAAAAATTACTGACTGATAATCGCTATAAAAAAGTGAAATTATTTTCTAGGAATAGCGTAAATCTACAACACGAAAAAATTGAAGAACACCTTATCGATTTATTTGAGTTAGAAAATTATCAAGATCTTTTTAATGGCGATGAGGTTTTTTGCTGCGTGGGTTCTACGCAAAAAAAGACGCCCGATAATGAGGTTTATAAAAAAGTAGATTATGGCATTCCATTAACTGCGGCAAAACTTGCCAAGAAAAATAACATTCAAAAATTTGTAGTAATTTCTGCTCTTGGCGCAAATGCGGAGAGTAAATTTTTCTATAACAAAACAAAAGGCGAAATGGAAAATGCGGTGCTTCAGCAAAAAATTGAAGAAACCTATATTTTACGTCCGTCTTTAATTTCGGGAAAACGAAAAGAAAAACGACCATTTGAATTTTTGTGGAAACAAGTAATGAAACTTGCCAACTTTTTAATGTGCGGTCCCTTAAAAAAATTCCGTTCTATTCATCCAAATTATATAGCTGATGCAATGATTTTTTTGGCAAATAATTCATATTCAAAAACAATAATAGAATCAGAAGAAATCAAAAAAATAGCTTCAAAAAATTAATTGAAATTTTATGTAAAGCATTGAAATTAGGTTAATTCATAAAAATATTTTATATTATAGTTCTAAATAAATGTGAATGATAAAATTTTACTTGTTAAAAAATCTTCCGAAAATAACACTCTTTTTTTTATTGCCCTTTTTTTTTCTGAGCTGTAAAAATGAAACAAAGAAAAATACCATTGTAGAAAATACTGTTGAAAAAAAACCTGAACTTCAACGAGATTTAGAAGAAATTAAAGAAGACGGATTCTTAACTGTTATTACAATTTATAATTCTACCAGCTATTTTTTATATCGAGGAAAAGCAATGGGTTTTGAGTATGAACTGGTAGAGCGTTTAGCCAAAGATCTAGATTTAGAATTGCGTATAAAAGTTGCTGAAGATATTGATCAGCTTTTTAATATGTTGAACAATGGTGAGGGCGATTTAATTGCGTACGGACTTTCTATTACAGAGCCTAGAAAAGAGGTTGTTAACTTTACAAATCATCATTATTTAACACATCAAGTTTTAGTACAGCGCCGACCAAAAAATTGGCGAAAATTACCGATGTATAAAATTAAAAAACAACTTGTAGGAGACCCGGTTGAGTTGATGGATAAAACGGTACACGTGAGAAAAAACTCTTCGTATTACCAACGTCTTAAAAATTTGAGTCAAGAAATTGGCGGAAAAATAAATATAGAAACCGTTTCGGGAAACAAAACTACAGATGAAATTATAAAAATGGTGGTAGACCGAGAAATAGACTTTACTATTTCAGACTATAATGTTGCCGCAATAAACCAAACATACAATCCTATTTTAGATATTGATACCGAGATTAGTTTTTCACAGCGAATTGCTTGGGCCGTCCGAAAAAATTCACCTGATCTTCTAAGCAGAGTGAATAAATGGATGAAAAAAATCAAAAAGCAAGATTATTATTACGTGGTTTACAATAAATATTTTAAGAATAAAAAATCATACAGAAGGAGAATTAAAAGTGATTTTTACAGTAAAAATCAAGGAAAAATAAGTCAATACGATGAAATTATTAAGGAAAATGCAAAACGTATAGGTTGGGATTGGCGTTTATTAAGTTCTCAAATTTATCAAGAATCCCGTTTTAAACCAAAGGGACAATCTTGGGCGGGCGCCGGAGGTTTAATGCAAATTATGCCCGCAACAGCAAAAGATCTAGGCGTAAAAGATGTTACAAATCCCGCTGAAAATTTAAGAGCCGGTTCTACTTATCTACAGCAAATGGCATCTAAATTCACCAAGGTAAAGGACAGTATTCAGCGTATAAAATTTACGATGGCAGCTTACAATTGTGGCTTAGGTCACGTGCGCGATGCGCAACGATTAACAAAATCTGCCGGTGAAAACCCGTTGGTTTGGGATGATAATGTAGAAGATTATATGCTTAAATTGTCTTCCAGGGAATATTTTAGTAGACCCGAAGTCAGGTATGGTTTTGTGCGAGGAAGAGAACCCTTTTTATATGTAAAAGAAATTTTCTTGCGTTTTGATCATTATAGAAAACTTATTCCGCTGAATCCTCCTTCTTCTTAAAAGAAACATTAAAATGAGGAGCTTTATAGTCGTTTTCTAAATACTCTTTAGGGATAGTAGTCATATTTCCATCGCGTTGCGCACGGTAATGTGGAGATAGAATTTCGATATCCATTTCATTACAACAATCTTGAATGTGTTGATGCAATTCAGAATAAATAAGAGCTTGCTTATTGGCTTCTTTGGTATAAGCGTTTAATTGATAAGAAACATAAAAATCATCTAAACTGGTTTGCAACACAAATGGTTTTGGGCTTTTTTCAATTAAACTAGTTTTTAAAGCTGCATTTATTAAGGCTTCATAAATTTTCTCATAAGGAATATCGTAGCCTAAAGTTACGGTGGTATTTATTATTAACCCTTCTTGTTCTGCATAAGAAGAATAATTAACCGTATTTCCGTTTAAAATCGCAGAATTTGGAATGGTAATTTCTTCATTTTTTATTGTTTTTAATCGGGTTACCAGCAGGGTTTTTTCTACCACATTACCAGAAGTGTTTCCAATATTTATGCGATCTCCAATTTTAAATGGTCGCATATAGGTGATAACCAAACCGGCAATCATATTAGCTATTGCAGAAGAAGATCCTAAGGATAATAATACACCTAGGAAAACAGAAACACCTTTAAAAACGGTAGAGTCTGAGCCCGGTAAATAGGGGAAAATTAATACAAACATAAATGCGTACAGCAAAAACCGAATAATACTGTATGTCGGCATTGCCCAATCTGAGTGGAAACCTGAAATCTCTAATTTTTTGGCTTCAATTTCTTTAAAAATATACTTTATAAACCTAATAAAATAGCGCATCACTAATACAATAGCGATAATGCTAAAAAGGTTAGGAAAATAACTCCAGGCAGCAGAAAAAATCTTGCCAAAAGAAGACCAAATTAAATCGAATAAATAAGTAGACCAGCCTCTTGTGAATTCAAAAACACTAAAAATAAGTGGAAAGAATACATAGACTACTAATAAAATTAAAATCCACTTAACAATTTTCATCATTAGGAGAATTACGTTTAATTCTTGCTCTGGTGTAATAAATGTGTAGTTATTGTAGGTTAAACTTTTTAGCCATTTCTCTTTTTTTCTTTCAATAAAATTTATGGTTTTTTTATTTAGAAAAGCAATGAGTTTTAATGCTAACCATAAGCCTAATAAAATGAGAATTGTTAAGCCAATTTTTAAAAAAATATTTGTGGGAATATAGTTTTCTTCAGCAATACTAATATTTTCTTTTAATAAAGTTAGATAAATATTTGCAAGCGAATCTCTAGTATTATTGTTGGCCAAGGCGTCTTTTTCAGAAATACTTAAAAGAATGGAATTCTTATAGACAATGTCTGTTTCTTCTGACTGCGTTATAATTTCTAATGAATCTTTTTGAAAACCACCAGCGTCTATTTGTTGAATTTTTTCTGAAACTCTTGCTGCTCTTTCCGAAGCATTTAATGCACCAGATTTTACATAGAAGGAAAATAATTCTTGATGATTTTTTCCAATAACAGGAAATCCTTCCTTTATTTTCAACATATCCTGTTCTTTTGCGACAGAATCTTGTTGAACAGCTTGAAAATTAGTGGCAGTTGT
Source organism: Mesonia aquimarina (assembly GCF_003667275.1). Lineage (GTDB taxonomy): Bacteria > Bacteroidota > Bacteroidia > Flavobacteriales > Flavobacteriaceae > Mesonia > Mesonia aquimarina. The sequence goes on along the minus strand of NZ_RCNV01000002.1, from coordinate 167,431 downwards.
TAAGCTAATTGAGAATAAGCACAAAAATAATGCAACAAAAAAACGCATAGTATAGATTAAGGTTGGTTATAGTAAATGTAGTTAATTTTTAAAAATTTTGCTACACAGATAAAAATCTGCTTAAAAATTAAAAAATGAAGCCTATTTTTATTGAAAAAATAATGATGAAAGAAATTGAGCGTAAATTTTTGGTCGAAACAAATCAGTACAAAAAAGATGCTTATCAATCTTATTCAATAAAACAAGGCTATTTAAACTCTCATCCGGAGCGCACCACTAGAATTCGTATAACAGAAAATAAAGCCTTTATAACAGTTAAAGGAAAATCTTCAGCAAACGGATTAACACGATTTGAATGGGAAAAACAAATTGACGTAAACGATGCAAAAAAATTATTGGAACTTTGCGAACCCGGAAAAATTGAAAAAACGCGTTATTTGGTAAAATCTGAAAATCATACGTTTGAAGTTGATGAATTCTATGGGGAAAATGAAGGCTTAACTGTTGCAGAAGTAGAATTAAAAAACGAAAACGAAAATGTAATTTTTCCAGATTGGATTGGAAAAGAAGTTACTGGCGAAAAAAAATATTATAATTCCGCATTAATTAGCAACCCATATAAAAATTGGATGAAATGAAAAAACTATTTTTATTAATCTGCGGAATTATACTTTGCACATCTTGCGAAATGATTTTAAAAGACAATCCTCAAAAAGAAGTTTCAAATAAAAACATTAAAAATTCTGATAGTATTGTTGCTAGAAAACCTTCCATTGAAGAACAAACGGAAGCCTTAAAGAAGCAAGGTTATAAAGTTTTTACCTATAAAGAAGGCGATACAACTTATTTAATGCAAAAATATTTTATGGTTTTTCTCAAAACCGGAAAGAACCGAAATCAAGATTCAACGGAAACTGCAAATTTACAGAAACTACATTTAGCACATTTAGAACGAATGGCACAAGAAGGTTACACAAGTTTAACCGGGCCGTTTGGCGATAATGGCGAAATTCGCGGAATTGTGGTTTACAATACGCCAACCCAAAAAATGGCAGATAGTTTAGCAAGGTTGGATCCGATGGTAAAAGCAGAAAGATTAACGGTAGAAATTCACCCGTGGTGGACAGCAAAAGGAAGTAAATTAAAATAAAAAACCGCTTTATAGTCTCAATAAATTATTTTTCGGTAATATATAAATCACTTTTAAAGTTAGATCATGTTTCAATTTTAAAGCTTGCATAATTACCCCATAAGCTCTTCAAAGTTTTTGTTTAATCTTAAGTAATTTATTAAAAGATAAGAATTAGAATGTTCCTATTAGTCCAAATTTCCCTAAACCTATTTGAAATTTCCAACTAATTTTAGTTTTATATGGATTTCCATAATCTCTTTCTTCCGTAAGGTAATTATCTATTGTATCTACAACTAAAATACTTATTGCCATACTAAGTCCTACATCGGTTAACCAATGCGCACCTGCCCAAAGTCTAGATATTGGGGCAATCATTCCCACGCCATAAATACCTGCTTTTATAAACGGATTTTTAAATTGCTTTGCAATAGCGTAAGCTGTGGTAAAAGAAAGAATAGTATGACCAGAAGGAAAGCTATGAAAACCACCTTCTTTACTGAAAGGTTTAAAAGATCCTTTGCCTTCTCTTGTTCCTGGCCGTGCCCGTCCAATGGCTGTTTTGGCAATGGTTTGAATTAGTCCGGCGGTAGATGCGGCTGAAATAAGCAAGACGCCTGTTTTTCTTACCTTTTCATTTTTAGTGAATAAGCCATAAAGATAGATTGCACCATTTACTGCATAATTGTTCTGCGGACTACCATAATACCAACCGAAATCTTTAATAATTCCCGGAATATGTGGTTCTTGATTTTCAAACCACCTATTGGTTTCTTCATCAAAAACATAAAGTGCTCCAGTACCTAAAATGATGGCTCCCGCGGTTAAAAAATCATCTTTTTGCCACTTTAAAGGTTGTGTATATGTTGTTGTTAAACCTTTAAAAGCACTTTCTCCATCATATTTTAGAAGTTCCCAAGTAGTTGGCAGACTGTCTTTTTGCTTATTTTGGCTATATAAAACAGTTTGAAAAGTTAAAAATAGAATTAAAATAATCTTCTTCATCATACAATTTTTTAAGCTTTTATTGTGTTTGTTAAATAATTAAAATAAAAACCGCTTCATAACTTCTCATGAAACGGTTCTTACAATCAATCAAAAATTACAAACTATGAAAATTTATTGCCAACCGCCGCCGAGTGCTTTATAAAGATCTACCATAGATTTTAACTGATTAAATTTTGCATTAATTAAATCTAATTGAGAGTTTAAAGCATTTTCGCGCGAACGTAAAACTTCTAAATAATTTGCCAACCCATTGTTGAGCAATTGTTCAGAGTAATCGGTTGCTTTTTGGTAAGCTAAAAATTCTTTTTGTTTTAATTCAATTTTTTCTGTAGCAGCATCATAAGAAAACATGGCATCAGAAACTTCTTTGCTAGCCGTTAAAATGGCTTGCTTAAACTCCAATCTTGCTTGTTCTTGTTGAGCTTCAGAAACCTCAAATTGTGTACGAATTTGTCGCTTGTTAAAAATAGGCTGAGCTAAACCTCCCACTATAGTTGCAAACAGCGAATTGGTGCTGAATAAATTATCAAAATCTAAACTTTGCAAACCACCGGTTGCCGATAAAGTTATAGATGGGTAAAAATTACTTCGGGCAACATTGGTCATTTCAAAAGCGTTGCGATAATTGTATTCGGCCGCTAAAACATCTGGACGATTACTTAATAGTTGTGCAGGAACGCCAGCCTTTAATTCTGTAGTAATTGTTTGTGTTTCTAGTTCACTTCTTTGAATTTCCATAGGCGATTCGCCTAATAAAATAGATAAGGTGTTTTCTAGTAATCGCGATTGCTGCTGCAAGTCAACCAAAATAGCTTTTGCAGTATATAATTGTGCTTCTGTTTGCTTTACACCAACTTCGGTTACGTTTCCTGCGTCTTTTAGCGCTTTGGTTGTTTCTAAACTATTTTCTCTGTTTTTAATAGTTTCTTTTGTAATTTTTATTTGTTCATCTGTTGCTAATAATTGATAATAAGTTGAAGCAATATTAGCAATTAAACGTGTTTTAACTGCTTTATGCGCCGCAACACTTTGTAAATATTGGGCTCCAAAAGCACGTTTTTGACTTCTAATTTTTCCCCAAATATCGGCTTCCCAAGATAAACTTGTTGAAATCTCATACTGATTTATCGAAGAGAAAAATCCTCCAAACTGACTGTTTTGAGAAAGTTCTTGATGCGTTAAAGAAGCATTTCCGTTAAGGCTAGGAAAATATCCAGCTTTTCCCTGTTTTACGTAAGCTTCTGCAGCTAAAATTTGTTGTAAAGCTACACGAATATCAATGTTTTCTTCTAAACCTGTTTCAATATGTTGCTGTAATATAGGGTCATTAAAAACCTCTCTCCATGAAACTGTTGCCATAGATAGACTATCTTGCGGAAGATTATTTGTTCTGAAATTTTCTTCTTCTACAATATTTGGTCGATCATATTCTTTGGCTGCAAAGCAGGAAACCAGTAGAAAGGGTACGGCTCCTGCAAGCAATAATTTATAGATTCTATTTCTTTTCATTATTGATTTTTTTCAGAAATTGATTTGTTTTCTGCTTTAGCTGCTTCCGGTTCCCCGGTTATTTTTTCCTGTAACCATTGAAATATGATGTAGAGAATTGGGATAATAAATACCCCCAAAATGGTTCCTACTAATAAACCTCCTACGGCTCCTGTACCGATAGAACGGTTTCCTGCAGCACCAGTTCCACCTGCGAAAACTAATGGTAATAACCCAATAATAAAGGCGAAGGAGGTCATTAAAATGGGTCTTAACCTAACCTTGGCTCCGTCTAAAGCTGCATTTACAATAGAAAGACCTGCTTTTCGTCGCTGCATAGCAAATTCAACGATTAGAATGGCATTTTTCGCCAGGAGTCCTAACAGCATTATTAAAGCGATTTGGAAGTAAATATTGGCTTGAAGCCCTGTAAATTTTGTAAACAAATACGATCCCATAATTCCTACCGGAAGTGATAGTAAAACCGCAAACGGGATGAGGTAACTCTCATACTGAGCAGAAAGTATAAAGTAAACAAACAGGATACTTAGAATTAAAATAAAAGTTGTTTGAGAACCTGCCGAAACTTCTTCCCGGGTAAGCCCGCTATAATCCACACTAAAATTAGATGGTAATGATTCGGCATTTACTTCTTCTACGGCAGCAATAGCATCTCCCGAAGAATAGCCGGGTGCCGGTGCACCATTTATAGTTGCCGAGTTAAACAGGTTAAACCTGGTTACCGATTGTGGACCGTATACTCGTTTTAAACTAACAAATTCACTTATTGGTGCCATTTCTCCCTGCGAGTTTCTAACAAATAATGAATTTAAATCGTCGGTACTTGAACGATCTTCGGGTAAAGCCTGTACGTAAACTCGATATTGCTTACCAAATCTCGAGAAATCTGCTGCATAAATACTTCCAATATAACCTTGCAGAGTTGTAAAAATAGTAGAAATATCCACTCCTGCTTCTTTTGCCTTCGGAATATTTAAATCCATTTCATACTGCGGATAATTTGTATTGAAAGAACTTTGCGCATACTGAATTTCTGGTCGTTGAGAAAGTGCTGCAAGATAACTTTGTGTTTGGTTGTCTAATTCTTTGAAACTACCGCCCGATCTATCTAACAATTTAGCTTCAAATCCTCCTGAAACCCCAAAACCTGGAATACTGGGTGGGGAGAAGAATAACATTTGGGCATCTGAAAACGAGGCGCCAATCTGGAATAATTGTCCCTGGATAGATTCTACCGAAAGATGATCTTCTTCACGTTCACTCCAGTCGTCTAATTTAATGAAACCAAGCGCATAGTTACTTCCTGCTCCACCAATTAAACTATATCCATTTACTAAAGAAACGCCTTGTACACCTTCTATTTGTTGCGCTTTTTTCTCTAATTCTGAAGTAATTCCTACGGTTCTGTCTAAAGAAGCACCAGCAGGTAATTCAACATTTACAAATAAGATTCCACGATCTTCATCTGGTACAAAACCGGTTGGAGTAGTCTTAGCTCCCCAAAATATAGCAAGTACCGCAGCTACAAGGATTAGCCCTGTAATCCACTTATGTTTACTTAAAAATGAAAGGGAATTCACATACTTGTCAGTAGTTACTTTAAAAGCGGTATTAAACGAACTAAAGAAGCGCTGTAAAAAATTCTTTTTCTTATGTTCTTCGTCTTCACGATGTGGTTTTAAGAAAATGGCACAAAGCGCAGGACTTAAAGTTAAAGCATTAACTGCAGATATTGCAATAGCTACAATTAAAGTCACCCCAAATTGTTCATAGAAAACTCCTGTGGGTCCCGTGATAAAAGTTACGGGAATAAATACCGCTCCCATTACCAGCGTAATAGAAATAATCGCCCCGGTAATTTCGTCCATCGCTTTTCTTGTACCGCTTATGGCATCTTTAGCTCCTTCTTCCATTTTTGCATGTACGGCTTCTACTACTACAATAGCATCATCTACTACAATACCAATAGCCAGTACCAGCGCAAATAGCGTTAGTAAGTTTATAGAGTACCCAAACAGGTTTAAGAAAAAGAATGTACCAATTATGGAAACCGGTACCGCAATGGCAGGAATAAGGGTAGACCTAAAATCCTGAAGAAATATAAAAACTACAATAAATACCAGTATAAACGCTTCAATAAGCGTTAAAATCACTTTATCTATAGAAGCGGTAAGAAATTCGTTGGTATCAAAATTTATATATACCGAAAGCCCGGTTGGAAAATCTTCTTCCATTTCGTCCAGCTTCTGGTGAATATTTTCAATAATTTCCTGGGCATTAGAACCTGGCGTTTGGTAAACAGCCATATTCACTCCTGGCTTACCATTGGTATATCCAATAACATTATAACCTTCGGCATCCAGTTCAACTTCTGCAACATCGTCTAACCTTAGGTATTGCCCATTATCAAGGGCTTTAATAATAATATTTCGGTATTGATCTTCGTCCTGGTATCTTCCGCTATAACGCAGTACATATTCAAAAGCTTCAGCATTATTTTGACCTAAAGATCCCGCAGCAGCTTCCTGACTTTGCTCATTAATGGCTCCAATAACATCTGAAGGGATTAAATTATAAGCCGCTAATTTTTCAGGCTGAAGCCAGATTCGCATCGCATATTTCTTGGCGCCAAATACATTTACGTTCCCAACCCCGTTAATACGCTGTAATTCTGGAATCACGTTAATATTCAGGTAATTCTGAATAAAAGTTGCGTCATATTCTTCGTTGTCTGAAACCACGGTAAAGAACATCAATGCACTGGTTTGTTCTTTTTGCGTGGTTACCCCAGATTGGGTTACTTCCTGCGGCAGTAAAGGTGTAGCACGTGCCACACGGTTTTGAACGTTTACCGCGGCAATATCTGGATCTACTCCCTGATCAAAGAATATTTGAATACTGGCGCTACCGTTGTTACTGGCGGTTGAGGTAATATAATCCATTCCTTCAACCCCATTTATTTGTTCTTCAATAGGAATAATTACACTTTCCAGTACTGTTTGAGCATTCGCTCCCGGGAAATTAGCCGAAACCTGAACCGTTGGAGGGGCAATATCTGGATATTGCGTTACCGGAAGTGTTGAAATTCCCAACACACCTAATACCACAATTATAATGGAAACGACCGTAGATAATACCGGTCTTTCTATAAATTTCTTTAGCATCTTAAAGTCTTATTTAAATACTGTATTAATAGAATTCGCAATACTATCAAAAGGAATTTCTTGCGGTTTTATTGGAGTATTGTTTCGAAGTTGAGCCACACCTTCGGCAACAATTTTATCGCCTTTTTCTACTCCCGAGTTAACAATTATTAAATTGTTTACCCTGGAAGTTTCAGTAATTGGTGTAGATACGGCCATACTATCACCTTGAACTTTATAAACATAAGTTCTCCCTTGCTGTTCAAAACTCGAAATTTCGGGAACCACAATTACGTCATTATAGGTTTTTGGAATTCGAATTTTTCCGCTATTTCCATTGGATAGTATTTGGTTTGGATTCGGAAATTTTGCTCTAAAGGTTACTGTCCCGGTAGAAGAGTCAACCTGACCAGAAATAGTTTGAATCTTTCCTTTTTCACTATATTCATTTCCATTGGCAAGTACTAAACTAACCGCAGGCATATTGGTTATTTTTTCTTCCATATTCTCTCCTGAAGCTTCCTGAATAAAGTTTATATAGTCTTTTTCGTTCATAGAAAAGAAAGCGTAAACTTCATCGGTTTGAGAAACTGTGGTTAGCGGCGTAGGATCACCCGGAGAAACCAAGGCACCGTTTCTAAAATTGATGTTGCCAACATAACCATCTACCGGACTTTTTATATTTGCATAACCGATACTTGCGGCAATACTATTATAATTTGCTTCAGCCTGGGAAAGCTGCGCTTTGGCAGTTTCCAATTGTACTTCGCTTATAATATCTTTTTCTACCAGGGGTTTAAGTTTTTCTACTTCTACCCGAGCGGCATTTACATTCGCTTGTGCAGCTTCAGCATCACCAGATAAAGATTCGGTTTCCAGTTTAAAGAGAAGTTGCCCTTTTTTTACTTTTTCACCGGCATCAACCAAAACATCGGTTACATAACCAGAAACTTTAGCGCGAACTTCACTATTCACAATTCCTTCAATACTCACGGGATAAGAAGTATAAGCGGTGACCGTTTTGGTAGGAACTTCAATTACCGGATAAGGTTTTGCTTGTGGAGCGTTTGCAGCCTGGGCGTTTTGACCTCCTTTATTGTCACCACAAGAGCTTAGAAGTAAGACTCCCAAAATAATAGCTATATAATTGAATAATTTTTTCATCGAGTTATAATTATGAGTTGATATTTTTAATAGTTGACATTTTTTTAATGGTATTCTTAATATTTTCTTTTTGGCATTTTAAATAATCTTTAAAGAGCAAAGCTATTTGTCCGTTGCTTTCAAATTTTTCTTTGTTGTATTTAGAATTGAAGTCTACAATTTTTTCTATAAGTTGAATTTCTTTAGAAATGCTTTCAAGATATTCTTGTAAAGTAGATTTTAGATACATTTTATTAGCTCTAAAATATCTTTTGCGGTCGCCCGATTTTGTGAAATATTCAACTTTTTTTATTTGAAGTAACAAATTAAGTTGTGTAGAAACCGAACTTTTACTGGCTTGGGTAGTAGAAAGTATTTCATCAAACGTGTGACCATCTGCAGGGGAAAGAATCATCATGGCATAAATCCTTGCAGCTAATGGAGCTAATTGATGATTTTTTTCAAAATGCAAGCCAATTTCTTCAATAAGTTTTCGTTTTTCTGGAGAACAACAATTCATATCTTGCTTTAAATTTAGAGCGCAAAAATACATTAAGTTCGGAACTAACCGAACTAAAGAAACTTAAATTGTTGTTAAAAAAATAGGGTATTCTGTTATTTAGTTTAGCTAATTTACTTCAATAGTTAAGTATTGTTTTAGCGTATTGCCATCTTCATCTACAATGGTAAGCATGTGTTTTCCCGGTTTGGGTAATAAGCTTAATTCGTGAAAATTTTCAGTTTTCCCCATATATGTATCATCAATATACCAATACACAATTTTATCTGAATTTCGATGGGCTAATTTTAAAACAAACGGATTACTTTTTTCATTAAAGTTTTTAGGAAGAATTAAATGCGCTTCTTTTTTTGGATAAATTAATTCCATTGTTTTTTCTCCGGGCTTTAAACAATTTTTTTGAAAAGGAGGAAGCGGTTGATATTCGGGATGCGCATCAGCATAATAAAACTCTTGTAAAGGCGGTAAAACAAATTTGGATTGCACTTTCATTTCGGCTAATTCATAACACGAAGAATTAACCTGATAGGTTTCTTCAGCATTTAAAAAAACTTGTTTGTGATAAATGCAGGTTTTTGAACGTGTTCCATTTTTAGGAATCCAGTTTTTTTCTATTTCAGTACAATAAATTCCTGCTAATTGTCCACTTTTTATACAGGTTTCTACTTCAATTAAATCATCATACGGAATTTTTAATGGGGCAGATTCCGATAATTTTTTAAACACATCAAATAAAAGCGGAGCGGCAGCTTCTAATCCTGTTAGTCCCGGTCTGCCTTCGCCATCTGCGTTGCCCGCCCAGACGCCAACCGCATATTTCGCATTTACCCCAACAGCCCAAGCGTCCTTAAAACCGTGACTAGTTCCGGTTTTCCACGAAATAGATTGCGCATTATCAAAAAATTGCCAGTTGAGTTCTTCTTGCGGACGGTTAACTTCTTGCAATACATTTAAGGTTTTGTAAATGGCACCGGCGCCTAACCAAGTTTTTGATAATTTATTTTCTCCAAAATTTATTTCTGAAGAAGCTAAATAGCTAGGTTCTGTAAATTCTTGATTTCGATATTCACTAGAAGAATTAGTATAAAAATTTACGCTAGAAGCCATCCCGGCATAGGCTTTTGTAATATCCCAAAGCGAACTTTCTGCACCTCCTAAAATTAAGGATAAGCCGTAATAATCTGCCGGTTTATTAATATAATGCTGATCAATTTCTTGAAGTTTATGATAGAATTTTTGTAGTCCATACGTTTGTAGCATTTTAACCGCAGGAACATTTAGAGACATTGCCAGCGCTTTATTTGCAGGAACAGCTCCTCTAAATTTCTTGTCAAAATTAACCGGAGAATAGCCATTTATTTGTGTAGGAACGTCGGCAATTAAACTTTCGGGTAAGATCGTTCCTTCATCTAATAAAGAGGCAAATAAAAATGGTTTTAAAATACTACCGGTACTCCTAGGTCGCTGAATAATATCAACATACGGATCTTGTGTTGTAGTTGGACTATTACCGACGTAAGCTAAAACTTTCCGAGTTTTTACATCTAACACGAGAATAGCTAGATTATGAATTTCATTTTGTTTTAAATGTTCATAATGTTGTTTTGCAAGTTGATTTACTTGTTGCTGAAGCGAATAAGAAATAGAACTTTTTAGATGTTTCCCTTTGTGTTCTTTACGAGCTTTTTCGGTAAGATGTGGCGCAATTTTAGGAAGCGGTAAGGGTTTTTGAGGAAGTTTTTCTTGTAAAGCTAGCTGATACGTAGTTTCATCAATCACTTGATGATGATGCAATTTTTGTAATAATAGATCTCTTTTTTGTTGTAGTTTTTCTTCGTTTTTACCCGGAAAAATTAATGCCGGTGCATTGGGTAAAACTGCCAGAGCAGCAGATTGTCCCCAACTTAAATCTTTAGCGGGAATACCAAAATAACGCCAAGCAGCGGTTTCTAAGCCTACAATATTTCCGCCAAAAGGAGCATAAGTTGCATACAGATTCAAGATTTCATCTTTAGAATAACGTGTTTCAAGTCGCGTTGCCTGAAATAATTCAATGAATTTTTCTAGGTATGTTCTTTTTTGATTATTCCGAGAAAGCCGAATAACTTGCTGTGTAATTGTACTTCCGCCCCGGCGATTATTGGTGGTGATATTTTCCCAAAAAGCTTTGCTTATTGAAATAGGATTGAAACCGGGATGCTTATAAAAATATTTATCTTCAAAATAAAGGATGCATTTTTTAAACCGATGTGGAACATTTTTTTGCTGCGGAAAACGCCATTGTCCATCGTCTGCAATTCGTGCACCCAACAATAAATTTTCTTTGCTTTTTAAAACAGTAGAGGTGGGTTCATCAAAAATAGTTGTGGGTAAACAAAAAAACCAGGCTAAAAAAATCACCAAGAAAACCCCTAAACTTATTCGGTGTTTTTTTATAAAGCGGTGAAAATTTTTAAAGCGATTTTTTTTGCTCATAAAATTTTGAAATGAATTTTGTTCAATTATTTATCAAGTATAACAACAGATTTTACAGCCTTATCATGAATCGCTTTTCCTTTCTTGTCTGAAGAAATAGTCAAAAGCGAAATCCATCCTAAAAGTGCTTTTATAACAAACCTAAAAAATGCACTAATAATGTTCAATTTTTTATCTTTAGAATCTTGTTGGACTTTTAAACTCATCATTCTATGACCAAATGTGGCGCCGAAAATGCTAAGCATAAGCGGTTCGTAGCCTAAAAAAATAAAGCAAAAAACAATCACTTTTGTATAAACAGGAACTTCTCCAATATCACTAAAAACAGTTGAGGTAATCATAATTAAAATAATAAGAACAATCGCATCAATGACAGCAGCTTTAACGCGCAAGAAAACACAGGGATATTCAATTTTTTTCATCAATATTTTTTTAATTTTTTACTTCAATCCATTGTCCTTTGTTTCTTGCAAAGTAACTTCTATCATACATTGCTTCAGCTTGTGTTCCGGGTAAATAATATTTCCCCAAATAAGAAGCATTTAATTTAACGGTAAACACTTTTGATTTTGAACGATCTAAGTCGAAATAAAAATTAACCCGATCGTCACGAATATCTTTATAAGTTGCATTCCCTTGTGCTCCGCCGGCAAAATCGGTAAAACTGGTATTTACAATTTCCCAGCCGCTTGGAAAAATTTGAGTTAAGGCGATGTCGTCAATATTATCCATCGAAGAATTTTTAACAGTTACTTTTGCGGTAATTTCTGTACCCTGACGTAATTTTTGAACATTAATTTTTTCGCCCGCAGCATCTAAAAACTCAGTGGTCACAGAAAGTTTACTTTCTTCTTTTAATTCTTCTCCTAAAGGTAGTTTTCCGCTTTGCGAAATAGTTGCATAAATAATATTGCTTTGAAGGTTTTCTATATCAATTGTATTTTCTCCTTCTTTAATTGATAAATCTCGTTGCGCAATACTTTTTTCAGTTGAAATTTCTTCATTTTTTCCATTGATAGTATAACTGACTTTTACCGATTTTCCGCCATTTTCTGCTGCCATTTTTGATAAAGAAAGTAAAGCGTAAGCCGTTTCTTGTGTACTGTACCAAGATTGAGAAGATAAACCTTTAGCTAAAGAAACTGCCAATTCTCGTTGCGAATTATCATCTAGTAAAATCATAGTTTCTAAGGCCATTGCTTTATTACGAAAAGGAGATCCGTAGGTATATTTATTTGCCTCATTTTTTTCGAAATAAATTGTTGCCGAAGCTACAATTTTTTGGGCAACACTTTTTTTACCGCTTAATGCGTAAGCCGCTGCCAAACGCCATTTTGCCGCATTATTCATTTCTCCGGATTCTCGTAACCTGTTCATTGCAGCTAATTCTGGTTGACCTGCAAGTGCCAAGGTGTATAAACGATAAGCTTGATTTAAACTCGCGTTATAAGTGGTATAAGAATTTCGCCACTGACGCGCTTTTTGTTGCTGAAAGCGTATCCAATTAGATAAAAATGAAACCGGTAAAGCATATCCTTTTTGTTTAGCTTCAAGCATAAAATGTCCGGCATAGCTTGTTCCCCAATCACTTTCTTGACGATTTCCGGGCCAGTAGGAGAGTCCGCCGGAAATTTGCTGAAAATCACTTAATTTTTCAATAGCATCTTTTATATTTTCTTCGATCTCCTTTTTCTGCCGAAAAGTGATATCAACTACATCGCTTAAAAAAAGTTGCGGTAAAGCTCCGGAAGTAGTTTGTTCTATACAACCGTGCGGATAACGAATTAAATATTCCATTCGTTTATCTACATTCATCGGTGGTAAGGTAGAAAACTCAATACTAGCGCTATTGGTTCCGTTAACGCCAAAGGTTGAAAAGCTTTGCGATTTAGCTAAATTCTCTTCTAAAGTTATTGAAGTTGATTTTTGTGAAATAGGATTCGGATTTTCAACGTCTATTTCAACCGCTGTTTTTGCTTTTTCTCCATTTCCACTTACATAAACCTGAATGTTTTGTGGTTGATTTTTAGCCTTGATTTTAAACTTAAAATTGACAATTTTTTCGCCCACAGCATCAAAAGAAATATTCTGTACACTTTCGCCAACGGGAATAAAAGCTTCATCAGCTTTTACTTCAACACGAACATTTTTCACGTGCTCTTCCATCGCAAAAACCGTAACCGGAAGCGTTACTTCTTCTCCCGGAGAAAGTTTTCTAGGAAGAGAACTTAAAACCATAAGCGGTTTTCTAACCGGAACCGTTTTTTCTGCATTTCCATAAGCCGCTTTTTCTTGATTGCTGGTAATTAGCATGGTTCTTACTGAACCAACATAATTTGGCATCCATAATTTATGTTTAGCGGTTTCTCCAGCTTTTAAATGAAAAGGACCGAGATAACTTACAACAGGCTGAAAGCGGTCTGCTTTTCTGTTTTTAGCTCCTGCGGCTAAATCGCCTCCGCCAATTTCATAAATCTGATCGACACTGCCGGAAAATGCGCCGATAACATCATCAAAAATATCAAACGTTTTTACGCCTAAAGCTTCTCGAGCGTAAAATGCTTTATGAATATCGGGTGTAGCAAAACGAGTTAAGTCTAATAATCCTTCATCGACTACCGCCAATGTGTAGGTCATAGATTTGTTGTTTTTTTCGCTCACCTGAACGCTGTAATGCTCTTCAGGTTTTAACACAGTTGGCATTTGTAATTCCGGATGCAAGTTAGTTTCCGGATTTTCTACCAGTATAGGAATCACGCCATATAAACGAATTGGTAAATCGTTCTTAGTTTGCGCGTGTGGCTGTAGTAAAGAAATGTGCGCGTAAATATTCGGAGCCATTTTTTCGGTTAATGGAATGCTGACTTTCGTAGTTCCTTTTTCAGTTTTAATCCATTGTGTTGATAAAACCTCTGAGCCGTTTTCTATGCTAACTAAAGCTCGTGCATTTTCAGAAGAAGAAAATGTTATAACGGCTTCTTCGCCAACTTTATACTCTTCTTTATCTGCAGAAAAAACCAACATTTTTGCTGTTTCAGAATTTTTATCGCCAGAATTTCGCCACCAATTTTTATAGAAATAGGTGATTTTCCCGGTTGCGTGACCCGATTTTTCATCGATAACGCGAATTAAAAATCGCCCGCCTTCTCTGTCAGGAATATTTACCGAAAAATTTGCTTTCCCATTGCTGTTGGTTGTTACTTCTAGTTCTTTAAACGTGCGGTGAACTTCTGTATTTTCATAACGCGATAAATTATCTTTTCCGCGATTCCACCACCAACGCCAATCAATTTTGTAAATAAAAACTTGAAGTTTTCTATTGGCAGCTGGTTTTTCATCATCGGTTAAACTAATTACATCAAATGAGATTTCTTTATCGGTATCATAAGATCCGTAACGTTTGGTTTCTGGCGTTTTTAATCCAACAAAATGTGAATAAGGCGCCAAGTTTTTTGAAAAAACATCCATAGAAAAATCACCGCCGCCTTCGTAAACTTTCGATAGAAAACTAGCCTGCAACATTCCCGGTGCTTTTTTGTTGAGTTCTATTTCTTTCTGAAAGTTGGTTTTCCCGTCTTCAGAAAGTTTTTTGTCGACTAATTTCATTTCAACTGTTTCAAAATCACGCACTGGATCGGTAAAATTGTAGTCCTTAAATTCCTGAAATGCAGAAGCGGCAGGCGTTAATTTAACATCAACTTCAGTTCTTAAGTTTCTAGCCGGTGCGCCGTGAAGCCATTTTGAAGTGATATTTCCTGAAATGGGCTGATTTGCTTTTAAAATTTCTTGATCAAAATCTAACTTAATTTTTAATCGGTTTGGTTTTACAGTAGCTACTTTTAGGTATTTTGTAAAGCGAGCTCCACCAATATTTACAGTAGCTGTCCAATTTCCGGTAGGATCATTTTTTTGAGTTGCAATAGGAAAATAATACATTCCGTTTTTTGCTCTCGCGGGATTTTTATGTTCGCTTAAAATTTCTTGTTGAACTAATTTTCCGCGGGCATCATTCACAGAAAGTTGAACAGGATGTTCCTGCGGAATAGGATTTGCTTTATCATTTAATACGAACGTAAGATGGATGCTGTCTCCTGGACGATGTACACCACGTTCTGTGTATAAAAATCCTTTTAAACCTTGCTGTAACTTTTTCCCGGAAACATCAAACTTACTAAGCGATAAAGCGTTTCCATCATCTAATTTTGCGTATGCGTAATTATCGCCTTTTTTGGCAATAGCAAAAGCCGCTTTTTCATCACTTTCTACTTTTAAAAATCCATTAATATTGGTGTTTTTAGAAGTGATCTTTTGTTGCTGAAAATTATACAGCGTGATTTTTGTACCGACTTCAGGTTCTGCGTTTAGCAAGTTTGTAGTTACAAAATGATAGGTTTTATTGCTGCTTTCTTTTACCAATAAACCTAAATCTGATCCTAACACATTTAGACGCACAAAACGATTTTCACGATAATAGGATAAACTACACGGATTGTCTTTTTCTTTCCAGTTATAAGGTGTCTGTCGCCAATTATATAACTCATTATCCCAATATTGTTCTTCGCGAAATTGCTCTTCAGGAAACGCCTTTTCGGCAGCAATAATTTCTTCCTCGTCAGTTGTTTCTGAACCGCAATTATAGGTGCTGTATGATTTTCTAAAACTGATTTCTACTTGGTAGATTGCACCGGGATCTGTTCTTATTAAATCAGATAAATTTAACGCATGTGCCTTCCAATTGCTTTGCTCAAAAGCGTTGGAAACTTCGAGCTTTATAGTTTTTTGAGCTGCTTTTCTTCCTACTTGACGTAAATTATACGAGTCGGTTCTTTTTAAATCTGCTTGTTGTAAAAATTGTAAAACATTGTTTTCAAAAATCTTGATTACGCGCACATCTACCGCCGCAAGATTTACCGTTTTAAAATAAATTGGCGTATTGGCAGAACTCGGTAAAATAGCTCCGCTAGAAATCATTTTCACGCTTGGTTTTAAAGCTTCAAAAGAAATGTATTCTGAAAATTCTTGCTTTAAGGCAAAACCTTGTGTGTTTTTTATGCCTTTAAAAACTTCAACTTTTAGTTTTCCCGTAATGCGTTCATTTGGGTAAACATTAAGCACATTTCCCTCAACTTCAAAACGTAAATTTTCTTGATCTTGAATATTTACTAAGCCTGAAAATTCTTGTTGTTCATCAATAGGATCAGAAAAATTAATGGCTACGGAAGATTGCTCGCCGGTGTTTGTTTTTACATCAATAACTTGAAAGCTATTTTGTCCGGGAATTAAAAATGTATTGCTGCCAACATTATCAGCTTTTATAGCTTTACCGTTCCACGAAACTAGAATTTCGCTGTCGTCTATATCTCGCTGAATGCTGTCTATTGTAAAAGAAAAATAACGTGAATTTTTATTTTCTTGGGTCCACTTGATGCTTAAATTTTCTTCATTTTGACTCGCTTCTAATAATTGTTTAGCTTCTGCAAGGCTAATTTCATCTGATGATTCTATAGTTCCGCGTACATATTGCCAGGATTTTGAGTATGATTGCAAGTTGCCAAGCTCTACTTTAAAATTTGGTTCAATTGTTTTAAAGCTAAACGTATATTCTTCAAATTCTTTTTCAACCGTTTTATATAAATCTTCTAAAGAAATGCTAACGGTATATTCTGTGTTGGGCTGAAGTTTTTTTGAAGGTTTAAATAATAGTGTTTTATTGTTTTCAACAAAAAGTTTGCCTTCAATTTCAGGAGAAATTTGAACGTATTTTTGTGGAATCTCTTGTGAGCTTTCAAACTGATTAAGCGGTTTTGCTAAATCTATTCGGATAGGTTCTGAAGCAGAGTGTCGCCCTTGTGTATGAAAAGAAATATATTCTCTAAACTGATAAAGATTATCGGTTTTTTTTGACGAAGAATTATCGCAAGCAATAAAACTGAAGCATAGAAAAATGCTTAGTAAGAAGTGAAAATGACGCATGAAAACTAAATTTTATGCTTCCTAAGTTACTAAGAAATTTAAGTTTCTGCCAATAAGATTTTTATTTAAATAATAGCTCTTAATTTTTGCTTCTTGGATTTAGTTGGATGTAGTTTTTCAGAATTAATTTTCTTTAAACATTTTGATCGATAAACTGTCGTTTACCAAACTTGCTCGAAACATACCGGCCGTGTTAAATTCTGTTGAAATATTTCCGTTTTTATCGATGGCAATAATTCCACCATTTCCGCCAAGTTCAGGCTGTTTTTTGTGAATAACTTCGTTGGTTGCTTCCGCTAATGATAAACCTTTATACTCCATTAAAGCCGAAATATCATAAGCAACTACACCGCGTAAATAATATTCTCCCCAACCTGTTCCTGAAACCGCACATGTCTTGTTATTGGCGTAAGTTCCGGCACCAATAATTGGAGAATCCCCAATTCTGCCAAATTTTTTATTCGCCATGCCACCAGTAGAAGTTCCGGCAGCAAGATTTCCATTTTTATCTAATGCTACGCAGCCAACGGTGCCAAATTTTTCACCATTTATATCACTATTGTAAAATGTAGCCTGTTTATTTTCTGCTTGTTTTTTTATACGCTTAATATTTTGGAGCTGTTTGTCGGTAATAAAATAAGAAGGTTCAACGATTTCTAGGTTTCTAGCTTTAGCAAAATTTTCGGCGCCTTTTCCGGAAAGCAACACGTGTTCTGAATTTTCCATAACTTCGAAAGCTAGGTTAATCGGATTTTTAATAATTGTTACGCCGGCTACAGCTCCGGCATTCAACGTTTTTCCGTCCATAATTGAAGCGTCTAATTCTGCTTTTTCTTCGTGATTTAAAACTGCTCCTTTTGCAGAATTAAACAAAGGCGAATCCTCCATAATATTAATACTCCGCTGAACTGCTTCTACAGCAGAGCCGCCATTTTCTAGAATTTTATTTCCGGTAAGAATAGCTTCTTTCAGTTTTGCCCGATAAGCATTTTCTAAAGAATCTGAAAGATTACTTTTTTTAATGAAACCAGCTCCGCCGTGAATTACAATTCCGAATTCAGCTTTTTTTTCTTGCTGTAGTGTTTCGGTATTATTTTTTTGCTTCGATTTTTTAGAGGAATTTTGTGAAGCATTTTCGCAGCCTAAACTGATGATAAAAATACTTAATAGAAGAATTATTTTTTTCATAACCCAGTGTTCAATTTGAATGTAAATGTTCTAAGATAATATTTTTTGCGCAAGGGATAGAAGTGGCATCCTTTTTTTGTTTTGTGTAAACGAAAAAAGATATAACGAATAGCCCGACCCTTGGGTTGCGCCCAAATAAAAACTAATAGTCGGGTTTAATTGAAATGCTTTTTTTAAATTTATTGTCTCTAAAATTTAAAATTATGTCCATAGCAAAACCTTTTAATTTAACAAAGTGGATTGAGGAAAACCGCGATACCTTAAAACCACCTGTAGGAAATAAAAATTTATATAAAGATGCGGGAGATTATATTGTTATGATTGTTGCTGGGCCCAATGCCAGAAAAGATTACCATTACAATGAGACCGAAGAATTATTTTATCAACTAGAAGGAAATATTGAAGTTCATATTCAAGAAGATGGTGAAAAGAAAACCATGAAATTAGGTGCGGGCGATATGTATTTGCATCCTGCAAAAGTGCCGCATTCTCCGGTAAGAAAAGAAGGTTCTATTGGGTTGGTCATTGAGCGAAAAAGAAAAGATTTACCGGGTAAAGACGGATTGCTTTGGTTTTGTGATAATTGCAACCATAAATTATATGAAGTTTATTTTCCGCTAGAAGATATTGAAAAAGATTTTTTAAAACATTTTAAAGAATTCTATAGCAGCAAAGAATTGCGCACTTGCGATAATTGCGGAACTGAAATGCCAGTTGACAAACGTTTTGTGGCAGATGAGGAATAATGCTTGATTTTTTCTACATTCGTAGCAAACTAATTATTAGTAAACTAAAACCACGAATTTACCATGAGTAACATTGCAAAGGAATTTGGAATAGACAAAGCCTTAAAAGATTTAGGCTTAACAGACATAAATAACGGAACTTCTACAGGAAAAGATTTTTTTAGTAATGGAGATGTAATCGAATCGTATTCTCCGGTAGACGGTTCTTTAATAGGAAAAGTAAAAGCTACCACAAAAGAAGATTACGAAAAAGTAATTACCACAGCTGATAAAGGATTCAAAGAATGGCGAACTTGGCCAGCTCCGCAACGCGGTGAGGTAGTTCGTCAATTTAATGATGAATTACGCCGCTTAAAAGAGCCTTTAGGAAAATTGGTTTCTTTTGAAATGGGAAAATCTTATCAAGAAGGGCTTGGTGAAGTTCAGGAAATGATAGATATCTGCGATTTTGCCGTAGGGCTATCTCGTCAATTGCATGGGTTAACCATGCATAGCGAACGTCCAGGACATAGAATGTATGAACAATACCATCCGCTTGGGGTTGTTGGAGTTATTTCAGCTTTTAACTTTCCAGTGGCGGTTTGGTCCTGGAATACGGCTTTAGCTTGGGTTTGCGGAGATGCTTGTATTTGGAAAGGATCTGAGAAAACACCATTAACTTCCGTTGCTTGTCAAAATATTGCAGCACGTGTTTTTGCAGAAAATAATGTTCCTGCAGGAATTTCCTCTTTAATTACAGGCGATTATAAAGTTGGTGAAATGATGACCAACGACGAGCGCGTGCCTTTAATTTCTGCAACAGGATCTATTAGAATGGGTAAAATTGTTGCGCAAGCTGTTGCTAAGCGTTTAGGAAAATCACTTTTAGAACTTGGCGGAAATAATGCGATTATAGTTACGCCAGACGCCAATATTAAGAACACGGTTATTGGTGCTGTTTTTGGAGCTGTAGGAACTTGCGGTCAGCGGTGTACTTCTACCAGAAGGCTAATTGTGCACGAAGATGTGTATGATAAAGTGAAATCTTCAGTGGTAGATGCCTATAAGCAATTACGCATCGGAAATCCATTAGATGAAAATAATCATGTTGGTCCGTTAATCGATAAAGATTCAGTTAAGAATTATCAAACTGCTCTTAAGAAAGTTGTAGAAGAAGGCGGAAATATTTTAGTTGAAGGCGGCGTTTTAGAAGGAGAAGGATATGAAAGTGGATGCTACGTAAAACCTGCAATTGCTGAAGCTGAAAATCATTATGACATTGTACAACACGAAACTTTTGGACCTGTATTGTATATTATGAAATACAGTGGTGATGTTCAAAATGCATTAGATTTGCAAAATGGTGTAAAACAAGGTTTATCTTCTGCAATTATGACGAATAACTTACGTGAAGCTGAGCGTTTCCTTTCTGTTGAAGGATCTGATTGCGGAATTGCAAACGTGAATATTGGTACTTCAGGTGCTGAGATTGGTGGAGCATTTGGTGGTGAAAAAGAAACCGGCGGTGGTCGCGAATCTGGGTCTGATGCTTGGAAAATCTATATGCGTAGACAAACCAATACCATAAATTATACGACAGAGCTTCCACTTGCTCAAGGAATCAAGTTTGATTTGTAAAAATTAAATTTTAAGTATAATGAAGACTGTCTAAAAAGATTAAAAAAATGTCATTCTGAATTTATTTCAGAATCTCATATTGCTGAAATTCAAATCAGAATGAGAACTTGAATCAAGTTCAGGTTGACAGAAAATAGACTTTTTAGACAGTTTCTTTTATTTTTTATGGAATTTTAAAATCGATAACCAACTGTTAATCCTGCATTAAATTCAATTGCGGTAAAACGATCTTTAACTTCGTCACTAAAATTTCTAGCAACAGTTGCATAAGGTCCAATTACAAATTTGTTATTAAAGTTCCATTTGTAGCCTATCCCAATTCCTAGCATAAACGCATTCATATCGGTTTCAACTTTTGCATTGTTTTCTTCTTCTTCAAAATCACCAAAACGGTATTTTAAAAAAGGATTGGCGTAAATTCCGGAACCTGCAGTTTCATTTCCAAAATAATAGTTGTAGCCCAACTTTAAACTGTTGGTATTAAATTTTCTTGATCCTGATTCTGTATGATAATTTATACGGTCGTTAATTAAAAATTCTACCGCTACAGATTGATGAAAATCAAAAAAGCGTTCGTAACCAACTTCCACAGATGCGATAGCTATCGTGTTGGCAATGTTAAGCTTAACTTCGTTTTTAGGAAAATCAGTGTCGTTAATTGTAGTGCTTACAACTTCCGTTTTTGTAGTTGTTGATTCTTCGGTTGTAGTTTGTGCAAAATTTTGTTGAGCAAAAATCAGGCTCAAAAAAGTTGCAAATAGCGTTTTTTTCATCATCATTATTTTTTGGTTAAAAGTAATCATTAATTTCTTCCTGCTTCTTCAGGGTATAATTTATATACCGGATCGCTTTGAAAAATTTCTTTTGTGTCAACGTTAATCATAGATAACGGTCCTTCAAAAGCTGCACCCGTATCCACATTCCAAATATTTGCGGCATTTACAGGTTTAGTTTTACTTATTCTGGTGGTTGGCGTATGACCTATATAAATTTCATCGAATAATTTTAAACGCTTTGGGAAAAAAAGGTCATCTTTTTTTAGATTCTTATCGAGTGATAGCGCTGTTTCCCAAAGAGTTCTGTCCCAGTAAAATGTATAATCATCGTATTCATGTTCCGGACCATGCATATTTGCAAATCCGGCGTGTAAAAAAAGTCGGTTTTCTTGATCAGCAAAATAATTTACCATTTCACGATAAAAATGAAGATGCTTTTCAATTTCTTCTGAAGATAACTTTCGGTAAGCATCAATACTCGATTGGCCACCGTGTTGCAACCATTTTTCATTCATTTCTTCGGTCTCGAGCCAATGTTGCACTAAATCGTCGTGATTGCCTCTAATAAAAATGCAGGTGTTTTTTTGTGCTAATTCAATTAAATAGGAAACGACGTTTGCAGAATCGCTCCATCCGTCTACATAATCCCCTAAAAAGATAAGCGTGTCTTTTGAAGTTATTTCAGCTTTGCTTAAAACCTGCTTTAACGCTTTTAAACCGCCGTGAATATCTCCTATTGCAAATGTTCTCATAGTATCCGAAAATAAGGAAAAAATAAAAACAAGCCCTTTTTTTGGTAAAACTTTAATACGCTAACTGTATCTAACTTTTCTTAGTATACGCATACTTTCTTTATAGCGGGCATAAATTTTTGGATAGGGTTTTAAATGAATTTTTGCATTTTCTAGAATTTCAATCGCTTCAGAAAAGCCATTTAAATGACACAATAAATATGTGGCGGGAAGTTTTAAAAAATCTTTTTCTTGAATGTGACTTAGACTTTCTCCTCGTTTTATCTTTTTAAGAATGGTGTTGTTGTTGTTGAAAATATGATAGAGCGTTTGTTTAGGGAATTCTGGTGGTTGAAAAACCATCTCACTTTCAATTTCATAACTCATATTGTTCTTAAATTTGAAGGTAACCTCTTCTAGCGGGTAGTATTTGTAGCTTTCATATAAACCTAGGTGAACATACTCTATTATTTTGAAGCTATCGTCATCATAACTAATGCTAATTTCATCTAAATCTGAATAGAATAGTTTTACTTGCTCGTTTATCAGCTCAATATTTACACGAGATAAATAGGTGTTTTCTTTAGTTTTTTGGGTTTTACCTGCCCAACAAACCACAAAATATTCTTTAAAAACTTTATATGTAGGGTGAAAGTCTTTGCTTTTATTCATAAAATCAAACACACCGTCTAAGGTATATTTAATGGTGTTTTGCGAGTGATTTTCAATGGCTTTAACAATTTCAGAATTTATGTCTTTCAATTCAATATCAAATGCTTTTGGCATGCTAATGCTTCCGTCTCTAAAGAAAACCATGCCGCCGTAATATTTCCAGATATTTTTTTTGAGCGAACAAATTTTCCCTTCATTTGGGCGAATGCTTACTAAACCAACTACTTTTCCGTTGGGTAAATGCGGAAATAAAACATTTTCATACGTTACCAACGGTGGGTTTGTTAAGTAGGCATTGATTAAATTTTGAATTTTACTGTCATCAAAAAAATCGACACCTACAACGCTGTTGTCTTCATCTTCTACGCCAATTACAATGTAACTATTGTTTTTTGGATTACTGTTGGAAAGCGCACAAATGTGTTTTAGAAATTTTGCTTTGCCTTCTTTTTCGCCCATATTAATTTTTCGCTTTTTATCATAAAAACTGTTCTCATCATTATGAGCCAGTAAATTTTTTATGAGCAAGCGTTTATTAATCATAGTTTAATTTTTGTCGACTAAAGTAGAAGAAGCTTGTGCTGTGCACATCACCATTAAATCGGCTATGTTTACATGATAAGGTCTGCTGATAACGAACCATATAATATCGGCAATATCTTCAGCTTGTAAAGCTTTGTAACCTTGATAAACTTTATTAGCCTTTTCTTGATCGCCTTTAAAGCGAACATCACTAAATTCGGTTTCAACCAAGCCCGGGTTTATAGCACCAACTTTTACGCCGGTTCCGTTTAAATCCATTCGCATTCCTTGATTTATTGCATCTACCGCATGTTTGCTCGCGCAATACACATTTCCCTTTGGGTAAACTTCTTTTCCTGCGGTAGAGCCAATATTTATTACGTGTCCATTTCCGCGAGAAACCATTTCCGGTAGAATAGCTTTGCTCATATAAAGTAAACCTTTTACATTAATGTCTAACATGGCATCCCAATCATCAGTATTTCCTTCTTGAATTAAATCGAGTCCGTGCGCGTTTCCTGCGTTATTGATTAACACGTCAATGTGTTGAAATTTTTCGGGTAAACTTTTTATCGCATTTTTTATGTCTGCTTGATTTCTAACATCAAAATTGAGGGTGTAAATTTCTGTAAACGATGAAAGTTGATTTTTTAAGGATTCTAAACGTTGTGTTCTTCTTCCGCATAAAATCAGATTAAACCCTTCTTTAGAGAGTCGTATAGCTGTTGCTTTTCCTATTCCGCTAGTGGCTCCTGTTATGAGTACGTTTTTTTCCATAATTTTTTTTCAGATATAAAGCTACTAAATTTTATAAGGAGAAAAAGCCCTAATTGTTGACTTAATTATTTTTTTAAAAGTGCTATTTTCATGTTAAGTCTATGTTAAGCGAAAGGTTAAATAGCGTTAATCATCTTTTAACAGTTGTTATTACTTTCTAAAATTGTTTCAAATAAAAAATTGAAAAATCATGAAACGATTTAATTTGAAGTATTTAGTAGCATTAATAGTTAGCGTGAGTTTGTTAGGAGCCTGCAGCGATGATGATTCAAACTCTTCTTCTGGTGAAGGAAATGCGAAAATGAGTTTACGGATGGTAGATAATCCGGGAGATTATAAAGAGGTAAACGTAGATATAGAGAGAATTGTTATTAAATATACCGGTGAAGAAAATGAAGTTGAAATAAATAACGTAAATGCTGGGGTTTATGATTTGCTAGAATTAACAGGAGGAGCGAGTGTTATGTTAACGGAAGAAGAAGAAATTCCTGCAGGAATTATTTCTCAAATCAGATTAATTTTAGGGGAGGATAATACTATTGTTGTAGATGGTGAAACTTCAAATTTAGATACGCCAAGCGCACAACAGTCGGGATTAAAACTTCAATTAAATCAAACATTAGAATCTGATGTTACTTACGAATATTTATTAGATTTTGATGTAGAAAAATCAATTGTAGCAAAAGGAAACGGAGGTTATTCATTAAAACCGGTAATAAGAATTGAAGCCCTTGCAGAAACAGGTTTTATAAGCGGTACTATCTTACCAATAACAACACCAACACTAATTACCGCTACAAATGGAGAAAATGAAATTTCGACCTATAGTAATCTTAATGGTAATTTTGAACTTAGTGGAGTTCCAGCAGGAACATATACAATTACTTTAGAGCCAGAAGTTGGGTTAGGGTTTGAAATTGAAACAATTACAGATGTTGAAGTAGAAAATGGAGAAACCACAACTTTAGGAGAAATAAATTTTGAGTAATTTTAATTGACTCATAAGCAAACAAGGCGGTATATTTACCGCCTTGTTTAGTTTTAACCTATTGTTAACAGCTATTCAATGAATATTTTTACAATTTGCACCGTTAGTAAAATAGCTACTGGATAAAATGTTATATTAATTATGGAAGAGTCAACAACCTCGGTAGATATCGCAGGATTAAACGAAAAAATAGAAAAAGAAAGTGCTTTTGTAGATTTACTTACCAACGAAATGAACAAAGTCATTGTTGGGCAAAAACACATGATAGAACGATTGTTGATTGGACTTTTAGGACAAGGGCATATTTTATTAGAAGGTGTTCCTGGACTAGCAAAAACCTTAGCGATTAATACGCTTTCCAAAGCCGTTCATGGATCCTTCAGTAGAATTCAGTTTACACCAGATTTGCTTCCCGCCGACGTTATTGGTACGATGATTTATAATATGAAATTGAATGATTTCAGTATAAAAAAAGGACCAATTTTTGCCAACTTTGTTTTGGCAGATGAGATTAACCGCGCGCCGGCAAAAGTGCAATCGGCTTTATTAGAAGCCATGCAAGAAAAGCAAGTTACCATTGGTGAAGAAACCTTTATTCTTGATAAGCCATTTTTGGTAATGGCAACGCAAAACCCGGTTGAGCAAGAAGGAACGTACCCATTACCCGAAGCACAAGTTGACCGTTTTATGCTAAAAACAGTTATCGATTATCCACAAATGGCAGATGAGCAATTGGTTATGCGTGCCAACTTAAAAGGGAGTTTTGAGAAAATAAATCCGGTAGTTTCTATAGAGCAAATCTTAAGAGCACAAAGTGCCGTTCGCGACGTTTATATGGATGAAAAAATAGAAAAATATATCCTCGATATTATTTTTGCTACACGTTATCCAGAAAAATATAAATTAGAAAGTTTAAAACCTTTAATTTCTTTTGGAGCCTCACCTCGTGGTAGTATCAATTTAGCAACTGCCGCAAAATGTTATGCGTTTATAAAACGCAGAGGTTACGTTATTCCTGAAGATGTTAGAGCAGTGGTGCTCGATGTACTTCGCCATAGAATAGGAATTACCTATGAAGCTGAAGCAGAAAATGTAACTTCAGAAGATATTATTGGTAAAATTGTAAATGAAATTGAAGTGCCATAACAGCAATTAACGTCTGTAGTGGCAGTAAACAGTCTAATGCTTGAACAGCTCTGCTAATGTTTTTTTGAAAACTGTTTGCAAATAAATGGATACAAAGGAGTTACTCAAAAAAGTTCGGAAAATTGAAATCAAAACCCGTCGCTTAAGCAATCATGTTTTTGGCGGCGAGTATCATTCTACCTTTAAAGGTCGCGGTATGACCTTTAGCGAAGTGCGTCAATACCAATTTGGAGATGATGTAAGAAGTATAGATTGGAATGTCACCGCTCGTTATAATGAGCCTTTTGTAAAAGTTTTTGAAGAAGAACGCGAATTAACCATGATGCTCGTGGTTGATATTTCAGGCTCAGAATTTTTTGGAACTAAGGAAAATTTCAAAAAAGATATTGTGACTGAAATTGCTGCGACTTTGGCGTTTTCAGCTACCCAGAATAACGATAAAATTGGCTTACTTTTATTTTCAGATGAAATAGAATTATTTATTCCACCCAAAAAAGGACGTTCTCACGTTCTAAGAATTATCAGAGAATTGTTAGAGTTTCAACCACAACGCAAGAAAACTGATTTAACGGCTGCGCTAAAATTCTTACAAAATATGATGAAGAAAAAAGCAATTGTTTTTATTCTCTCAGATTTTATGACTGATAATTATGAAAAAACTTTAAAAATCTTAGGAAATAAACACGATGTTACCGGAATTCGCGTTTATGATGAACGCGAAAAAGAGATGCCAAACGTAGGAATGGTGCCTATGAAAGATGAAGAAACCGGCGAAGTAATGCTGGTAAATACTGGAGCAAAGAGCGTTAGAAAAAATTATGAGGCTTATTTTCGCTCACGAGAAGGTTATTTCAACAATGTGTTTAAACTCAGTGGTGCCGGGGCAATAAATATGCAAGTAGGTGAAAGTTATGTCAAAAAGTTATTAGGATATTTTAAACGGAGAGGTTAATATGAAAAAAAATAGCAAATCATATTTCGCAGAATTTTTTCGGTCTCTCACCGGATTTATGATCCTGCTTTTTTTATTCTTTGTTCAAACTTCAACAAGAGCACAAGAAGTAAGCGCAAAGATAGATAGCACTTCCATAAAGATAGGCGAACAAATTACCTATCAAATAAAAGTTGAAACAGACTCTACCGATCAAGTTATTTTCCCTGAAGGCCAAAGTTTTATTCCGCTAGAAATGGTCACTTCATTAAAAGTAGATACAACAAGTATTGAAAAACGTTTTCAACTTATTAAGGAATATAATTTAACACAATTTGATTCGGGTAATTATACCATTCCGCGACAGCGTATTCTTATTAATAATAGTGCGTTTTTTACTGATTCTTTACAAGTTCAAGTAAAAAATGTTGTAGTAGATACTACTAAGCAAAAGTTATATCCTATAAAACCCTCGCTAGAAATTGAAGAATCTTTTTCTATTCCATCTTGGTTTTGGTGGCTGTTGGGAATTATTATTTTACTAGCTATTCTTACTTGGTTTTTATTGAAACAAAAGAAGAAAAGAGATGAAGCTAAAAAAGAAATTCCGCCTTACGATAAGGCAATGCTTACGCTTAAAAAATTAGATGAAAGCGATGTCTTAGAACGTGGCGATGTAAAATCATACTATTCTGATTTAACTGATGCAGTCCGGCGTTATTTGGATGAAAAGATTGATGATCGCGCATTAGAAAGCACAACTAATGAATTAATCGCTATTTTAAAAGACCTAAAAAACAGCAATAAGTTATATTTAAAAGAAAGTGTAATTGCCAGTTTAGAAGCAATTTTAAAACGTGCAGATTTAGCAAAATTTGCCGGCATAAAACCCGACAGACTAACCGCTAAAGAAGACAGAAAAACAATTGGCGATGATATTGAAGCATTTAAAACCGCTATTCCTGAGCCAAGCGAAGAAGAATTGCTAAAAGATAAAGCTTATCAAGAAAAAATTATTCAACAAAAAAGGAAAAGAAAAATCTGGGCTATTAGCATCGCGAGTGCGCTAATTGTACTAGTTGGATTAGGAGCTTTTATAGGAATTAAAGGTTTAGATTATGCTAAAAATTTAGTCATTCAAAATTCTGCTAAGGAATTATTAGAAGGGGATTGGGTGCAAAGTGAATACGGATATCCCGCAGTTTCTATAATAACACCTGAAGTTTTAGTTAGAGAAAATCCAGATTCTATAACTATTTTACCAACTGCAACTACAGAAAAGCAAGCAAAATTAATAAAAGAAAACTTTGCTTATGGTCAATTAGAAGGCGAACTTTATGTGCGAGTTTTTACCATGAGTTTTGGACGCTCTCCTGCAGAAAACAGTTTTGGAGAAAACCCGGGAGAAAACGGAGCCAAACAATTAGAAGAGATTGGCGCTAAGAATATTTTGTTTAAACAAGAGAAATTTGTTGCGGCAGATGGTGTGGAAGGCTTAAAGGTACACGGTAGCTTTTCAATAAAAAACCCAATTACGGGACAACAAGAAAAGAAAAATTATGTGAGCCTTTATTTTGGTGCCGCCAACGGAAATGAAAATGTTTTTGTTTCTTATGCAGACGACAATGAAGATTTAGAAGAAATAAGTAACCGAATTATAAATTCTGTTGAATTTAATAGTAATAAAAATGCTGGATTGGAATAACGTAACTTTTGAAAATCCGCAATGGTTTTGGCTTTTTTTAGTAATGCCGCTGCTTGGGCTATGGTATTTCTGGAAAAGACATCTACAAAGCCCAGAAGTGAAAATTTCTAGCTTAAAAGGCTTTAAGGTAAAACAAGGTTTGTTGCCAAAATTAAAACCTTTTTTGTTTGTATTGCGCTTATTGGTTTTAGCTTTATTAATAACAGCAATGGCTAGACCTAGAACAGTAGATGTTTCTACAAAGACCAACAAAACACAAGGAATAGATATTGTTATGGCAATAGATGTTTCGGCAAGTATGTTGGCAAAAGATTTAGAACCAAACCGTTTGGATGCTTTAAAAAATGTGGCTTCAGAATTTATAGAAGGTCGTCCAAACGATCGTTTTGGCTTGGTTTTATTTTCAGGAGAAAGTTATACCAAAACGCCTATTACTAGTGATAAATCTATTATTTTAAATGCCTTAGACGATGTTCAGTTTAACAATATTATGGAAAGTGGAACTGCAATTGGCATGGGTTTAGCTACTTCTGTAAATCGGTTAAAAGATAGTAAGGCAAAAAGTAAAGTTATTATTTTGCTAACAGATGGCGTAAATAATGCCGGTTTTATAGATCCACAAATCGCTACAGATTTAGCAATAGAATATGACATAAAAGCTTACACTATTGGCCTAGGAACAAACGGAATGGCATTGAGTCCGGTAGCTTTATCGCGTTCTGGAGGTTTTCGGTACGGTAGAATTCAAGTAGAAATTGATGAAGATTTATTAAAAGATATTGCTAAAAAAACTGACGGAAAATATTTTAGAGCAACAGACAACAGTAAATTAGAACAGATTTACGAAGAAATAAACAAATTAGAAAAAACAGAAATAGAAGAATTTAAATATTATAACTACCAAGAAAAATTTAGACCCTTAGCTATTTTAGCCGGTTTACTACTTTTAATAGAAATAGCTTTGCGTTACACAATTTTTAGAAGTTTTGTATAAATGCTAGTACTTGAAGAAAAAATATATTTTTGGCTTTTGCTTGTTATTCCAATACTGGTATTGCTGTTTTTGGCCATGTTGTTATGGAAAAAAAAGGCACAACAAAAATTTGCCGAAAAAGAATTACTTGATAAACTGAGTCCTAATAAATCGGTATTCAAATCTTGGGTAAAATTAATTCTATTACTGCTGGCTTTCACTTGCTTTGTCTTGGCATTAGTAAACCCAAAAATCGGTTCCAAAATGGAAACCGTAAAACGCTCTGGAGTAGATATTGTTTTTGCCATGGACGTTTCTAAAAGTATGTTAGCCGAAGATATTGCACCCAATAGATTAGATAAATCTAAGCAGCTGGTTACGCAAATCATCAATAATTTAACAAGCGATAGAATTGGGATTATAGCCTATGCAGGTAGCGCTTTTCCACAGTTGCCAATTACTACAGATTACGGTTCTGCCAAGTTGTTTTTGCAAAGTATGAATACCGATATGGTTTCAAGTCAAGGAACGGCGATAAATGAAGCAATTGAGTTAGCAAAAACCTATTATAATGATGAAGCACAAACAAATCGTGTTTTATTTTTAATTAGTGATGGTGAAGATCACGGCGGAAACCTTGAAGCTATTGCTGAAGAAGCAGCAGAAAATGGCATTAAAATTTTTGCCATTGGTGTTGGTTCTGCAAAAGGAGGTCCAATTCCTATAAAAAGAAATGGAGTAACACAGCAATACAAAAAAGACAATCAAGGTGAAACTGTTATTACAAAACTGAACAAGGAAACTTTACAACAAATTGCCGAGGAAACCGATGGCGAATATATTGATGGAAGCAATACCAATAAAGTTATAAAACGTGTTGAAGAAGTTTTACAAAATATTGAAAAGTCAGAATTTGAAACGAAGAAATTTGCAGATTATAAAGATCAGTTTCAATGGTTTTTAGGTTTTGGCATACTTTTTATAGTGATAGATGTGTTCTTATTAGAGCGAAAAACCTCTTGGGTAAAACGCTTAAATTTATTCAATGAAAAGAAAAATGATGACGAATAAAAAAAATACGACACTTTTTTTTCGGGTAGTTTTTTTGTTGATGCTTTTTTTATCATTCAACTTAAAAGCTCAGGAAGAAAACAATAAAGAAGCAAAGCAGTTTATGGCAGAGGCTAAAAAAGCTTTGTCAGAAAACAATTTCCCTTTAGCAGAAGCAAAATATAGAGAAGCAATTTCTAAAGACAATAAAAATGCTGAAGCGCGCTACAATTTAGGAAATTTGTACTACAATAAAGATAAATCTCAAAACGCAGCGCAACGTTTGCAACAAAGTTCTGTCCTTACTACAAGCAAGGACCTTAAACATAATGCATACCATAATCAAGGTAATGCTTTTATGAAAGAAAAAAATTATGCTGCGGCAGTAGAAGCTTACAAAAACGCGTTGAGGAATAACCCTACAGATGATGAAACGCGCTACAATCTTGCCTTAGCAAAAGAAAAGCTAAAAAAAGAGCAGCAACAAAATAAAGATAATAAAGACAAAAATAAGGATAAGAAAAGCGAAGATAAAAAAGAGAACGAAAAGCAAGATCAAAAAGAAGGAGGCGAAGATCAACAAAACAATAAGGAGAATAAAGAAGACCAGAAACAAGATCAGGATCAGAAAAAAGGTGATAAAGAAAAGGAGAAAGGCGATCAGCAAAAACAAGAACAGCAACAGCCTAAACAAGAAAAAGGTGATGAAAATAATGCTGAAAAAAATCAGCAACAACAGCCTGCTCAAGGTCAGCTTTCTCCACAGCAAATTAATAATCTCTTAGAGGCGATGGAAAACCAAGAGAAAAAAATTCAGGATAAAATAAACGCCAAAAAAGAAAAAGGACAAAAAAGAAAGACTGAAAAAGATTGGTAAATGAAAAGTAAAATCATCTTATTTTTAATCGGTTTTTTTATCTGCGGATTTGCCTTTAGTCAAGTGCAGTTTGAAGCCGAAGTTAGCCGGGAAAAACTGGGCATTAATGAGCGTCTTCGGGTAGATTTTACAATGAATGAAGATGGCGACAATTTTAATCCGCCAGATTTTACTAATTTCCGTGTTGTTGGCGGGCCAAACCAATCAATCAGTTATAGTTATTTAAACGGAAAACGCACGTATCAAAAAAAATACAGCTATTATTTACAGCCAACAAAGCGAGGAAAATTTAAAATTGGACAAGCCGAGATTCAAATAGATGGTGAGGTTTATAAAACTACACCAGTTACGGTTGAAGTTACTACAGCTGTAGATAAACCAACAGACGGAAATAATTCTGAGTTAATTGCGTCAGATAATATTCATTTAGTTGCTGAAATTTCTAAAGCCAATCCTTATCTAAATGAAGGAATTTCGCTTCAATATAAATTATATGTAAGTCCGCGTGTAGATGTCAGCGATTGGCGGCCAATAGATAGTCCAAAATACACAGACTTTTGGAGTCAAAATATAGATATTGGTCGCTTGCAAGTAAAAAACGGAACCTATAAAGGAGAAGAATATCGCTATGTGGTTCTACAACAGACGGTTTTATATCCGCAGAAAACAGGAGAATTAACTATTGAACCGCTTACGCTGAATGTTTCAGTACAAGTGCCTTCAGATAGAAGAGATATTTTTGGTAGAAGAATTTCAGAAACTATCCAGAAAACCATTGCAGCAGACCGAAAAGTAATACAGGTAAAACCTTTACCAACTGAAGGGAAACCAGCAAGTTTTACAGGAGCTGTAGGAAGTTTTAATTTTTCAGTAAGCACTACAAAAAGCAGTTTAAACGCCACAGAATCTTTACAAGCCAAAGTGCGTGTTTCGGGAAATGGAAATTTAAAACTTTTTCAACTTCCAAAATTAACCACTCCGGCATCTTTAGAAGTTTATGAGCCAGAACATCAGGAGGATGTAAAGACAAATTTGAATGGGATGTATGGAGGTATAACTGATAATTATACAATTGTTCCGCAGTTGAAAGGTAAATATCCTATTGCACCGATTTCTTTTTCTTATTTTGATGTTCGAACAGAAAGCTATAAAACCATAACTTCTGAAGAGTTAATGGTAAATGTAGAAAATGGGCCAACGCAATTAACCAATGGAGAATCTACAACCACTACAGCCGGAACGCAGAAACAGGTGGTGCCGACAGAGAAAAAACAATTTAGGTATTTAAAGTTGACGCCGAACCTAAAGGAAAAAGGCAGACATGGGTTTTTTAAGAGCACACTTTTTTGGATATTGTTAATAGTTCCTTTTTTAGCAATTCCGTTAGCTATAATTTTCGGAAAAAAACGTGAGGCATACAAAAACGATGTACAAGGAAAACGATTGAGAAAAGCCGATAGATTGGCTAAAAAATACCTTTCTGAAGCCAAGAAAAACTTAGGAAATCAGCAAGCTTTTTACGATTCTCTAGAGCGAGCTTTACATAATTACTTAAGAGCAAAACTCTCTATACAAACAGGAGAGATGAGCAAAGAGAAAATAAAAAACTTGCTGACAGAAAAAGGAGTAACTCAAGAGGATACTGCAAAATTCATCAGTTTATTAGAAAGTTGTGAATATGCAAGATATACCCCGGCTTCAAAAACAAGTATGGAGCAAGATTATGAAAAGGCAGTTGAGGTAATTGCAGGATTAGATAAGCAAATTTAAGGATGAAAAATATAGTTTACATAGCCGCATTATTTTTCGTAACAAGTATTTTCGCACAAGAGCCTGAAGCTTTATTTGAAAATGCTACCCAAGCTTATAATGATGGAAATTACGAAAAAGCAATCGAGAATTATGAGCAAATTTTAAGTCAAGATAAAATATCTACTGCCTTGTATTTTAATTTAGCAAATGCGCATTACAAATTGAATCACGTAGCGCCAAGCATTTACTATTACGAAAAGGCCTTGCAGTTAAACCCGAATGACGAGGACATAAAAAATAACCTGTCTTTTGCTGAAAACATGAAAATTGATGCCATAGAAGAAGTGCCAAAAACCGGTCTGGCAAAAATGATTAATAATCTAATTTCAACCTATAATTTTAATTGTTGGGCTTGGCTAACAATCATTTTTTCAATCGGATTTATAGCATTGTTTTTGGTCTATTACTTTTCAGTTCAAACTAGAAAAAAGCGTTTGTTCTTTAGTTTAAGTTTGGTAAGTATTATTCTTTGTATTCTTAGTTTTATTTTTGCCTTTCAACAATACAACCTTCAACAAAACAATCAATTTGCAATTATTTTCACGGAAGAAATTGCTGTACAAACCGAACCAAATAATAGAGCAGAAAAATCATTTTTGTTACACGAGGGAACAAAAGTTGCTGTTCTCGAAGATTTTAGTGGTTTTGTAAAAATTGAGTTGAGCGATGGCACGCAAGGCTGGGTAAAAGAAGAGGCTTTAAAGAAACTCTAATATCTTATTTAGTAATCTGCTGATAGGAAAATTGCCGCTTTTTTTCTATCTTGGCTTTCTTAAAGCAATTGATTTGAAAACATTAGCGGTAATATTTATTCTTCTTTTTGCTGCTTTTTTAATCACGCCCACTGCGGTTACATTAATTAAGCATAATGCTGATGTTTCTTATGTATTCAACTTTTCTGAAGAGGAAGAACATACTTCTGGCTCTAGCGATGAAAATAACGTAAAGGAAAATCAGTGGAAATTATTTTCAGAAGGTGAACCAAATTTTGTTTTTACTGTTTTAAATAAAAAAGCTTTTCAGATACATTACAAGCGTAGTACTGAAATTATTTATTTTGAGCTGCTTTCTCCGCCTCCAGAAATGGCATAGAACTTTTTCCAAATTTAATTTGTACACTTAGTCAAGGTGTAAAAGCAAATTAGAAATGTTTTAAAATTTGACGTTCATTTAATTATTAAAAAAGTTTCTATGTTTAAACATTTAAATAAAGATATACCCGCTAGTATAGTGGTGTTTTTTGTCGCACTTCCTTTATGTTTAGGAATAGCCCTAGCAAGTGGCGCTCCGTTGTTTTCTGGATTAATAGCCGGTATTGTAGGGGGTATTGTAGTTGGTGCAATTAGCGGTTCTTCGTTAGGAGTAAGTGGACCTGCAGCAGGACTTGCTGTAATAGTATTAGGAGCCATTGCAACATTAGGTTTCGAGAATTTTCTAGTAGCCGTAGTAATTGGTGGCGCATTACAAATATTGTTAGGGGTTTTAAAAGCCGGAGTTATTGGCTATTATTTTCCTTCTTCGGTAATCAAAGGAATGCTTGCCGGTATTGGGATTATCATTTTTCTAAAGCAGATCCCACACGCTTTTGGGTACGATAAAGTTGCTCATGGAGAATTAAGTTTTAGTCAATCTGATGGTGAAAACACATTTACAGAACTTGTAAATATGTTAGATTATATTTCCCTTGGAGCTGTAATGGTTACGGTAATTTCATTAGCTATTTTGCTTTTGTGGGAAAAAGTATTAAGCAAAAAACACAAAATATTTACAATTATACCAGGACCCTTAGTGGCAGTTGTTGCCGGGGTTGCTTATTATATTGCAATGAACGGAACCGGAGAGTTTGCAATTTCTCCAGACCATTTGGTTCAAGTTCCAGTACCAGAAAGTGCAGCAGACTTTTTTGGTCAATTTACTTTTCCTAATTTTAGCGCCATTACTAATCCTCAAGTTTGGATAACCGGTGTAACTATTGCCATAGTAGCTAGTTTAGAAACATTATTATGTGTAGAAGCTACTGATAAGTTAGATCCACAAAAAAGAATAACACCAACCAATAGAGAACTTTTTGCGCAAGGAACAGGAAATATTGTTTCAGGATTTATTGGAGGTTTACCAATTACACAAGTTATTGTAAGAAGTTCAGCAAATATTCAATCTGGCGGAAAAACAAAAGCTTCAGCAATAATTCACGGCTTCTTTTTACTTATTTCGGTAATCACAATTCCGTTTCTTTTAAATAAAATACCCTTAGCGGTTTTAGCTGCTATTTTATTTATTGTAGGGTATAAATTAGCAAAACCATCTTTATTCAAACAAATGTTTAACCTAGGTTATAAACAGTTTTTACCCTTTATTGTAACAATAGTAGGTATTGTATTTACTGATTTATTAATAGGGATTGGCCTTGGTTTAGCGGTAGGAATTGTTGTGATTTTATTGAATAGTTATAGAAACTCACATTTTTTACATAAAGAAGGGTACGATGTGAACGATAATAAGTTTAAAATGACTTTAGCTGAAGAGGTGTCTTTTTTAAATAAGGGAGCAATTTCACGAGAACTTCATAACTTGCCAGACGATGCTTTTTTAGAATTAGATGTTCGTAAAACACGAAGTTTAGATTATGACGTTATTGAGATTTTAGATGAATTTTCAATCCAAGCCAAAGAAAGAAATATAACCATCAAAATTATCTCTGAACGTGGAGTAGAAGAAAATCCAGATAGTTATAAAAAGTTTTTTGAAAAAGATAAAAAGCAAACCGCATAAATTTTAATTTTAACAAAAGAATTATAGGTTATGAAAATAGATAAAATCATTACCAAAAAAGAACAAGAAGTAATGACACCTGATCAAGTTTTAAATGACTTGTTAGAAGGGAATAAACGTTTTATTGAAGAAAAATTAAACGATAAAAATAATAAAACTTTAGTGGAAAGCGCAACCGCAGGTCAACACCCAAAAGCAGTTGTGTTGTCTTGTGTAGATAGCCGCGTACCGGTAGAAACAGTTCTAGATCAAGCTATTGGTGATATTTTTGTTTCTCGTGTAGCAGGAAATTTTGAAAACACCGATATTCTTGGAAGTATGGAATACGCTTGCAAAGTTGCCGGAAGCAAATTAGTTTTTGTCCTTGGCCATGAAAGTTGCGGAGCGGTAAGTGCAGCTTGTGATGGAGTTGAGCTAGGCAATATAACTTCGATGCTAGAAAATATAAAACCTGCTGTAAAGGCCGTTGAGGTTAATGGAGAAAAAACTTCTAAAAACCCTGATTTTGTTCAGGCTGTGGTAGAAAAAAATGTAAAACTCACCATAGATAGAATTCGAGAAAAAAGTTCGATTCTCAAGGAAATGGAAAACAATGGAGAAATAAAAATTGTTGGCGGCGTATACTCGTTAAAAACAGGCAAGATAAAAATGTTATAACATTCATTATTTTTGAATAAAAAAGCTATCTATTGTAGGTAGCTTTTTTTATTCAATAGAAAATCGATTCTGTTCCTCAAACTCTTCTAATACTGGAGGCAAAACCATTGGAGCTAAAGTTTCTACAGGTTTATATAATACAGAATTCTCAACTTTTTCATCCTCAAGAAAACTAATGTTTTTATTGAAGCCATTTAAAAGCATCAACAAAACACTTATAATAAAAGCGTATTTTAATGTTCCAAAAACACCCCCTAAAATTCTATTTACAATTCCTAAAGCAATTAATCCTGCAAGTTTTGTGAGTAATTTTCCGAGTATTAAAATTAGAATTACGATCAGTAAAAAGGTTAAAGCAAAAGCTGCAAGTTTAATATATTCTTGATCCCAAGAAACATAGTCGTTTAGATAATCTAAAGCAAAATGCGAAAAATTTATGGCGCCATAAATTCCCAAAACCAAGGCTACAAGCGAAGCTAACTCTACAATAAACCCTTTCATAAAACCTCTAACCAGGCCAAAAAGCAGAATTATCCCAATAATTATATCAATTATATTCATAAGCCAAATATAATTAAATTAGAAAAAGAAGTTACTTATCTTTGCGGCTATGGCAAGAGATGAAGAATTAAAGAAAAACTGGGAAGAAGTTCAACAAAAACTTTCAGATCAGTTTGCAGACGGAGAAATTTTAGATTTAGATGGTATCATTTATTTAATTGGCGTACAAGAATTAGGTCAATTACATAGAAGATTTAAAAAAGATCATAAAATAGATTTAATGCACATAGCAATTTGTAGATTGCTGGAGCCTTACGGTTATTATGATTTTGATTACATTGATGAAGACGGTTGGCCCCATTATAAAATTGTAGAACAATTACCTGCTTTAAAAGCTGGTGAACAGGCTATTATGATGAAAGAAGCCATCGTTCAATATTTTCAAGAAAAAGAATATATTTAATCGATGAAGGGATTTTCTTTACTATTAACTTTTCCGAATGATAGCGGACCAATTTACAAAGAAACCCTTGCCGGAAGATTTCCTGTAGAGCCTTTTAATACGTGTAGCAACCTATTATTTTTGGTCATAATTATATACTTTTCTTATCATGTCTATAGGAATTATAAGCAACATTTATTTTTAGCTTTTGCAATTCCAATATTGTTTATTGGTTTTATTGGCGGAAGTATTTATCACGCTACCCGAAGTCATGAAATATGGTTGCTGATGGATTGGATACCAATTATGGTACTGTGTTTGGCAGTTTCAATTTATTTCACATTTAAAGACGGTAATAATTGGCTTCAAAAAATAGGACTTTTACTATTGGTATTTTTACTTCTGTTCGGTGTAAGGTTAATCGATTGGCCGACAAAATTCAAAATTTCTATCGGTTATATCGGGACGGCTTTAGCTTTACTGCTTCCGGTGGCGATTTACCTTATTAAAACTAGCTTTAAAAACGGAAGTCAAATTCTCTACGCGGTTGGCTCTTTTAGTCTCGCAATACTCTTTAGAATCTTAGACAAACGACTAGATTTATTTGAAATGGGTACGCATTGGCTTTGGCATAGTTTCGGAGCTGTTGCTGTTTTCTTTTTAATGAATTATATTTTTAAAGATAAAAAAGAAGCTGCTGTATAAAGTTTTTTAAGCGTTTAAATTTATTAACTTTGCCTTTTAATAGAAGCGAATCATGATCGAAAAGATTAAGAATTATATAGTTGATGTAGAAAGCTTTACAGCTGATTCTTTAGAGGAGATAGAAAAGTTCAGAATTAAATTTCTTGGAAAAAAAGGAGTTTTAAATGAATTTTTTGCTGAATTTAAAAATGTACCGAACGAAGAGAAAAAAGAATTTGGGCAAAGCATTAATCAATTAAAAACAGCAGCGCAACAAAAAGTAGATCAGCTAAAAGCTGAGCTAGAAAGTAAACAAGAAGAAAAAGGAGTTTATGGAGATCTTTCAAGGCCAGGCGAGCCTATTGAGATCGGTTCGCGTCACCCTATTTCTATAGTGAAAAATCAGATCACAGAAATCTTTTCAAATATAGGCTTTAATGTTTCTGAAGGACCAGAAATGGAAGATGACTGGCATAATTTTACCGCTTTAAATCTTCCGGAATACCATCCGGCTAGAGATATGCAGGATACGTTTTTTATTCAAACCGATCCTGAAGAAATTCTTTTACGAACGCACACTTCTAGTGTGCAAGTTCGTTATATGGAAGAAAACAAGCCGCCTATTAGAACAATTTCTCCGGGTCGTGTTTTCAGAAACGAAGCCATTTCAGCACGTTCGCACTGTATTTTTCATCAGGTAGAAGGTTTGTATATTGATAAAGGAGTATCTTTTGCAGATTTAAAGCAAACCTTACTTTATTTTACCAAACAGTTATTTGGGAAATCTAAAATTCGTTTACGTCCGTCTTATTTCCCGTTTACAGAACCAAGTGCTGAGGTTGATATTTATTGGGGTTTAGAAACCGAAACCGATTATAGAATTACTAAAGGCACCGGTTGGTTAGAAATTATGGGCTGCGGAATGGTAGATCCTAATGTATTGAAAAATTGTAATATAGATCCGAATGAATATTCTGGTTTTGCCTTTGGAATGGGAATAGAGCGTATTGCAATGCTGCTATATCAAATAAGTGATATAAGAATGTTTTACGAAAATGATGTTCGTTTTTTAGAGCAATTTAAATCTGTATTATAGATGAAAAAATTTGGCTTTTTTGTATTAGCAATTATTGTATTTGGCGTAATTATTTATGTAACCTTTATCATCGCTTTATTAAAAATTACGATCGGATTAATTTTATTAGCGGTTGCCGCAATAATTTTATCGATAATTTATTTTAAAATTAAACATCGCTTAAACGATTAATTCTTGAAAAAAGATATTGAAATACCAGAGGTAAAAGGCGTTTATTTAGCGGCAGTACGCGAGTGGAATAAAGATTTTAGAACGCACGATTGGAATGTTTATATTTTAAATGAAAATAACTTTCCTATAGAAACGGTTTTAATTGTTTCTTCCGGTTCCGATAAGAAGGATATTACCTCTACAATGCGGCATAGTTTAAAAATTTTACCGGCTAAGTCTTTTGCGAAAGTAGAATTACTTCAACCGGAAATTTTAAAGTTGAACAATGAGTTTTCGGTTTCTTATTTTGCTGAAAATACGATGTTTCACAAGAAGTTTTTATTCAAAAAAAATACGATAAAAGAATCGGCTCAAGGAGAAATTCCGTTGATGAAAGAAGAAGGAATTTTAGCAGACTAAGCTTTTTTTACTTTCCGCAGATTCATAACTACAATGGCAAAAAGAATTAATATAATTCCTGCCCATTGCCAAAAGAAAACACGTTCATCCAATATAAAATAAGCCATTAAAACAGCAACAGGAAGTTCTAAAGCTGTTATAATTACACCTAAACCCACATTAATTTTTGGCATTCCTGAAGTCAATAAAATTGGAGGTAAAACAGCACCTAATACAGCCAAGATAAGTCCCCATTTTAAAAATATTTCAGCATTAAAATTTTGAAGAAGTTGTGGAGCTGTAAATAGTATCACAACTAATAAACCGCCTAATGTCATCCACTTGCTTCTGGAAAGAGACCTTAGGTTTAGTGCAACACTATTGGAGGTGTAAATAGTTACTGTATATGAAGCGGCTGCTAGCAAGCCAAGCAAAACACCTTTAAGGTCGAGTGTGATTTCTTCAAAGAAAATATTAGTGGCTAAAAGTGTACCGCATAAAATGATAATAACAGCTGTTAGTTTTAAAAAATTCGGGAAGGTTTTAGAAATAACGGCATCTGCCACAACGCCCATCCAAACACTTTGCATAAGCAGTACAATGCCAATTGAAACACTAATATATTGTACCGATAAATAATAAAATATGCTGGTTAAACCAAGAGAAGTTCCGGCTAAAACTAATTGAATAATATTTTTTCGAGTCGGTTTTACTTTTCTTTTTGCAGAAGAACTCCTTTTTAAGACGAAATCTAACACAACTAATCC
Source organism: Mesonia aquimarina (assembly GCF_003667275.1). Classification (GTDB taxonomy): domain Bacteria; phylum Bacteroidota; class Bacteroidia; order Flavobacteriales; family Flavobacteriaceae; genus Mesonia; species Mesonia aquimarina. Next base: position 126,552 of record NZ_RCNV01000002.1, on the reverse strand, counting down.
TAAGTAGCCTAATAATAATTGTGCAAAAGTAACTTCATACGGCGTTAAATTTTCTTGATAAGCTAGTTTTACAAACGTGGTTAAAACTCCGTAACAAGAAGCGCCAAGTGCGACTAATATTCCTCCTTTTAAAGCTGAGTTTTTCAAAAAATTAAAATATAAAGATGATTAATCGAGCTTATCGGTGAGTTTTAAAAATACTTTTTTCGGGTTTTTATTCTCGTAAAGAATACTATAAACCGCATTTATAATAGGTGTTTTTGCTTTCTTCTTTTTCTTGGCTCTATTTATTTCATAAGCGCTTTTGGTGGCGTAATAACCTTCAGCAACCATGCTCATTTCCATTTTTGCACTTTTTACGGTGTAGCCTTTTCCAATCATATTTCCGAACATTCTATTTCGACTAAAAATGGAGTAACCGGTTACTAATAAATCACCTAAATAAGCTGAGTCGTTAATGTTTCGTTTCATTTTGTAGGTCTTTTTGATGTACCGCTTCATTTCGCGAATGGCATTACTCATTAAAACACTCTGAAAATTATCGCCATATCCAAGCCCGTGTGCAATTCCGGCTGCAATAGCATAAATGTTTTTAAGCATAGCAGCGTATTCTGTACCAATAATATCTTCGCTGGTTTTACACTTTATGTAATCGCTGCTAAGGTATTTTACTAATAATTTTGCGTTGTCTTCGTTTGCACAAGCAATGGTAATATACGACAATCGTTCTAAGGCAACTTCTTCTGCGTGGCACGGACCAGTTATAACACCAATATTTTCAAATGGAATTTCGTAATGTTCATGAAAGTGTTCGCCAACAATTAGGCTGGTTTCGGGAACAATTCCTTTAATAGCGCTAAAAATAATTTTGTCTTTTAGCGGAATGCTTAATTTATCTAATTCGCTTTTTAAAAATGCAGAAGGAATGGCAAAAATAACAATGTCTGCTTCAGCTACAGCTTCATCAATCTTATTGGTTAAGTGTAATTGGCTTACATCAAACTCTACAGAACTCAGATAATTTGGGTTGTGATCTTCATTTTGAATATGCTCTATGGCAACTGTATTTCTCATATACCAATGTACGGTTGCTACATTTTCGCAAAGCATTTTTACAATTGCTGTTGCCCAGCTTCCTCCTCCTATTACTGCAAAATTTGGGGTGTTTTCCATAGTACATTTTATTCTATTTCAAAAATACGCAAATTTTAAAGTATGGCTATAAAGATGTGAAAGGAAGTCTTTAGAACTTTAACATATTTAGTTGAAAAAGAGCACAATTTTTATGGAAATGCGCTCGTTATCAATATAGATTTTTTGGTTGGTTATTTAGTTGAAGCCGTTTTACTGAAGTTAATTTAGTAAAGCGGCTTTTTATATGAATTTTTTATCGATAAAAATTCATTTCATCAATATATTCCCAGGTTTTTGTAGGTAGTAAGGGGCGTATATCTTTTTCTTTTTTTATGGCTTTTCTAATAAAGGTTGAAGAGATTTCCATTACCGGTGCATCGACTAGGGTTACTTTTTCATGATTTCTAAGTGGCGAATCTTTTTTGCTTTTTGTAATTCTTGGGTAAACAAAAATTTCATGACGGTTTAAAATTACTTCATTGTTTTTCCATTTATGAAGCGTATTTAAATTGTCTTCGCCCATGATTAAAGCAAAATCTATTTCCGGATATTTTTCTTCTAAATGAATTAAAGTATTAACGGTATAATTGGGTTGTGGTAAGTTAAACTCTACATTAGAAGGATTGATGTGATCAAAATTCTCGGTAGCGCGATACACCAATTCATACCGATGATAATCTTCTAACAAAGAGCTTTTCTTTTTAAAAGGATTGTGCGGCGTTACCACAAGCCATACTTCATCTAAAGAGGTAAACTCTGCCATATGGTTTGCAATGACCATATGGCCAATGTGAATTGGGTTAAACGTACCAAAATATAATCCTACTTTTTTGTTCACTACGTTTATTTTTGAATGAAATCTTTGACTAAATTATAGGCTTCGTCTAAAGCAGTTTGCAAATCGTTATTTACAATAATAAAATCAAACTGCGGTGCTGTGGCCATTTCTATAGAAGCTTTCGCAATTCTCATATTGATACGATCTTCTGTTTCGGTTTGGCGTTTTTTTAGTCGCTTTTTTAGCTCTTCTATACTTGGTGGTTCAACAAAAACGGCTAAGGTTTTTTCTGGGTAAATGTGTTTTATATCTAATCCGCCAACAACATCAATGTCAAAAACTACGTGTTTTCCATTTGCCCAAATACGTTCTACTTCACTTTTTAATGTGCCATAAAAATTATCGCGATAAACCTCTTCCCACTCTAAAAATTGGTCTTCTTTTATGCGTTTTTTAAACTCTTCTAAGGATAAAAAGTGATAATCTTTTCCATCAATTTCTTCTTCTCTTGGAGCTCTTGAGGTTGCTGAAATAGAAAAATCTAAATTGAGTTCTTTTTGCTTTAAAAGATGGCGTACAATGGTAGTCTTTCCTGATCCTGATGGTGCCGAAAATACAATTAACTTTCCTTCAATCATTATAAAACGTTTAGCAATTGTTCTTTTATTTTTTCTAACTCATCTTTCATTTGTACCACTAATTTTTGCATAGGTGCGTAATTAGACTTGCTCCCAATGGTATTGATTTCACGACCGATTTCTTGTCCGATAAAACCTAATTTTTTTCCGTTAGAATCTTCTGAGTTTAAGCTCTCTTCAAAATAGCTTAAATGATTTTTTAGTCGAATTTTTTCTTCGGTAATATCGTATTTTTCGAGGTAATAAATCAGTTCTTGTTCAAAACGATTTTCATCTACATTTTCTTTAAGTTCTCCTACTGCTTTTTGCAAGCGTTCTTTGACACCTTCAATTCTTTCAGGATCAATTTCTATAACTTGTGCCAACAGGTTTTGAAGATTTTCTATCCGAAGCTTAAAATCTTTTTCCAGCGCTTTTCCTTCATCAGAGCGGTATTGATTAATTTCTACAAGCGCTTGTTTTACACCGTTTTCTATGGCAATAAATTCATCTTCATCAATTTCTTCGCGTTGGGTTTTCAAGGCGTCTGGGAGACGCATAGCCATTTCTAGTAAATCTGCATCTTGATTGCTGCCAATTCCTGCAAGCTTTAAATCCCGCAGCTGATTGATGTATTTTTTTACGACAGAAGCGTTTACTGAAGCGGTAGTTTCTTCGCCGGTAATTTCTACATAAAGCGAAAAATCTACTTTTCCGCGGCCCATGTTTTTGGAAATTAAATTACGCAATTGCAGCTCTTTTTCGCGATATTGCGATGGCATGCGCGCATTTAAATCTAAATTCTTACTGTTAAGTGATTTTATTTCAATGCTAATTTTTTTTTGAGAAAGCTCTATAACTTGCTTTCCAAAACCTGTCATGGACTGGATCATTTCTTTAAATTAAAAGTTGCACAAATTTACGGAAAATTATTTCGCTGTAATTTATCAGTTCGAGAAATTGAAAAGATAGATTTGCTTTAACAAGCTTTTGTTATGCATGCATACTATTTATGTGTATTTTTGAAAAAAAAGCTTTATGTATTTAAAAGAATTTGAAATCCGTTGGAGCGATATCGATGCCAATAGACATTTGGCGAATTCGGCTTATTTGAATTTTATGAGCCACACAAGGATGAGCTATTTAATTGAAAATGGATTTGGTCAAGATGAACTAGCCAAACACAATATTGGTCCGGTGGTTTTTTATGAACACGTTTATTATTTCAAAGAAATTTTATCAGAAAAACCGGTAAAGGTTTCTTTAGAGTTAAAGGGGCTTTCTAAGGACGGTATGTTTTTTGAATTTCTACACAATATTTACGATCACAATGGTAAAAATTGTGCGCGTTGCGAAATGATGGGTTCGTGGATAGATTTAAAAACCAGAAAATTAATAGAGCTTCCAGAAAAGTTATTTTACAATTTAGAACACTTAGATAAGACCGAAGATTTTAAAGTATTAACAAAAGAGGATACGCGTAAACATCAAGTAAAACCTAAGGATTTAAAGGGAAAAATTTAATTGAAGAGTTTCTACATAAAAGTAGCTGTCTAAAAAGATTAAAAAAGCGTCATTCTGAATTTATTTTAGAATCTCATAGTGAAAAACAAATCAGTAAGAGAACCTTAATCAAGTTTAGGTTGACAAAAATAGACTTTTTAGACAGCCACTTTTTTTAACCCTTAAGCCTCTAAAAAAGCTTTTAATTCTTGTACAGTTTTTTTGCTATTACCTACAAAAATTTGATTGTCTACAACAAAAACTGGTCGTTTTAAAAAAGTATAATGTTCTAGCAAAAGCTCTTTAAAATCTTCTTCTGTCAGGTTTTTATTTTTAAGATCTCTTTTCTTATAAAGTTGAGCACGTTTGTTAAATAGAGCTTCATAACTACTGGTTTTTTCGTGTAGTTTTTCTATTTGATTTTTAGTTAACGGCTCTTTTTTAATATCTTGTTTTTCAAAATTTTCAGGCAGCTCCACTTCTTTAAGAATCCTTTTGCAGGTATCACAAGTAGAAAGGTAATATACTTTTTTCAAACTATTGTTTTTTAATAATTAATCCATTGTTGAACTTCGCTTTTTGGCAACGAAAGTTTTAATTCGCCCTCAGCATAACTAGCAGCTTCATATCGATTGTAAACAAGTTGAATACTATCGTTGGTTACTGCCATATTTTCGGGTAAAGTAAAGGTATTATCATCAAAGAAAAAACCGGTGCTGTTAATGGTTTCGCCAGAAGGAATATTAAATTTTTCTCTGAATTTTTTTTCAGCATAAGCCGTAAATGCTGTTTTATCTGAAAGTAAATCAGCTTGGGTTAAATCATTTCCGGTAGTGGTACTAAAATGTTGAAACCTTGTAGCGCCATACCCATGAGCGCCACCGGTAAAAAGATAAAAATTTGTTTTAATCACGAATAAGGAATCATTTTGGTAAAGCATTTCTTGAGAAATTTCAGCCTCATAATCTGCCGGAGATTCAGGAAATTCTTCTTTAAAAGAAAAATAATCAGTAATAAAATGCTCAATTGCTTTTTCTAAGTTCTCCGGATCTGGTTTTTTTTCTTCCGGCGCACTAAAAATTCCTATTAAGTTTTTTTCATTTATTCTATTAATGTTTTCTGAAATTGTTGGTCTGTTCTCTGCTTTAAGATAACTTACTTGCACTCGAGGACATTCTTTTTCTGCGCAGCCTTCAATAGTTTTGCTATTTAGAGCCACAGTTGTGAAAGCTAATTCTTCTTTTGGTTGATTATTATTTTTTTCTTCAGTAGCAGGTTGCTTTTTTGGGTCATCTAAACAGCCAGTAAAAGCAAAGCATAAACAAAAAAGCAAGGCAATTTTTTTCATAGAATAGAGATATGTTAAACTGTGATTAAAGATAAGTGGTATTTTTTTTATGCCCAAAGTGAATGCTACATTTGCTTAAACTTTAAAATAAAATTATGAAATTCAATACAAAAACCATTCATGGAGGGCAAGAAAGTGTTGACCCGGCCTATGGTTCGGTGATGCCGCCTATATATCAAACCTCAACCTATTCTCAATCTACACCAGGAGGGCATAATGGGTTTGAATATTCTCGTAGCGGAAATCCAACGCGTTCAGCATTAGAAAACTCGTTGGCAAGTATTGAAAATGGAAAACACGGTTTAGCTTTTGCTTCAGGTTTAGCAGCCATAGATGCTGTGTTGAAATTATTAAAGCCCGGTGACGAAATTGTTTCAACCAACGATTTGTATGGTGGTACTTACCGTTTGTTTACTAGTATTTTTAAAGATTTTGGAATTAAATTCAATTTTATAGGGATGCAAGATGCCAGCGAAATTGAAAAACATATTACTGACAATACGAAACTGATTTGGATAGAATCGCCCACTAATCCAATGATGAAGATTATTGATATTGAGGCAGTTTCAAAAATCGCCAAAAAACATAATGTTTTATTAGGCGTAGATAACACATTTGCTACACCTTACTTACAACAACCGTTAGACTTAGGAGCTGATATAGTTATGCATAGCGCCACAAAGTATTTGGGCGGTCATAGTGATGTAGTTATGGGAGCTCTAGTTATTAAAGACAATGCTTTAGCAGAAAAACTATACTTTATACAAAATGCAAGTGGCGGGGTAGCGGGTCCACAAGATAGTTTCTTGGTATTGCGTGGTATCAAAACGCTTCATTTAAGAATGCAACGTCATTGCGAAAATGGAAAAGCTGTAGCAGATTTCCTAAATAACCATCCAAAAGTTGCTAATGTATATTGGCCGGGATTAAAAAATCATCCAAATCATGAAATTGCTAAAAAACAAATGAGCGATTTTGGCGGTATGGTTTCATTTACAACCAAAAGAGACAATATAAAAGATGCCGTTGCTTTTGTTGAAAAACTAAAAGTATTTACACTAGCAGAATCTTTAGGCGGTGTAGAGTCTTTAGCGGGTCATCCGGCAAGTATGACACACGCTTCTATTCCTGCTGAAGAACGTAAGAAAACCGGCGTGTTAGATTCTTTAATTAGATTGAGTGTTGGCGTTGAAGATAAGCATGATCTTATTGAAGATTTAAAACAAGCGCTTGGTTAAAAATTTGAGATCGCATTAATAGAAATTTGAAAAGCTTCAGTATTTTTTCTGAAGCTTTTTTTCTTCACTAGAAGAATTTTTAAAAAACTAAGCCTAAAAAAACCTTAAAATTAACAAGAATGCAAAAAAATTAAGTCCGCTTCATTTTATAACCTATATATTTGCATAACTAGTTGACTTTTGATTTTTTAAAACCACATTTTACAATAAATTATGGAAAAAAGTGTAAAAGATTTTTTGGATTCTGTTTCTAAAAGAAACGCCAATGAGCCTGAATTTATGCAGGCTGTAAGAGAAGTTGCAGAAACTGTAATTCCATTTATTAAAGAAAATAAAAAATACCAAAACAAAAAGCTTTTAGAGCGCATGGTAGAGCCAGAACGTGTAATCATGTTTAGAGTACCATGGACAGATGATAACGGAGAAGTTCAGATTAACCGAGGGTTCCGTATTCAGATGAACTCAGCAATTGGCCCATACAAAGGCGGATTGCGTTTTCACCCTTCAGTAAACCTAAGTATCCTTAAATTTTTAGCCTTTGAGCAAGTATTTAAAAACAGCTTAACTACATTACCAATGGGTGGTGGTAAAGGAGGTTCAGATTTTGACCCTAAGGGAAAATCTGATAATGAAGTAATGCGTTTTTGCCAAAGCTTTATGACAGAATTATCTAAACATATTGGAGCCAATACAGATGTTCCTGCCGGAGATATTGGTGTAGGTGCACGTGAAGTTGGTTTTATGTTTGGTCAATATAAACGTTTGCAAAACGAGTTTACCGGAATTTTAACAGGAAAAGGTCTTTCTTATGGTGGTTCTTTAATTAGACCAGAAGCTACTGGATACGGAAACGTGTATTTTGCACAAAGTATGCTGAAAACTAAAGGCGAAACTTTTGAAGGAAAAACGGTTGTAATTTCAGGTTCTGGAAATGTAGCGCAATACGCTGCTGAAAAAGTAACGCAACTTGGCGGAAAAGTAGTAACACTTTCAGATTCTTCAGGATATATTTACGATGAAGAAGGAATAGACGAGAAAAAATTAGCTTTTGTAATGGAGCTGAAAAATGAAAAAAGAGGACGTATAAAAGAATATTTAAACGAATATCCTAAAGCAAAATATACCGAAGGAAAAACACCTTGGGGAGAAAAATGTGATGTAGCCTTACCTTGTGCGACACAAAATGAATTGCAAGAAGAAGATGCAGAAACCTTAGTGAAAAATGGTTGTTTTGTAGTAGGAGAAGGCGCAAATATGCCTTGTACACCAGAAGCTGTTGAAGTTTTTCATAAAGAAAAAATCTTATTTTCTCCAGGAAAGGCATCAAATGCTGGTGGAGTTGCAACTTCTGGACTAGAAATGTCTCAAAATTCACTTCGTTTAAGTTGGTCAGCAGAGGAAGTAGATAAGAAATTATTTACCATTATGCACGATATTCACGAAGCTTGCGTAAAGTACGGAACCGATAAAAACGGTTATGTAGATTATGTAAAAGGAGCAAATGTTGCCGGTTTTGTAAAAGTTGCCGACGCAATGCTAGCGCAAGGAGCAGTTTAAAAGTAATTTTAAAAATATTTTAAAAGCCGCATTTATTTTGCGGCTTTTTTTGTTTACCGCTTATCTTTGTATATATAAAGCAATAAAAGCTAACACCATAAGTTAATAGAAATACACATGCTTGCTTAATGAAATATTTTATCATACTTTTTTGTTTAATCCCCAGCCTCGTTATCTCACAAGATTTTAGCAATAGTTGGGAAGATTTATTCTCGTATAATCAAATAAAAGATGTTTCTTACGGGAATGGAAAAGTTTATGCTGCAGCAGAAAATGCGGTTTTTACTTATCAAAGAAACACAGGCGAAATTGAAAAAATATCATCCGTTAATGGACTTTCTGGAGAAAGTATTTCTACAATTCATTATTCTGGGGGTTATAACCTTTTGATAATTGGATATGAAAATGGCTTGATTGATGTTTATAACACAAACGAAGAAAAAGTCACTAGTTTTATAGATATTGTAGAAAAACAAACCATTCCACCGCCAGAAAGAAAAATCAATCATTTTTTTGAGTTTAATGATCGTTTATTTATAGCTACAGAATATGGTATTTCAGAATTTAATTTAGCGAATTTAGAATTTGGTGACACTTATTTTATTGGCGATGGCGGAAGTCGATTAGCAGTTACTCAAACCACCGTTTATCAAAATAGAATTTACGCAGCAACTAAAGAAAACGGGGTTCGTTATGCTGGAGTTACTAATCCTAATTTAATTGATTTTAGTGTTTGGCAAACTATTTCTTCCGGCACTTTTCTGGGAGTTGTAAGTCTTTCCAATTCCTTGTATGTAATCGACGAATCAAACTCATTATTGCGTTTACAGCAAAATGATTTTGTTCAAGAACTACAGTTTAACAGTACTATTTCAGATCTTCGTGTAAATAATGATCAATTGGTGGTAACATTAATTAACGGTGTTAAAATATATGATCAAGTTTTAAATCCCGTCGCAAATATCGGAAGCCCTTCAGGGATGTCTACAAACTATAGTGCAGCTTTAATTTACTTAGGTGAGATTTTTATCGGAGATAATACTCAAGGCCTTCTGCAAACCCGTACTACAAACCCCTTTCAATTTAATTTTTTAAGTCCTTCGGGACCTATCCAGAATGATGTATTCGATTTAGAGACTATTCCAAATGAGGTTTGGGTTACCTATGGAGAATATGATGGGTTTTTAAATGCATTTCCAATAAATTCAAGAGGAATTAGTCATTTAATTAATGATGAATGGTTTAACACTCCTTATTTTATGCTAAATGCGAGGAATATTGTAAAAGCAACTATAAATCCTGCACAAACTGGTCAAGTAATTTTAAGTTCTTATTTTGATGGTATAGTTGATATACAAAATGAAGAAATAGCTAACCGTTATGATGCTAGCAATTCTTCTCTTGAGTCGGTAGTAGGTACAGCTTTAACAACCGATGTTTGGGTAAATGGAGCTGCATTTGATAGAGAAGGGAATTTGTGGGGCAATGCTTCTAAAGTTGAAAAAGGCTTATTTAAGTTAGATATAGAGAATAACCAAATTGAAACATTTGATATTACTGAAATAGTACCTGATGCAACAGGAGATAATTTAGGCTTAACGGAATTAGTAATCGATAATATTGGAAACATTTACTTTGGAAGTTATAGTAATGGTATCATAGGCTATAACCCAGCAACAAATAGTTTTGCAAAAGTAGAGGGAGGTGAAGGAGCTGGGAATCTACCAGAAAACTATGTGAATTCTTTAGCTTTAGATAACAATAATCAACTTTGGGTAGGTACAAGTAGAGGTTTACGTGTTTTATTTAATCCAGCAGGAATGTTTGAGAACTCTAATGTTAGCACTAATCAAATTATTATAGAGGATGAAGATGGTGTCGCACAAGAATTACTTGCCGGTCTCAACATTATTGGTATTACTGTAGATGGTAATAATAATAAATGGATTGCAACAGGTGCAGGGGCTTTTTACCTTTCATCAAATGGGCAAGAGACGATTTATCAATTCACCAAAGATAACTCCCCATTACCTTCAAATACTATTTCAGATATCGCAATTGATGACGCTTCCGGAAAAGTTTACATTGGCACCGATAAAGGCTTGTTAGCTTTTCGAGGCACGGCAACAGCCACAGCAGATAATTTAGAAAATGTTAGGGCATACCCTAATCCCGTGCGTCCACAGTACAACGGTTTGGTAACAATAGATGGATTAATGGAGAATGCAAACGTAAAAATTACGGATATTGAAGGAAATTTAGTATACGAAGAATTTTCAGAGGGAGGCAGTGTGCAATGGGATACAAAGGCTTTCGGAAAACATAAAGTAGCTTCGGGGGTTTATATGGTTTTAATAACTTCAGAAGATCAATTAGAAACAAAAGTGGCAAAAATTATGATCATCCGGTAATGCTTATTACTACAAAAGCAATTGTAATTCATAGCCTTCGCTACTCAGAGGCAGACCTTATTGTAACTTGTTTTACAGAAAGTAGCGGTATAAAAACCTATTTACTGCGTAATATTTTAAAATCAAAAAAAGGAAAGCTGAAGAAAGCTATGTTTCAGTCGCTTACACAATTAGAAATTGTAGCAAACCATAAGAATAAAAATACTTTAGAAAGTATTCGCGAGGCGAAAATAGATATTCCTTATAAAAATTTACACACGGATATTTATAAGTCTTCAATTAGTATGTTTTTGGCCGAAACATTAAAAAATACAATTCAAGAAGAAGAAGAAAATATAGCCTTATATCGTTTTCTAAGTCAAGCTTTTCAAAAACTAGATGAATTGGAAAAATTTGCAAATTTCCACCTGTTTTTTTTGGTCCATCTCACACACTATTTAGGTTTTTCTCCTAATTTATCTTCGACAAAACACCCTTATTTTAATTTGTTAGATGGTGATTTTCAGATTGCTGAAACTAATAAATACTGTATTAGTAACCAAAATTCAGAACTTTTAAAGCAATTTTTAAAATCTGATTATGATAATTTTGCTAGTATTAAACTTAATAAGATAAGGCGACAAAGTTTTTTAGAAATGCTGTTGCTATATTTTCAATTGCATTTACAAGGATTTAGAAAGCCAAAATCCTTAGAAATTCTTAATCAACTTTTTTCATAACCTGAACGTTTCCCTTCGGGTCAGGCTTTCCGTTTGTAGTTTTTTCCGTTTCACTTCAAAAAGCTATCACTACAAATGCTAGCAGTCACAAATACCAATAAGATAATGTGAGTGAGTAACCCTTAACGCAACACAGATTCAGTAATTTTTCATTTCAAGTAAACGACCTCGGGGCAAGCCCGCGAGGCATTGGTTAAGAAACAAATTTTAAGTTTCGAGGCAAGTATAGGCGTATTAAACCCTTTGGCGGTGCCAATCAATTAAGAATATAATTATCTTTGAGGCTAAAGCGCCTTTATGAAACCTATTTCATTTCAATATACCATTACGATTCCTGAATCTGCAATTGACCAATTAAACCACGTTAATAATGTGACTTACGTACAATGGATTCAAGATGTGGCCGAAAAACATTGGAAAACTAAAACTTCAGAAGAAATTAGAAATAAAGTAGGTTGGGTGGTTTTAGATCATTTTATTGAATATAAACGACCTTCTTTTAAAGGGGAAAAATTGATTCTAAAAACGTGGATCGAAAACTACGGAAATATTAAAAGTCAACGTTGCACAGAAATATTCCGCGAAAGCGATAATAAAATGGTGGTAAAAGCAAAAACCACTTGGTGTTTAATCGATTTAAAAAAGCAAAAACCCACTCGAATTACACCTGAAATTACACATCCTTATTTCGAATAATCATGAAAATTCTTCACCTCGATAGCAATCACCCCTTATTAATTCAACAATTAACTGAACTTGGTTTTGAAAACCATGAAGATTATACTTCTTCCAAAGAAACTATAGAACAGAAAATTTCAAATTATGAGGGAGTAATTATTAGAAGCCGATTCACGCTGGATAAACAATTTTTAACAGCTGCAAATAATTTAAAATTCATCGGACGTTTAGGGGCGGGTCTCGAAAATATCGACACCGATTTTGCTAAAAAACAAGGAATAAAATTATTTTCTGCACCCGAAGGAAATAGAAATGCAGTTGGCGAACACGCTTTAGCCATGTTATTAGGTTTGTTGAATAAATTACGAAAAGCCGACCAAGAAGTACGAAACGGAATTTGGAAACGCGAGGAAAATCGTGGTTATGAATTAGACGGAAAAACCGTGGGAATTATCGGTTACGGAAATATGGGAAAAGCTTTTGCCAAAAAATTACGCGGTTTTGATTGCGAAGTTTTGTGTTACGATATTCAAGAAAACGTAGCAAATAAAGATGCAAAACAAGTTTCGCTTGCTGAATTTCAACAAAAAGTAGACGTTGTTAGTTTACATACGCCATTGACTGAAGAGACCAAAAACATAGTAAATTCAACATTTATAAACTCGATTCAAAAACCATTTTGGTTTATCAATACGGGAAGAGGAAAAAGTGTAGTTACGAATGATTTAGTTGAAGCTTTAAAAAGCGGAAAAATTTTAGGCACCGGACTCGATGTATTGGAATATGAGAAAACATCGTTCGAAAATTTATTCACTTCTAAAATGGAAATGCCGGAAGCTTTTCAGTATTTAATTGAAGCCGAAAACGTGTTGCTTTCTCCGCATATTGCAGGTTGGACAATAGAAAGTAAAGAAAAACTTGCGCAAACTATTGTCGATAAAATAAAAGCGAAAATTGTAAATGCCTAAAGGTTTATGAAAAAAACAATTCTGGTTTTTGCCGCTTTAATTTTTTCAATCTTATTGTTATTTCAATTAGGAGAATATTCGCTTATTACTGGAAATGTAACTATTGAAATTGTCATCGCAATAATTGCACTGGTATTTTTTGGAATTGGTGTGGTTTTAAACAAAAAAAGTCTTCAGCAGAAAAAAGAAAATCAACCACAATCTGAAATTGACGCCAATAAAATTGAAGAATTGGAAATTACCAATCGTGAATATGAAGTTTTACAAGCAGTTTCTGAAGGTTTATCTAATAAAGAAATTGCCGAGAAATTATTTCTTTCAGAAAGCACTATAAAAACGCACGTTTCCAGTTTACTTTCAAAATTAAATGCAAAGCGAAGAACGCAAGCAGTTCAAATTGCAAAAGAGCTTCAGATCATTTAAAATTCCTATTTTATACAAAAGTATGAGCGATTTGGCACTTTAGTATGAGGCTGAAAATCAACGTTAAGTATAGTTTTGAAACTGAAATTTTAATTAACTAATCTATGAAAAAAACAATTTTAAAATTTGGTAGTTACGGTTTATTAATGGCATTAATTCTATTCTTATTGGCCTTATGGCTTGGCATGGGCTTAAGTTATTCCGTACAAGAAATCGTGGGTTATGCCACGATGTTGGCTTCGCTTTCTTTTATTTTTTTCGGCATAAAACATTTTCGAGACCATGTAAATAATGGTGAAGTTTCCTTTGGAAAAGCACTATTAATCGGTTTAGGAATTGCTGTCTTGGCAGGTGTTGGAATTGGCATTGCCGACTTTATTTATACCAGCGAAATTAATCCAGATTTTATGACAGAATATATGGATTATTCCTTAGCGAATTTAAAAGAAACGCTACCGCCGGAAGAATTTCAGCTTCAGAAAGAAAAATTAGAAGCAGAAGCAGAAATGATGGGAAGTCCGTTTATGATGGCATTTATTATGTTTGCTACCGTGTTTGTTATCGGACTTATAATTTCGTTACTTTCAGCCTTAATTTTACAGCGAAAAAAATAAAATTATGAATTATAAAGCCCATACACCCGAAGAATATATCGCTCAGATTCCCGAGGAAAGAAAGGAAGTATTCTCCAAATTGAGAAAAACAATACAAGAAAACTTACCCGACGGATTTAAAGAATGTATCAATTACGGAATGATTGGTTATGTAGTGCCAAAAAGTACATATTCTGACGGTTATCATTGCGATCCGGAATTGCCGTTACCGTTTATGAGTATTGCTTCACAGAAAAATTTCATCGCTCTTTATCATTCCGGAATTTATGCCGATAAAAAATTACACGAGTGGTTTGTAAAAGAATACCCGAAACACGTAAGCACAAAACTCGATATGGGAAAAAGTTGTATTCGGTTTAAAAATGTAAAGAAAATTCCATTTAATTTACTAGCTGAATTATGCACTAAAATGACCCCTGAAGATTTTATCGAGATTTACGAAAATAACCTCAAGAAAAAATAAGTATTATGAAAAAAAGAGTCACCGGTTTAGGCGGATTTTTCTTTAAAAGTAAGAATCCGAAAGCCGCAAAAGAATGGTACGACAAACATTTAGGTTTAGGAACCGATGAGTACGGAAAAACCTTTTGGTGGAAAGATGAAAACGGAAACGATTGCTCCACGCAATGGAGTCCGTTTAGTGAAGATACTGAATATTTTAAGCCTTCAGGAAAACAATATATGATGAATTTTCGTGTAGAAAATTTAGAAGAATTACTGAAAATTTTAAAAGAAGAAGGCGTTGAAATAGTAGATGAAATGCAAGAATTTGAATACGGAAAATTTGGCTGGATTCTCGACCCTGAAGGCAATAAAATTGAACTTTGGGAACCCAAAGACGAAGCCTTTTTATAATTCTACAAATAAAGAAACCTCGCAAAATTGCGAGGTTCTTAATTTTTATTCTGAATAGGAATTTATTTTACTTCTGTCAGAGCAATTTCAATCGCTTTATCGCCCGATAAAATTTCAAAGTCTTTATTTTGAAGCATATTTGGAGGTAAGCAATCTACCAAAACTTGAGCAACATCTTTTCTAGAAATTTCACCATATTCATTTAAACGCGTTTTAGCTTTAATACGGTTCGTTTTTTCTGCGTTGGTTAGTCTCCCAGGTTTTACAATACTGTAATTTAAAAAGCTCGCTTTTAAATGATCATCCGCTGCTTTTTTAGATTTTAAATACTGCTCTAAATCAGGATTATCGCTAGGCTTATCGGTTCCCATCGCACTTAGCATTACGAATTTTCTAACGCCGGCAGCTTTACTTCTATCAATTAGATTAATGGCTCCGTTTTCATCAACATCAATGGTTTTTTGGTCGCTTGTATTTCCCCCGGAACCCGCTGCAAAAATAACGCGGTCAACTCCCTTTACCGCTTCAGTTAGATCGCCTTCCAAATCGGCTAAAACAGTTTTTACATTTTGGTTGTCAAATTGAGCTTGCTGTTCTTCTTTTCGAATCATTGCTATAGGTTCAAAACTCGAATGATCTTGTAAAAGATTTATAATTTCTTTTCCTGTGGTGCCGTTTGCTCCGGCTACTAATATTTTTTCCATGATTAACTTTTTCTTTAAAGTTAAGCAATGAGAGAGGGAACTTTTCTCAAAAAAGCCTTAAATAACAAAGGATTAACAAAGATTTTAGGATGGAATTAAATATTTTAAAATAGCGTATAACCTAAAAGAAAAGTGAAGCCTTGTAATTGTAGCTTAGTGTTTCCAAAGTCATTAAGTAGGTCTGTGGCAGTGTTGTATCTAATTTCTACTTGAAAATCATGAAGCATCAAGCCGGCTCCAAATGCAAAGTTACCAACAGATGAGATGTCGTAACCATATAAATAATTGCTCACATTGTTATCTTGAGTAGCTTCTAATTTAGCATCGCCGATTGTTGAATTAAATACAAAAGCAGCGTTTACAAAAATTATTGCTTTATCAGATAAAAATATACGATGTCTTGCTCCTAATGAAGATTGGATAAAGCTGTAATCAACGCTTATCTTTCTATACTTACCATTAAATGCATTATTCGGGTTTTCGTAAGAAACTTCACTTGAAGTATTACTATAACGACTCTCTAAAAACGCCGACCATTTTCCTCTATTAAAAGGAAAAATATATTCTAATTCGATTCCGGCTGTAAAGTTGATTTCTTTATCGAATGAAGTAGGATCAACAAATAAAGAGGGGTCTGTATATTCTAACGAATAATAATTAGCTCCTATTTTTGGAGTGAGTTTAAATTCGGCTTTTTCATCATTACTGCTTGTTTCCTTAAATATAGTATATGCAGAGTTTATGCATTGGTGATAAGAAGTAAATAAATTAACAAGGTCTTTCTTATGATAATCTAATCTTGTAAAGTCTTTTTCAGTTAACTCTTTACAAGAAAAAACACTTGCTAATTGGTTCTTATAGCGATTATTTTCTCTTACTGTTTTTTGACTTCCTTTAGCAGTAATATATTTTTTATATATTAAGGGCACAAAAATATCTCGATCATTTTTTTTATAGAAATAATAATTTACGGGACCAGATACATATCTATACAAATCTATTTCTCCCTCTACAAGCGCTCTTAAAAAAAGCGTTTCTTCTTTTAAAACTGCTCGCCTTTCTAAACCTAATGTGTTTATTCCGTTTGATTTTCGTTCTAACTTTACATTTTCACCACGAACAAACTTGAATGTTTTAGCGTTATCTCCAAACTCTTTTATGGTCTTTAAATTTCCTTTAGAAACGCTTGCGTTTTCGGTAAGTTTATATTTAAAACTTGTTGGGTTATTCTCCCAGTCTTCATTTTTAATTAAGCATTCCACTCGGCTATTATCATCTCTAATAATATAGCCTTTTTCATATTTTATTTGTGCACTGATGCTAGTGAAAACAAGTGAAAGTAAACTAAAAAGTAATATTTTTTTCATTGCTAAATTAATTTGCTCTTGTGCAAAACTATCATTTTTTATAAAAAAGCGTTGTGTTTTTTAAAAAAAGAGAAAAGCATCTTCTAAATGCTCTAATTTGGTGCCTTGCTTATTTTTTATAATTGCCACAATATCAAAACGAACATCTACATCGAGATTATTTTCATTTACATAGTAATCTATGGCGTTTACTAAGCGTTGTATTTGTTGTGGTTTTACAAAATCTTGTGGATTGCCAAATTCTGGTGTGCTACGGGTTTTTACTTCAACGGCACAAAGTGTATTTTCTTTTTGAGCAATAATATCAACCTCAGCTTTTTGATGTCGAAAATTTTGTTCGCGAATTTTGTATCCTTTTTTTATCAAAAAATCTACTGCTAATTGCTCACCTTTTTTTCCTAAATCGTTATGCTGCGCCATTATTCCAAATAGTTTACAGTTGATTTCTCTTTAGAAACAATTAATTCTATTTCATTACCTAAAATAATTGCTTGGTTATCTTCAATATGACCTGCGGGAAAATTAAATGCTACCGGAAAACTGTATTCTGCTACGGTTTCAGCAATAATTTCTTTAGCAGTTTTTCCAAACGGAATTTCATTATCATTCATATCGCTCATTCCACCAACAATTAAACCGGCAAGGTTTTTTAGCATTCCGTTGCGCTTTAGGTTTTGCATCATTCGGTCGATGTGGTATAAATATTCATCAAGATCTTCTAGAAAAAGAATTTTTCCTGCTGTTTTTATAGCTGAATTACTTCCGCAGAGCGAATATAAAACGGATAAATTTCCGCCTATAATTTCGCCTTCAGCTTTTCCGAATCTATTCAGTTTTGAAGTTTTAAAATTATACTGAACTTTTTCTCCAAAAAGTACTTTTCTTAAACTTTCCAGAGTTGATTCAGATTTGGCATCTAAACCTAAACTTATTTGCGCGTGTAAAGTAGCGATTTTAAAATTGTGAATATGAGAATGCAAAGCTGTAACATCACTATAACCAATAATCCATTTCGGATTTTTCATGAATGCTGAAAAGTCTAATTTATCTAAAATACGCACGGTTCCATAGCCGCCTTTTGCGCACCAAATGGCTTTAATTTTCGGATTGTCTAATTGTTGCTGAAAATCTTTAGCGCGTTCTTCATCACTTCCCGCAAATTGATTTTCTTCTAAGCCAATACTAGAACCAATAACCGGAATTAAATTCCAGCTTTCTAACAATTTTATGGCAGGTTGCAATTCGTCTTGTATAACTTTTCGTGCTGTAGCTACAATGGCTACTTTATCACTCTCTTGAAGTTTATTAGGTATAATCATGAAAAAAGCATTAGTAAAATTAAAACTAATGCTTTTAAAATAACTATGTAAGCTTTTACTTATTTCTTTTTGAAAACAGATTTTGAGTCGGAATTATTTTCTGGTCTTCCTTCTTCATCGCTGTAATCAAACTCATACATGTCTCCTTTATAATGACCAGAAAAATCTACTATATCATTTTCATCATCCCAGTTTACAGCTTCTCCTTCAAATATAAATTCATACGGATTTTTGCTAACAACTGTTATTTCTCCAGAGATTATCTCATAGTATTTGAGGGTAGGATTTTCTGCTGTTCCACTTGCTATACTAATATCAGAAAAGTCTGAAAATGTATTAGGTGCTTCTCCCTCAAAAAAACTATAATCACCTGTTTCTAAGTTTTCATTCGTTGTAAAAAGTTCAAAATAAATACTGTTAAAGATTTCATCTTCAGGTTCTTCATTTTCATCAACTTCTGTAGTAACAAATATTATATCTGTATTATGTAAGCCACTTTCATTACCATAATATTCTAATGCGCCAGCTTTTAAAGGAAAAGTATCTCCGTCAAAAACGAATTGGTTTTCTTGGGTTGGGGTGTTATTGTCATTTCCTGAGTCATCATCACTACTACAAGCTGTAGCAAACACAAGCGAAACTAATAAAAACGTAATAAATTTTAATTTTTTCATCGTGTAAAATTTTAGTTAAGAAAATCTAAAAATAGTCAAAATTTACTTCTGCGCAATTCTTTATAAAAAATACGCTTGTTTTCTTACCTTTACGCATTAAAATTTATGAAATGAGTACACCAAAAAGATATACAATTACTGCTGCTTTACCGTACACGAACGGTCCAATTCATATAGGTCATTTGGCGGGTGTTTACGTTCCTGCCGATATTTATACACGTTACCTAAAGAAAATGGGAAAAGACGTGGTTTTTGTCTGCGGAAGCGATGAACACGGTGTGCCCATTACCATAAAAGCAAAAAAAGAAGGCGTTACGCCACAAGATATTGTCGACAAATACGATGGAATCATCAGAAAATCGTTTCAAGAATTTGGGATAAATTTTGATAATTATTCCCGTACTTCTTCAGAAACGCATCATAAAACCGCTTCAGCATTTTTTAAAAAATTATATGAGGAAGGAAAATTCATTGAAGAAGTCACCGACCAATTATACGATGAAGAAGCAAAACAATTTTTAGCCGATCGTTTTGTGGTAGGAACTTGCCCAAAATGCGGCTTTGAAGAAAGTTACGGCGACCAATGTGAAAAATGTGGAACCTCACATAATGCAACCGATTTAATAAATCCGAAATCAGCCATAACCGGTGCAAAACCTATTTTAAAACAGACACGCCATTGGTTTTTACCTTTAGATCAATACGAACCTTGGTTAAAAGAATGGATTTTAAAAGAGCATAAAAAAGATTGGAAATCTAATGTGTACGGGCAATGTAAATCTTGGATAGACGACGGTTTGCGTCCGCGTGCGGTAACGCGCGATCTGGATTGGGGAATTCCTGTTCCTGTTGAAGGCGGAGACGGAAAAGTACTTTATGTATGGTTTGATGCGCCAATCGGTTATATTTCAGCAACAAAAGAATGGGCAGAACGTGAAAATACCGATTGGGAAAAATACTGGCGCGACGAAGACACCAAATTGGTTCATTTTATAGGAAAAGACAACATTGTTTTTCACTGCATTATTTTTCCGACAATGCTAAAAGCGGAAGGTAGTTACATTTTACCCGATAATGTTCCCGCAAATGAATTTTTAAATTTAGAAGGTAATAAATTATCCACGTCAAGAAATTGGGCGGTTTGGTTACACGAATATTTAGAAGATTTTCCGGGTAAAGAAGATGTGTTGCGTTATGTGTTAACTGCAAATGCACCGGAAACAAAAGATAACGATTTTACATGGAAAGATTTTCAGCAGCGAAATAATAGTGAATTAGTTGCGATTTTCGGTAATTTCATCAATAGAGTTGTAGTACTTACGAATAAATATTACGACGGAAAAATTCCTGCTCCAGCTGAATTAAATGAAATTGATCAACAAACTTTAGCAGAACTTAAGGCTTATCCGGCGGTAATTTCAAGCTCTATTGAAAAATATAGATTCCGCGAAGCGCAAGCCGAAATGATGAACGTGGCACGTTTAGGAAATAAATATTTAGCTGATGAAGAACCGTGGAAAACTTTTAAAACTGATAAAGAACGCACACAAACCGTGATGTATGTCGCGCTTCAAATTGCTTCTGCTTTGGCAACTTTAAGCGAACCATTTTTGCCGTTTACTTCAAAAAAATTGAGTAAAATTTTGAATTTAGGTGATGCTGTATATTCGTGGGACGATATTTCTACTGAAAAAGCTTTATTAAAAGAAGGTCACCAAATTGGCAAAGCTGAATTGCTATTTGCGAAAGTGGAAGATGATGAAATTCAAAAACAGCTGGATAAGTTAGAAGCTACTAAAAAAGCAAATAAAACCGAAGCTGAAGAAGTAATTCCGCAGAAAGAACTGATTGAATTTGATGATTTCACTAAACTGGATTTACGCGTAGGAACCATTATTGAAGCTGAAAAAATGCCGAAGGCTAAAAAATTATTGGTCTTAAAGGTTGATACGGGAATCGATAAAAGAACCATCGTTTCGGGTATTGCAGAACATTTTAAACCTGAAGAAATTGTAGGAAAAAAAGTTAGTGTTGTCGCCAATTTAAAACCGATAAAATTGCGTGGAACGTTAAGCGAAGGGATGATTTTAATGACTGAAAATGCTGAAGGAAAATTGGTTTTTGTGAATCCAGATGAAGATAATGTTAAAAGCGGAACAATGATTTCTTAAGAAATTTCTATGCTTAAAATTGCTTTTGACTCAAGTTACGTTTATCCGTTGCCACCGAAACATCGTTTCCCGATGGAAAAGTATGAGTTGCTTCCGCAGCAATTATTACATGAAGGAACCTGTACTGAAGAGAATTTTTTTGTACCTGAAATACCGAATGATAAATATATTTTAGCCGTTCACGATGCTGAATATTATTATGATTTTCTGAATTTAAAATTAAGTCAGAAAGAAATTAGAAGAACCGGATTTCCACTTTCTAGAGCCTTAGTTTATCGTGAGCGATTAATTGCTGGCGGAACGATAAAAGCTGCAAAATTTGCGCTTCAATATGGAATTGCTTTCAATATCGCTGGGGGAACCCATCATGCTTATACAAATCGTGGAGAAGGTTTTTGTATGCTGAACGACCAAGCCATCGCGGCACGCTATCTTCAGCAAAAAAAATTGGCAGATAAAATTTTAATTGTCGATTTAGATGTGCATCAAGGTAATGGAACTGCAGAAATTTTTGAAGGTGATGATTCTGTCTTTACATTTTCCATGCATTGCGAAAAAAACTATCCGTTTAAAAAAGAAAAGTCAGATTTAGATATTGGATTACCGGTTGAAACAAAAGACGAAGAATACTTGACGGCTCTTGAGAGAACTTTGCCAGATTTGTTAGAAAACGTAAAACCTGATTTTGTATTTTACTTAAGTGGTGTGGATGTATTGGCTACTGATAAATTAGGGAAGCTAAGCTTAAGTATTGAGGCTTGTAAAAAAAGAGATCGTTTTGTATTAGAAACGCTAAAAGCTAATAATTTACCAGTGGAATGCAGTATGGGTGGAGGTTATTCTACAGAAATAAAACATATTGTTGAGGCGCATGCAAATACTTATCGTCTAGCACAGGGAATTTATTTTTAATTTATTAGTGTATGAGTAATTTTTTAGCTTAAAAAACATATCACTATTGTTGGGTTTCGGTAAATCAACCGTTAAGAATTTTTACTTCTGTAATATAAAAATCATAGCTTTATGTGAATACTGTTTAACTTCAAGTCTTGATTCTTGGTTCAAAAAGCGAAGCGATCTTGTTTCTTTATGGGGCAACAATGATTCTTAATCAGCTTTTCCAATTATATCCGTGAAGTTCTAGCGCTGCTTTTAGTACATTTTTTTGACTAATTAAACCTACTAGCTTTCCGTTTTCGCAAACCGGAAAACGTCTTATTTTTAAGCTTAAGAATTTATTGGCCACATCAAATAAATTCATGTCCGGAGAAACCGTTTCTACTTTTTTAACCATATAGTTTTCAACGTTCATATTATCCATTGGTTGATTGTAATAACGGGACTCAGAAAGCTGCTTAATACAATCTCCTTCAGAAATAATACCAACTAATTCATCTTTTTGATTAACTATGGGGCCACCGGAAATTCTATTTTTTATGAGGCTTTCCATTACTTCAAGAATATGTTGCCCTTCTTTAAAAACAAACATATTCCGGGTCATAAAATCTTCAACTTTAATATTCTCTGATAATGAGGCTTCTTCTCCAATATGTTTTCCTTGAAAGCTTTTAATTCCCATAACTAAAAAGTTTAGATTCACTTAAATATAAGTATTTTAGCTGAGATTTGGAAATAAAAAAAGTCCCGCTATACACGGGACTTTTTAAATAATAATTTTATATAGCTTACTGAACTATAAATAAACCAGCAATATCTGAAGCTTCTTGACCGGTTAAAATTTCGTCATAAGCTTGAGAAGACGCTGCAGCAGTAAACGGATCTCCACTTCCAAGTGTAGATACATCTACTCCCCCTTGAATTAAGTTTTCTTCACCATTATAAACTGCCTGTGTCTGAGATGGCATGTTGTCACCTCTTTCATTTAAGGTGATCCATCCGTCAAGAGAACGTAGTCTTCTAATTTCTGAAGCGTGACGAGCTTCTACCGAGTGAATTTGCAATGCAGTTGTTAATACATCTGGATTACTCATTACATTTCCTGCTTGACCTTTATATGCTCTCACTCCTGTATCTTCAAATGCTTGAGCTAATGCCAATAATTGTCCGTAAGCAGTTTCTTGTCCTGTTCCATCTTCGTTGAATGGATCAAATAAACCTCCGGCTGTAAAATCAAACTCAGGAGAAGGAATAGAACTAGATCCTAATGCGGTTTGTAACAAAGTTACGTGGGCATTTTCATGTTTAGCAATTTGCATATAAATCTGTTCTGGTTTACCGGTTGGTAAAACTCCAGAATCAAGTGCTTTATTATAGAATTCAGCTTCTAAATATTCTAGCGTTAATGCTAATTGTAATGCATCTGTAATAGAATCATTTTGAAAAGCAGTTGTTGTAGCTCTTGCTTTTTGACTTACTGCACCTAATCCGAAAGGTACAGCAGCCATGGCAGCTTTCTTACCTAAAGAACTAAATGTATTTAATGCGTCTCTTCTTGAAGAACCTCTGTCTTTTAAATTATCAGAAGTAAATTCGTCTAAAAATTTTATAATACTCATAATGTTTTTTTTAAATGTTAGTGATTTAATTTGATTGCCTTAAAAATTATGGCAATTCGTTTGCAGTAAATGGAGTGGTGATAAAACCTCCTGCAGCTTCAATAATTACTGAAGGGTTTTCTGCACCGTCTAATCCTGAAGAATCAATAATATCATCTCCTGCAAATAGTTTAAAATCATCCATATCTCCACCTCGAATACTTCTAATAGCTGCGGCATGTCTTGCTTCTACTGAAACAATTTTACCCGCAATTACCAAATAAGTTCCGGTTTCAATAAGTTTACCAGCTCCATTATAAGCTTTTACACCAGTATCTTCTAACAACTGTGCTGTACTTAATACAGAATCTCTATTGTTAAAATCTACACTAGAAAAATCAAATTCTAATGAACTTGGTAACACTACATCAGCATCAAAATTTTCATTTAAAGCGGCATTAAAAAATTCACGGTGGTTTACTTCGTGATTATATAAATCTTGTAAGATATTTTTTTCTTCCATAGCAGCTCCAGACCAATAACTTCCGTTAAGAACTCTGGTATAAAACTCTGCTTCAAGCTGTTCTAGTGCATATGCATAATTAAGAACTCCAAGGTCTCCTGCTCCAAGATCAAAAACATCCGGATCTGGATCTGTTGGCTCTGTAAAATCATCATCGTCGCTACAGCTTAACAATAAACCTGTACCAGCAACAGCAAGTCCACTCATTTTTAAAAATCGTCTTCGGCTATTTCTACTTCCTCTTGAAACAGCTTCTTCTACTTTAATTTTTTTGTTTTTCATAATTCTAAGTTTTGTTAATCTACACGAAAATTACGGAGCAACTTGCCGTTTGGTTTTATTTGAGAGGTTAAAACTTTGTTATTCGCTGTTAAAAAGAGTTAATTACTGGCGTTTTTTACATTAATTTCATTTTCATTAATATAAATTAACAAATGTTTAATTTTGTTAATTTTGAATTTATTTTTTCATCATCACCAATTCTTGACAAACTACCTCAGTAATCCACTTTTTTTCACCTGATTTATCTTCAAAGGTTCTTGAAGCTAATTTACCTTCCATGACAATTTCGTTTCCTTTACTTAAATAATTTTCTATTATTTCAGCAAGTTTTCCCCAAGCTACAATATTATGCCATTGCGTTTCTGTTATTTTCTCACCTTCTTTGTTCTTATAATTTTCATTCGTAGCCAAAGAAAATTTCGCTAATTTTTTTCCATTTTTTAAACTAATAATTTCCGGGTCGTTTCCTAAGTTTCCAATTAATTGAACTTTGTTTTTTAAAGCATTCATAATATATCTATTTTTTATATTGAATTTCATTAGTTCCATTCAACAGTGCAAATATGTATTGAAATGTAGTTTTTAACTGGTTGATAAATAATTGTTTACATTTAAAATCGTTTACAAACATTTGTAGTCGTTTGTAAATGATTATTTCTATCCTTAGTTTTTTAATGCATTCCTATAGATTTTTGTAATTTTAGAGTATGGAAAATTTACGCGTTAGTCTATTACAAGTTGAGCTTTATTGGGAAGATATTGAAGCCAATCTAGATATGTTTTCAGCTAAAATTGAAGAGCTAGAAAAACCTACCGATTTAATAATTTTACCGGAAATGTTTTCTACAGGTTTTTCTATGAATGCGGCATCACTTGCTGAAACCGAAACAGGAAAAGCGGTAACATGGATGCAAAAAATGGCAAAAAAACATGAAATAGCCTTAACCGGAAGTCTTATTATTAAGGATAAGGGCGAGTACTATAATCGCTTATTTTTTGTTTTTCCCGATGCTACTTTTAAAACCTACAGTAAAAAACATCTTTTTACATTGGCAGGTGAACAAAAAACATATAGTCCCGGAAAAGAAAAATTGATGATCAATTATAAAGGCTGGAAAATTTGTCCTTTAATTTGTTATGATTTACGTTTTCCGGTCTGGTCTAGAAACACAACAGATTACGATCTTTTATTATACGTTGCAAATTGGCCGGCAAAAAGAACTCCCGCTTGGGATGCTCTACTAAAAGCCCGTGCCATTGAAAATATGAGTTACACAATTGGGTTGAACAGAGTGGGCGAAGATGGGAATAAACATGCCTATTCTGGGCATTCTGCAGTTTACGATATGTTGGGAACACATCAATCTACTAAAAATTTTGACCGTATCTTTTCGGAAACTATTACGCTGTACAAAGATAAATTAATCGATGCTCGCGAGCGATTTGGTTTTTTAAGGGATCGGGATGAGTTTACTTTAAAATAAAGGTCTCGCTAAAATCCCAATTGGGGCGAATAGTAAAACTTTTAGGGTAATAAAAAACTTTTTCGGGTTGTCGTTTTTCTAGATAACTTCCGGTATCCCAAATGCCATTATTGTTTTCATCATAAATTACCCGAACGTAATATGTGCTGGGTTTTAATTGATTAAAAACAAATTTGTTTCCGTCTTTTTCTTGGTGAATTAGTTCGCGATAAACTTCATCTTTTTCAGTAATCACTTGAACAATAATTGGATAAGATTGAATGTTTTCTACAGTGAAATTTAAATTTCCTAACTCTGAATAAGCCTTGGTTTTTAAGGAATAGGCTAAAGTGTCATTTTTATTACCGTAAAAATCTGTAAATGATCCGGGCAATAATTTTATTTTGTATTGTTGATCTTCTTCTTTTTTGAAATTGAAAATAAACTTATTGTTAAAATTATCTTTTGTAGTGCTAAACGAAACTTGTAGCGAATCTCTATCTAGAATTGAAATTTTATCGGCATCTATTTTTTCTAGCGGAGTATTAGCAGTTACTTCAAAATTCTCGTCAAATGCAAGTGCAGCTTTTGGAGATGCACGCATTTCTAAAGAATCCGATTCCATATCTCTAATTTTTACCACTAAACTATCAGAATAATCCTTGTTAGAAACCATAAAAATGAGGCTGTCTTGCTCAATAAAAGGTTTGTGCCAATAATGCAATGTATCTTTATCTGGATCTTTTATAATTCTATAATCAAATTCTTCCGGTTGTGTAGAAAGTAAGTCAATGCTTGTAGCTTCAGACTTTCCTTCATAACCAAAAATTAAATGATTTTTAGACAGTTGTTTTGTTCGCTTTATTTCAAAATTTAATTGCTCTTTAAAAATTTTCAATTCAAAAGAGTTATCGGTGGGAACCTCAATAGGTTCAGCTAAAAATCCAATTTTATCGCTTTTTGGCTCGTAAGTATAATTGTTGTTATTGTCTTTTAAAGCTACTATTTGATAAGTTCCGGCTTTCATATTTTCAACAGAAAAAGAATAAACGCTGTCTTTTGTATAGGCAATATATTGTGGTGGTTTTTTATATATTGTAGAATCTGTGTAGGTAGAATCTACTTCGTAAAGCATAACGGCAATGTTAGCTTCAATTTCTCTTTTTAATGAGTTAATGGCAGTTCCACTAATACTCAGGGAGTCTATATAATCACCGGTTGAAAAAACATAGCGGAAATAAGAAAATGGATTTCCTTCATTATTATCAACAATGCTGTTTCCAAAATTGATAGAATAGGTGGTGTTTTCTTTTAAAGTGTCACTAATTCTAATTCTAATATTTTTGCTAGCGCTTCCTAAAGGCGATATTTCCGGTTTAGGATTTAAAGGTGGAGATACAATAATTTGCTCTTGCGCGTCTTCTAATTTAATGTATTCGTTAAAGTTTATTCTGATTTCCTTGGTGGTAACATTCGTCGAAAAATTTTCTGGAGAAGCACCTACAAAATTTGGCGGAATAGTATCTAAGGCTCCGCCGGTTGGCATCCCTTTTTTGGCACAGTTATACATATTTGCAGCCAACAGAATAAAACAAAAAACAAGTAAAAAGCGCTTTAGCATTCTTTCAGGAAATAAATTTTTACACAAAGAAACAATTATTTTTTTTACTAGATAGTAATTGCCATTGTAGCAACACTAATTTTTACATCTGGACTTTCTTGCAAAATTGTGGCACAGGTTTCTAAAGTAGATCCGGTAGTAACAATATCATCTACTAAAAGAATGTGTTTCCCGGTGATTTTTTCTTTTTGTTGTAAACTAAAATGATGTGGTTTTATAACAGCACGAGCCAAGCGACCCTTAAAAACCTGGGTTCTTGTTGCAGATTTTTTGATAAGTACATTGCTTTCATACGGAATGGAAAAATGATTTGCCAGGGTTCTACCAAAGCCTTCAACTTGATTGTAACCGCGTTTTTTTAACCGCTTTTTATGAAGCGGCACCGGAATGATGACATCTATATCTTTAATCCAATTGGTTTCTTCCAATTCAGTTGCAGTCCAAGAGCCCAAATAGGCACTAACTTCTTTTTCACCTTTATATTTTAACGCGTGCAAAAGACGTTGCGTAATTCCTTTTTTATAAAAAAAGAGCAACGAAGTAGCATTTACTAAAGGAACTCTTCCATAAAATACTTTTTTTACCGTATTTTCGTTATCTAGATGAAAGTTGGTAAGTGGCAATTGATGTCTGCAAAACAGACAAATAAGATCTTCGTTTTTAAGAAGAGTTTTATTGCAGGTTACGCAAGTTTTAGGAAAAAATAAGTTGAATAAATCAGCAATCACGTTAGCTCATAATTTTTACCTTAAAATAGTAAGGTACAAAATATTGCGTTAATCTATTCTATATGAGTGAAAAAAGGAATACAAAGGTTCTAAAAATATTAATTGCTATTTTATGTATTTGTTTGGTTGGTCTGGGCATTTATACGGTAAACTTTTATCAAGAAAATAAGCAAAATAATAGTTTAGTTGAGAAAGAAAATGAGCAATTACAAAAAGAATTGCAGGAGTTGAAAGAAGATTATCAGCTTTTAATGGAGCAGCATAAGAACTTGAAAATTGATTTAAAAGCTGAACAAGATCGAATTGCAGAGTTGACAGATAGCCTTAAAAAAATGAACGGTAATTTAAGTAGTCTGCAAAAATACCGTATGCAAGTTGAAGTGCTTAAATTAGAAAAACAACGTTTAGTTACTACAGTAGATAGTTTATCAAAAGAAAATACTTTTTTACGCTCAGAGATTGACAGTACATCCAGCATTCTTGTTAAAAATCAGCGGATTATTGATTCTGTAAATACGCAAAACAAACAATTAGCCGAAAAAGTAAAAAAAGCTTCCGTGTTACAACTTTCAGAAATTAATGGGCAAGCGGTTATTTTACGTAATAATAAAGAGGCTGTAGAAGTAACCAATGCCAATAGAGCAGAACAATTACAAGTTTGTTTTACCATAAACGAAAATCCAATTATTGAAGCAGGAGAACGACAGTTGTTTGTGCAAGTAATCAATCCTAAGAATAATTTATTAGGCTCAAAAAAAACAATCAAATTTAAAGAGAAAACCTTACGCTATAGTTCGGTAAATTCTATTGATTATAATAATGAGCAGTTAGATATTTGTATGCTAGTTAAAGTTGCCGAAAAAGGCTTAAAAGAAGGGCGCTATGTCATTAATATTTTTGATAGTGCAACCTTAATCGGTTCTACCAGTTTTACTTTAAAATAATTTTTCTCGCAGGCTACTTTAATTCAAAGGGTTTTTTATTTTTGCTTTATGGCAAAACAACAAGACACTTTTAAGCAAGTAATTGCGCACGCAAAAGAATATGGTTATATTTTTTCATCTTCAGAAATTTATGACGGGCTGAGCGCAGTTTACGACTACGGACAAAACGGAGCAGAGTTAAAAAAGAACATCAAAGAATATTGGTGGAAAAGCATGGTGCAATTGCACGAAAATATTGTGGGCTTAGATGCTGCAATTTTAATGCATCCAACCACTTGGAAAGCTTCTGGTCACGTAGATGCGTTTAACGATCCGTTGATTGATAATAAAGATTCAAAAAAGCGTTATCGAGCTGATGTTTTGGTAGAAGATCACGCCGAAAAAATCAATCAAAAAGCGCAAAAAGAGATTACAAAAGCGCGTAAACGTTTTGGCGATAAGTTTGATGAAGCTGAATTTGTTAACACCAATCCGCGTGTAATTCGCTATAAAAAAGAAGAAAAGGAAATTTTAGAGCGTTTAGCAAAATCTTTAACCGAAGAAAATTTAGCCGACGTAAAAGACTTAATTGAAGAATTGGGAATTGCTTGTCCGGAAAGTGGGTCTAAAAATTGGACCGACGTGAAGCAATTCAATTTAATGTTCGGCACAAAATTAGGTGCTTCTGCCGATAGCGCAACCGATTTATATTTACGTCCGGAAACCGCGCAGGGTATTTTTGTAAACTTTGCCAACGTACAAAAAACCGGGAGAATGAAAATTCCTTTCGGAATCGCTCAAATAGGGAAAGCCTTTAGAAATGAAATTGTAGCGCGTCAATTTATTTTCCGTCAACGTGAGTTTGAACAAATGGAAATGCAATTTTTTGTGCGTCCCGGAGATGAACTTAAATGGTTTGAACATTGGAAAGAAACACGCCAAAATTGGCACGCTTCGCTAGGTTTAGGGGAAGAAAATTACCGTTTTCACGATCACGAAAAAATGGCGCATTATGCCAATGCAGCAACCGATATTGAATTCAACTTTCCATTTGGTTTTAAAGAATTAGAAGGAATTCACTCGAGAACTGATTTTGATTTAAAAGCACACGAAGAACATTCTGGTAAAAAATTACAGTTTTTTGATCCCGAAATGAACAAAAATTATGTGCCGTATGTAATTGAAACATCAATTGGTTTAGATAGAATGTTTTTGGCGGTTTTTTCTAGTTCTTTAAAAGAAGAGGAATTGGAAGGCGGCAGCACACGAACGGTTTTAAAACTACCGGCTATTTTAGCGCCGTATAAAGCAGCTATTTTGCCTTTGGTTAAAAAAGATGGTCTACCTGAAATTGCTCGTGAATTGATGGAAGAATTACAATGGGATTTTAATGTAAGCTATGATGAAAAAGATGCTGTAGGAAGACGTTACAGACGTCAAGACGCTGCCGGAACACCATTTTGTATTACTATAGATCACGACACCAAAGAAGATAATCAAGTAACCATTCGTCATCGCGATACGATGGAACAAAAACGTGTGCCGATTTCAGAAGTCAAAAATATCATTGCAAAAGAGGTAGATTTTAGAACTTGGATGCAAAAAGGTAAATAGATGATTTTAAAGAATAAGAAATTTTGGAGATACATGAGTTTAAGTGCAATGGCAATATTTATGTTGTTATTAATAGCACGTTTTTTTCCGATTGGAAAGGAATATATTTCAATGACTGTTCAAAATATATTTATTGTTGTTTATTTTATAGCCGAAGCAAAATACCAAAGATTATTAGTAAGCGAGAAAAACGCTAAAATTCAAGAATTAGAACTAGTCTTAAAAAAGAAAGAATAAAGTTTCTTCATATTTAAACCAAAAAAGCACCGTTAAATCCGGTGCTTTTTTTTGATAGTTGTATTCTTGTGAAAAATCTATTTTTTTACAAATCGTTTGGTTACAGTTCCTTGGTTTGTGGTAATTTTAATAAAATAAATTCCATTGCTTAGGTTTTCTACATTAAGTTGTTTTTTGTTGTTAACAACTGTTTCTATCTGGATACCGTTAAGGTTAAAAAGCTTTAATTTTTTTATCTCAGCTTTATTCTTAGTCTCGATATTCAATATGTTCTGTGTCGGATTAGGATACAAACTAATAGAGCTTTCAAAGATATATGGATCAGTACTAAGATCATCAATAATTTCAGTAGAAGCCATATTGGTAATAATAGGCGCATTAAAATCAAAATAAATACGCGCATCACCTTCAATGAAATCTCCAACTGCTACATCGCTTTTCGGTTTAATTTTATAAGCTACAAATCCGTGACTTGCAGGTTCATTAGTATTTTCGTCGGGAAGATTTATATTATCAAAAATAAATTCTACTTGGTTTTCATCTGTAATTTCAATGTGGTAATTATGACTTGCACTTACCGGCTTTAAGGTGCTGTAATCTAATTTTGGATGAAGCGTATCTAAAATCCGAACATTAATGGCACTTGCTGTTCCTGTATTTTGAAAACGGATAAGATAATCTAAATATTCATCGGTCTCTTCTTCATAAATCTCCTCGCCTTGTAAAACTTGTTTATCATTAGGGTCGTAAGAATTTACCACGACTTGATCAAAGATAAATGTGTTATCAGTTGGCGTATTGTCGTTAGCGTTAGGTGTCACTGTGGCGTTAAAGTTTAAAATATCATTGCCGTTTACTGTGGGCGGCTGAAAAGTTTGCTGGGTAAAATCAATTTTTTGATTGGTAAGCGGTTGTAAATTAGTAATGTCAAAGCTTAATTGATTTGTGGTAGTAGAAGTTGGCGTTACACTAGCACTAACAAAGCTTTGCATGGCGTCATCAAAATCTACGGTTACCGTTGCGTTAGCAACATTTTGAGTTCCTAGATTTTCTACTACTAATTGGTAGTCAGCTTCAAAACCGGGCCGCGCTTCACTAGTAGGTAATAATGTAATATTTAAATCTTCGATATTTTGATTGGCAGTAACACAAAAATCGACTACTTCAGTAGAAGAAGTATTAAAAGTTACATTTTGGCTTGCCGGACTTATAGAGTAATAGCTAGGATAATTCATAACTGAAACGGTAAAATTAGTACCAATTGTTCCTAAAGTATAGCTGCCATTACTCGAATAGGTTTTTAAATCATCTGTACCGTCGTTTGCGTTAACCATAAAACCTGAAACCCCTTGATCGGCTGGATCGCAACCATTATTATTTTCATCATAGGTTATTTCGCCGTTTATGGAGTTGCAATTTGGCGATTGGCTATCACTTAGAATATTCCACCCTAAAATGTTTTCTAAGTAATCGTGCGAACTTTGATCGCAATATTCAAGTCCATCAGCTACTAGAAATCCATTCATCAAACCTAAAGTATTTAAATGGCTCAAAAAATAGTCGTAATTATTAATATCCAAACCAGAATTAGATAGAAAGTTAGTTAAATTTGTGGTGTTTATTTCCCAAGCCGATAAATCCTGATTAAATGTAGTTGCATTAAAAAAAACTCCTGTCATAAAAGTTACGTTCGAAACATCCCAATTATTGAGAGGTTGGTTAAAGGAAGTGGCTTTGTAAAACATACCCGACAAAAGACTAACATTTGAAACATCCCAATTATTTAGAGGTTGGTTGAAAGAAGAATTAGAAAAAAACATTTCCCCCATGTTGGTCACATTCGAAACATCCCAATTTTCAAGAGAATGATTAAAAGACATTTGAATACCTGTGTTTTTTGAAGCAAACATTTCCCCCATGTTAGTGACATTCGATACATCCCAATTATCAAGAGGCTGATTAAATTCCCCATTGCTTGTAAACATAGAATTCATATTAGTTACATTAGATGTATTC
Organism: Mesonia aquimarina; assembly: GCF_003667275.1. GTDB lineage: Bacteria > Bacteroidota > Bacteroidia > Flavobacteriales > Flavobacteriaceae > Mesonia > Mesonia aquimarina. Next base: position 93,572 of record NZ_RCNV01000002.1, on the reverse strand, counting down.
CAATTATTTAGAGGTTGATTAAAAGAATTTGCGTTTTTGAACATTCCTGACATATCAGTTACATTAGATGTATTCCAATTATTTAAAGATTTATTAAATACTCCTGTAGAAGAGAACATTCCTGCCATATTAGTTACATTGGATACATCCCAATTTTCAATATCCTGATTAAAAGCTGCGGCATTAGAGAACATGCCTACCATATTAGTTACATTGGATACATCCCAATTATCTATTGATTGGTTGAAACTATAAGCCTCCCAAAACATAGACTCCATATTGATTACGCTCGAAACATCCCAATTATCAAGTGGTTGATTGAATGAGTCTGCATAAGCAAATAAGTAACTCATATTAGTCACATTTGAAACATCCCAATTATTAATTGATGAATTAATGAAATTTACTTCTCTTAACATAGAACTCATATCAGTTACTTGGCTTAAATCTGGAATATCCGTTGCATTAATATTTAAATTATCACACCCGTAAAAGGCTTCACTCATAGAGTACCATTGAATATCACCCCATTGCTCCACAGAAGCGATTTTATCTTCCATATTAGATGTGGTAAACCAATAGTTTCCAAAGCATATTCTAGGGAAATCCCCAGTAATACTTACTGTATATATTCCTGAAGAATTGTAGGTATGAGAAACGTCGCCCGTTACATTATTTTCTACAGTTCCATCTCCAAAATCAATGGTATAATTATAACCTGTTCCTTTAGTAGGAATTGTAATATCTAAGCCATCAAATGATGAAACCCCCCATGTAGTAATAAACGGTTGGTTTTGTGCATTTATAGTAAAAGATATAAATGTTAAAAAAATAAGAGTGTAAAGATTTTTCATAAAATTAGTTTTAACGCTAAGCAATATAAAACAAATTTTTAAAATAAGTTAAAAAAATCTAAAAGTAAGCTCGTAATTGCACGCTTTTTTCCTAATTTTAGTAGGCAAAAAACGCTAAAATTCAAGAATTAGAACTGGCCTTAAAAAAGAAAGAATAAAGCTTCTTCATATTTAAACCAAAAAAGCACCGTTAAATTCGGTGCTTTTTTGGTTTAAACATTAATTGATCAAAAACAATATAACTAAACTAATAGTTTGATTTTATAATCATCTTTCTTCTTGAAAAGTATTGATTAATTGACAATTAGTTTTTTATTAGTTGAAGTATGGTTCGATTCGTTTATAATCTCTATAAAGTAAGTTCCACTGTTAAGTTTTGGTAATTCTAGGCTTAATACTTTCTTTTGATTTACTTTTTTTACACTATAAAAACGTTGACCTAGTGTGTTATAAATAGAAATGGTATATGTAGAATTTTTTAGGTTAGTAATATTTAAGATTTTATAACTCTCTATAGGGTTTGGAGAAATTATTACTGAACTATTTGGGTTTTTTAAATCTCCAGAATTAAGCATTTGATGAGTGAGTGCATTCTTTGCATTAAGTCTTCCGTAACCATAGTATATGTCAAATCCATTACTATCTTCCGTAGGATCTCCAATTTGATCTTCTGAAGATTCTTGTAATATTGTTCTAATTTCCTCAAAAGTTAAAGAAGGGTTTTGTGCTAAAAGAAGTGAAACAACTCCAGCAACCAACGGAGATGCTTGAGAAGTGCCTCCCCAATAAGTGTTATAATTTGTATCCGAATCATAACTTAAACCATATATATAATTTCCTGGAGCTACTATATCTATGTGATCTCCATAATTACTGCCACTTGTTGGACTCCAGAAAAAAGGATTACTTCGAGTGTCATCTGGATCTGTTGAACCAACAGCAATTGTTTTATCATAAGCTGCGGGGTAATAGCTTATATTATTATTGAAATTCATCATGCAAGCAACTAACACTACTCCATTATTGTAACAATAATCAATTGCATCATTTAATACGGATGAGCTTCCACTACCTCCAATCGACATATTAATTACTTTAGCTCCATTATCTACGGCGTAATAAATAGCTCCAGCCATAGCTGCGTAGCTTCCACTATTATTTGCATTAAGAGCTTTACAAATCATAACTTGAGAATTCCAATTCACACCTGCATAACCATAAAAATTATCTCCCGAAGAAAGAGCAATACCAGCCACATTTGTTCCATGACCGTGATCATCTGTAGGATCATTGTCATTATTTATAAAATCCCAACCTGCAAAAATATCGTCTACAAACCCATTTCCATCAGTATCTGTTCCGTCTAAAACTTCATCTGTATTAGTCCATATTCTACCTGAGAATTCAGGATGTGATAGTCGTAAACCTGAATCTATAATAGCTACAATCATATCATCATCGCCTTTTTCTATATCCCAGGCTTGTTCCATTTGTATGTCTGCACCGCTTATTGCTGGAGCATCAGCAAAGGTTCCGTCGTTTTTTAACCCCCACTGTCTTGAATATTCAGCATCATTAGGAATAGTTGTCATTTTTTTTCCTCCTGCTGTTGCTATATAATTTGGCTCCACATATTCAAAAACTTCTGTGTTTTTATACATGGCAATTACTTTTTGTAAACTAATTTGATTATTTTGATATTGAATTAATACCGTAGTGTTGCTTTCTGAGTTTCTTATTACTTCATAATTAGAAACTTTAATTATATTGTGTAATCTGTTTAACTCTGGCTTTTCAAAATAACTACTGATTTTATTTTCGTTAGGGTGATCGTTTTTAAATTTAACTAGAATTTCATTTGTAACATGTTCGTGTTCTATTTGACCGTAGGAAAAAAAACTTAAACAGATACTAAAAACTAAGAGTGCTATTTTCATTTGAAAAATTTGTTCAACTTTAATAAAGTTCAAAAAGTTGAGATTAATAAAAATTTACGTTATGCAATATAAAAATAAATTTCCAAGTAGTTAAAAAAACTAAAAATAAGCTCGTAATTGTACGCTTCCGGTGTGGATAGTATCTGAACTTTCGCTTTTTCTGCCAAAATAAGAAAGATTAAGATCTAAAAAATCGGTCAATTTTTTTTGTGCTAAAAGTGTCCACGTGTAGTTTTTGTCGGGTTGTAAACCTTGCAACATTTGGTAGGCAACAGGAGAAAACGGACTGCCTGTAAAATCGTTGTAAATGTAATTTACTTCGCCGTTTAAGGAATATTTTTGTGCATTATTAAATGTAAAAGATGCGCCCAATTTATGTTGGGTTAATTCTTCTTGTTCCCCTTGTAAATTTATTTGATTTTCATATTGGTAAAAAACATCAAAACGGGTACGTTGCGATAGCAAATAAGAAAGTTCCGGGTTACCTAAAAAACTCTCTATTTTATAATTTCTATTTTCAAAATTTTCCGATATACTTTGCGTATCGGTGTAATGGTTTTTTAGTGTTATTAGCCAGCTTTCATCAAACTTGTGGTTAAAGGTAATTTGGTGACTTTGTATAGCGTTTTCTTGTAATCCGGTGACTAGTAAGTTCTTGTTTCGGGTAGAAATATAACTGTAAGAAGTGGTGTAATGCTGCTTTCCGCGGTTAAAAAATAAGGTGTTTCTAAAGTTAAGATTTACCGCCAATTCTTTGCCATCATCGTTAAACGGATTGACATCAAAATTATCGCCTTCGCGTTCTATTTTTCGATCAATTAAATAGGCAGTCTGATTATAAAAATGAGATAAGAAATTTTTAGTGCCATTTTCGTTTTTACTCCATTGCTGAAAATTAAGGCTTACAATTTGACTGAATTTATTCTGATGCGTTTTTATAAAAATTTGGTTGGGCAATAAAACACGTACATAAGTTGCCTGATCGGGGAAAGGGGCAATTTCAAACTCTTCTAATTCTTGTACTCCATTGTTGTTATAATCGTTCCAAGTGTATTGTCCTTCACCTGCGTTTACTTCTACATAGGTAAATTCTTGCTGAGGAAGTGTCCCGCTGTTGGTTTCGTAAACCGAGTTGAGATTCAAAATTTTATCAAACAAAAATTGATTGTATAAAATTCTAGAGTTTAATGAATGTTCATCTTCAACACCTTCTTCTTGATTATTCAATTTCCGGTAATTTGCAAAAACCGAAAGCTTGGTGTTTTCTGCATTAATCAATTGCGAACGTAAATAATAATTATCAGAACTGCTTACACGCTGCAAAGCTGAGTTCCGTAAACTGTCGTTTACCCTGTATCGGTAACCAATTTCAGCGTAAACATCGGTACTATCACCAATTCCGGTGTAAACTTCGTAGCTGTTAAACCGCTGGCTTATGCCTGTAAGCTCGTTGGTTTCATTATCAACTTGTTCATTGTCTTCTAAAGATATTCTAGTTCCGGTCCAAACTTTTCCAAAATCATACACGAGATTTGTATAGAGGCGAAGAAATTCTGAATCAAAAATTTCGGCATTACTTTTTAAAAAACTTCCGCTTAACTGTGTGCTTAACTTACCGAATTTTAAATTATACTGAAGTAATTGTCGAGCTCCGCTATAATTATCTGTATAATCTAACTTTTGAAAACTATAGGTTGCAGAACCGCGTTTTTCGCTCAAGTAATTTACACCCGCATCTACAAAACTTTGGTTTCCGGTGGGCGTGTTGGTTAAATTCCAATCACGATTAAATTCAACATTATACAAACGCTCAATACTTTGGTAACGCTCCTGAATGTAATTAAAAGCAGCAAAAGCTTCAATTTTTTCGGTATCGTTTTTCCAAATATTTTGTTGAGCTGTAACTCTTCCGGCAAAACCATCGTTATCGTCATCATCTAAAGAAGAAAATAAATTTTCGTCATTTTTACTGCCGGCTAATTCAAAATCTATAGCGGTGTTTTCTGAAGCTTGATAAGCACCATTTACTACCGCGACTTGTAATTTTTTAGGAGCAAAAAGTTGGGTGACGGGTGCATAATTTCCTTGTGGAATTCCGTTGATGGGAGCCACATATTCATAAATTTTACTGATGGCGCTTGCGTTGCTTAACACATAATTTCCTTGATTTTCGCCGACCAAACTAAATTTTACGTTGAATAATTCTTCATCGGGATCGGTAGAATACACAAAAACTTCTTCTCCGTTTTGCAGTTCTTTTCGATACAAAACTTTGTTTTCATCAAAAGTATCAGGAACTGCACTGGGCGCAATCATTTCACTTTCATCATCGCCGGCATCAGCTAAAACTTGTTTTTGATCATCGCTAAGATTTTGCTGAAGCGGTTGGTTTTGCAAATCATTTTCAGAATAAACAAAAGCCCCTAGCTGAATTTTCTCACCGTAATATTTTCCGCCGCCGGTAGCTACAATACGCGAATAATTTCGATCTGCATATTGAAACTCAACCGTGATTCGCATTTCTGAAGTAATCGGAAATGTAGCGTTGAAAATAATTTCGCCGGCATTATAATCAATAATATAATCTTCATTTTCGCCGCGTTCTACACGAATTCCGTTTACAAATACCGCTTCGCTTCCCGAAACTATAAACACAAATAGCTCGCCATTGGGGCCGGTTAATTTATACGGACCTTGATTTCCTTCTTGCGCCTGAAACTGATTTCGTGTAAAAACTCCACGCACTAAAGCACCGGCAGCAAAAACTTCGGTTTTATTTCCGTCGGGATTTAAGGTTGCACCCACCGATAAACCTTGTACTTTTTTGGTATAATTAGCAAAATAAGATTCGGTTTGTGTTAAGTTGACATCCCCCGCTCTGATGTTCCAATTTTTACCGAAAAGTTCAATAAAAACTTGATCAAATTCATCTAAATTTTGTGAATAACCGCTTTCTTGAATGGGAATATTAGAATCTTGAATGGAAGCTCGTAAACCGATTTTGGGAGAAATTTTACCGGAAATTTGTAAGTCTAATTCAGAATCTAAAACGGTATTCTGATTGGTACCCGCGGTTACGCCACGAGAAATACTACCGCTGGTGTTTAAGCCGTCAAAAGGAGTAAATTGGGGTGTGTTGTTGGCTTGTCCGAGTTTGTAAATTTGCTGATTGTTATTGCCTTCAGAAATGATAGAAGGGTCAAATTGATAGTATTTTTTGGTTAAAAACTCCGGATATTTCCGGTAGGTAACGGCAATAGAATCTTGTTGTATTTTTAAGCTATCACTGAGAATTAAATAGCTTTCTGCAAAATTAATACGATATTTTGTGGTATCAATGAGGTTGCCTTCTGCGGAATATAGTTGAAATCCGTCCGGGCGAATACTCACAGAATCTATGCGAATAGTGTCCTGCACCGCAACTTTTTTTTGTTGCGCGTAAACTGGATTTTCTTGTGCTCGACCCATAAAAATTGAAGCACAAAAAAAGAGTAAACACATAATGATTCGCATCATGAGTAAAACTAAATCATTTTAAAAATATTTTAACTGATATTGATTTTTAATTCTTTTTATCTAAATCTTGTGACAAGTTAGCTTCATTGATTAAAAATTTTATTTTTGTTTTAAAACTATACAATGGTAATCATTTCTTATAATGTAAACGGTATTCGTGCAGCACTTCGTAAAGATTTTACAACCTGGCTTTCACAAGCAAACCCAGATGTGGTTTGTTTGCAAGAAATAAAAGCCAATCCGGATCAGTTTGACGAAACAGTTTTTCATGAATTAGGTTACAAATACTGTTATTGGTATCCGGCTCAAAAGAAAGGTTATAGTGGTGTTGCTATTTTAAGCAAGATAGAACCTAATAATGTGAGTTACGGAACAGGAATAGAATCGATGGATTTTGAAGGAAGAAATATCAGATTAGATTTTGATGATCTTTCGGTTATGAGTTTATATTTACCTTCGGGAACCAATATAAAGCGCTTAGATTTTAAGTTACAATATATGGATGAATTTCAGGAGTACATAAATAAACTTAACAAAGAAATCCCTAATTTAGTAATTTGTGGCGATTACAATATATGCCACGAACCCATAGATATTCACGACCCAGTACGCTTAAAAAATGTCTCGGGATTTTTACCGGTAGAACGCGAATGGCTTAGCGGCTTTTTAAATAGCGGTTTTATTGATTCTTTTCGGTATTTAAATCAAGAATCTGTAGAATATTCGTGGTGGAGTTATCGTGCAAATGCGAGAGCAAATAATAAAGGTTGGCGTATAGATTATCAATTAGTTTCTACTCCACTGCAAGAAAATATAAAAAGATCCGTTATTTTATCGGAAGCATATCATAGCGATCACTGTCCAATTTTATTAGAATTAACCATTTAAAAATAAGAAATAATGATAAAAAAAATAATATTAAGTTCAATTATATCAGCAAGCTTGTTAACCTCTTGTGTTCCTGCAAAAAAGTTTAATGATTTAGAGCAAGAATATAAAGATTTGCAAGCAACTCATGAGAAGCTTTCTAAAAACATGAGAGACTGTAAAGAAAAAAGCGAGGCTACTTCAAGTGAATATAGTCGGCTACTAGAAGAGTACGATAATAATGTTCAAGCCAAAAAAGAGCAGCAAAGAGAAATGGAGCGATTGCAAAAAAGCCTTGAAAATTTACAAAAATCTTATGATGCCTTAGAAGAAAATAGTTCTTCTGCATTAGCAGAAAATTCAAAAAGAAATCGTGAGTTGTTAACTGAATTAGAAGAGAAGCAAAAAGCATTAAATACAGAAAAAAGCCGACTAGAAGAATTGCAAAGAAGTTTGGCAGAAAGATCTAGAAGAATAGATGATTTAGAAAATTTAATAGCGGCAAAAGATGCAAAAATGAATGCTTTAAAAAACAGTGTTTCAGCCGCACTTACCAATTTTGAAGGGAAAGGTTTAACCGTAGAACAACGCAACGGAAAAGTGTACGTTTCTATGGAGAATAAGTTATTATTCAGCTCAGGAAGTTGGGCTGTCGGCACGCAAGGAAGACAAGCTGTAAAACAATTAGGTGCGGTATTAGCAGAGAATCCTGATATTAACGTTTTGATTGAAGGGCATACTGATAATGTACCTTACGGCGGAAACGGGGCTTTAAAAGACAATTGGGACCTTTCTATGAAGCGAGCTACGGCTATAGTTCATATTTTAGAAGAAAATAAAAGCATAAATCCTAAAAGCCTAACCGCTGCCGGAAGAGGAGAATATGCGCCTGTTGCAAGTAACGATACAGCTGAAGGAAAAGCAAAAAATAGAAGAATAGAAGTTATTTTAACACCAAAATATGATGAGCTTTCACGTTTGTTGGAAGACAGGTAGTATTTATTCAATTAAAAAATCCCTGCAAGTTTTTTATAACTTCGTAGGGATTTACAAATTATTTTGAAACTAATATTACAAAGCTTTGACCAGACTTTGATGAATAAAAGCTTGTTGGTTTTTTGTGGCTTTTACGTGCAGCCAATTTTTATGTTCGCCTAATAATTGTAAAGTGTCTTTTGCAGTAAGCTCTCCAATTTTATTAAATGATGTACCTGGACCTTGCCTTAAATTAGCTTTTTCTGTTTTTACTGATAAAAATTCATTAGTGAAATTGACAGGAAAATCTTCTTTGCGAAGTTTTTTACTTTTATAGACAAAAGGTAAGGGGTTTATAGCGCCTCCTTTATAAATTCCAAAATGTAAATGTGGCGGAGTAGTTTTTGCATTTCCGGTGTTTCCAACCAAGCCTAGCGTATCTCCTACATTAACTTTAGCTCCAGATTTTGCAATTATGCTATCTAAATGGGCGTAATATAAAGAATTTCCAAATAAACCTTCGCGAAGCCAAACCTGTTTTCCGCCAAGACCGCGGTTTCCTGTTCGGCTGATTCTTCCCTTAGTTGCCGCAACAACCGGTGTTCCTCTTTTAGCAAAAATATCTATTCCTTCATGACTTCTTTTACCTCCATCTCTAGTATTTCCCCAAAAACTTTGAATAGCAGAATTTCCTTTACCTGCTACCGGAAAATAATAAGTCGGCTTTGTAAACAAAGAGATGAAAAAATTAGAATGAGCACCAATTTCTGGTTGAATAATGATTTTATAGTTTCCGTCTTTATTCGGAGTAAAACTTAATTTATTTTGGGAGATTTCGTTGTTTTTTACAGGAATGAAAGTTGAATCTCTTTTTTCAAATAAATCAATAAAAATGCGTTGATTGCTAGAATCTTTTTCAATTTCAGCAGTAAAAACTGTTCCTTCTTGAAGGTTAATTGAATAGCTGTAAACTTGTGCTAGATGCGGAAAAAAAGTTCCTTTTTCAGCATAAGGTAAATTTACTTGAAGACTATCGTGTTTTGCCTTTTCAAAATCTTCTTCCCATCTATCAAAAACCGGTTGTCGGTCGTTAAATTCTCGGCTATAAATTTTTCTAGCGTTTGGCTTTGTAATCGCATCGGTAACAGAATTCAGTTTTGAACAGCTTATTACAATAATGCTGAAGAATAGCAAATAGCATAAATTATTTTTCTTTTTCATCAAAAGAAATTAATTCACGAACTATGCCAATTTAACCGAATAAATATTCTACTACTTCTTCAATTCGTGATGCTTTTTGAATGGTAATGTTGAATTTTTTCTGAGGAAGTTTGGTTTGTTTAGAAACTAAAATTGTAGCAAAGCCTAATTTTTCGGCTTCTAAAATGCGCTGTTCAGCTTTCGGTACAGGTCTAATTTCTCCGGCTAAACCTACTTCTGCTGCAAAACAAATATCACGTTCTACTGCAATATCTTCATTAGAAGAAAGTATGGCGGCAACAACGGCTAAATCTATAGCGGGGTCATCTACGGAAATTCCTCCGGTAATATTTAAGAAAACGTCTTTAGCACCTAATCGAAAACCTGCCCTTTTTTCTAGGACTGCTAAAATCATATTTAGTCGTTTGGCATTATAACCGGTTGTGGAACGTTGTGGGGTTCCGTAAACCGCGGTACTTACCAAGGCTTGAATTTCGATCATTAACGGTCGCATTCCTTCTAAGGTTGAAGCAATAGCAGTACCACTGAGGTCTTGATCATTTTTGGAAATTAATATTTCTGAAGGATTGGTAACTTCGCGCAAACCTTCGCCTTGCATTTCGTAAATTCCTAATTCGTGTGTAGAGCCAAAACGATTTTTATGAGCACGTAAAATTCGATACACATGATTTCGGTCGCCTTCAAATTGTAAAACCGTATCGACCATATGCTCTAAAATTTTGGGTCCGGCGATACTTCCTTCTTTGGTAATGTGGCCAATTAATAAAACCGGCACGTGAGTTTCTTTAGCAAATTTTATTAACTCTGAAGTACATTCTCTGATTTGCGAGATACTTCCGGGAGCACTTTCAATAAAATCGCTATGAAGAGTTTGTATAGAATCGATAATGACAATCTCTGGCTCTAATTTTTCAATCTGCCGAAATATTTGTTGTGTTTTTGTTTCGGTTAGAATATAACAATTGGCAGGAGTTGGATTAATACGTTCTGCCCTCATTTTAATTTGTTGCTGACTTTCTTCGCCTGAAACGTACAAGGTTTTATAATTTAGGTGAAGAGAAATTTGCAACAATAAGGTACTTTTACCAATACCGGGTTCTCCGCCAAGTAAGGTTAAAGAACCTGGAACAAGACCTCCGCCTAAAACACGATTAAGCTCATTATTATTGGTGTTTAAACGTGTTTCTTGTTCGTATTGGATATCATTAATTAAAGTTGGCTTTGGTGTTCTTTTTACTGGTGATTTTTCGGTCTTCCAGTCTTTCGTGTCTTTTTTTTGAATAACTTCTTCAACTAAGGTGTTCCATTGTTTACAAGAAGAACATTGCCCTTGCCATTTGGAGTGTTGGGCACCACAGTTTTGACAATAAAAAGTAGTTTTTGTTTTAGCCATAAATTAGTAACCGAAGTCTTGTTTAATTTGTTCTACTTTTTTTAGCATCATATCTTTGGTAAGGTAAGCGGCTTCTTCTAAGGCAAAAGCAGATTGATAGGCTTTCATAGCTTTTCTTGTATCACCGGTTTCTTCGTAATGGCGAGCTAAAAAATAACTGCCCAACATTTTATTAGGATGCTCATCATTAGCAAGTTTTCCTAGATCTTTATATTGCTCCCATTTTTCGTTATCTTCAATAGCATCAGAAATATACATAAAATCGTTTACGCGTACTGTTATATCTAATCCGTAAAGTTCTTCAATCGTGGTATATTTATCGAGTAAATATTCGTAAAAAGTACCTTTGGTAGGAATTACATTTTCTTCAAACTCTTTTTGATTAATAGGGCGATAAATTGAAAAAATACTTTCTATGGCTTGCGGAATTCCTCTTCCTGCAAGTGAATAATGTGTCGCATCTTCAAAATTATTAAAATAATAATAGAATTTATCATTTTCAATACTTTCTAATAATTTATTCATTGCAATATTATCGTCTTTCAGGGCTTTAATATCATCGGTTGCGGTAGCTAAATAATACCATATTTTAGACTCACTTTTACTTAATGCATTAGCTACTCTGTTTTTTAAATCTGGCGCGTAATCTGGACTTAAATTAATATAACCTTTAAAGAGCGGATTCTCTTTTAAAAGATAGTAATTCATAAAACTTGCCGTGAGGTCGTGTCCAACAATGATGGCGAATTTTGCTGTTCTGTAATTTTTATCAATCAATGGAAGTAGTTCGCCGCCAATAAATTCAAAAAATTCTGCTCCTTGTTTGGTGGGTAAATATGTTTCTTTATCGTACTCGGAGTCTTTTCTTCTTTTTCCTGATTGATTAATACCGACTACAATAGATTCTGGCATGTCTTCCCAGTAACTGTAATAATCTACATTTCCTGCAACCGGTTCAAATAAATAATCGCCATCGAGTACAAAAAAAACAGGATAAGATTTTTCGGGATTGCTGTTGTAATTTCTCGGAAGTTGAATTTTTATCTCTCGACTATCTTGAAGTGTTTCCGATTGGACAACTTTATATTCAATTTGCGCTATTAACGTCACTGAATAAAACAGTAACATGAATACGATATACTTTTTCATGGTTTGGAATTTTAGGAATGGAAAGATAACAAAAAAAATCACTTTTTTTGATTTAGAATAGGAAGAAAAAACATCGATAAACCGCCAATTACAAGGTTTAAGAGTGTTTGTGTTCCCCAGACCACCCAACCGAAAGCTTCGCCATCTTCTTTTGGAATTCCGAAAAGCAATAAAACGGCACCAATTGCAATAGGATAAATGCCAATACCGCCATTGGTTATAGAAATAGCAAATGAGCCTACCACAAAAGCTACTAAAACAGCACCAATTTCTAACGAAGCTGTTCCTGTAACCGAAAATTTTGCGAGATAAAACATTAAAATATACATTAGCCAAATAAAAATAGTATGAAAAATAAACGGTTTGTTCTTCTTCATATGCAGAATGCTGTTCATTCCTTCTAAAATTCCTTTGGCGAAATTTTTTATTCTCACTAAAAAAGGATGTGTGGAACGTTGTAAAATTTTAATAAAAAAAACGCCTAAAACAACAAGGATAAAAAGTAAAATAAGCGTAAAAAACGGATTGATATTGTGCTTTTGAAAATAAGGCAGAATAGTTTCTGCTTGAAAAATAAGAGTAATTCCTAAAATAAGTAATAGCATTACAAGATCTGCAACACGCTCTGAAATGATGGTGCCGAAGCTTTTTTCAAAAGGAATATTTTCATAAGTGGCAATGCTGGCGCCTCGTAAAACTTCACCGGATCGGGGAATGCCTAAATTGGCTAAGTAAGCTGCCATTACAGCCATAAAGCTATTAGCAAAACCTAGTTTATAACCTAAAGGTTCTAACAGAAATTTCCACCGATAAGCTCTAGAAAGGTGCGATAAAATTCCGCAAGCTAAGGATAGAAAAATCCAAAAAGGATCTGCATCTAAAATATTATTGAATAAAGCTTGCCGTTCTTCTGGACTTGCACTTTGTACAGAATAAAAGATTAAAAAAACTCCTAAAGCGAGTGGGAGTATTATTTTTAATAGTTTTATGCGTTTCTTTTTTTGCAAGATTTGCTAAGCTAATAAATTTTCATCGTTAGGAAAAACAAGCGAAGGTTTAAAAGCCTTTGCTTCTTCTACACTCATCATTGCATAAGTGATTAAAATAAGAATATCTCCTTTGGCAACTTTTCTTGCCGCGGCTCCGTTAAGTGTAATTTCACCACTATTTCTAGGACCGGGAATAACGTAAGTTTCTAATCTTTCGCCATTATTATTATTTACAATCTGAATTTTTTCACCTTCAATAATATTGGCTGCCTCCATTAAGTCTTCGTCTATGGTAATGCTGCCAATATAGTTTAAATCGGCTCCAGTAACTTTAACACGATGGATTTTAGACTTTACAACATGAATTTGCATAAGGGTAAGTTATAAAACGTTTTTAATTTAGTGCGATATTATCTATTAACCTTACATTATTGGCATAAGTGGCAATAAATGCACGGTATTTTTTTTTATTATTTTTTTCTTCAATGGGCTCCAATGAATCTGCATCGGCAATTTCAAAATACTCCAGATCTAACGTATTATTTGCTTCAAATTTTTCTTCAACCCAATTTCTTATACTTGAAGCAGATTCTGTGCCAAATTTTTCTTGCACTTGTTTTAGTGTTTCAAAAATAAGACCGGCTTCTTCTCTTTCTTTTTCGCTAAGTTGTTTATTTCTAGAACTCCTAGCAAGTCCGTTAGCTTCTCTGTGAATTGGGCAGCCAATTATTTCTACCGGTTGACCGGTAATTTTAACCAGTTTTTTTACGATGCAAAATTGCTGATAATCTTTCTCGCCAAAAAAAGCTTTATCGGGTTGGATGATAGAAAATAAACGCTTTAAAATAGTGCCAACACCGTCAAAATGTCCGTCTCTGTATTTCCCTTCCATTTGCTTGGCTAATGCACCAAAGTCAAAATGTTCGGCACGTAGATCATCTTCGTAAATTTCATTTTCAGAAGGAGCAAAAATAATACAATTATCAAATTGCTTTTCTAAAAGGTTAAGATCATTTTCTAGTGTTCGTGGATATTTTTTTAAATCAGAAGCATTGTTAAATTGTGTCGGATTTACAAAAATACTCACTACAACTAAATTGCAAGTTTTTTCTGCTTCGGCAATTAATGATAAATGTCCTTCATGAAGCGCTCCCATGGTGGGTACAAAACCAATGATTTTAGCCGCTTCTTTTTGCGCATTAACAAAGGAAATCAGTTCCTTTTTCTTATAAAATACTTGCACTCGTTTCAAATTTAAGTCGTGCAAAACTAATATATTACTGGCAGACTGCATAAAATTTTGTAATTTTGCCTGTTTTTTATCGTTAATAGTAATACAAAGAGTAAAAATTTTATGAAAGATAAGCGCATTTTGTACGTATCTTCAGAGGTAATCCCATACCTCCCGGAAACAGAAATATCATCAATGTCTTTTGAAGCACCAAGAATGGTGAATAGTCAAGGCGGACAGATACGTATTTTTATGCCTCGGTTTGGAAATATCAATGAAAGAAGACATCAATTACACGAAGTAATTAGATTGTCTGGAATGAATTTGGTGATTAATGATCTTGATATGCCGCTTATCATTAAAGTTGCTTCTATTCCAAAAGAGCGCATGCAGGTTTATTTTATAGATAACGAAGATTACTTTAAGCGTAAAGCAACTTTTACGGATGAAGATGGAAATCTATTTGAAGATAATGATGAACGTGCTATCTTTTTTGCAAAAGGCGTTATCGAAACGGTAAAAAAATTAAACTGGTCGCCAGATATTATTCATGTACATGGTTGGTTGGCTTCATTATTGCCATTGTATTTACGCAATTATTATGGAAATGAACCGTTGTTCAATAAGTCGAAAATAGTTACTTCGGTTTATGACAAAGGTTTTGAAGCTGATTTAGCTGAAGATATGTACAAAAAAGTGCTTTTTGATGGCTTATCTGATGAAAATGTAGCTCACCTGGAAAAAGCACCGAATTACGAAAACCTAATGAAAACAGCAATAGATAACTCTGATGCTGTTATAAAAGGAAGTGCAGAAATTCCAAGCTCTCTAGATGAGTATATGGAAGCTATAGATAAACCGGTTTTAGATTTTAAATCGAAAGAAGAATTTGCACAAGCCTACCAGGAGTTTTATCTGAAGGATGTGTTGAATGAAACAGAAAATGATTAGAATGAATATAAAAAAAGTAATGAGATTTTTTGCATTAATTTTTATTGCATTAATCTCTTTCACTTCTTGTGAGGATGATTTTAGTGAAGTAGGAAGTAATATTGTAGGAAATAATAATTTTGACGCCTTGTTGTTTGATGAGGTAGAAATTGATGCCTATAATCGTAAAATTGAACGAATTCAAACAAGTGCGTTAACAGGCCATAACCTGGGTGTTTTTAATGACCCGGTTTACGGAAAAACAAATGCGAATATTTTAACGCAAGTTAGGTTGGAGTCTACGGATCCTGATTTTGGTGATAACACCGTTTTAGATAGCGTAATTTTAACCTTTCCTTATTACAGTAGTATTACAGAGCAATCTTCCAATGGAAGTACTTATGTTTTAGATTCTATTTTTGGGAGCGGTCCTATTAATTTTTCAATCCATGAGTCTAATTATTTTCTGAGAAGTACAGATCCTAATAATAACTATGAGCCTCAGGTATATTATTCAGATCAACAAGAACAATTTGAGCAAAATATAGAAAGCACCCCAATTTTAGAAGTTGATAATTTTACACCTTCAGCTAATGAAATTATTACTTACGAGCCAAACGATGATGGTGGACTTGATACCATTAGAACTAATCCAAAATTAAGACTGGCTTTGCCGGTAGACTTTTTTCAAGATAAAATTATTGATAAAGAAGGGACATCTGTGCTTTTAAGTCAAGATAATTTTAGAAACTATTTTAGAGGGCTTTATTTTAAAGTAGATCCTAGTATTCAAGAAGGGATAGGAATGTTACTTAATTTAAATCCATCCTCAGAGCCGGACCAAATAGAAAACCGTGCTAACATAACTTTATATTACAGATCTACTATTCAAGATATAGATGGAGAAGAAATAGAAAATAATAATGAGTTTAGACTAACCTTTGGACCTAATATTGTAAATGTTTATGAAAGTGAATATGAAGAGATTCCTTCACAAGATAACTTATACCTAAAAGGAGGTCAGGGTTCATTGGCAATTATAGATATCTTTAAGGATACACAACAATTAGATTCTATTAGAGATTCAAATTGGTTGGTAAATGAAGCAAACCTAAGCTTTTATGTAAACGAGTCTGAGGTGCCGGAAGGAGATCATGAGCCTGAAAGAATATTTATCTATGATGTTAATAATGGTAGTATTTTGGCAGATTACGCAAATGACATATCAGCTACAGATAATGGGAGCACTTCTCGCTTTAATCACTTAGGTCCGCTTTCGACAGACGAAAACGGCAATCGTTTTTACAAATTGAGAATTACAGATTATATTCATAATATTATTAATAACGACTCAACTAACACGCGTTTAGGAGTTTATGTTACTCAAAATGTAAATGTTGTAAGTCAAATAGCTGTAGAGGTAGCAGAGGAAGAGGAAATAGATATAGCGCCATCATCAGCATCAATTTCTCAAGAGGGAACTGTTTTACATGGAGTAAATGCTCCTACGGATACAAAAAAATTAAAGTTGAATATTTTTTATACACAAGCAGAATAATTATGTGTGGAATTGTTGGTTATATAGGAAAAAGAGATGCTTATCCTATCGTTTTAAAAGGATTGCAGCGTTTAGAGTATAGAGGATATGATAGTGCAGGAATTGCACTTTATGATGGCAAGGATTTAAAAATCAGCAAAACCAAAGGTAAGGTCAAGGATTTAAAAAACCGTTTGGAGCAAGAAATTAGCACCGATGGAACTATTGGAATAGGGCATACACGTTGGGCAACACACGGGGTTCCAAACGATGTTAATTCCCATCCACATTATTCCAATTCAGGAAATCTTGTTATAATTCATAATGGAATTATTGAAAATTACGGAACCTTAAAAAAAGAACTTATTCAGCGAGGCTATACTTTTACGTCAGATACTGATACTGAAGTGTTGGTTAATTTAATTGAGGACGTGAAAAAGCAAGAAGATGTAAAATTAGGTAAGGCTGTACAAATCGCCTTAAACCAAACAATAGGAGCTTACGCGATTGCGGTTTTTGATAAAAGTAAACCAGACGAAATTGTAGTGGCTCGTTTAGGAAGTCCATTGGCAATCGGTGTGGGAGACGATGAGTTTTTTATTGCCTCTGATGCTTCTCCCTTTATAGAATACACAAACGACGCTATTTATTTGGAAGATGGAGAAATGGCTGTTGTTAGGAGAGGAAAAGATATAAAGCTTAGAAAAATTCAAAATGATACCGAAGTAGCTCCGTATGTTCAAAAGCTACAATTGAATTTGGAACAAATTGAAAAAAATGGTTTTGATCATTTTATGCTAAAAGAAATTTACGAACAGCCAAAGGCAATTACCGATACCTACCGTGGTAGAATGCTTGTAGATAAAGGTATCATTAAAATGGCTGGTGTGGATGATAATTTGGAAAAATTCTTAAATGCTAAGCGCATTGTTATCGTGGCTTGTGGAACTTCTTGGCACGCAGGTTTAGTAGCCGAATATATTTTTGAAGATTTAGCACGGATTCCTGTTGAGGTAGAATATGCTTCAGAATTTAGATATAGAAACCCTGTAATAGATCAAGACGATGTATTAATCGCAATTTCTCAATCTGGAGAAACTGCTGATACGATGGCTGCAATTAAATTGGCAAAAGAAAAAGGAGCTTTTGTTTTTGGTGTTTGTAATGTGGTTGGTTCTTCTATTTCTAGAGAAACTCACGCCGGAGCATATACCCACGCCGGACCCGAAATTGGTGTAGCCTCTACAAAGGCATTTACCACACAAATAACCGTCTTGAGTTTAATTGCTTTAAAATTAGCAAAAGCAAAAGGAACAATTAATAATACTGATTTCCATTATTACTTGCGCGAATTAGAAATGATTCCTGATAAAATTACTAAAGCTTTAGAATCTAATGAGCACATTCAAGTTGTAGCTGAAAAATATAAAGAATCAGCCAACTTTTTATACTTAGGAAGAGGCTTTAATTTTCCAGTAGCTTTAGAAGGTGCGCTAAAGTTGAAAGAGATTTCATACATTCACGCAGAAGGCTACCCGGCTGCCGAAATGAAACACGGACCAATTGCTTTAATTGATGAAATGATGCCGGTAGTTGTGATTGCTACCAAAAAAGGGCATTACGAAAAAGTAGTCAGTAATATCCAAGAAATAAAATCACGTAAAGGAAAAATTATCGGTATTGTGACAGAAGGAGATGAAAATGTACGAGAATTAGCAGATTATGTAATTGAAATTCCAGATTCAATTGAAGCCTTTACGCCGCTCTTAACAACAATACCTTTACAATTACTTTCGTATCATATTGCGGTAATGCTAGGTAAAAATGTAGATCAGCCTAGGAACTTAGCGAAATCGGTAACGGTAGAATAATTTTTTTAGGAAGAAATTAATTTTCGAAAATACAGGTGTAAGATATCATAAAAATTAGCTATCTTTGCAGCCGGAAAAAGCAAAGACATTTTTCCGCATTACAAACTATAAATTAAAGAATTAGATAATGTCTAAAGTTACAGGTAAAGTTGCTCAAATTATCGGTCCTGTTGTTGACGTTGAGTTTAACACAGAGAACGCTGAATTACCAAAGATTTACGATTCCTTAGAAATTACAAAGAAAGACGGGTCAAAATTAGTTCTTGAGGTTCAAACGCATATTGGTGAAAACACTGTGCGAACCATTGCTATGGATTCTGCCGATGGATTAAGTCGCGGAACTGAAGTGGTTGCAACAGGAAACCCAATTCAAATGCCAATTGGAGATGATGTTTACGGACGTCTTTTCAATGTAACTGGAGACGCTATTGATGGTATGGGAGAATTACCAAAAACCGGAAAAGACGGAATGTCTATTCACCGTGAAGCTCCAAAATTTGAAGACCTTTCGGTTTCTACAGAAGTTTTATTTACCGGTATTAAGGTAATTGACTTGATTGAGCCGTACGCAAAAGGTGGTAAAATTGGACTTTTCGGGGGTGCTGGTGTTGGTAAAACCGTACTTATTCAAGAGTTAATTAATAATATTGCAAAAGGTCACGGTGGACTTTCAGTATTTGCTGGAGTTGGAGAACGTACACGTGAAGGAAATGACCTTTTAAGAGAAATGCTTGAGTCTGGTATTATTAAATACGGAGACGACTTTATGCATACCATGGAAGAAGGTGGATGGGATCTACAAAAAGTAGATAAAAACGCGATGAAAGAATCGAAAGCAACTTTCGTATTCGGACAGATGAATGAGCCACCGGGAGCACGTGCTCGTGTAGCGCTTTCTGGATTAACAATTGCAGAATACTTCCGTGATGGAGCAGGAGATGGACAAGGAAAAGATGTACTTTTCTTCGTCGATAACATTTTCCGTTTTACGCAAGCAGGTTCAGAGGTGTCAGCACTTTTAGGACGTATGCCATCTGCGGTAGGTTACCAACCAACCTTAGCAACTGAAATGGGGGCGATGCAGGAGCGTATTACATCAACTAAAAAAGGATCGATTACATCTGTACAGGCGGTTTACGTACCGGCAGATGATTTAACGGATCCGGCGCCGGCAACAACTTTTGCCCACTTAGATGCAACAACTGTATTATCTCGTAAAATTGCTGAGCTTGGTATTTATCCAGCAGTAGATCCATTAGAATCTTCATCAAGAATTTTAACGGCAGATATTTTAGGAGAAGCTCATTATAACTGTGCACAGCGTGTAAAAGAGTTATTACAACGTTATAAAGAATTGCAAGATATTATTGCTATTCTTGGTATGGAAGAATTATCTGAAGAAGATAAATTAGCGGTTGGTAGAGCTAGACGTGTTCAACGTTTCTTATCACAGCCTTTCCACGTAGCAGAGCAGTTTACGGGTCTTAAAGGTGTGTTGGTAGATATTAAAGAGACTATCAAAGGATTTAATATGATTATGGATGGTGAATTAGATCATCTTCCTGAAGCAGCATTTAACTTGAAAGGTAGTATCGAAGATGCTATTGAAGCAGGAGAGAAAATGTTAGCAGAATCATAATAGCTACAACCACGCAAAAAAAATCTTATGTATTTAGAAATTGTAACTCCGGAAAAAGTATTATTAAGCGCTGAGGTAGTTTCAGTGACTGTTCCGGGTGTAGAAGGAGAATTTCAGATGCTGAATAATCACGAGCCTATTGTTTCTGTATTAGAAGAAGGCGATGTTAAAATTGAAGGAACGTTTACTGTTGAAGAAGCGGTTGAGGATCAGTTTGTAAAACAAGCTGATAATAAATACCATTTACATATAAAAGGTGGGGTTCTCGAAATGAAAAATAATAAAGCGGTTATTTTAGCAGATTAATTTTTCTGACAAATAATATTAAAAAGCGCATTCTTTTTTAAGAATGCGCTTTTTTTTAGCTTAAGATAATTTTTCAATCTTTCTTTACGACTCTGTAAATAGTAGTTTCTATTTCCTTTTTAGAAATGCTAATTCCGTATTCTTTTTCTAGAAAACTTACTGTTTTATTTAAATCATTTTTCATTTCTATTTTTAAATTATACGTTTTATCATTTGAATCAATATATTCAAAACGTTGGTTATAAAAATTTTGAAGTTGTTTTGCAAGAACATTTAACGGTAAATTCTTAAAAATGAATTGATTTTCAATACGGTTAAGAGTTGACTTTATTGGTATAGATTTGTCGTTATGAATAGGGTTAAGTTTATTTGGCTCGATAATACCTAGCATAAATACATCTACTTTTTTCTCAGTAGGAATCATTTCTAACTTGTAATACTCCAATAGTTTATTTAAAATAAACTCATTACTTTCTGATGTAATTTTTCCATTATAATCTATATTAAAGAATTTTCCGTAAGTAGTATCAGCTTCGATGCTGATATTAATTTCATCAATATCGGTTAATGCTGAAATAACTCTTTTTAGTTTTCCGGCATTTATCTGAAAACCTGTTTCAGTATTGCTTTTGTAGCTGTAATAATTGGAGCATTGTATTTCATTTTCAGGATTTAATTTTAAACCGGATTCTTCTATTTTAAAATTATAGTCTTTGCCATTCTGCTCTACTATAAGCTTACTTTCTCCTTTTTTTACAGTTTGGCTGCAAGAGCTTGTTATGAACATTAAAAATAAACTCAAAAAAACTATAAATGGATAGTGGTTTTTTCTCATTGAAATAATATTTGTATACTTTCTTTTAATTGTCAAAATACAAATCAAATTTTTAAACTCTTACAACTTCTCTTTTAAATTACCGACAAAATTCTTTAAAGCTTTGGGTGCATTAAATCGATAACCTACAATAAATGAAAAGTAACGTGTGGTGTCGTTTGCAATTACATTGGCGCTGTTGGGACGCTTCTGAATGGTTCCGCGCGAAATTATACCGCCAAAAAAATTATCGGAATGATAGCCTAATGAAATGTCCAGACTGCTGGTGGTGAGTAAACTAGTAACGTTGTTTCCACTGGCAATGGTTTGCGTCATTCCCAGTCCGACCGAAAGTCCGCCGGAAACTAAAAAATGATCGTTAATTACCCAGTTGTAATAATAAGCCGGAGCTATGGCAATATTTATAAATTTTGACTTGGTGCTGTACGGAACTTCTTCAATATCCTGAAGTGAGGTGTAATTGTAAAAAAGTGAGGGAATAAAACTACCGGCATTTTTTAATTGTCGTTCGTTACCAAAATTTCGGGCACGCCACGAAAAATTTTCATTAAAATTATACGATGTTTTGCCACCAATTTTAAAGCTTTTTAAATCAGGAATATATATTTTATCCGCCTCTTCAGGGTAAAATGTCATTCCTTTTTGGTAAAAAACATCAAGTTTATGAATCCACTGTCCTGGTGTGATAGCCGTTGAAAAAGAATAGAGCGTAGATTCTTTGTTGTTTTTATTTTCAGTAAAAAAGCGCGGCGCAAAACTAAAACCAAAAGCTAAAATGTCATAATTAGCCGAAAAACCTAAGGTAGTTTTTCGATTAGGAATTAAGGCTAAGCGTTTATCTTTGGTTTCATTATAAATTTCAAATTCGTTAGAACGACTAAGTGTAAATGCATCTACCGATAATTTATTGAGGTATTTTTTATAATGAGGACCGGTGGTGCTGTCTTTTTGTGCGTTGCAAAAAAATACTAAGCTCAAAAAAATAACCGAAAATAATTGCTTCATATATAGCTATAGTAAAAATTGAAAATTTATTGTGTTAGTCGGCTTTATATTCTAAAATATCGCCGGGTTGGCAATCTAAAACTTCGCAGATGGCTTCTAGGGTAGAAAAGCGAACGGCTTTGGCTTTTCCGGTTTTTAAAATAGAAAGGTTGGCACGCGTTATTCCTATTTTTTCAGCTAATTCATGAGATTTCATGTCGCGATCTTCCAATACTTTATCGAGGTTGATATAGATGCTCATTTTTTAAATTGTTAAATCGTTTTCTTCTTTCAGAGCAACCGATTCTTTTAATACATGACTAATTAAAATAAAACATAAGCCGCAAATCAGCATAAAAATAAGTAAACTGGAATATCCTAAACCAAAACCAGATCCATTATTATCAACTCTCAAATAAATAATAGCTAACGAACGAGAAATAAAACCTAAAGTTGCACAGCTGGATAAATAAATTCCTGAACGCTTAAAATATAAAACCGTTTTTAATTGAAATATTTTCTTCTCCATAAACGCTTTTACAGCTTCGCGTAGATAGCCCACACCAAAGAAAAATAGTATTGAAATGATACAATTTAAAATACCGATTATGATTACAGCTGCTGTGATTTTTTCTGCAGGAGCGCTAATCATAAAAAGATATTTAAAATCTAAGTTATACAATCCTATTATGAATAAAAAGGCGATACACAAAATTCCTAATCCCAATAAATAGAACATGAAATCGATTAAAGTTTTGAGGATATATTTCATCTTAAATAGTTAATTCGTTTTCTTCTTTTTGACGTTGAGCGATGCTAAATAATTTTGCAAGAAACAGGAAAAATAAGCCAATGCAAATGATGAAGAATTCATTTCCAAAAAGATCGGTAGCACCAAAACCTAATTCAGCATAAACTTCTGCACTTAAGTCTCCATTTGTTATATTAAAATATAACCTCCATAAAATAGTAAATATAAACTTTGCTAAAGTTGCCCCGACAATACATTGTCCAATTCGTTTTAGATAATGTGTTTGTTTTTTGGTAAAAATATTTCTTGGTTTAATGTCGTGTACAAATTTCCGAAGAAAAAATAAACTACCTAAGGTTAAGCTTAAGACTATAAAATAAGTGATAAAAAAAGATATTGCTTTACCTGTTTCAGTAATTTCGCTGGTATGGCTAATTCTGAGGTTGTTTATTTTTATATTTAAAAATGAAGGAATCTCATGTTCAAAGCATAAAAAATATATACAGAGAAAAATCATTGAAATATATACCAATGTATATATAATAAACAAAAAATTGATTAGGGTTTTAAGAATTTGTAATACTCGCATGTTTTTAAATTATCGTTTTTCAATAACAAATGTATTTAAAATTATCGAATAACAATAATTTTTTAAAGAAAGTTGAATAATACAATAATGTTATGAAGTTGTTAAACCTAAGTGCGATAATTGGTAGAACCTGAGCCACTTCAAATAATACTTTTATATTTGTAATTCAGATTTAAAAATATGCTAACAGCAATATTAACGGGTTTTTCCTTTTCTGTTCTCCTTATATTTTTGGGGCGTTTTGTAAAAGGGAAATTTTCACTCTTGCCAAGTCTTTTGCCACTTGGCTTATTCATTTATTTTGCTCAATTTATTGGTGAAATTTCTCAAGGAAAAACCATTGTCAGAAACTACGAGTGGATTCCTTCTTTTGGTGTAAATCTAAGTTTTACCTTAGACGGACTTTCATTGCTTTTTTCGCTGATGATTACCGGAATTGGCTTCTTGGTTTTTGCTTATACTTCTGCCTACTTAAAAACACATAAATTTCTCGACCGCTTTTACGGATATTTAAGCGCGTTTATGGCAGCAATGCTGGGATTAGTGTTGTCTGATAATGTAATTTCTTTATTCGTTTTTTGGGAATTAACCAGTATTAGTTCTTTTTTCTTAATTGGATTTAATAATACAAATGAAGCTTCTCGAAAATCAGCCTTAACTGCTTTGGGAATTACCGGCATTGGCGGACTTCTTTTACTTGCGGGAGCAATTGTGTTAGGAAGTATTTCGGGAACTTATTCTATTGCAGAAATGATGCAAGATCCTTCCGTCATCACCGGAAGCGAATATTATATTTTAGCAGTTGCTTTAATTTTTGGCGCAGCCTTTACCAAATCGGCACAGTTTCCTTTTCACTTTTGGTTACCCGGCGCGATGAAAGCACCAACTCCGGTTTCTACCTATTTGCATTCGGCAACAATGGTAAAAGCGGGAATTTATTTATTATTAAGATTAACACCGGTTTTAGGTGGAGAGGCTTTTTGGAATACTTCACTTATAATTGTCGGCGGAATTACCATGCTTTATTCCGCAGTGCACACGATTTTTAGAACCGATTTAAAAGGGATTTTAGCCTATTCAACTATTTCAGCATTAGGGATTTTAGTTTTCTTAATCGGTTTAGGAACCGAAGCCTCTCTTTTAGCCGCAGCAGTTTTTATTTTGGTTCATGCACTTTATAAAGCAACTTTATTTTTAATTACCGGAGCCATAGATTTAGGAACAAAAACCAGAGATGTTACCCAACTTCGCGGGTTACGAAGAGTGATGCTTCCTGTTGCGATTGCCGGTGTTTTAGCGGCACTTTCTAATGCGGGAATTCCGTCAAGTATTGGTTTTATCGGAAAAGATTTAATTTATGAAGGAACGCTGCATTTTGAGAATTCAGTCGTATTGCTTACCGCTTTGGCTTTAATCACAAACGTATTTATTTCTTATGCGGGTTATGTTGCGGGAATTAAGCCCTTCTTCGGAAAATTACCGGAAGAATTTAAGGAAACAAAATATCCTGATTTCTTTATTTGGTTTCCACCCGTTTTATTGGCTTCGCTTGGAATTTTATTCGGTTTATTTCCGGGGTTAATTGAGGGGGCTTTAATAAAACCAATTGTTTCTTCCTTAAATTTACCTACCGAGGAAATTCATTTAAAATTTTGGCATGGCTTTACACCAATTTTAGCCTTAAGTGCGCTTACCATTGGTTCTGGAGTGGCTATGTATTTTTTATTGAAACCGTCAAAGAAACTAGAAAACTTCATCAATTCGTTAGAAGTAATTTCCCCAAAAAATATCTTAGAACAATTTAATAATGTGTTTGAAAGATTTTCAAGTCTCTGGACAAACACATTTCAAAATGGTTATTTAAGAAATTATGTTTCTACCATCATCGTTTTTTTAGTAGCATTGGTTTCCTGGGTTTTATTGCAAAACACCACTTATAAAATTGATTATGCCTCTTTTTCTAAATTAACTATTTATGAAGGTATTGTTGTAGGCATCATGTTTTTTGCTATAATTTTTACCGTGTTTACAAAATCAAGATTAGCCGCTGTAGCTGCAATGGGAGTTATGGGTTATTCTATTTGTTTATTATTTGTATTTTATAGCGCGCCGGATTTAGCAATGACACAGTTTGCTATTGATACCTTAACGGTCATACTATTTGTTTTGGTGTTGTATAGACTTCCAAAATACTTGTCTTTGTCAGACTATAAAAATAGAATTAGAGATGGAATTTTATCAATCGCCTTTGGTGGTTTAATTTCTATTTTGGCACTAGAGGTTTTAGCACAACCGGTTAATGAGGAAATAAGTGAGTTTTATGCGAAGAATTCTTACATTGAAGCACACGGGAAAAATGTAGTCAACGTAATTTTAGTTGATTTTAGAGGAGCAGATACCATGGTAGAAATATCTGTATTGGCTATTGCCGCAATTGGAGTTTTTGGTTTATTAAAATTACGATTGAAATCAACAGAACGAGGCCAACGATAAAGTAGAAAGAAGATGAAAACAATAATATTACGTACGGCATCAAATTATTTACTTCCAATATTGTTACTATTTTCAATATTCATTCTGCTGCGTGGTCATTATTTACCGGGCGGTGGTTTTGTAGGTGGTTTAATAGCTTCAATCGCTTTTGTGTTGCATGCTTTTGCCAACGGATTAAAGGACACTAAAAAACTATTAAAATTTCATCCGGGTTATTTAATGCCGGCCGGTTTGGCGCTTTCATTTTTAAGTGGTTTGTTGCCGGTAGTTGGTTTTGATGAACCGTTTATGACCGGACTTTGGTTACATCATCCTTTACCTGTTATTGGTTCTATCGGTACTGCTTTATTTTTTGATATTGGCGTGTATTTGGTAGTGCAAGGAGTAACTTTAACGATAATCTTTACAATCTCAGAGTCAGCTTAATTATGGAATTATTACTTGCAATAATGACCGGGGTTTTATATGCAGCAGGACTGTATATGATTTTACGAAGAAGTTTAGTAAAATTAATTATCGGTTTAATAATTATTAGTAACGGAGCAAATTTGCTGATTTTCCTTTTGGGAAGAATTACAAAAGGGCATCCGCCAATTATACCTGAAGATGCTAAAATGTTTTCAGAAATTTATGCAGATCCTGTTCCGCAGGCGCTTATATTAACCGCTATTGTTATCAGTTTCGGACTCCAATCTTTTGCTATTATTTTGGTAAAAAGAGCCTATAAAGTGGTAAATACTGATGATATAGATAAAATGAATGCAACCGACGAAGAAGTATGATGCAACAAGTAGTTACCTATCCATTATTATTTCAGCTTTTGCTAAGTATAATACTTATGTTTGTTTGGCGCAGAATAGATCTTCAGCGCATCATTAGTATTTGCGGTAGCCTCGTGGGTGTGGCGCTTTCTGGCTGGTTATTTTTCCACGTTTGGACAAATGGAACGCAGACTGTTCAAGCAGCAAGCTGGGATGCTCCTTTTGGTATTACTTTTGTTGCCGACACGCTTGCAGCAACTTTAGTTTTATTAACCTCTATTTCTGGTTTGGCCGTTTCTAGCTATTCCTCGGCTTCGGTAATTCCTGCGCGACTACGCTTTGGGTATTTTCCTATCTTTCATTTTTTACTCTTGGGATTAATCGGTGCTTTTTTAACCGGCGATATTTTTAACTTATATGTTTGGTTTGAAATTATTATTATCAGCTCTTTTGTATTAATTACTTTAGGAGGAGAAAAACCACAAATTGAAGGCGCCGTAAAATATTTTACCTTAAATATTTTAGCTTCTATAATTTTCTTAACCGCTATTGCCGTAATGTACGGTTTAACAGGCTCGTTAAATATGGCAGATTTAGCGGTGATTGTTCCTAAACTAGAAAACAGAGGATTGGTAGAAGTTGCTGCGATTCTATTTTTAATAGGTTTCGGAATTAAATCGGCTGTTTTCCCCTTATATTTTTGGTTGCCTGCGTCTTATCATACGCCACCTTCGGCAGTTTCGGCTATTTTTGGTGGTTTATTAACCAAAGTCGGTGTCTATGCGCTTATTAGAATTTTCACCTTAATTTTTTTAGACGATATTTTATTAGATGATATTCTTCTAATTATTGCGGTGCTTACTTTATTTAGCGGTGCTATTGGGGCGCTGGTTCAGAAAAATGTGCGTAAAGTGTTTTCATACCTTATCATTTGCCACATCGGGTTTATGATTGCTGGGTTAGGAATGTTTACCGAAGCTGCTATTGCCGGAGCGATCTTTTATTTGATTCACGATATTATAGTAAAAACAAACCTCTTTATGATTAGCGGTGTTATTTACCGTATTAAAGGGACAATTAATATAAAAAGCTTAGGCGGTTTATATGAAAAATATCCAAAATTAAGTTTACTGATCGCTATTCCTTTTTTCTCGCTAATAGGAATACCGCCACTTTCTGGATTTTGGCCAAAAATATCTTTGATTTTAGCCGGTTTAGATACTAATAATTATATAGTTATTGGCGGTATTATTTTTGCTAGTTTGTTAACCTTAATCGTTATTGCGCGAGTTTGGAGTGAAGTGTTTTGGAAAAACCCTGTAAAACTACCAAAACGCGAACATTTTTTGTATTTTGAAGATATGACAAACTTAAGAAAGGTGCAATTTATCGCTCCGGTTGTGTTTCTTACTTTAGTATCTTTGTACATCGGGTTTGGAGCAGAACATATTCAGCAAATATCTAGCAGAATTGCAGGAGAATTACTAAACCACGGAGAATACATTAAAGCGGTAATGCCAAAAAGTTAAGACGATGAAAAATAGATTTTTATCAAACATATTGCTTACATTTATTTGGGTAGCCATTACCGGAGATTTTCAATTCGCTAATTACGTGTTCGGTTTTGTGCTAAGCTTTATTATTCTTTTTGTAATAACACGCGGCGATGCAAAATATTTTAAAATAATACCTAAATTAATTGCATTCATCTTCTTTTTTCTTTTTGAATTAATTAAGGCAAATCTGCAAGTAGCTTTTGATGTGGTAACAAAAAAGTTCTATATGACGCCGGGAATTGTTAAAGTACCGCTAGAGGCAGAAACAAATTTAGAAATTAGTTTGCTTGCCAATTTAATTACGCTAACTCCGGGAACCTTAAGTTTAGATGTTTCTGAAGATCGAAAAGTATTGTATGTTCACGCAATGTATGTTACCGATAAAGAAGAGTTTATAAAAGATATAAAAAACGGATTTGAACGAAAATTGCTTGAAATTTTAAGATGACCATAGAAGAATATTTATATTATATCATATTGCCCATTTTAGCCCTTTCGGTTTTATTGGTTTTTTATCGCTTTGTCATTGGTCCGAGTATTGCCGATAGAGTGGTGGCGCTAGATTTGCTCATCACCATAGGTATTACTTTAATTGCGATGTATAGTATTGTTTACGATCAATCTACCTTTTTAGATATAGCTATGATTTTGGGCTTGATTGCTTTTTTGAGTACGGTAGCATTTTCTTATTATTTAGAAAAGCGAACAAAAGCAAAAGGAAAAGAAAAAAAGGAAAAAGATGAGTGATATCGCGATAATTATATTATCTACTTTTGGCGCCATTTTTATTTTATTGGCTGCTATTGGTTTTGTAAGAATGCCAGATACATACCTAAGAATTTCGGTAACCACAAAAGCAGTTACGCTAGGTGTTGGACTAATTTTAGCTAGTGCTGCTATTTATTTTGATGATCTTTCGGTTACTTCTCGTGTTTTGGCAATTATTTTGTTTATAATCTTAACTGCACCGGTAGGAGCTCATTTAATTGGTAGAGCATCTTATTTTTTAGGTGTTGGAATGTGGAAAAATTCTGTCTTAGATGAATTGGAGGGGAAGTATAAGGAGAATTCGCACGTGTTGACAAGCGGCTTAGAAGATGAAGAAAAAGACAAGAAAAAAAAGACAGAAAAAACCGAAGAAAAGTCTTCAGAAAATTAATCTAAATTTTTAATCCTTTGTGCAAAATTACCCATCAGGAATCCTAAAAAAAATTGACGAGAGAAAACGAAACAATTCGTTTAGAAACTTGAATGATTTTCCTGATCAACAAATCGATTTTTCTTCTAATGATTATTTAGGCTTTGCACGTTCTGCAAGTATTTTTAAACAAGCCTCAACTATTTTAGAAAATAATTACTTGCTAAAAAACGGTGCTACAGGTTCTCGTTTAATTTCCGGGAATTATTCACTTTACAATACTGTAGAAAATCAGCTTGCCAAATTTCATCAGTCAGAAAGTTGTTTGTTGTTTAATTCCGGTTACGATGCTAATCTTGGTTTGCTGTCTTCCGTTCCACAGCGCAACGATCTTATTTTATTTGATGAACTTTCGCACGCTTCTATTCGAGACGGAATTCGGTTAAGCCTAGCAAAAAGTCAAAAATTTCAGCATAATAATTTCATCGATTTAGTTGAAAAAATAACAAAGCTAAAAGGTAAAATCGAAAACATTTTTGTGGTTACTGAAAGTGTTTTTTCAATGGATGGCGATTCACCAGATTTAAAAAAATTAGCTGCAATTTGTGAAGAGTACAATTGTTTTTTAATTGTAGACGAGGCGCACGCTGTTGGGGTTTTTGGAGAACAAGGCAGCGGGTTAATTCAGCAATTGCAGTTAGAAGACAAAATCTTTGCTAGAATAATAACCTTCGGAAAAGCTATTGGCGCTCATGGCGCAGCTATTTTAGGAGATCAAAAATTACGTCATTTTTTAACAAATTATGCCCGTAGTTTTATTTATACCACTGCTTTACCACCACATTCATTAGCTACTATTTATGCGGCTTATCAAGAATTAGAAACGAGTGATTCGCCAAAAAAACTTCAGCAAAATATTATAGTTTTTAAAAAACTTCAGCAAGAATTGGATTTAGAAAAATATTTTATAGAAAGTGATTCTGCTATTCAATCTTGTGTGTTTTCTGGTATTACAAGAGTAAAAGAAATTTCAGCTTTATTAGCCGAAAAAGGCTTTTGGGTAAAAGCTATTTTAGCGCCAACCGTCGCTAAAGATAAAGAGCGATTGCGTTTTTGTTTGCATAGTTTTACCGCAAAGGAAGAAATGGAAGAAGCATTATCTCTGTTAAAACAGTTTGTATGAATGATAAAATGATTACGCTTGCACGCTTTCAGTATTCTGCTGAAGCACAGATTATAAAAGGTCGTATAGAGTCAGAAGGAATTGAAGCTTTTTTAACAGATCAATATACTATTGATACTGATCCGTTAGTAAGCAATGCTATTGGAGGCGTAAAATTAAAAGTTTGGAAGCAAGACAAAAAAGTTGCTGAAGAAGTATTGCAAAGCATTTCTGAATTTTCTTTAGATGACGAAAAAAATGCGATAGAATGCCCTAAATGCAAGAGCGAAAAAGTCCGCTATTATACAAGTATTACAGACTTTCGATCTTTTTTTTCGTTTATAATTTGTCTCTTTGTAGTTGTTTTGCCATTATACGTATCCTATAAATATCGCTGCGAAAATTGCAATCAAAAATTTAATATCTCATGAAAACCATAGTTGTTTCAGGAATTGGAACTGAAGTAGGAAAAACGCTTGTTTCTGCCATAATTACCGAGGCTTTAGAAGCCGATTATTTTAAACCCATACAG
Organism: Mesonia aquimarina; assembly: GCF_003667275.1. Classification (GTDB taxonomy): domain Bacteria; phylum Bacteroidota; class Bacteroidia; order Flavobacteriales; family Flavobacteriaceae; genus Mesonia; species Mesonia aquimarina. The sequence goes on along the minus strand of NZ_RCNV01000002.1, from coordinate 62,356 downwards.
GCAGGCGATTTAGATTTTGGCGATACCGATAAAGTGAAAAAGCTAATTTTGAATAAAAAGAGTGTTTTTCACCCCAACGCATTTGCTTTAAAAACACCCATGAGTCCGCATGCGGCAGCAGAAATAGATAAAATAAAAATTAAAGCAAACAGCATCAAAAGACCAAAAACTGAAAATGATTTGGTGTTAGAAGGAGCCGGAGGTCTGTTGGTGCCGATTAATAATACCGAAACAATTATCGATTTAATCCAGCCTAGCGATAAAGTGGTGCTTGTTTCTCGCCATTATTTAGGCAGTATAAATCACACCTTGTTAAGTATTGAAACTTTAAAAGCGAGGAATTTAAGCTGTAGCGGAATTATTTTCAGTGGAGAAGAAAATCCTTCAACCGAGAATATCATCAAAAAAATGACCGGTGTTCCTATTATCGGAAGAATAGAAGAAGAACCTTATTTTGATGAAAATGTGGTTAAAGAATACGCAAATTTATTTCAGAAAAAATTAAAATCCTTATAATGAATATAACAGAACGCGACCAGCAATATATCTGGCATCCGTTAACACAACATAAAGTTCAGCAAGAAATTTTAGCCGTAAAAAAGACCAAAGGCGTTTATATTACCGATGAAGATAATAACGTATACATAGACGCTATTAGTTCTTGGTATACGTCGATTTACGGACATTGTAACGATTATATTCTTGACAAAGTTAATCGGCAAATGCAACAATTAGATCAGGTTGTTTTTACAGGGTTTACACATCAACCTGCCGTAGATTTAGCGGAAGCATTGATTGGTATTTTACCTTCTGAGCAGCAGAAAATTTTCTTTAATGATAATGGATCAACTGCTACTGAAGTTGGTATAAAAATGGCACTTCAGTACCATCACAACCAAAATCATGAGCGAAAAACTATGTTAGCTTTTGAAGAGGGCTTTCACGGCGATACCTTTGGCGCCATGTCAGTTTCTAATCTATCGGTTTATCATGGCGCTTTTGAAGATCATTTTTTGTCGGTAAAACGAATCCCGGTGCCCAACGGAAAAAATACCGGAGAAATATTAGAGCAAATAAAATCAATTCATAAAGAAACGCCCCTTGCCGGGTTTATTTATGAGCCTTTAGTACAAGGTGCTGCTGCGATGAAAATACACGATAAAAACGGATTACAGGAAATTTTGGCTTTTTGTAAAACCCGCGATATTATTTTGGTAGCCGATGAGGTGATGACAGGTTTTGGAAAAACCGGAAAAAAATTCGCATCAGATTATTTATCGGTACAACCCGATGTGGTTTGTATGTCTAAAGCCTTAACTGCTGGTTTGTTGCCTATGGGAGCCACTTCTTGTTCACAAAAAATATTTGATGCTTTTTATGATGATGATCTAGCAAAAGGATTGTTCCATGGACATACGTATACGGCAAATCCTTTATCTTGTGCAGCGGCACTTGCGGGAATAGAATTATTGAATTCTGAAAAAATTCAACAGGGAATAAAAAAAATAACTGAAGCTAATCTCGCTTTTGAAGAGCAAATAAAGCTACATCCAAAAGTTAATGCGACAAGAACGATGGGGGTGATTTTTGCATTAGATCTGGCGGTAGATTTGCAGCGTTATGGAAAAGCTAGGAATAAAATTTTTAATACTTTTTTAAGTAAAGGAGTCTATTTAAGACCTTTAGGAAGAACAATTTATATTGTACCCCCTTATGTAATTAAGCAGGAAGAGTTAGCAGAAGTTTATAAAGCTATAGTAGAGGTGTTAGATGGTTTGTGATAATTAAAAATAATGCCTGTAAGTTTGAACAATTATACGGCTTAATGCTAATTAAATAAAAAATTAATTGTTTTTTAATAAATTTATTGAGATATTAGTATTATCATATGTTTATATGAAGGGTTATTGAAAATTAGGTATGGGGTAACCTAATTTTTTCTAAGAAACTCCGGTTTTTTTCCGGAGTTTTTTTTGTGGATTTAAGTTCAGATATTTGCCAAAAAAAATAGATGCCCATCAACCCAATAGCTATTGTCTCGTCTGGCTCGATTTCTGCTTTAGGAACTTCAAAAAAGAGTGTATGGAAAAATTACCTCTCAGGAAAATCACTTTTTTCAAAAGTTCCATTTCAGGATGAGGAAGTTTATGTTAGCAAAATCACAGAAGAGGATCGTAAAGAAATTATAAGTCTACAGGCTGAAAATCAAAAATACCACCAAATAGATGATACAGTCTTAAATGCAATTTTTTCAGCTAGAAAGGCTATAAAAAAAGCAGGATGGGAGAAAGAAACAGTGGGTGTTAATATAGGATCATCAAGAGGAGCAACTGCGTTGTTTGAAAAATATCATCAAGAATTTCTAAGCAAAAAAGTATCTTCAACTTTAGCTTCGCCAAGCACAACACTTGGTAATATCTCTTCTTGGGTTATGCAAGACTTAGGAATTGAGGGTGTAGCTTTAAGTCATTCTATAACGTGTTCTACAGCGCTTCATTCGGTGTTGAACGCAGTGGCTTGGTTAGAAAGTGGCATGAGTAAAAAGTTTTTAGTGGGCGGTTCAGAAGCACCACTAACACCGTTTACAATTGCTCAAATGAAAGCATTAAAATTGTATGCGCCTATTGGAAAAACCGATTTTCCGAACCGAAGTATGGATTTTTCTAAAGATAAAAATACCATGATTTTAGGGGAAGCTGCAGCAAGTTTTTGTTTAGAAAAAACTACTGAAAAAAATAAAGGCTTAAAAATAATAGGTTACGGATTTGGTTCAGAAAAATTAAAGCACAGTGTTTCTATTTCTTCCGATGCGCAATGTTTACAGACTTCAATGCAAATGGCTCTAAAAAAAGCTGGCTTAAAACATGTTGATGCTATTGTGTTGCATGCTCCGGGAACTAAAAAAGGAGACACATCTGAGTTATCGGCTATTAAACAAGTTTTTCCGGAGGAATTACCCGCATTAACTTCAAATAAATTTTATATTGGTCATAGTTTTGGAGCTTCAGGCGCGATGAGTTTAGAAATGGCAATGTTGATGTTAGAAGAACAACATTTCATTGAAAATCCGTTTTATAGCAATAAAAATATACCCAAACAATTAAACACAATTATGGTGAACGCAGTTGGTTTTGGTGGTAATGCGGTGAGTGTAATTGTTTCACGTTAAAAACACTGTTCATTAGTATTATAAAAAGTTGGCTCAAGATCACCGATGTATGCTTGGCTTTTATTATTTTTGGCATTTAAGCGATAAGAAATATGGAAATTAGACATAACTGGACGCAGGAAGAAATATTAGAAATTTACAATAAACCTTTTATGGAATTGTTGTACGAAGCGGCAACGGTTCATAGAAAGCATCACGACCCAAATACGGTTCAAGTCTCTACTTTATTATCTATAAAAACAGGCGGTTGTCCCGAAGATTGTGGGTATTGTCCGCAAGCGGCACGTTATCACACAGATGTAGAAGGAAATGATTTAATGAGTGTGCAACAAGTAAAAGCACAAGCTTTGCGCGCAAAGTCTTCTGGAAGTTCTCGCGTATGTATGGGAGCGGCTTGGCGTAATGTAAAAGACGGACCTGAGTTTGATAATGTCTTAGAAATGGTAAGAACCATTAATAAGCTAGATATGGAAGTTTGTTGTACCTTAGGTATGGTTACAGAAAATCAAGCAAAACGTCTAGAAGAAGCAGGTTTGTATGCTTATAATCATAACTTAGATACTTCAGAAGAATATTATAAAGAAGTTATTTCTACACGTGGATATGAAGATCGTTTAGAAACTCTAAGTAACGTTAGAAAAACAAACGTAACTGTTTGTAGTGGTGGAATTATAGGAATGGGAGAAAGCAAAGAGGATCGCGCAGGAATGTTAGTTGCCTTGGCAAGACTAAATCCCCAACCGGAATCTGTGCCGATTAATGCTTTAGTACCAGTTGAGGGTACCCCTATGGAAGAGCAGCAAAAAGTTCCTATTTGGGATATGGTTAGAATGGTAGCAACTACAAGAATTGTTATGCCCGAAACACAAGTGCGTTTGTCTGCAGGGAGAACAGATATGAGTAAAGAAGGACAATCCATGTGTTTCTTTGCCGGAGCAAACTCAATTTTTGCTGGAGATAAATTATTAACAACCCCAAATCCTGATGTTTCTGAAGATATGCAACTTTTTAAAGAGTTGGGCTTAAATGTTCAAAAACCTTTTGAGAAGCATAGTCAGCGAGAAACAATAGAAGCCGAAGATTCTGTTCATCAGTCTTTAGGTGAAAAACCAAGATGGTCTAGACCGGGACACAAAATTGAAAAAAACTTAGAAGCGCAAGCAAAAAGAAAAGCTTAAAAAGCTTTAAAATTTAATAGAATACAAGAACCAAGTCAAACGGCTTGGTTTTTTTTTGGTTATAAAAATTGTAATTTGTTAGACCTTATTTTTCCGATTAACTTTAATTTTGATTATTTAGCTACTTTGGATACGTCTTTAGTTTATGAAAAAGCACTTATTTTTATTAATTTTTTTTCTAGGTAATTTTTGTTTCTCTCAAACTGAATTGAGCAGTCTTAAAGACAGTTTAAATTTTGCAGTTCAACCGGAAGTTAAAATTGATTTAAGAAAAAAAATAGCTTTAGAACTGAAATTAACAGATTGGGATAAAGCTATAAGTTACATTGAAACTGCAGAAGAAGAAGCTAAAGAAATAGCTGACCAAGAATTACTAGCCTCTGTTTACGTAACTACCGGTAAACTATATTACAGTAAAGATGTTATAGATGTAGCCTTGGAATATTATTTAAAGGCAGAAGGGATTTATAAAGAGTCGGGTAATTTATCAGAGCAAATGTCTCTTCAAAACAATTTGGCTATTATTTATGCAAGGCTTAATAATATAAAAAAGGCGACCTTTTATTTTGATAAAGTATTTCAGTATCATCAAGATTTCAAGACTAGGGATACGTTTAAATATGCCAGCATCTTAAATAATATGGGTACTTTATATTTAAAAGAAGACCTGGACTCTTCTTTAGTGTATTATAATCGCGCTTTAGACGTTAATCATTCAATTAAAAATCATATGCTTTATGCATATATCTATACTAATATTGGTAGAACAATTTATGAAAAGGATAGCACGTAAGCTACAATAGCAAAACAATATTATGACAAGGCAATTATCAATGCAGATAAAATAGAAAATAAACAAATTAAAGCCGTAGTTCAAGGCTATGTGTCCGATTTTTTTCTAAAAGAAAAAGAAAATGATTCGGCATTATTTTATGCAAAAAAAGCTGTACAAGAGCTGAAGAAAAATCCTTATACGCTTAACAATCAAGATGCAATTGAGGTAATTTACAAAGCGTATTTGAATAAAAAACAATATGATTCTGCAGCATCTTATTTTGAATTGTATAATGAGGTTAGAGATAGTGTTCAGCTGGAAAAACAAGCTATTAATGTAGAGCGCATAAAATTACAGCAAGAGTACAAGTCTAGATTAGCCGTACAGAAACTTGAAGTAGAAAAAGAAGAATCTAAATGGTTTATGATTATTCTAGGCTTACTTTGTGTATTGTTATTTTTGGCGATTATACTTATTAAATACCGAAATAAAATAGCATATAATAAAATAGAACAAGCTTTAATTCAGGAAAAAAATAAAGAATTAAACTCAAGTCTTGATCAAAAAAATAGCGAGTTAGTCGGTAAAACCATGATAGATGCTCATAAATCTAATATGGTTAAATCAATTATAGAAGATTTAAAGTTAATTAAGCGAAAAGCATCAAAAAAAGAAACGCAATTATTACTAAGCGAGGTTTTAAAAAAACTAGAACGAGATCTTAATCCCGATATATGGAAAGAATTTGAATTTAGTTTTAAACAAGTTCACCCATCTTTCTTTAATAAACTGGTGGAGAAACATCCTGAATTGAGCTCAAAAGAACGACGATTGTGCATCTTACTTTATTTAGATTTTTCAACAAAGGAAATTGTTAAATTAACAGGTGTTTCATATAAATCCGTAGAAAACTCAAGGACAAGATTGCGTAATAAACTTAATTTAACTAACAAAAAAATTAATATTTCTTCTTATTTAAGATCTGTAAAATAAAACATTTAACTAATTGTTAGCTAGTTTTTTAAATTCAAATGAGTGTTATTAATTTATAGTTGAGTGTTTAATATTTATTGATAAAAAATGTTTGTTGCATAATTAAATTATATTTATTTATACGAATAGTATAATAATTTAAAATAATTTTTATGAAAAAAACATTACTTAATTTTTATGTGTTAGTCTGTGCAATATTTGTAAGCAACTTTCTGTATGCACAAACCGGTTTACACTTTAGTGGCTCAGGAGATTATATTCAAACGACCTATTCTGGAGTGTTGTCCAACAATTCTCGAACTGTAGAAGCTTGGGTGAAAACAGAAAGTCTTAATAATGAACAAATTATTACAACTTGGGGAAATGAAAATGTAAACGGACAACGTTTTACTTTCCGGTTAAATGCATCTGGTACTAATGATGTTATTAGAGTAGAAATAAAAGGAGGAGGGTTTAACGGCACAATAAATGTTAACGATGGTCTTTGGCATCATGTTGCTGTAACTTACGATTCGAGCCTTAGCTCAGATAAATATAAGCTGTATGTTGATGGAGTTTTAGATACAGAAAATGATATTACTACTTCGTTAAACACGACGGTTAATACAGATATGATTATAGGTCGAAGAATAAATGCTTCATTTGGAGGCTTTTTCTCTGGAAGTATGGACGAGCTTCGTATTTGGGATATTGCTCTTACACAAACAGAAATTCAAAACAGTATGAATTCTGAAGCATGCCCGGGGGCATCTAATTTAGTAGCTTATTACAAATTTAATGATGGTATTGCCGGAGGTTCCAACACAAGTTTAACTTCTGTAAGCGATAGTTCAGGAAACGCTAACGATGGTACTCTTAATAATTTTAGTTTAACAGGATCTTCTTCAAACTTTGTCACAGGAGGTACTATTACTACTACTTTTGATGAAACGCTTTCAACAACAGCTACAGATATTACTGCTAATCAAGCAGGAGCTACTTACCAATGGGTAGATTGCGATAATGCGAATGCACCTATTACTGGGGAAACCTCACAAGCTTTTGCACCAACCGCTACCGGGAACTATGCTGTAGAAATCACAGATGGTACTTGTACTTATATTACTAACTGCGTAATGTTTACAGTGGCTAATTCTTGTGCTGCTCCAACTAATTTAACAGCGGCAAATGTAGATCATGAATCTGCAGAACTTAGTTGGACAGAAAATGGAACGGCAAGCGATTGGGAAGTTATGTATGGAGCTCCAGGTTTCGACCCAAATGGATCAAATGGAACCTCTATATTAGTTTCAGCAACTGCTCAAGAAACAATTGATAACTTAAGTAACGGAACAGTTTATGACGTTTATGTTCGTGCAGATTGCGGAAACAGTGATTTAAGTAATTGGTCTACTGTTGAAACGTTTACAACTTTAGCTCAAGATCCTTGTCCTGCAGTTACAGGTTTAACCGCCACTAATGTCACAGCAACTTCTGCTGATCTTACTTGGGTAGAAAATGGTACAGCTACGAGTTGGGTAGTAAAATATGGTGATCCTGGTTTTGATCCTGAAACTGAAGGACAACAGGTGTTAGATGACGATGGAACCTTAGGGGTTAGCTTAACCACTTTATCTGATGATACTACATATGAATTTAGAGTAAGTGCAGATTGCGGTGCTGGTGAAACAAGTGATTGGTCTGCAGCAGAATCATTCACAACAGAAGATTTATCGGTTATTAATGAGAACTTTAACAGTCTTAAGCTTTATCCAAATCCTGCAAAAGAAACTGTTTATTTTGAGTCTTCAGTCTTAGTAAATAAAATTACTATTTATAATACGCTTGGTCAAAAGGTAAAAGAAGCTACTCCAGAAACCTTAAAATCAAACTTAACAATTTCTAATTTAGAGCAAGGTGTTTACTTTGTAGAGGTTAAAATAAACACTAGTGCTAGAACTTATAAATTGATCAAACAATAAGCTGATTCGTTATTCATTTCTTATTTTTGATAAAAAGGCTGTCCAAATTTTGGGCGGCCTTTTTATTTCAACTAAAAAATTACAGTATTTTTGTTTTTATTAGTTGAAAAGTTGAAAGATTAATTCTACAAGATGAAGCTGAAGGAGATTGATTATAAAGAAAATATTGATGCAGCTGAGTTTATGACAAACTATGTCAATAAAAAGAAACCTTTGGTGTTAACGAAGCTTTCTGAAGATTGGCCTGCCGCAAAAAAATGGAATTTAGATTATTTTGCAGAAAAAGTAGGTGATGTGGTAGTTCCGCTTTATGATAGTGAGCCGGCTAAAGGTAATGAGAACTCTCGAAAACCTGCTATGCATTTAAGCATGCGTGAATATGTGAAATTATTAAAAAAAGGACCTACGGATTTACGAATATTCTTTTTTAATATTTTACAAAAGTGTCCGGAATTAACCAAAGATTTTAGTTATCCCGATATAGGATTAAAGTTTTTTAAAAAATTACCGGTGCTTTTTTTTGGAGGAGCAGGCGCACGCGTATTAACGCATTATGATGTGGATTTGGCCGATAATATGCACTTTAATTTATACGGAGAAAAGGAAGTGATTCTTTTTCCGCATAATCAAAAGAAGTACCTTTATCACGTGCCTTTTTCTATTGTAACAATAGAAGAAATAGAAATGGACCGACCGGATTTTATTAAATTTCCGGCATTAAAAAAGGCAGAAGGTTATCGTGTTCAATTAAATGCAGGTGAAACCCTATATATTCCTAGCGGCTATTGGCACTATATTCGGTATGTAAGTCCGAGTATTTCTATGACGCTTCGAGCCTTACCTAAAAGCGCTCCTAAACTTGCAAAAGTTTTTAAAAATATTGCTTTTATGATGACTTTTGATAATTTGATGAGAAAATTGCGCGGTCAAAAATGGATAGATTATAAAAATAAATTGGCTAAAAAACGCGCTCAATAAAAATAAGAAGAAGAATGAAGAATGTTAACGGATTATATGTTGAGGAAATTCCACGTGTAAAAACGATTAGCAAAAAACGATTTGTTGAAGAATTCGTGAAGCCACAAAAACCGTTAGTAATTGAAGAATTAACTAAGGATTGGGACGCTTATAACAAATGGAATTTAGATTATATACAAAAAAATGCAGGTAATAAAACGGTGCCTTTATTTGATAATCGACCGGCAAGTTCAGATTACAAAGTAAACGAGCCACATGCAGAAATGCGTATGGAAGACTATATTAAACTTCTGAAAACTGAACCCACCGATTTTAGAATCTTTTTATATTCCTTATTAAAGGAAGTTCCTGCCCTTCAGAAGGATTTTAATTATCCTGATATTGGTTTGAAATTTTTAAAACGATTACCTTTTTTATTTTTTGGTGGGCAAGATTCTAAAGTTTTTATGCACTACGATATTGATTATGCTAATATTATGCATTTTCATTTCCACGGAAAAAAACGCTGCTTAATTTATCCTCCATCACAAACACCTTATCTGTATAAAGTACCTCATGCCTTAATTTCCAGAGAGGATATCGATTTTTCGAATCCGAATTTTGATAAATGGCCGGCATTAAAAAAAGCAAAAGGTTTTGTAGCCGATCTCAACCATGGGGAAGCACTTTATATGCCCGAAGGCTATTGGCATTATATGCATTATAAAACCCCCGGCTTTTCTATGAGTTTACGTTCTATTCCTAAAAAACCTAAACATTTGGCAAAAGCCGCTTATAATGTATTTGTCATGCGTCATTTCGATAATTTTATGCGAAAACTAAAAGGGCAGAACTGGATCGATTATAAAGATGAAATGGCTTATAAAAATACTCATAGAAAAAATAACCTTCCATTATAGTATTAGCTTTAGTTAACTTGCATAACTAAAAATTAACATTCAAAGTGTAGAATTAGTCTAAATAAGTTTTTTCAAAGTAGAATTTTGTATTATTTTTGCGCCAGTTTAAAATAAATCTAAATTAATACTGGATTGCCAAAGCATACCCATTTATATCAACTTATTTTTAGCTTAGTCCTTATTTTACTTGCAGGCACTTTATATGGACAGCAAGCTAATGGTGCAACTGTAAGCGGTAAAATTAGTAGTGTTTCTGGAAATGCTATAGAAGGAGTCAATGTTGTTTTGGTAGGAGAAAATAAAGGAGTGGTAACGGGCAAGTCGGGCTATTATACCATATCTAATCTTGCAGAAGGAATCCATACCTTACAGATTAGCTATTTAGGATTTAAAACAATCACACACAAAATTCAATTAAACCCTAATCAAAATTTAGTAGTTGACTTTAAATTAGAAGATGCCCCTTTAGAAATGGGTGCTGTTCAATTAAATGGAAAATCTAAAGTCAGAAAGATCAATGAACAAGCCTATACGGTTACCTCTGTTTCTACAAAAGAACTTTTAAATAGTTCTCAAAATGCTCAACAGATTTTAGATCGCGTGCCTAGTGTTCGTGTGCTTCAAGAAGGTGGTTTGGGATCAGATTTTACATTTTCACTAAATGGTTTTAAGGGAAATCAAGTCAAGTTTTTTTTAAATGGAATTCCGATGGATAATTTTGGTTCTTCGTTTAATCTAAATAATATCCCGGTTAATTCTATTGAGCGAATAGATGTGTATAATGGTGTGGTTCCAATCTGGTTAGGTACAGACGCATTAGGTGGTGCGGTAAATATTATTACCAATCAAAAAGATGAATATTTAGACGTTTCTTATTCTTACGGTTCGTTTAATACTCATCAAGCTTCTGTAAATGGAGCCTATACAAATGATGAAACGGGCTTTACAGTTAGAGGAAATCTAAATTATAATTATTCTGATAATAATTATGATGTGTTGGTAGATGTAGAAGATGAATTGGGGAATTTACAGGATTCTAATGTTGAGATAGAGCGCTTTCATGATCAATATCAGTCGGCTTCAGCACAAATAGAAACAGGCTTTGTAGATAAAAATTTTGCAGATCAATTATTGTTTGGTGTAATTGCTTCTGAAGACGATAGCGAATTACAAACCGGTGCTACCATGGCCACCGTTTTTGGTGCGGTAAAAAGAGAAAGTCAATCAATTGTACCTTCCTTAAAATACAAGAAAAGAGATTTATTTGCAGAAGGATTAGATGTTAATGTAAACGCATCTTACAGTATAATCAAAACAAAAAATATAGATACGTTAACCGGATTCCGTTATAATTGGTATGGGGAGAAAATTGCAACAGGTTCGCAAACACAGGGTGAACAAGGAGAAGCGAATTTGTTAGAGTTAGAAGATAAACAATTCAGTAATCAGTTTAATCTAAGTTATCTATTTGATGAAAAACATTCTTTTTCGTTAAATCAGGCTTTCCAGTATTTTACGCGAGATGAGTTTGATCAGGTGAATACAGACGTAAATCAATATTTTCTACCGAAAAAATTAAGCAAAAATATAATTGGGCTTTCTTATAAATATAAGTTTAACGAGAAATGGACCACAACTATTTTTGGGAAAGCTTATTCGTTGAATGTAGAGACGAGTGAAGAAACCGGAAATAATATTGAATCTACGGAAGCTTCTAAAATATCCGATAATAATTTCGGTTATGGTATTGCAACTTCCTATTTTTTAACGCCAGCTTTACAAGTAAAAGCTTCTTTTGAAAATACCTTTCGCTTACCAACTGCAGAAGAGTTTTTTGGAAATGGATTAACCGTTTTGCCTAACCCTAATTTAAAACCGGAACAAGGTAAAAACTTCAATTTAGGAGCTTCTTACAATTTTCAAATTAACAATGACCATCAATTCGATGTAAGCGGTACATTTCTTTACCGAGATGCAAACGATCTTATTTATAATATTGTAACCGTGTCCGGTCCCACAACGACTAATGGAAATTTATCTAAAGTAAAAGCTCTAGGTGCTCAAGGATCTTTTGCATATCGCTACAAAGAAGTATTCAACTTAAGCGCCAATATTACGTATCAAGATATTACAGACGAAGCCGATTTAAGTTATAGCGATTATTTAGGTTATCAGCCTAATTTAAATAAAGGGGCTAGAATTCCGAATACGCCTTATCTATTTGGAAGTCTGGTCGCCGGATTGAATTTTAAAGATGTTTTCGCTGAAAAATCAAGATTGAATTTTAATTATTACTTCAATTTTACCGAAGAGTATTTTCTTTCTTCAGAAAGATTTGGTCGCGATGGAAAAGCAATTATTCCTAGGCAACTTTCGCATAGTTTAGAAGCGGTGTATAGTTTAGAAAACGGAAAATATAATATTTCAGTAGAATGTAGAAACGTAACCGATGAAGAACTCTATGATAATTTTAGACTTCAAAAACCGGGAAGAGCATTTTATGTAAAATTAAGATATAGTTTATAAATCAAATATTTAAAAAGTAGAAAAATGAATAAATTAATGATGAATTTAGGGAAGCTAATAGCTTTGTTTACAATCGTTTTTTCAATGATTGCGTGTAGTAGTGATGATGATTCAGGATCAGCAAATCAAGGTGATTATGCATTGTCATTAGCCATTCAGGGAAGTACAGGAGATTTTACCTATTACACAGTACCTTTTGAAGATGTAATGGAAGGAACTCTATCTGCAGCAGGTCAAGGAATTGAACAGCCGGGTTATTACGAATTTGTAAGTTACGATAACACGATTTATAGTCTAGGTGGTTTAGATAATGATAATGTTGTGGCAATATCACAAAATGCAGATGGTTCTTTAAATCAAACGGGCGATGTATCTTTCAATCAACAATTAGAAGATTTAGTTGAAGCAGACAATAATACTTTGGTTTCAGTTAGTATGTCTTCTTCATCAGATGTGTTGACGTTTAGAAAATTTAATACAAATTCAGTGACTGTTGCTGAAGAGAAAACCGTTCAGGTTTCAAATTTCACAGATTTAGTTGGTCCATCATATTCAGGAATGGTAATAAGAGATGATCATTTATTTTTGAGTTATTACATTTCAGATCCAAATACGTTTGATACAGATTATACAGACCAAGCGGAAGTTGCGGTTTTTTCTTACCCAGAATTAGAGTTTGAAAAAGTAATTACCGATAATCGTGTTGGGCCAATTGGTGGTTTTGGAGTAAACTCTGGATTGGTAGAAGATAATAGTGGAAATATCTATGCACTTTCACATTCAAATCCGGCAAACGGATTTAGTCAATCAACAAAGCCAAGCGGAATTTTAAGAATTGATGCAGGTGAAACAGAATTTAATGAGGATTACTTTTTCGATATAGAAAGTGCAAGCGGAGGTAACAATACTGCGCATTTAAAATACTTAGGAAACGGTAAAGCATTCGCTGAAATGAATGTTGTAGATAGAGATAGTCAAGAAAGATGGTCTGATGGTCCTTTACAATCAGCTGTGATCGACTTTGAAGAACAAACTGTAGATCTTATCCAAGGAGTTCCTGAGCATAGAGGAAACGGAAGAAAGTTGGCTGCACTTCAACAAGGAGATGATGTATATATGTGCGTTCCTGAAGAGGATGGAATTTATGTATATAGAATGGATACGGAGTCGCTTACCGCAACAAAAGGAGCAAAAGTAGAAGCTACTTTTGTGGCCGGTTTCTTTAAATTCTAAAACTTGAAGTAGATAAAGAGGCTGTCTAAAAAAATTAAAATGCGTCATTCTGAATTTATTTCAGAATCTCATATTACGGAAACACAAATAAATATGAGCACCTGAATCAAGTTCAGTTTGACAAAAGTAAACTTTTTAGACAGTCTTTTTTATACATTGATTAGCATGGCAAAACAAAAAAAGCAAAAGAAGAAAGCTAAAAAAAGCTCATTAAGAAAGCTTAATGACTGGCTGCATTTATGGTTAGGCTTAGCTTCAGGAATAATTGTTTTTATTGTCAGCCTAACAGGTTGTATCTATGCTTTTCAACAAGAAATAAAAGATTACCTGGAACCTTGGCGATTTGTAGAGGTTCAGGATCAAGATTTTGTACCACCAAGTCAATTGGTCGATACTGCTACCGCTTATATGCCGGGTGTAAAACCTTCAGGCTTGACCTACAGTAATAGAGAAGGTGCTGCGGCAGTAGGTTTTAATCAACGAATTGACGGCAAGCGTCATTTTACAGCGGTTTTTTTAAATCCCTATACGGGAGAATTCATAAAAAAACAACAACTTTTAGGAGGCGAAAATTTTGATTTTTTTCGCTTTGTAATAGATGGTCATCGTGCTTTATGGCTTCCTTATGATATTGGGAGACCTATTGTTGGGGTAGCAACTTTAATATTTCTGATTCTTTTAATTACGGGATTAGTGATGTGGTGGCCTAAAAATTGGAAAAAATCTAACCGAAAAAAGAGTTTTTCTATCAAATGGAAAGCAAAGTTTAAGCGTGTGAATTACGATTTGCATAATGTTTTAGGTTTTTACAGTTTATTGCTAGCTTTAGTGATCACTATTACAGGATTGGTTTGGAGTTTTGAGTGGTTTGATGACGGACTTTATTATGTTGCTTCCGGAGGAGAAGAAAAACCTGAACATAGTCATCCGCACTCCGATATTTCAAAAGCAAACCTTGTAGCAAACGATAGTGTTTCAGCCTTAGATAAAGCTTGGTATCTAACTAGAAAAAAAGAAATGGATGCCGGCGGATTTTATATGTCGCCTACAATTAGACATGAAGACGATGCTATTGAAATTGTTGCCTATCAAGATGCGGGCTCATTTTATAACCGAAACGAATATTTTTACGATCAATATACTTTAGAACGGTATAGAACTAAAGATGATACCTATGTTGAAGCAGATTTTGCAGATCAACTTTCCATGTTAAATTATGATGTGCACATAGGTGCGGTTTTTGGCTTTGCCGGTAAACTTTTGGCCTTTTTTATCAGTCTTATTTGTGCAAGTTTGCCAGTAACCGGGTTTTTAGTTTGGTGGAATAAAGGAAGAAAGTTGAAACCCTAATCTAACTCTTTTAGCTTTTCATAAACCAAATGACTCTCCCAACCTCGGTATAAAAGATAGTCTGCTACTTTTTTCTTTAATTTTAGGTGGTTTTTTTCGGGGGTATTTTTGACTTTTTTTTGAAAAAGTGTTTCAAAAGTTTGGTGATATTCTTCAGAAGATATTTCTGATAAGGCAGATTTAATATTGTATTTTGATATGTTTTTTTGTTTTAACTCACGTTGAATACGATATTTCCCCCATTTTTTAATTCTAAACTTTCCTCGTGCGAAGGCTTTGGCAAAGCGTTCTTCATTTAAAAAATTTTCTTTTAAAAGCTGGTAAATAATTTCTTGACGTGCTTCAGGGATCATGCGCATTTCGATAAGCTTTTGCTCTACTTCTTTATGGCAACGCTCTTGGTAAGCACAAAACTTCATGAGTTTTGCTGTAGCTTCTTTTACCGTATATGTTTTATAGGTTTTCAAGGGAATAAAAGTAAAAAAGAAAACCCCATTTAGAAAATTCTAAATGGGGTTTAGCTCATAATGTTAAATAATCACTTCGCCGTCTTGATCGTGAAAGTGATATTCAAGATACGTGTAAGCATCTCTTGGTAATACTTTTACCCAGCGCTTATGGTCTAAAAACCATTTGCTTCTAGGTGATGGAATACCTCGTGTTAAGAAGGCAGCTACAAAAGGATGTGCGCTAATGGACAGCTTTTTATAGTCTTTTTTAATAAGTTTTTGTAAGTCGGCATTTATCTTGTTTATTACAACAATTGGAGCTTCAATTTCTCCATCTCCATTGGGATTTTCCTCCCTTGTTTTAATATTCATTTCCGGTCTTACACGTTGTCTTGTAATTTGTATCAGTCCAAATTTTGTAGGCGGTAAAATTTTATGCTTGGCACGATCGTCACTCATTTCATCGCGAAGATGATTGTACAGTTTTTTTCTGTTTTCAGCGTCGTTCATATCAATAAAATCAACTACAATAATTCCGCCCATATCACGTAAACGTAATTGACGAGCCACTTCTGAGGCGCTAATTAAATTAACTTCTAAAGCGGTTTCTTCTTGATTTTTAGCTTTATTGCTACGATTACCACTATTTACATCGATAACATGCATTGCTTCTGTGTGCTCGATAACCAAATAGGCTCCTTTGCTCATAGAAACTGTTTTACCGAAAGCAGTTTTTATTTGCCGTTCTACTCCAAATTTTTCAAAAATTGGAACTTTTGACTGATATTTTTTTACAATTGACTCTTTTTCGGGTGAAATCTCACTCACGTAGTCTTTAATTTGCGAATAGAGTGCATCATCATCGGTACATATAGAAGTAAAACTATCGTTAAACATATCTCGCAATAGCGAGCTTGCTCGATTGAGTTCTCCTAATACTTTCGACGGATGTTGCGCTTTATTCAATTTCTTGCACATTCCTGTCCAACGACTCATTAGATTCTGTAAGTCTTTGTCCAGTTCTGCTACTTTTTTGCCTTTCGCTACGGTACGAACGATAACACCAAAACCTTTAGGTTTAATGCTTTTTACTAATCTCTTTAGGCGTTCTTTTTCTTTTTTGTCCTCAATTTTTTGCGAAATCGAAATGCGATCAGAAAAAGGAACAAGTACAACGTACCTTCCTGCAAAGGAGAGTTCACTGCTTATTCTTGGGCCTTTTGTAGAGATAGGTTCTTTTACAATTTGTACCAGTAACGATTGATTTGACTTTAAGACATCGGTAATACTTCCGTCTTTGTCAATTTCTTTTTCAAAAGGATAATCTTTTAATGAAAAATCCTTTAACTTACCTGTGCTTACACGTTTTACGAATTTCAATAAAGTAGACACTTTGGGCCCTAAGTCGTGATAGTGTAAAAAACCATCTTTCTCATAACCAACATTAACAAATGCGGCATTGAGCCCGGGAATAGCTTTTCTGATTTTGGCTAAAAATATATCGCCAACTGCAAAATTGCTATTATCGTTTTCTTTATGTAATTCTATTAGTTTTCCATCTTTTAATAAGGCAAAATCAACAGCAGAGGAATTTGATCTAATAATTAATTCTTTATCCATATCATTCCTGCTAATTAGATTTTTATCCATACCTACAAAAGGCAAGTATAGATGGATTAAACAAAATTTATCACAGGGTTTTTACTGCAAAAATCCTGAAGAAGTTTTGTTATAAAACTTCGTTGTCAATGAACATTTTAACTAAAAAAAGTAGTGTGAAAACTACTTTTTCTTGTGACGGTTAGCTCTTCTTCTTTTTTTACGCTTGTGCGTTGCTACCTTATGTCTTTTTCTTTTTTTACCACTTGGCATAAATAATAAATTTAAATATTAATAAATTCTTTTTACTTTACTTCTACGTTTGTCTTTACACCCTCAACAAAAACTTTTGCAGGTTTGAAAGCCGGAATGTTATGAGCAGGAATTTTTATGGTTGTGTTTTTTGAGATATTTCTTCCTGTTTTTTCTGCACGAGTTTTAATAATAAAACTTCCAAATCCTCTCAAGTAAACATTGTCTCCGCTTTCTAAAGAAGTTTTCACTTCTTCCATAAAGGTTTCAATAGTAGCCTGTACGTCTGCTTTCTCCATTCCTAATTTATCCGAAATGTTTGCTACGATATCTGCTTTCGTCATCTTACAATTTTTTTATTATATAGGGTTTATATTTTCAAGGGGGCAAATATACTAATTTAAAATTCAATAAATCAAGCCTAATCCTTTAAATAGTAACGCAATAAACTTTTAATATTGCAAATTAATAGTTATTTCTATGAAATTTCACAAAACGTTGTTAAACTGGTACTTAGCACATAAA
This sequence comes from Mesonia aquimarina, assembly GCF_003667275.1. Lineage (GTDB taxonomy): Bacteria > Bacteroidota > Bacteroidia > Flavobacteriales > Flavobacteriaceae > Mesonia > Mesonia aquimarina. The sequence goes on along the minus strand of NZ_RCNV01000002.1, from coordinate 44,469 downwards.
AGAGATTTGCCATGGCGTAAAACCAATACGCCATACACTATTTGGTTGAGCGAAATTATGTTGCAGCAAACCAGAATTGCTCAAGGATTACCCTATTATCAGAAATTTATTGCCAATTTTCCGACAGTTTTTGATTTAGCTGAAGCTGATGAAGAACAAGTTTTAAAATTATGGCAAGGCTTGGGCTATTATTCTCGTGCAAGAAACTTGCATTTTACGGCAAATTATGTGGCAGAAGAACTAAACGGAGTTTTCCCGGATAATTACAACGACTTAAAAAAGTTAAAAGGCGTTGGAGATTATACCGCTGCGGCAATTGCTTCTATTTGTTATCAAGAACCAGTGGCGGTGGTAGATGGGAATGTGTACCGTGTTCTCTCGCGGTATATGGGAATTGAAACGCCTATAAATTCTACGGAAGGGGTAAAAGAATTTAAGGCTTTAGCGCAAAAAATGCTCTACAAAAAAGATCCTGCAAACTATAATCAAGCGTTAATGGAATTTGGAGCTTTGCATTGTAAGCCTAAAAATCCGCTTTGTGAAAGTTGTCCCTTTCAAAAAAAATGCGTGGCTTTTCAGCAAGGGAAAGTAGCATCTCTTCCGGTGAAATTAAAAAAAACAAAAGTGCGCACACGCCATTTTAATTACCTCGTTTTTTTTAACGACGATAAAACTTTGCTTCAAAAGAGAACAGGTAAAGGGATATGGGAAAACTTGTATGAATTTCCATTAGTAGAAACGGCAACAGAAATCCAGATGGAAGATTTCAGTAAACAATCGGCAGTAAAAAAAATCCTAAAAAATGAGCCTAAAAAAATTCAGTTATACAATAATAAACCGATAAAACACGTACTTTCGCATCAAAAGATATTTGCAAAATTTTGGGTGATAAAAGTTGATGATTTCCCTGATAATTTTTTAAAACCTGTTGTCAAGACAAACTTTTCTGCAATAGAAACTTATGCGGTTCCTGTTTTGTTAGAAAAATTTATTGACGCATTCGGTTTTAGCAAATAATTCTTTTTCCTTACATTTACTACACAAGAATAAAATAATTATGGCATCAGGAACATTAAATAAAGTTATGCTTATTGGGCATACGGGAGATGAAGTAAAAATGCATTATTTTGAAGGTGGCGGTTGCATTGGGAGATTTCCATTGGCCACAAATGAAGATTATGTAAATAAAACCACCGGAGAGCGAGTTAGCAACACCGAGTGGCATAATATTGTAGTGCGAAATAAAGCCGCAGAAATTTGCGAAAAATACCTTTCTAAGGGTGATAAGGTTTATATTGAAGGTAGAATAAAAACCAGAAAATGGCAAGATGATAAAGGCCTGGATCGCTATTCTACAGAAATTCAATGTTTAGAGTTTACCTTCTTAACACCAAAAGAGCAGAGCGGAACCGGCGCGCCAATGCCAAATCAAAATGCTCAAGCTAAGCAACAAGGAACTCCGTTGCAACAGAATACAGCGCAAGAACCGTCTGCTTCTTCATCTTTAGGAGAAGAAGAGGAAGATGATCTTCCATTTTAAAAACTAAAAAACCAACATTTGGACCCAGACCCTTCCAGTTTAGTTATTTTTTTAGCATTTGATTACTACCAAATTTTTGGAGTAATTATGCTTATGGTGCTATTAATTTTTTCTGCCTTAATTTCTGGTTCAGAAGTAGCGCTTTTTTCTTTAACTCCGGCAGACTTTGAAGTTGAAGACGGAAAAGTTTCTGCCAAACAACAAATTTTGGTTCGTCTTTTAGATCGACCAAAAAAATTATTGGCTACTATTTTAGTCGCAAATAATTTTGTAAATATAGCCGTAGTTTTATTATTCGAGTCGCTTTCTACACAATGGTTTAGCAATATAAATACCCGTTTAGATTTATACTTTTTCAGCTTAGATTTGGTGTTTCTTTTAAAAGTTGGATTGGCGACTTTCTTAATTTTATTGTTCGGAGAAATTCTTCCAAAAATTTATGCGAGCAGAAATAAAGTCTTGTTTTCGCATTTTATGGCTTACCCGCTCGGTTTTTTAGATAAAATTTTAAGCGGTTTCAGTTTACCGATGCGTTTTGTAACAGTGCTTATTCATAATCGCTTAGGGAAACAAAAATCTAATCTTTCTGTAGATCAGCTTTCGCAAGCCTTAGAATTAACCAGTGAAGAAGATACAACAAAAGAAGAGCAAAAAATTTTAAAAGGAATTGTGTCTTTTGGAAATACAGAAACTAAACAAGTTATGCGACCGCGGATGGATATTTTTGCGCTCAGCCTGACTGAAGATTATAAGGAAGTTTTAAAAGCCGTTGTAGAAAACGGTTATTCCAGAATTCCGGTGTACGAAGAAAGCATCGATAATATTCAAGGTATTTTATACATCAAAGACTTATTACCTTATTTAGAAGACAAGAATTTTAAATGGAATGAGTTGTTGCGAGAACCTTATTTTGTACCTGAAAATAAAAAGTTAGACGATTTGTTAAATGATTTTAAAGACAAAAAAAACCATTTAGCAATTGTGGTCGATGAATATGGTGGTACAAGCGGATTAATTTCCTTAGAAGATATTATTGAAGAAATTGTAGGAGATATAACCGATGAGTTTGACGATGAAGATTTAGTCTTTTCTAAACTAGATGAAAAAACGTTTGTATTTGAAGGAAAAACTTCCTTAAAAGATTTTTACAAGGTTACCAAAATTGAAGAAAGCCAAATAGAGATTTTTGAAGAACGAAAAGGAGAAGCCGAAACTTTAGCCGGATTTTTATTGGAAACTTCCGGTGGATTTCCACAAAAAAATGAAGTAATACAGGTTGAAAATTATACCTTTACCATAGAAGTTATTGATGATAAACGAATAAAACAAGTGAAATTCAGCATAGATTCATGAGAATATTTGTAAGCTTACTTTTTTGTTTTTTTCTACTGGCTTGCGAAGACGCTGCTAAGCCAAAACCTAAAGCTTATCTGGCTTTAGAGTATCCTGAGCCTAGCTACGATAAAATTAGTTCTAATTGTCCGTATACATTTCAAGTTAATAGAAATACTATTGTAAAACCAGGCAAAGCGGGTAATCCGTGTTGGTTAGATGTGGAATATCCAAATATGAAGGGTACAATATTCATTACCTATCAACCGGTGCGTAATAACCTTGAAAAACTATTAATAGACGCGCAAAAATTACCCTTAGAACATACCATAAAAGCAGACGAAATAGAAGGCGATACGTATATAAATAAAAGGCATGAGACTTACGGAACTTTCTATGAAGTAAAAGGCGATGCAGCTTCGCAAGCACAATTTTACTTAACCGATAGTACAACACATTTTTTAACCGGATCTATTTATTTTAGAGCAAAGCCAAATTTTGACTCTATAGTTCCTGCTGCAGCTTACTTGAAAGAAGACATTCGCCATTTGATGGAAACAGTGGAGTGGAAGTAATTTTTAAGCGTTGATTTCTTTGTTAATCTAATGGTAATCCTTTCGTTGATTTCATTTTTTAATCGGACTTTTGCATTTTTTAAAAAAAGATTTAAAAATGAAGCAAAGTCAGTTGAAGTGGGTTTACCTTGTTTGTTTAGCCTTAGTTTGGGGAAGTTCTTTTATTCTTATCAAAAAGGGCTTAGTAGGCTTAACGCCCATTCAATTAGGAGCATTACGAACTTTTTTGGCGGGACTTTTTTTAATAAGCATTGGTTCTAGAAGTGTTCGCAAAGTAAAAAAGCATCAATGGAAATGGGTTGCTATTTCGGGTTGCTTGGGAAGTTTTTTTCCGGCTTTTTTATTCGCTTTTGCCGAAACGCAAATCGATAGTGCTATTGTTTCTATTTTAAATTCTACGGTGCCCATCTTAGCTTTGATTGTAGGGATGTTATTTTTTAAGATTTCATCAAATTCAAATCAAGCACTTGGTGTTATTGTTGGACTAATAGGTTCGGTGGGTTTAATTTTAGCAGGCGCTAGTATTAATGAAAATCAAAATTATTGGTTTGCTTTATTGCCTTTAGCGGCTACTACAATGTATGCATTTAATGTGCATATTATTAAGCGCTATTTACAAGAAATTCCTGTGTTGGGCTTAACAACGGGTTCTTTTATTGTTTTGTTAATACCTTCGTTAATCGTTTTATATTTAAGTGGCTTTTTTGACTGGGATTATTTACAACAAGATGCCACGCAAATATCAATTGGTTTTATTGCTATTTTGGCGGTTGTGGGTACCGGAATAGCAAAAATATTATTTAACCGAATGGTGCAAATTTCTACCCCTGTTTTTTCAACTTCGGTTACCTATTTAATTCCTGTTGTGGCGTTGAGTTGGGGGATTTTAGATGGCGAATTATTTAACTGGTTACAAGCTTTATCGGGATTAGTAATTTTATTGGGTGTTTATTTTGCGAATAAGAAAAAGCGAAAAACAAAAAAACCGGTATGAAAACCGGCTTTTTTATTATTTGCAAGAAAATCTTATTGGAAATCAGCGTCGCTAACTCCTTCATTAATTTTTACTTCACTCATCTCGATCTCAATTTCTTGAGAGCCAAAAGACTGCGTCATAGTATGTGGAAACTTAACCCCATTTACTTCTTTGTAATTATCATATTTAGTTGATGTAGTCATGGTTTGTCCTCCTTGAGAAACAGTATTGCTTTCTTGAAGTTTTAAACCGCTTTCTACGCTATAATAAGATTTACTATTTTCTGAAGTTGAAACTGCATAAGCATCTTTTCCATCAACTTTTTCAATACCAGTAAGAGTTGCATCTTTTGGGGTTTCTAGTTCTGGAAATAAACCTGAACTTTTCTTAGCTAACTCAATTTGTTCTTCTGTGAAATCCATTTTTTGACCTTGACCTTCTGCATAACCAGTTTTACCATTAAAAACTTGTTTACTCATTACCATACCATTCATTTTGGTTGCTTGGTAAGACTTACCGTCTTTGGTTTGCTTAATCGTAAACGATAATGGCATACCTTGAACAGTAGCGCTTCCTTCCATCATAACTGTATTTACATCATCTATAGCTTTTTTGCCACCAATAGCTTTAATGTAATTGTTGTACACTGTTTCTACGGTTAGGCCTTCTGGTACGGCTTTATTATATTCCGGTTTTTCAACCTGGTTTCCTTTTCTGTCAAAATATAGTACCGGTACTTTTTTGCCATTAAGGCTAACGTTTTCTAACTTATCTGCAACTTCACTACCTTTACCGGCAACAACAATTTGCATCTTGTCAGTTTTAAAATATTTATTAGCTACACGCTGAATATCATCTGGCGTAACAGCGTTGATTTTTTGAAGAAAAGTTTCATAAAAATCTTCATCTAAATCATTAGTCTCAATGTTTAAGGCATAATTAGCAATAGTCGAAGGACTCTCTAAACGCAATACAAAATCTCCTGCAAATTTGTTTTTAGCATTATTTAAATCTTCAAATGCAACTTGCTCGTTTTTAATACGGTTGATTTCTTTTACGGCTTCAACAATTGCACTGTCGGTTACGGCATTACGCACACTTGCTGTTGCAGAAAATCTACTAGCATATTTGCTCGTACCGGTAGAAGATCTAGCTCCGTAAGTATACCCGTGCTCTTCACGTAAATTCATGTTTAAGTAACTTCCAAAGCTACCTCCTAAAATTTGGTTAGCAACTAATACAGGAAAGTAGTCATCATCATTCATTTGAAGGTCTACTGTATTCTGAATTCTCAATTCACTCTGTACGGCATTCGGTACATCTACAAAATCTATTTGCGTGTATTGAGCAGGAGCAACCTTTGGTAAATTAGCTGAAGGAGGTACATCTGCTGTCCAGCCCCCAAAATTTTCTTTGGCTAATTTTTTTACATCTCTGTATTTCACATCTCCAACCACTACTAGATAAGCGTTTTTAGGAGAAATAAAGTTGTTATAATATGCTTCAACATCTTGTAAGGTTACGTTCTTTACAGACTCTTCTGTTTCAAATTCACCAAAAGGATGATTTTTTCCGTAAGCTAATAATCGACTTACATTACCGGCAATAGCACTAGCACTTTTTTGATTGGTTTTTAAACCTTCAATAAGTCTATCTTTTTGTGTTTCAAACTCCTCTTGCGTGAACTTTGGTTGTAAAAGACCTTGTGCCATTAAACCAACGATTTCTGGAAAAAATTTAGAAAGTGAACTTGCATAAGCGCTTTCAGATCCATAGCCAACATTAGCTCCTAAAAAGTCTATGCGTTGGTTAAATTCATCTTTAGTCATTTTTTCAGTTCCGTTACCCATCATAGCGCTATATAGAGACGAAACGCCTATTTTATTACCTTCTGCATGCGGTTTGTTGTCTATGATAAGACTCATTCTGGCCCTTGGTAATTTGTGATTTTCAACTACCATTACTTTCAAGCCGTTGTCTAAAGTAAACGCTCTTGGTGTGCCAAGATTAATTTTTGGAGCCGGTCCTGGTTCCGGTTGCTTAGAGCGGTCTATTTGCGCTTGTGCGCCTACCACCATAAAGCAGAGTATGAATAGTGAAACTATTTTAGTTTTCATATTTAAAATTTTTGATGTTGTATTATTTGTTTTCTGGAGTAGGTAAATAATCTAAACTTAAACGTTGGTTTTTATTTAGGTATTTATTGGCTACTTCTTTAATTTCTTCGCGTGTAATGCTTCGGTAGATTTCAATTTCTTCGTTGATAAGGTTTGTGTTATCATAAAGCATATTATAGGTTGCTAATGAAGATGCAATACCTTGAACGCTGCTGTTTGAGTTTACAAAGCTATTTTCGAAATTATTTTGAAGCTTTTGGTATTCTTTCTCAGAAATAAGCTCTGTCTGAAGTTTTTCAATTTCTTCATCCATAGATCCTGCAAGCGTCTCTAAAGGAGTTTCTCCCATAGCTAAAGCACCAATTACATATAATCCATAATCTTCTTGTCCTCTGTTGAAAGCTAATACTTGTAAGGCTTCTTTTTCTTCATCGACCATTTTTTTGTACATACGAGAACTCTTTCCGTCGGTTAATAACGAAGAAATCATATTTAAAACATAGGCATCACGTTCTGCCATACCCGGTGTTCTGTAGACAAAAAGCTTAGCAGGAATTTGAATGTTATCATCGTATTCTGTAGCGGTTATAGTTTCCTTAATAGGAGCTTCTTTAATGTCTACACGCTTAACGGCCGGCTTAGCTTTAATAGGACCAAAATAATCTTTGATCATATCTTTTGTATCGTTAATATCAATGTCTCCGGCAACAACTAGCGTTGCATTATTTGGACCGTAATATTTGTCGAAAAATGCTTTAAACTCATTAAGTTGAGCAGCATCCAAATCTTTCATAGTACCAATAACAGAGTTCTTGTACGGATGTTTATCGAACATGTAAGGGCTAATACCTGTACTGTAAATAATTTTTCCGTAAGGAGCATTATCTATTCGTGTTCTCTTTTCTTCTTTTACTACTTCGTTTTGGGTGTCAACTCCAATTTGGTTAATCACCGGGTGAAGCATACGTTCAGATTCCATCCATAAACCTAATTCTAAGTTGTTAGAAGGGAATGTTTCGTAATAATACGTACGATCTTGGGTTGTGTTTGCGTTGTTACTACCACCATTAGCAGCTACAATGTTAAACCACTCACCGCGTTCTATATTTTCTGTTCCTTCAAAAAGTAAGTGTTCAAAGAAGTGAGCAAAACCAGTTCTACCTTCTTCTTCATCTTTTGCACCAACATGATACATAACACCAACTGTAACCACAGGAGCAGTATTATCTTCATGTAGAATTACGTGAAGGCCATTGTCTAAATCGTACTCTGTAAATTCTACTTCTTGAGCAAAAGCTGCAAAAGTGAAAAACAAAGCGATGGCCGCTGAGCTAATTTTTTTAATCATTTTTAAAAATTATTTAGTTGTTTCAATATATACGACTTCAAAAATACTCATTTGTTACAAAAAACATAGAGTTATTTTGTTGTAATTCTTAGCCTTGCAGTATATTATCACTAAAATTAACAAGCTATTATAATAGTTTTCGTCAAATTTTTATGAAATTTACTGTAGAAAAAAGATAAAAACTATGAAAAATCAATCAATTCCTTTACGATATGGATTTGGAATAAGTGTCCTGTTAATTATTTATTTTTTATTGCTTTCAGCCGTCGGTTTGCATACGCAGCCTTTGTTTAGTTTGGTAAATGGTTTAATTACTGGAGCTGGAATTTATTTTTCTATTAAAAGCTATAGAGCGTATAAAAAAGATAAGTTTAAATATCAAAAAGGCTTTATGGCTGGTATTATAACCGGATTCTTTGCTACCTTAATTTTTACGCTATTCTTTGGTATTTATGCAACAAATATTGATCAAACTTTTGCAACAGAATTGTTGGAAAGTTGGAAGACAGATTATAATACCGGTCTTGGGTTATTATTATTTGTAGTAGCCGTAATGGGGTTTGCAACTACGATTGTGCTGACCTTGGCTTTTATGCAGCTTTTTAAAGATAGCTGGAATACCAAAGCCGGTAAAAAGCACACCATTTCTGATGAAAATTCTGCAACAGAAATAAAAAATGGCTAAATAAAATTTGAAACGTTTGTATTTTAATTAATTAGAGGTATATTTGCATCCATTTTTAAATAATTAATTTTAACTAAACGTTACGCTATGTACGCAATTGTAGAGATAGCAGGGCAGCAATTTAAAGTTGCGAAAGACCAAAAAGTTTTTGTTAACCGTTTAGACGGGAAAGAAGGTGATAGCTTATCTTTTGATAAGGTTCTTCTTACCGGAGACGGAGACAATGTTACTTTAGGCGCCCCGGTTATAGAAGGAGCTCTTGTAGGAGCAAAAATTACTCGTCATCTTAAAGGAGACAAAGTAATCGTCTTTAAAAAGAAAAGACGTAAAGGTTACCGTGTAAAAAATGGTCACCGTCAATCATTAACAGAAATTGTTATTGGTGACATCAATGTTAAAGGAGGAAAGAAAAAGACTTCTTCTGATAACAAAAAAACAGAGACTAAAAAAGAAGCTTCTAAAGGAGATGATTTAAGCAAGAACACTGTAGCCGAATTGAAAGAAATGGCTAAAGAAAAAGGGCTTGAAGGATACTCTTCAATGAAGAAAGCTGAATTAATTGAAGCTTTAAGCAAATAATATTAATCTACTAAAAACTTAATAGAAGATGGCACATAAAAAAGGAGTCGGTAGTTCTAAAAACGGTAGAGAGTCAGAATCGAAACGATTAGGCGTTAAGATCTTTGGAGGTCAGCCAGCCGTTGCCGGAAACATTATCGTTAGACAAAGAGGTACTGCACACAATCCAGGAGATAACGTGTACGCAGGAAAAGATCATACATTACATGCTAAAATTGATGGTGTTGTAAAGTTTTCAAAAAAGAAGAACAATAAGTCTTACGTTTCTATTGAACCGTTTGAAGCTTAACTTTTTTCTTTTAAGCAATAAAAAAAAGCCTTCAGATTTCTGAAGGCTTTTTTATGCCGCAAACTTTGCAGCTATGAGTTTTAAGACTCACAGCTGCTGCAGTTTACTAAATTGTTTACCATTTCTTTAGAAACACTTTGGCTTCGTTGGTAGTACAAGGTCTTAATGCCAAGTTTCCAAGCTTCAATGATTAATTGATTTACTTCTTTAATAGCTAACGAAGATGGAATGTTGATATTTAAACTTTGTGATTGATCAATATGCTTTTGCCTGATAGAAGCCTGTTGAATGATCTCTAACTGGCTGATTTCTTTAAAAGTTTTAAAAACCGATTTTTCGTGTTCTGTTAATGCATCTAATTTTTGAACACTACCATTGTCCAGCATAATATCTCTCCACGTGTCCTCATTATCAATTCCTTTTTCTTGAAGTAATTTTCGTAAGTATTTATTTTTTCTAATGAAATTACCTTTAGAAAGTCCGGCCTTATAATAATTACTGCTGAAAGGTTCAATACCCGGAGAGGTTTGTCCTAAAATAGCAGATGAGGATGTTGTAGGTGCAATGGCTAAAGTTGTAGTATTTCTTCTCCCATAGCCTTTTAAAACTTCAGGTTCACCATAGATTCTTGCTAAATCTTCGGTTGCTTTGTCTGCTTTTTCTCTAATATGTTGAAAAATCTCAGTAGTCTTCATTTTAGCTTCCATACTTTCAAATGGAATGTTATTCTTCTGAAGATAGGAATGCCATCCCAATACGCCAAGTCCTAATGCTCTATGGCGTTTAGCAAATTTATTAGCTGAGTTCAGGTAATGATTTCCTTCTGTTTTTTGAATAAATTCTTCTAAGACCGCATCTAGAAAGAAAGTCGCTAATTTTACAGCTTCGGTATTTTTCCATTCATCATAGAGTTCCAAATTCATAGAAGATAAACAGCAGATAAATGATTCTTCTTCATTAGAAGGCAGCATAATTTCAGAACATAGGTTGCTGGCATTAATTTGCATGTTCAGATCTTTGTAAACTTGAGGTTTATTTCGGTTAACATTATCTGAAAAGAAAATATACGGCAATCCTTTTTGTTGTCTGCTTTCTAGAACTTTGGCCCAGATTTGTCTTTTTTCGCTATCGCCTTCTACCATTTCTTGCATCCAATAATCTGGAACGCAAACCCCATAGAAAAGATTTTGAATGGGGTTACCAATATTCTTAATCTTTAAAAACTCTCCAATATCCGGATGGTCAATATCTAGGTAAGTAGCAAATGCTCCCCGACGAACACCTCCTTGAGAAATAGTGTCCATAGCAGTGTCAAAAAGTTTCATAAAGCTTACGGCTCCACTGCTTTTTCCGTTATCGGTAACGGCACTTCCTCTAGCGCGTAAGTCACCAAAATATCCGGAAGTTCCTCCTCCAATTTTGGTTTGCATAATTACTTCGCCTAATTTGTGAGTGATTCCTTCAATTTTATCGGGAATATGAACGTTAAAGCAAGAAATAGGGAGACCTCTTTCTGTTCCCATATTTGCCCAGATTGGTGAGCTTAAGCTCATCCAACCGCGTTCAATCATTTCTTGAAAAGATTCTTTTAATTCCGGTTTATATAATCTTTTGGCTGCAGCTGTTGTAATTCTATCTATTGCGCCTTCTACGGTTTCTCCTTTTAAAAGATACCCGCGGTTTAATATTTGCTCGCTTTCTTCATTTTTCCACCAAAGTTTGCCTCTTAAGGAAACATCTTTTTCATCTATTAATGGTAATTCGCTTGTGAACATATTTTTTTCTTCTTCAATTTTTTTATTAGAATAAATCGTCAGCTGTAATGCTTTTATCGTGTTTTGTGTAATCTACAGGTCTTTTAGCAAAGAAATCGTCTAGGCTATTGGCAAAAACTTCTTCTTCAAACCAGCGCATTGGTGCGTATTCTTCAGAAGTGGTATGGTAAATTTTTTCCATTCCAATTTTTTCCATGCTATCATCTATACGGAATTTCATAAAGTTCAGTAAGTCCTTTTTCTTTACGTTCTCCAATTCGCCATCTTCAAAAATCCAGTCTAAAATTTTCCCTTCTATATCTAAGGAGTGTTTTACGGTTTCTTGAATATGAGTGATGGTTGCTTCATCAAAAAAGTCTGGGTATTCTTCTTTAATTTTATTCACCAAATAAATACCTGCATTGGCATGAATTTGTTCGTCTACAGAAGTCCACGCAATAATATTGCTTACATTTTTCATGAGTCCTTTAAAGCGGGTAAAGGATAAAATGATGGCAAATTGACTGAAAAGAGAAACGTTTTCTATAAGAATAGAAAATAAGATTAAAGAAACTACATATTTTTTATTGTCCTCTGAATTGGCATTTTCTAATGCTTTAGAAAGATAGTCTACCCGTTCTCTAATGACAGGAACTTCTAGTAAATCTTTAAATTCATCATTATAGCCTAATACTTCTAATAAGCGCGAATAGGCCTCTGAGTGTCTAAATTCACATTCAGCAAAAGTGCTTCCTAAACCATTAAATTCTGGTTTTGGAAAGTGGTTATAGATATTTCCCCAAAAAGATTTTACAGCAACCTCAATTTGTGCAATGGCCAACAAACTATTTTTAATTGCGGTTCTTTCTGCTAGACTTAAATGCGAATGGAAATCTTGCGTGTCTGCTGTGAAATCTACTTCACTATGTACCCAAAAAGAGCGATTAATGGCTTCTGTAAATTGAAGAATTTCTGAATATTCAAACGGTTTGTAGTTAACTCTCTTGTCAAAAATGGCCATGATATATAGTTTTTCAGATTATTTTCAGTTACTTTTTTTGTAATTATTTTGTAATCAGCTTTCTAAGAAAAGCAGCTTTCATAATTACAGGACAACGAAGTTAAAATATGATTTGATTGAATTTTCATAAAATCGAAAAAAGATTTAAAAAGGTTGTTAACAATAGTTATTTTTCTGTAATACAGGTTTTTACATTGTTGTTTAAAATTTATTAATCATAGCATAATCCTGTTGTAACCTTGAATTAACGCAAGTAATGTAGGTTTACTAATTATTAATTTTGATCTTTTAAAACCTTAAAGATGAAACTTTATTTTGCCTTTTTTTTTCTCTTTTTTTCTCGAGCTTTATTATAGCGCAGCAACCTGAAAAAATGAATGAGAAAGTCCAGTTTTCTGATTCACTTTTTCATCAATTTAAAAATGAATTAGATGTAGCCAAAAAAAAAGAAGCTACTTTTTTAATCGCACAAAAACATCTTCAGTTAGGAGATTTTTTTCAGGAAGCTGAAGTTTTTACCGAAGCTGTAGATCAATATACTTCTGCCTTAAAAATAGCCAAAACTCAACACGAAGATTCTCTTCAGGTAATTTTAAAAAACAGGCTGGGTAATATTTATTTGGCCCTAAAAAATTATAAAAAAGCTGAACGTTATCTGTTAAGAAGTGTGGCGCAAGCACAGCAATACAAGTTTGTGAAAGCTGAAGCAATTGCCGAAGAAATTTTGGGAAGTTGTTTTGAAAAAGAAGGAGATTATTTAAAAGCCTTAAAACATCAGCAACGAAGTTTGAAGTTGTTTGAGCAATCAAAGGATAAGGAAGGTATTGCGATTGTAAATGAAAATATAGGAAGCATTTATGAAGACCTGAATCAGTTTGAAAAAGCGCATCAATATTTTTTAAAATCGTATGATTATTTTGTAATCGTAAACAATGGAAAACAAATAAATGTCCTGAATAATATAGGTGATGTTTATAGAAAAACCGGGCGCTATAAAAAAGCCTTAGACTATACCACAAAAGCACTTCATCTTGCAGAGAAATTTAATGAAAATCATCAAATAGAAAGTGCTCATAAAGATTTGGCAAAAACTTATGCCTTTTTAAAAGATTACAAAACAGCTTATCAGCATCTTTTTCAATATAATAAAATTCAGGAAGAATTATTTTATAAACAAAATTTCAGGCAGTTAAATGTCTTGCAAACCATTTATGAAACTGAGCAAAAAGAGGCGCAAATAGAATTGCTTACAAAGCAAAATGCTATTAATAAAGCCAATCAAAATTTAATGCTGTTAGGTGGCGGAGCTTTTTTAATTGTTTCGGGTATTTCATTTTTGTTTATGAATAGAAAACGAAAGGAGAAGACAAAACTTCAGGCTTATGAACAGAGAGTTTTGCAAGCGGAATTGGATAAAAAGGAAATTGAAGAAAAGAAACTTCAAGGTGAAATTCAGTTAAAAACAGCTTCACTTTCTAAGTATAGCCTAAATATTGCTCAAAAAAATAAATTACTTTCAGATTTATCGGCAACGCTAAAAAAGATGAGTTCGCGCTCTAAAATGGATACGCAAACTAAAATTAAAGACTTGGCAAAAGAACTAGATTTTGCACTTCAGCAAGAAGATGAGTGGGATGAGTTTATGAATTTCTTTGAAGATATACATCCACAGTTTTTTAAAGATCTTTCTAGTATAGCAACTTCAAAATTATCTTCGGCAGAATTACGCTTGGCCATGCTACTTCGCTTAAATCTTTCTTCAAAAGAAATAGCCTCCATTTTAAGAGTTACGCCAGATAGTGTTCGGGTGGCAAGATATCGTTTTAGAAAAAAATTACCGATAAATTCCAAACAAGAATTGGTTCATTTTCTTATGAATTTGTAAAAAATAAGTGCTGTTTTTCGTAATGGTTAGTTCAATGTAAAGAAACCTTAATTGTTGCCTTTAAGTAGCCAAGAAATTTGTCTTTGTTCATTCTTTGTTGCTGTAGATAATTAGTAGAGACTACACGATGTCGCTAGGTTTGCAGCGTCTTTTAATGCAAACCAAACAAACTAAATTATGAATTTAAAATTAATGCTTGTAACATTTTTTGTTGCTTTAAATTTTAGCTTTTTACACGCTCAAGACGGAGTGGTAAGGGGTACAATTACCGATGAAAACGGAATGTATGTTCCTGGTGCTTCTGTGATGATCCAAGAACTTAAAAAAGGAACGGTCACTAATTTTGATGGTGAATTTACCTTGGTAGAAATTCCGGAAGGTAATTATGATTTATCGATAAAATATTTAGGCTATCAAACCATTACAAAAGAAGTAAATGTAATTGCAGGAGAAACCGCCTCAGTTAAAATAGTTTTAAATGCAACCGAAACAACTTTAGGAACTGTACAGATTTTTGGTAGTGGATTAAGTGCTCAAGCTAAAGCCTTAAACACACAAAAAAACAAAACAAATATTACCAATATTGTTTCAACAGAACAAATTGGGAAGTTTCCCGATGCCAATATTGGTGATGCTGCAAAACGAATTCCGGGAATCACGATGCAAGTAGATCAGGGAGAAGCACGTAATATTATTGTTAGAGGTTTAGCGCCTCAGTTAAATTCAGTTACCTTAAACGGAAGCAGAGTTCCTTCTGCTGAAGGAGATAACCGAAATGTGCAAATGGATTTAATTCCGTCAGATATGATTCAGACCATCGAGGTGAATAAAGCAATAACTCCAGATATGGATGGCGATGCACTTGGCGGATCTGTAAATTTAGTAACGCGTTCGGCTCCAGAAGATTTTAGACTTTCTGCCACGGTAGGTTCGGGAATTAATTTTATTACGGATAAACGAATTTTAAACGGTTCATTTTTAATTGGAGATCGTACTAATGATGGAAAGTTCGGTTATATGCTTTCGGCTTCTATTAATGATAACGATTTTGGATCTGATAATGTTGAAGCAGAATGGTCTGATGAATTTGAATATAACACTGGACAACAAAATGCTGAAGGCGAAGATATTTTAGAAGAAGTAGATGTGAATCCGTATGCAGAGGTTTTTGAAACTAGAAAGTATTTAGTACAACGTGTGAGACGCAGTTTTTCTGCAAATTTTGATTATCGTTTTAATGAAAATAATACGATTTACTTAAAGTCCATGTACAACTGGCGTGATGATCGTGAAAATCGTTATGCCTTATCTTCTGAAATTTTAGACGGAGAAGATATTGGAGCCGGTGATTTTGAAATACAAAATGGAAATTTAACGCGTTTTCCTGCTGAAGTGGCTAGAGAAACCAAAGGAGGAATTCCCGGGGGAAGAAATCAAAACCGCAGGCTGGAAGATCAGCGTATGCAAAATTATACCTTAGGCGGCGATCATATTTTTGGAAATATAAAGTTTGATTGGATGGGCTCGTATGCAAAGGCATCAGAAGAAAGAGAAAATGAGCGCTATATGGTTTACGCTTCAGAATATGCGGTAAATAATGATGTTTCCAATTCGGAAAAACCCTTACATACCGCAGTAGAAGACCCTAGTTTAAGCGATTTTGAATTGGATGAACTAACCGAAGAATATCAATATACGGAAGAAGAAGATGTAAATGTTTTTGCTAACGCAGAATTACCTTCAGATTTCTTTGGCTATGGAGACGGAATCATCAAGTTTGGGGTTCGTGGAAGATTCAAAAATAAATACAGAGATAATAATTTTTTCGAGTATGAACCTTTAACCGGCGGAATGGAAACTCTTGCTGATGTTGATACGCAAAGTTTTTCCGGAGACGACTTTTTAGCGGGAGATCAGTATGTTCCAGGAACTTTTGTTTCTGCTCCATATCTAGGGAATTTAGATTTAAATAATGCCGATCTTTTTGAAAGTGAAGCGGTTCAAGATGAATATTTAAGCGAAAATTTTGAAGTAAAAGAAAATGTATATGCCGGATATATTATGACTAATCAAAAAGTCTCTGAAAAATTGAGTGTGCTTGCGGGAATTCGTTTAGAAGCTACGCAAATAGAAAGTATCGGGAATGAAGTAATTTACAATGAAGATGGCGATTTTGAAGGTTCTATGGAAGTAAAAGATGAGAGTGATTATGTAAATGTATTACCAGGCGTTCATTTAAAATATGATCTTAATGATAAAACCGTTTTACGTTTTGCGTGGACAAATACGTTGTCAAGACCCAACTACATAGATTTGGTTCCTTACCAGGCTATTAATAATGAAGATGAAGAAATCTCTCTAGGAAATACAGAATTAAATCCTACTACCTCTATGAATTTTGATTTTATGGCAGAATATTATTTTAGTTCTGTAGGAATACTTTCAGGGGGAGTTTTCTATAAAGATATTAACGATTTTGTGTATACCTATGTGGTAGAAGATGAAGCAACCGGTTACGAAATTTATCAGCCTTTTAACGGAGACGATGCTCGCATTTATGGAGCTGAGATTGCTTTTCAACGTCAATTGGATTTCTTACCTGGTTTTGCAAAAAACTTTAGTATTTATACCAATTATACATTCTTAAATTCTACCGCAAACGGAATTAGAAATGAAGATGGAGATGAGCGCGGGGAATTAGAATTACCGGGTTCTTCACCAAATATGTTTAATGCATCTCTTTCTTATGCCGATAAGAAATTTAGCGCACGATTATCGTCTAATTTTTCTGATGCATATTTAGATGAATTAGGAGGTAATGCTTTTGAAGATCGTTACTACGACCACCAATTTTTCTTAGATTTTAATGTGTCTTATTCCATTAATAAAAACCTAAGGATTTATGCTGATTTAAATAATATTACCAATCAGCCACTACGTTATTATCAAGGATCTAGTAAAAGAACTATGCAGATGGAATTTTATGAAAGAAGGTTAACCTTTGGTCTTAAATACGATTTATACTAAACCCAAAAACATTATAAAATATAGAGCCTGCTAAATGAATTTTTATTTGGCAGCTCTTTTAAGAAGTTATTTTTATGAAAAAATTATTGATAGCAATTATTGCGTTAAGCTTTTCTGCTTGCGGCACACAACTTCCAGAAATAAAACCCGATGTTATTACAGCATCTACATTACACGATACCGACGATCCTGCTATTTGGGTGAATAAGGAAAATACTGAAGAAAGTATTGTTTTTGGAACCGATAAAGATACCGACGGTGCTATTTATGCATTTAATCTAGATGGAAAAATTATTGAAGAGAAAACACTTCGCGGGATGAAACGTCCTAATAATGTAGACGTAGCTTATGGGGTGAAATTGAATGATTCAGTAACTACCGATATTTTAATGTTTACTGAAAGAGAACGCGAGCAAATCCGTTTGTTTTCTGTACCCGATATGAAGCCGTTAGATCAGGGTGGTTTTAAGGTATTTCAAGAAAAACGAGAAAATGAATGGAATCTTCCTATGGGAATTTCAATCTATAAATCGCCAAAAACCAATAAAACCTATGCCATTGTTGGAAGAAAAAACGGTCCTAAAACCAATTATTTGCATCAATTTGAACTAGTGCCTGCCGGAGATCATATCACTTTTAAATTGGTACGGGAGTTTGGTAATTTTAGCGGCGAAAAAGAAATTGAAGCCATTGCTGTAGATGAGGAGCTGGGTTATATTTATTATGCTGATGAAAAAGTTTGTATAAGAAAATATGAGGCAGAACCTGATGCTGGTAATGAAGAATTGGCTTGTTTTGGTGCTGAGAAATTCAATAGAGATATAGAAGGTATTGCCATTGCAAACAATGGAAAAGAGAAAGGTTATATTGTTGCTTCAGATCAGCAAGAAGGAACCTTCAATTTTTTTGACAGAAAAACTAATGAATTTTTATTTGCTAAAAATTTAGGAACTACAGAAACTGATGGCTGCGAAGTCTATACAGGGTATTTAAATGAAAAGTTTCCTAACGGACTTTTTGTAGCAATGAATGATAACAAAAACTTTTATTTTTATGACTTATCGAAGATTACAGGAACTAACTAGCTTAATCATATTTTGCCTGCTACTTAGCACAATTACAGCTTTCGCTCAAAAAAAGTATTACAATCAGAATGAAAATGATAACTTAAAAGAGCTTCAAGTTGAAGAAGATGGACTTCATTTTTATGTGATTGGCGATTGGGGAAGAAACGGGCACTTTAAACAAGCTGATGTAGCTCATATTATGCAACAAGCCGGCTTTATAGTAGAACCGGAATTCATCATTTCTACAGGGGATAATTTTTATCCTGATGGCATTGCTTCGGTACAAGATCCATTCTTAAAAAGTAGTTATGAAGATATTTACTATGGGTCAAATTTATTTTGTCCGTGGTATGTAGTGATGGGGAATCACGGGTATCGCGGTAACATTCAAGCGCAAGTAGATTATACTCATATCAGTAAACGCTGGAATATGCCATCTTTATACTATGAAGTTGAAAAAACTTTAGAAGATGATAAAACCAAGGCGAAATTTGTGTTTTTAGATACGAGTCCGTTTGAAGACGATTATTATACGGAGGAAAAGTATAAACAAGTAAAAAAGCAGGATTCGTTGAAACAAAAAAAATGGTTGGAGAAAAGCTTAAAAAACTCAACTGCCGATTGGAATATTGTCATAGGTCATCATCCATTATATACGTCGGGAAAACGAGTTAATGATGAGCCTTATACGCGGAATCATTTAGAACATGTTTTTGAAGAATATAAAGTTCCGGCATATTTTGCAGGACATGAACATGATATTCAGCATTTAAAACCTAAAGGAATTTTCACTAATCATTTTATCTCCGGCGCCGGCTCTGAAGTTCGTCCTACGGGAATTTCAGATTTCACGAAATTTTCAAAATCGGAGCAAGGATTTTTAATCGTTAGTTTATTACCTGAAAAAATGCTAGTACAAGCAGTTAATTGGAAAGGAGAGGTTACTTATAAAGTAGAGATTGAGAAGTAGTAAAAAAGGAAGAGGTCGTCTAAAAGATTAATATACCTTTGTCAACCTGAACTTGATTCAGGTTCTCATACTGATTTATATTTCAGTAAGTTGAGATTCTGAAATGAATTCAGAATGACGCTTTATTAATCTTTTAGACGACCTCTTGTTTATTTGTAGTTGAAAAAAATTAGTATCTATAGTACTCCGGCTTATAAGGGCCGTTAACTTCTACGCCAATATATTTAGCTTGTTCTTCATTTAATTGGGTTAATTCTACCCCGATTTTTTCTAAATGAAGCTTGGCAACTTTTTCATCTAAATGCTTTGGAAGCATATAAACCTCATTCTTGTATTGTTCAGAACGGTTCCATAATTCAATTTGTGCTAAAGTTTGGTTTGTAAATGAATTACTCATTACAAAACTTGGGTGACCTGTTGCACAACCTAAATTTACCAATCTTCCTTCAGCAAGAAGAATAATATCTTTTCCGTCAATAGTATATTTATCTACTTGAGGTTTAATTTCAACTTTGGTATCACCGTGGTTTTCATTTAACCAAGAAACAGCAATTTCATTATCAAAATGACCAATGTTACAAACAATAGTTTTGTCTTTCATCGCTTCAAAATGCTCGCCACGAACAATATCTTTATTACCTGTAGTGGTAATAACAATATCTGCTTTTGGAAGCATATTCTCTAAAGTTTTTACTTCAAAACCGTCCATAGCAGCTTGTAACGCACAAATAGGATCAATTTCTGTAACGGTTACAATAGAACCAGCTCCTTTAAACGACTGTGCGGTACCTTTACCAACATCACCATAACCACAAACTACAACACGTTTTCCGGCTAACATCACATCGGTTGCACGTCTAATAGCATCAACAGCACTCTCGCGGCATCCGTATTTATTATCAAACTTAGATTTGGTAACCGAATCGTTTACGTTGATAGCCGGCATCGGTAAAGTTCCGTTTTTCATTCTTTCGTAAAGTCTATGAACTCCCGTAGTGGTTTCTTCAGATAGTCCTTTTATAGCTTTTGCTAATTCAGGGTAATCATCTAACACCATATTGGTTAAATCGCCTCCGTCATCTAAAATCATGTTTAATGGTTCACGCTCTTCTCCAAAAAATAGAGTTTGCTCAATACACCAATTAAATTCTTCTTCGGTCATTCCTTTCCACGCATAAACCGGGATTCCAGCCGCTGCAATTGCTGCTGCTGCGTGATCTTGTGTAGAGAAAATATTACAAGAACTCCACGTAACTTTAGCACCTAAAGAAGTTAATGTCTCTATAAGTACCGCAGTTTGTACCGTCATGTGTAGACATCCTGCAATACGAGCTCCTTTTAGTGGTTGTTTATTTTTATATTCTTCACGAAGTGACATGAGCCCGGGCATTTCTGCTTCAGCAAGCTCAATTTCTTTTCTTCCCCAATCTGCTAGTGAAATATCTTTAACTTTATACGCCGTGTAAGGCACTGTTTTCGTACTCATATTCTTATATTTGTTGTTAACCAATTTATGAATTGCAAAAATACATAATATCTAATAAACCTTATGGCTCTTTACAAAACAATAACAGTTGATGAACGTACTAAAGTCCTCATTTGGAAGATAGAAGAGTCTTACGAGCAATTGGCTAAAGGTATTCAACTGACCGATCATTGTCAACAGCGAGTGGATAGTATGAAATCTGATATTCACCGCCGGGGTTTTATGAGCATTCGCCACTTAATGGCTGAGGCCGGTTATGTAGATCAGGATTTGTATTACGATGATTTTGGAAAACCGCATTTAAAAGATGGTAAATTTATTTCGATAACACATTCTTTTGAGTTCACCGGAATTATTGTTAGTGAAGATCCTATTGGAATTGATATTGAAAAACAACGCGAGAAAATACTAAAAATAGCGCATAAGTTTACGCCGCTAGAAGAATATCATACATTGGCTAATGAAGATGCACTCATCAGAAAACTGACTATTGTTTGGGGGGCTAAAGAAGGGATTTATAAACTTTTAAGCGTTCCCGGGTTATTATTTTTACATCATATCAATGTAACAGATTTTAATTTTGATGATAAAAAAACAACGGCTGCGGTAAATTATCACGGAAAAAAATCAGCTTATAAAATTCAATATTTAGAGTTTGAAGGTTTTACCTGTGTTTATACCCAAGTTCAATAATTCTTACAAATAAAATTTATATGAATATTTCGGTAGAATTAACCTTAACTCCAATTCAGGATGATTACGAACCGGCGATTGTCAACTTTATAAAGACCTTGCGCAATTCAGGACTTAACGTAAAAGAAAATCCATTAAGCACCCAAGTTTATGGAACTTATGATGAGGTTATGGCTTTATTGAATAAAGAAATGAAAACAGCATTAGAAGCCTTGGATCGCGGATTGATTTACATGAAGATTGTAAAATCTGATAGAAGCGAATATGAACCTCATTTTTGATTGGCTTTTTTCACAATACCAAGATACGCCAACACATATTGTGGTTTTAGAATTAATAAGCGTTTTTTTTGGTATTTTGAGTGTTGTTTTTTCTAAACGAAACAATATTCTAGTTTACCCTACGGGTTTGGTAGGAACTTCAATTTCGGTTTATATTTTAATTTCTTATGGTCTTTTAGGCGATATGATTATTAACGCCTATTACGTTATCATGAGTGTTTACGGTTGGTATATTTGGACTAGAAAGGTAGACAAAACGCATTACACTCCCATTACTACGACCACTAATACTGAATGGAAAAAAGCCTTAGGTATTTTTTTAGGAACGATGCTGGGGGTAAGTCTATTGTATGAATATTTTGATAAATGGGAAAATTGGGCTTCCTATACCGATATTTTAACTACCGGAATATTTTTTGTCGGCATGTGGCTCATGGCCAAAAAGAAGATTGAAAATTGGTTATTGTGGATTTTGGGAGATTTTATCTCTGTACCGCTTTACATTTATAAAGGATTAATTTTTAGTGCTATACTTTATTTAGTATTGACTATTATTGCAATTTATGGTTATTTCGCATGGAAAAAACTCTTGAACAAAGAACTTCAGACTGTCTAAAAGTAGTTTTGTTTGGTCCCGAATCTACGGGGAAAACTACCTTGGCAAAAAAATTAGCAGCATATTATAACACGCATTGGGTTCCCGAATTTGCAAGAGATTATTTACAAGAAAAATATGACAAAACCCAAGAAGTATGTGCCAAAGAAGATTTAATCCCCATTGCAAAAGGGCAAATTCAAACTGAAAATGAATTAAGTAAAACGGCTAATAAGGTACTTTTTTGTGATACCAATGTACTGCAAACCTACTATTACGGAAAAGTATATTACGAGAATTTTGAAAATAAGCCCTTAAAAAATTATATTCGCAAACATCGGTACGATTTATATTTTTTAACCTATATCGATACCCCTTGGGAAGCAGATGACTTGCGAGATAAACCTCATGATCGCGAAGAAATGTTTCAGCATTTTAAAAATGCGCTCATTCAAGAGAATAAAACAAATGTGGTTTTACTAACTGGGAATCTTGAAGAACGCTTAGCAAAGGCAATTACACATGTAGATAAGTTGCTTGGTAAAACTAACCCAAACCTATGAAGTTTACAGAGGAAGATCAACAATATATTACTGAAAACGGACTTTCAGAAGAAATAATCGCTGAGCAATTAGCTTGCTTTAAGGAAGGAATTCCGTATGCAAATCTTGTGGAGGCCGCCGTATTAAATAATGGTGTTTTTTCCATTTCCGAAAAAGATAAAGATCATTTTATAGAATATTTTGACTCCGCTAAAAAGCAGTTAGCCGTTGTGAAGTTTGTACCCGCCAGTGGAGCAGCAACTCGGATGTTTAAATTGTTATTCGAATTTTTAGAAGAAATCAACGAGGGCAAATATTTTGCTTCCTTATTAGAACAAAAAAAATATAAGCCCGTAAATAAATTTTTATCCTCTAGAAATCAGTTTCCTTTTTATAAGCAAGTCTTAGCGGAAATAGAAAATCCTTTAGAGAACGAAGAAGTCGCTTTTTTAAAGACCTTGCTCGATGAAAATAAATTGAATTTCGGGCAATTACCTAAAGGCTTAATTCCTTTTCATCAATATCAAAATTTTTCAGCTACAGCATTTGAAGAGCATTTATATGAAAGCGCTCAATATTGTTCAATTAACGGCAAAACAAAGATTCACTTTACGGTTGCAGAACATCATTTAGATAAATTTAAAGAACGATTTGATGCTATACAAACTGATTTAGAGAATGCAACCCAAACTACTTTTGAAATCGATTATTCTTTTCAGGAAAAAAGGACGAATACCATTGCTGTAAATTTAGACAATACACCGTTTCGAAATAAACATAATCAATTAGTTTTTAGACCCGGCGGACATGGCGCTTTGCTTCAAAATCTAAATAAAATTGAGGCAGATGTTGTTTTTATTAAGAACATAGATAATGTCATTCCACGAGAGCAGTTGAAAGAAATTGTTGACTATAAAAAAATACTCGGCGGATTTTTATTGCAGTTACAAGAAAAGATTTTTTCCCTATTACGTGAATTGGAGTCACAAGGTTTTTCTGAAACCTTACAGCAACGGGCAACGCACTTAATGAAAAAAGAATTTGGATTAACGCTGGATTTAAACTCTGCTGAAGAGCTTAAAAAAGCTTTCCATAAACCCATACGGATTTGCGGAATGGTTAAAAATGAAGGTGCTCCCGGCGGCGGACCCTTTTGGATCAAAAATGAAAAAGGAGAAACAAGTTTACAAATTATAGAAGGTGCTCAAATCGATCAAAAAGATGCCACACAAAAAGCCATTGTAGATCAAGCCACACATTTTAATCCCGTAGATGTAGTTTGCGGATTTAAAGATTTTAAAGGCAGAAAATTTGATCTGAATGATTTTGTAGATAAAAGCCAACTATTTATTTCTGAAAAATCAAAACACGGTAAAAAATTGAAAGCTTTAGAACTACCAGGCTTGTGGAATGGTGCCATGGCCAAATGGAATACCGTTTTTGTAGAAGTGCCCAGTTGTACCTTTAATCCGGTAAAAACAGTAAACGATTTGCTTCAACCCAATCACCAACCCGGAAATGAGAAATCCTGAAAAGCTTCTGTCAGAAGTAAATTTTAAGGCAGTTTTAAGTGGTGGTCCGGGCGGCCAGCATGCTAATAAAACCAGTACAAAAGTAGTTCTGATGTGGAAACTTAAAGATTCTGCATTTTTTTTGGAAGAAGAAAAAGAGCGACTTTCCATAAAACTTAAAAATAGGATTACCAAAGAAGGCGTGCTTCAAATAGCTTCAGACCATACGCGTAGCCAACATAAAAATAAAGAGATCGTAGAAAGTCGTTTCCTTCGAATGTTGGAAGATGCACTCAAAATTCCGCGTAGCCGAAAAAAAACAAAACCTTCGAAAAAGGCAAAACTCAAACGGCTAAAAAATAAAAAACACCAAGCTGAGAAAAAAGCAAATCGTAAAAATCCGTTAGATTAATCGCTCCCTTTTTTATACCTGTGTAATATTTCTACAGTCAACTGTGGAAATTTTATCATTCCACACCCAGTTTTTTTGTTTAGTTATTCTTGTGAAAATCCCATTACTCCTTTGTTTTCAGGGGTTTATGGTGTTTTTGTGAATATTGGTATCTGTTGGCATAAAACTTTCTATTAATTAAATGACTTTAAACAACATAACAAAAACTAAAATTTAATAATTATGAAAAAGTTAATGATGACTGCTGCGATTGCAGCAATGGTATTAAGTGCAGGACAAGTAAACGCTCAAAGTGCACAAGCACAAGAAAAGCAAGCTGTAAAAATGGAAGTGCAAGCACAGGACGGTTTTAAAGAGATAAAAACTAGTCAACTTCCAGATGCAGTAAAAAAAGCTGTGAAAAAAGATTTTAAAGGAGCAGATGTAGCTAAAGCTTTTATGAATGATGAAAAAGAATATAAGCTTATGCTTAAAATGGAAGGTGCTTCAGAAATGAAAACGGTATATGCCAACGCAAAAGGCGAATGGATTAAAAAATAAAGAAACGTGTACCCCCGTACCGTAGGTTGATATTTTTCAACCTAAAAGAGACCTTGTAAAAAGGTCTCTTTTTTTTGCTTTATTTTAACCAATTCAAACCTCTTAATTACTAATTTTGTATAAATACGTTTCACCCCATGGCTAAAGTTTTACTCGTTGAAGATGATGTGGCATTTTGCAAAATGTTAGAAACATTTTTATTGAAAAAAGGTTATGATGTACAAACGTCGCACACGGGAAAAGATGCTTTTGCTAGCATAAAAAAGGAGCGTTTTGATCTTGTACTAACCGATGTTCGGTTACCGGATTTTGATGGCACTGAAATTTTAGCGGAATTAAAGACAAACTTTCCGACCACCAGAGTAATTTTAATGACGGGTTATGCAGAAGTGAACTTGGCGGTAGACGCTATAAAAAAAGGAGCATTCGATTATATTTCTAAGCCGGTTAATCCAGAAACCATGTTGCAAACAATGCAAAAAGCATTAGCCGGACCAACTGAAAAAAATAAAGTTGAAGAGAAAAAGAAGTCGAGTCTAAAAAAGGAAGAAGTAGCCTCTCATAAAAAAAGTTATGTTGCGGGTATAAGCGATGCTTCTAAAAAATTAAACGATTATATAAAGTTGGTCGCACCAACCAATATGTCGGTTTTAATTATTGGTGATAGCGGCACAGGAAAAGAATACGTTGCCAAAAATATTCACGATCAAAGCAAGCGTGCAAAAGAAGCTTTTGTTGCTGTAGATTGTGGTGCAATTCCTAAAGAAATAGCTTCCAGTGAATTTTTTGGACATATAAAAGGATCCTTCACCGGCGCTGTTAATGATAAAATAGGTCATTTTGAAGCGGCTAATGGAGGAACATTATTCTTAGACGAAATCGGTAACTTAAGCTACGAATTGCAAGTGCAATTACTTCGAGCTTTACAAGAACGTCATATAAAACCGGTTGGCAGTAATAAGGAAATTCAAGTTGATATTCGAGTGATCGCCGCTACCAACGAAGACTTGCAGAAAGCGGTTGAAGAAGGTGATTTTCGGGAAGACCTTTTTCATCGACTAAACGAGTTTAGTGTGTTAGTTCCGCCATTGAGACAGCGAAATGAGGACTTGATGTTATTTGCCGATTATTTTTTAGACAAAGCCAATCAAGAATTGGAAAAAGATATTGTAGGATTTTCAGATGAAACAATTGCCGTGTTCAATCAATATGCGTGGCCCGGAAATTTAAGAGAATTACAAAATATCATAAAGCGTTCGGTTTTATTGACAGAAGAAAAACTAATTCATACCAAGGTGTTGCCTTCACAGGTATTCAAAGAAAAAAATACTCAGGAAAAAAACTACAGTTTATTTAAAAATAAAAATGAAGAAGAATTAATAATAAATGCACTGGAAGAAGCCGGGGGAAATAAGAGTAAAGCAGCTAGAATACTTGATATTGACCGAAAAACCTTATACAATAAATTAAAGCAATACGATATCAAGCTCTAACTTCCATGGCTAGATGATGTAATAATGTCTTGCACTTTTGTATAGCCTCCTTAGTTAAATCAATTATTTGTTCTTCGGTTAAATTTAATTCGTGTTGCTGTTCTAATTTCGATAAATCTTCTATTACTTGTCTTGCTTTCAATTGCCGCAACATAGGCAACATTTTGTGGGCAATAAAAGCAATTTGTGAGCTATTTTTCTCACTCATCGCTTGTTGTAAAGCTTCCAAATTTATGCGGGTACTTTCTATAAAACTATCTAGAATTGCTTTTAAAGAGCCTTCGTCATTATCAGTAAATACTTTTAAATCTTCTAATTGGAAGAGATCTTCTTTAGACTTAGTAGATTTTTTAGAGGGGGCTTGGGCTATTTTTTCCGTTTCTAAATCAAGGATTCTCGCAATTATTTGTATAAGCTCGTTGGCGTGAAATGGTTTAATGATATTGGTTTCAAAGCCTTTCTCGGTATATGTTTCTTGCTTCATTTCTGTTCTTCCGGATAGAGCTACAACCGGTATTTCTTTGGTTTTAGCAGAAGCTTTTAATTTTCTGATAAACTGAAAACCGTTCATTTCGGGCATTTGAATATCGCTTAAAATCAAGTCGATTTTTTTACGCTTACAGATTTTTAAAGCTTTTTTAGCCGAGGTAGTCGACTCAAATTTTAATCCGTTTTGTTTAACTATTTCTTGAGTCAAGGCAAGTTGCGATTGTTCATCATCTACAATAAGAATAAATTTGTTTTTGGCGTTTTTTAATTGAATTTGCTCTGTAACCGTACTGCTAAAGGTTCGTTTTGCATTTTCGACAGGAAGAGAAATAATAAACGTACTTCCTTTCGTAGGTTTACTTTCCAGTTGAATGTTGCCGCCAAGTAGGCCTACTAATTTTTTGGTAATTGCCAAGCCCAAACCGGAACCGCCGTATTTTTTTTCTATAGATGCTTTGGCTTGTGAAAATTCTTCGAAAATAATTTTCTGTTGTTTTTTGCTGATGCCAATCCCAGAATCTTGAATGGTGATTTTTAACTTCTTACTTTGCAAGGAAGAAGTATCTAATACTGCTGAAATAATAATTTCTCCTTTTTCTGTAAACTTGTAAGCATTTCCGATGAGGTTGGTAAGAATCTGTTGAATTCTAAACGGATCGCTTAAAAAATTTTGATCGAGTTTTTTCTCCACATTCACATGAAGTTGCAAATTTTTAGGATCTTCACTTGGGATAACACCATCTATGCTGTCTTGGATAACATTTTTCGGATTAAAAGGCAATTTTTCTACCCGCATTTTTCCTGCATCAAGTTTAGAAAAATCCAATAAATCATTGACAAGGTGCAAAATATAACCAGATGATTTTTTGAGTTGATGCAAGTAATGTTGTTGCTTTTCAGATAAAGATGATTTTTGTAATAAATCAGAATATCCGGCAATGGTATTTAATGGCGAACGTAAATCGTGGGTGACTGTTGCCATAAATTGCTCTCGCTGTTTTAATAAAAATTCGGCATAGGATTTTGCTTTTTCCAATTCGCTACGGTACTGTTGACTGCGATTGGTGTCCTTTAAAATTAAAATTACAAAGAGTAAAATAATCAGCATACATGCAATACCTAAAACTAAAATCAACGAAGAGGTTTCCTGAATTAAATTACGTGATTCAGTTACTTGAGCAACTGATTTTTGCACTTCTTCCTGTTCAATTTCAGCCCTTAAATTTCGAAGTTGAGCCGAAAGTTTTCGGTCGTTTTGTAGGAGTTCGTTTTCTTTGGTGCTAATGGTATTTTGGTAACGGCGTTCTTCATTTTCCAATTTGCTGAGTACCGCTTTCATGGAATTGATTAAAGAGTCTGCCGACTGCTGTGTCAACGTATTGGCATTGTCTTCTTTGGCGTATTCTAAATATTTTACCAAGACTTCACGCACATAAGGTTTGTACTGTTTTAAACGTTCTTGGTAATTGTCGTCTTCAAAAAGATAATTTGTTTTTTCTAATTCATTCAGTACACGATCGTAGTAATTTTCGCTGTTATTTTGTTTACGTAGCGCTAATAAATCAACTAAGTTTTTTTCTTTTAAGCTTAATAATTGATTGATGCTGTCTAATTCTGGAATAATCTCATCGTCGGTATAAGTTTTTTTTAACGAATCGATTAAGATTGAAATGGTATCAATTTCTGCATTAAATTTAGGAAGGTCCTCTACACGTTGGTTTTGAATAATGTTTCTACTAATACCTTCTGCAGTATATAAACTCGTAACCGCATCGCTAATTAAAATAAGGCGTTGATTATTTTGATTGCCTAGGGTATTTACTTGTGTAAGACTTACAATTTTTCCATAGACAAACCAAACCGTAATAACGGCTACAGCCGACAGTAAAATATAGCCGGCCAAGACTTTAAATGTTATGGAGCGTTTGGTATTTTTCACAATAAATTCAAATTTACTATCCTAGTTTGATAAAGCACTTAAAATTATGGTAAATTAAAAAATAAGCATTAGTTTTGCCGCAAATCTCAAAGGGGTGCCGTAAGGCTGAGATCATACCCAAAGAACCTGGGCGGGTAATGCTGCCAAGGGAATTCAAAAAGCAAGCTAGCTGCTTTTTGTGTATGTACTCCTGATCTAGACTTAACGTGAGTTTGGTATCAGGATTTTTTTTAATCAAATTTTTAATCAAGAATAATCGCCCCTTTTATTCGTAAACTATTATTACGGATGAAAAACGTATTATTTTTCGCAATCTTTTTTATGATTAACCTCTGTGTTTTTGCTCAGCAAGAATTCACGTTAAGTGGAAAAGTCACCAGTAAAGGAGAAACTTTACCCGGTGTAAATGTGGTTGTTCAAGAAACCGGTAAGGGTACGATGACCGATTTAGAGGGTGAGTACCAGCTAAAGCTGCCGTCGGGAACTTACACCCTCAAATTCTCTTACGGGAACAGTAAAACCGTTGAGGTAAATTTAACGAAAGACACAACTTTAGATGTCGATTTAACTAATGCACAAGAAACCTTAGACCAAGTTTTTCTTTCTTCAATTCGGGTAGATGCAGATTCACCTATTACCTATAGTAATTTAACAAATGAGGAGATTGAAGAGCGAAATTTAGGTCAAGACATTCCGGTGTTGATGAGTTATTTACCTTCAGTAGTGACCACTACCGATGCCGGAGCCGGAGTAGGCTATACCAGTCTTCGTGTTCGTGGTAGCGATGCTACTCGAACTAATGTAACCATTAACGGTGTACCTTACAACGATTCAGAAAGTCAGGGGAGTTTTTGGGTAAATCTGGGGGATTTTGCTTCCTCTACAGAGAATTTACAATTGCAACGCGGAGTAGGAACATCAACCAATGGTGCTGGGGCGTTTGGAGCCAGTATTAATATTTTAACAGATCGCTACAGCGAAGAAGCTTATGCTGAAGTGGCTAATAGCTACGGTTCGTATAACACGCATAAGCATACTGCTAAATTTAGTACCGGTTTGTTTAATGATCATTGGGAGTTTGCCGGAAGAGCATCACTTATAAAAAGTGACGGTTATATTGATCGCGCCGAATCTGAACTGAAATCGTATTTTCTACAAGGAACTTATGTAGAAGATAATACGCTTATAAAAGCCTTAATGTTTGGAGGTAAAGAACGCACTTATCAAGCTTGGTACGGTATTGATGAAGAGACTTTGAAAAACGATAGAACCTATAATCCCGCCGGAATTTACACCGATGAAGCCGGTAATGAAAAGTTCTATGACAACCAAACCGATAATTACCAGCAAGATCATTATCAATTGTTATGGAATCAGACCTATGATGCTAATTGGTCTTCTAACATGGCTTTACACTATACACGCGGTAGAGGCTATTACGAAGAATACCAGGAAGATGCCAGTTTAAGTCTTTATGGTTTACCAAACTTTATGGCTAACGGAGCAGAAGTAACTACATCAGACTTGGTCAATACCAGTTGGTTAGATAATCATTTTTTCGGAACCACATTCAGCTTAAATTATGAAAACTCAAAACTTGATGCCGTAATAGGTGGGGGATGGAATAAGTATATAGGTGATCATTTTGGGGAAGTTATTTACACGCGTTTTGCACAAAATAATGATCCGTTTGAGCCCTACTATGAAAATGAAGCTACCAAAACCGATTTTAATATATATGGAAAGATCACCTATTCGCTTACGAGTAACTTAGCCGTTTTTGGAGATCTTCAGCTTCGTAATATAAATTATGACACGCAAGGGCCATTAGAAGAAGGGATCGCGTTAGCTATAGATGATTCATTTTCGTTTTTCAATCCTAAATTTGGATTGACTTACCAATTAAATGTAAAGAATCGGTTTTACGCTTCTTTTGCAAGAGCGCATCGTGAGCCAACACGAACCGATTATGAGAATGCATTGTTTAGCGGAAATCCATATCCGGAAGAAGAGCGTTTAGACGATTTTGAATTGGGTTGGCGTTTTGCTTCAGAAAAACTTCAATTAAATGTAAACGGGTACTATATGGATTATCAAAATCAGTTGGTACTTACCGGAGCAATTGATGATGAAGGAGCGGCAGTGCGTGAGAATAGTGGCGATAGTTACCGACTAGGATTAGAAGTTGATGCAACAATTAAAGTGACTGACCAACTAAGCATTCGTCCTAATGTAGCCTTGAGTCAAAATAAAAATCAAGATTTTAGCGCTCGTTTTAATGGACAACAGCAAAATTTTGGCGATACGGATATTTCTTTTTCACCCGAAATTGTTGCCGGAAATATGATTCGTTACAGTCCCGTAAAAAATTTACAGCTTAATTTTTTAAGCAAGTTTGTAGGTGAACAATACATGAGTAATATTGAGTCGGACGCCTCCCTTTTAGATAGTTATTTCGTAAATGATTTTAATGTTCAATATCAATGGAAAACTGCACCGCTTTTTAAAGAAGTTGTGTTTACCGCTTTGGTGAATAATATCTTTAATGAAAAGTATGTTTCTAATGGCTATTATTTTAGCTACGATGTGCAAAACGGAACATTTCCAAGTGGTTTTGAAACTGTTGAAGGTGCAGGATATTATCCGCAAGCAACAACTAATTTTTTAGCCGGAATTACGCTTAAATTTTAAATAAAATTATATTATATAAAAAACGGTT
This sequence comes from Mesonia aquimarina, assembly GCF_003667275.1. Taxonomy (GTDB): domain Bacteria; phylum Bacteroidota; class Bacteroidia; order Flavobacteriales; family Flavobacteriaceae; genus Mesonia; species Mesonia aquimarina. The sequence continues at coordinate 12,604 of NZ_RCNV01000002.1, read as the reverse complement.
TAGAGAAATCTAAGCCGTTTTTTTATTGGTGCCGCCAAGGGGTTTACATGTCTAGCGGCTTGTCTCGAGATAATTTACTAATACAGTCTAAGCCTAACAGAATAATCAATCCAGTATCCTTAGCACTTTTACAATTTTAGCAGGATGCAGTGTTTTATGGTTAAGCAAGATAAACTCCTATAGCAAGTCTTTTTTATAATATAATATGCAACAGGAAATAATAGCAAGGCATGACGAAGCTAAGAAAGTGGAGGTAAATGTCTGGCCGGCTATAGGAGCCGAAGTAGAACTGAGCTCAATTTTAAATATTTCCTCTTTTAAAGGCTTGTACGTTTCTTTTGAATAGCTGGTAATGATACAACATAATTTGGCTTTATTGCTTATAATAGGAGGTTATGATAAATATTTAAGAGTTTATATTCGAGGTAGTTATTTTTTTATTAGGATGTATTCGAAGTGGAATACGTTTGATATATTTAAAGAGAACATTGTATTGTAACCCTAGTTTCTTAATAATGAGCTGATATTAGCAACTTGTCTGATGATTAAGAAACGAAAGAGTGGAAGACACAGGCAAAAAATGGGTGTCAATTGCCGTATGCAACAAGCCACTGAAACAAGCTTTTGCGATAGCAAACTCAGGATTACTTTATGATGATTCACATAGAAGTACTTTAATAAAAAATTAATGAGTTTTTAGTTGTTTTTTACCACAGTACTTTGTTGGCAAACGTTTTTTTACATATTGTGATTTATCATTATTATCAAATTCCGTTTAGGTGAAATTAAGTAAAAATCAGTTCCTCCGTTTTTTTTGTAAGCGTAAAAACCGCCTTTTTCGTTAGCTACAGACTTTATAAAATCTTGGCGTTCTACAATTTCTCCTTTCCAACCTCCGTAAATTGGCGTAACAAAATCAAGTGTTTCGATATCACTTTCTTTTACGGGCGTTTCCGTCCATTTTTATGTCCGCAAATTCTTCTGGTGGATAGTTTTGAATAAAATCAGTCGGTGGCTTAGAAAAATATTCCGCCATTTCATCGTTGAATTCATAAATGTCAAGCGTATATCCTTCTCCACGAATTCCTAATCCTTCGTAATCGTATTCTTCCCAACTCCAAAATGATTTTCCAATCAGTTTTTCAGTTTGTTCCTTTATGTAAAAGTTTTTTGAAAATGGAAATATTTGTAATTGCCAAGTAAGTACAATTAATAATAATCCAAGAATTGAAACTTGAGTGAAAAATGACTTTTTATTTCCCTTTTTATACGATTTAAATATTCGGAAAATCCAATAAATTAATCCGATTATGAGTAGAATAAAAATCAATAATATTATTAAGTAGAATGTCATTTTCTTTTTTCAAATGTGCCACAACGTGATTGGCTATGGTTTCGTTGCGTGAAAATCCGCTAGGATTTTCCGCCATAAACCGAAGATAGCAAATTTGCGAGGACTTTCCGATAGGAAATTCATTATCTTTCTTTTATTTGTTATCTACCTATTAATCATTGTTTTATAGGGTTTTTGGTATTCTTTTTTGTTGCCAAACTACCCTTTTTTGCTTATATTTGTTGCCGTATTGTTGCCCATTTAACAGTAATACAACACATCGTTTAACACAGTAAATATAAGGAAAATGAAAGTTACTTTACGCCAACGCAGAAAAGGGAAACGAATTAGTTTATATCTTGATTATTACGAAAACGGTAATCGTAAATACGAGTACTTGAAATTATATTTAACACCAGAACCCGATAAAGGGTCCTTAACCAAAGCGCAGAAATTAGAGAATAAGAAAATCTTGCAACTTGCCGAAAGCATCAGAGCTAAAAGGCATCTAGAAATTCAAAATAATATTTATGGCTTTGAGAATAAGGAAAAGAAACAAGGGAACTTCTTTGTGTATTTAGAACAATGGATTGAAAGACGTTCAGAAAGCAAGGGAAATTTAGCAGTATGGAATAGTACTTTAAAGCATTTAAAAGCTTATTATCCTAGTGGTATTTCTTTTGAAAGAATTGATGAAGAATGGGTTGAAGGTTTTAAAGAGTATTTAGATAAAAAGGCACTTTCTAGAAGTAAACGAGAATTAAGCCAAAATACTAAATCTGCATATTTTAAAAAGTTATTGGCGGTATTACGTCAAGCGGTTAAAGAAAAGGTAATACAATACAATCCTGCAATTTATGTTGAAAACTTCAAAGAAGAAGATACACATATGGAATTTTTAACTTTAGAAGAAGTTAGAAAGCTTTTTAGTACAGATAGCAAACACCCACAATTAAAAAATGCGTTTCTTTTCTCTTGCCTTACAGGTTTGCGTTGGTCGGATATTACAAAGCTACAATGGTCAGAAATCCAATATTCAGAAAGTTACGGGAATTTTATTAGATTTAAGCAAAAGAAAACTAAAGGAGCTGAAACCTTACCAATTTCCGAACAAGCATTTGAATTGTTAGGAGAAAAAGGCGAACCAACTCAAAAAGTTTTCGAGAATATAAATAATGTTCAGAGAAACTATGACCTATTAAAAGATTGGGTTGGAGATGCAGAAATTAAAAAGAATATCACGTTCCATTGTGCGCGACATTCATTTGCTACATTGCAGCTAACTTTAGGTACTGATATTTATACAGTATCAAAAATGTTAGGTCATAAGAACTTAAAAACAACTCAAATTTACGCTAAAGTCATTGATGATAAAAAGAAAGAAGCTGCTAATAAAATTAAATTGGATTTATAATGGCTAAAGACCTATTTATTGACTTACTGTATGTGGAAAAGGTTACTGATGATAAAAGAACCGAAAACCAATTTAAAGAGCTATTAAATGGCTTTAAAAAAGAATATCCTATAACCACGCCTAATTATGAAATCGACTTTAAAAAAGCATATTCAAACAAGCGTAAATATTACATTAAACTAATTGAAAACGATTATATCAAAAAGTTTAATGCTATTAATGATACCCTTGAAGCAAATTCAACACCTGGTCATTTGTCTTTCCTCTATGACAAAGAATTTAATCGAATTACAAATTATTTAACCCAGATTAGCAATTACATTTCTGAAAATGATCTTGATGAAAGTTTATATTTAAAGCCTACTAATAATGATAAATCAGATGAAGCTTATATCATTTCATTTTTAAAGGCTAATGCGATGATGCTTTTTATGGAACTTCAAGAACGATTTTCAGAATTGAGTGATACAGAAATTTATACTATCGAAGAACTACACGAAGTATTTTTTAACGAAGAACCAACTCAAGAAAAAATTATATCGTCTTATAAAGGTTTAAAGTTAAAAGTCGAAAAAAGTGTTTCTAAACCTGTTTTTAAGAAAAAAAACAATTTTGGGTTTAAAAGTAAAAACGTCGATGCTTTGTTAACAGTTTTTAAAACACTTCAATTTAGAATTGATTTATTACAAAACAGAACATCTGTTGAGGATTTACATAAACTCTTTATTGCTGATGATTTTACAAAATTAGACACAAAGATTTATCTACAGTGTGAGACAACACAATTTAGTTATGTGTTGGATGTTCTCAAACCATATTTTACCAACCTTAAAAAATCTACCGTAGAACAATCTGGTAAATTTATTACCAAAACAGGAACACCTTTAAAGGCTAACAACCTTTATAAAAATAAAGTTCACAACCCTAAAGAAAAGGAAGAAATAGACAATATTATCCAACATCTGCAATAAAAAACAGTAAGATTAGTAAGAAATCTTACTGTTATCTTACCTTCATTTTACACTCTTACTAAAATCCAATAGCTTATTTCAAACCTTTGTATTGTTCTTGAAAATCAAGAATGACATTAGGCCTGATGTCCTCATTTATTTAAAAATAATAAAAGATGGACATTTCAATCATCGAAAAATTAGAAAGCATCGAAAAGTTGTTAATAGAACAACAAACGTTGCAAAAGCAAGTATTGAACTTCAATGAAACTTGCAAGTATTTAGAACTATCACAATCGCACTTGTATAAACTTACAAGTACGGGAGCCATTCCACACTATAAACCGAATGGCAAAAAAATCTATTTCCAACGTCAAGAGTTAGATCAATGGTTACTGCGTAACCGTATGGATTCCCAAGATGAAATCGAACAGCAAGCTGCCGATTACCTAATCAAAAAAGGAAAGGTAAAGTTATGACTGAAATCATCGATTTACTCTTGGCACTCTCACAAGAGATTAAGGACATAAAAGCACGTATTGAATTAATAAGAGCATCGAGAGCAGAATGCTTAAAAGATACGTGGATTGACAATCAGGACGTAATGCAAATGCTACATATTAGCCAACGCACACTACAAACGTTCCGTTCAAATGGTACGCTTCCATATAGTAAGATACAAGGAAAGTTTTATTACAAAGTATCTGACATAGAGGAACTATTACAAAGCAATTATTATAACCCAAATTTTAAATGCGATGGAAATAAGTAAAGAAAGCATTTTAAAGAAAACGCATTATGGGTTAAATATCTATGCCTATGTATTAAGGCAGTATTATCCTGAAACAACAGTCCTTTCCGTAAAAGGAAGGGACTGCGGGATAACCCGTAACCCTTTTAACGGTGGTAAATCAACATTACAAATTAATGTTGTAGATAATAAGGCAATGCATTACGATACTGAATTAACCGATTTTAAAGGTGATGTATTCGATTTTGCATCCTATCATTTTAAAATCATTAATGAAGAAGAATTGTTACTAAAAATCAATGAGGTACTGCATCTAAATTTTGAAGTTAAAAAAGAAGATGAATTATCCTGGTTAGATGAACCCGATGATACTTGGTATGCTTACAGCAGTTTTTATAAAGCACCAATTAGAAATGTTTTTCCAACTGAAAAAGTAAGATTACACCAAATATTTGAGCGTATTACAAGCGATAAGTATAAAAGTATCACAGAGCAATTTAGAGCGATTAAAAACCCTAAAGAAGCACGGAAATTTAAAGCAAATCATTTTGATTATGTAACATTTTCAGGTGTGTTTTCTAAACGAAATGATGATAGCTTAATTGAGCATTCATCATTATTGACAATCGATTTTGACCATTTAGAAAATCTTGAAGAACTAAAACAACAATTATTAAACGATGAATATTTCGAAACCGAAATGTTGTTTACATCACCTTCAGGAGAAGGCTTAAAATGGATAATTAGAATCGATTTATCGAAAGTGTCACACAATGAATATTTTATTGCGGTGGCCAATTACATAAAGCAAACATATAACATTGAGGTAGACCAATCGGGTAAAGACATTTCCAGAGCGTGTTTTTTATCCCACGATCCATTGGCATACCTACATAAAAGACATCAAAAGCTATGACAAAAATATTCAACCCGAAAGATTGGTTAGCTGTTCCAGAGCAAAAAGAAGTACCTAAAAAACCAATCAACAACAAACCGACAACGGTTGTTGCAAATGATATTGAAACATATATCAACGCTTTAGAACAATCAGGTATCGATATTACTGATACTTATGAAAAGTGGCGTGATATTGGTTTTGCTATTTCAGAGGAATACGGTGAAGCTGGACGTGATTACTACCATAGAATTAGCAGAAATTATTCAGGTTACGACCATAAAGAATGCGACGAACAGTATAATAAATGCTTACAAGCAAAAGGACACGGTATAAGCATAGCAACCTTATACCACCATTTGCATCAAGTTGGTATTAAACCAAAACAGCAACAACAAGTTGTTGAAGTATCGCAACATCCAGAGGAAGAAAAACAACCGTTGCCAACAATACCAACAACAGTTTACAACAACATCCCAACATTTTTGCAACAAGTAGTAAAACCATCAGACAGTAATGAAGAACGTGATATTTTGTTGTTGGGTGCATTAACAGCATTTAGTGCTTGTTTTCCTAAATTGTTTGGTGTGTACGACCAACGGAAAGTGTTTAGCAACTTGTATTTATTTGTTACTGCACCTGCTTCAGCAGGAAAAGGGAGATTAAACCAAATTAAAAATTTGGTAAATCCTGTTCACAAAGAAAAGCGCGAACAATCCAAAACCCTAAAACAACAGCATCAAGTTGAAATGGCTACTTATAATATGAATAAGGGCAAAAGTGAAACTATGGAAAAACCGAGTAAACCACCTGAAAGAATGCTGTTTATTCCGGCTAACAATAGTGTAACAGGTGTTTATCAATTAATATCGGATAATGAAGGTAGAGGGTTAATTTTTGAAACCGAAGGAGATACTTTAGCACAAGCTTTTAAAAGTGATTACGGTAATTATTCCGATGGTTTTCGTAAAGCATTCCACCACGAAACCATTAGTTACTATCGTAGAACGGACAGAGAGTATGTAGATATTGAAAGACCTTGTTTGTCAACGGTGTTGTCTGGTACACCAAAGCAGATTCAGGCATTGGTTCCAAGTGCTGAAAATGGCTTGTTTAGTCGTTTTATGTTTTATTATATGAATATCAAACCTACTTGGAAGAACGTTTTTCAAACTGATACAACCAATGGTTTAGATGAATATTACGACCAATTAGGAAAAGAATTTTTTGGGTTATACAAAACCCTAAAAAACAATCCTGATATTGAAGTAAGGCTAACAACCGAGCAACAACAAAAGTTTAATGTGTTTTTTGAGAAGCTTCAAACCAAATACCTCAATCTTCAACCCGATGACTATATAGCAACTGTTAGACGTTTGGGGTTAATAGCATTTAGAATTATAATGTTGTTTTCTGTATTTCGCATTATGGAAGATGGTGATGTAAACCAAGTAAGATATTGTGAGGATATAGATTTTGAAAATACATTGGAAATGATAAGCGTATTAGTAAAGCACAGTAGTAAGGTGTTTAACGATTTACCTATCGAACAAAAAGAAGTAAAAAGAGCCAATCGTAAAGAACGTTTTTTAGAAGCACTACCTTATCAATTTTCAAGACAAGATTACCTAAATATAGCCGACAAAAACAAGATTCCTCATAAAACAGCAGAAGGCTATATTACTAAATTTGTTGATGCTGGTCTAATACATAGGGAAGCACATAACAATTATACAAATCCCACAAAAGCACAATAAGGATTTTGAGGATTTTAAGGAAACGAGGATTTATAAAAATACTTTATATCCTCAAATCCTTAACTTCCTCATTTCCTGTTTATAATTGTTAATATCTTTTTGTTAGTTCTTATTTTCTTTTTCTTACATTAGACAAATATTGACAAGTCAAAATATCCCCAAAATGACGTTTGGAGAATACATCAGAGAAATACGAGAAGAAAAGCAATTATTATTAAGAGAAGTTGCTTCTCAAATGAATATTGATACGGCACTTTTAAGTAAAATTGAACGTGGTACTCGTATAGCTCGTAAAGAACAAGTTGAAGCATTAGCTAAAGCATTAAAGCAAAACAAAAGCGAATTACTTCAATATTGGTTAGCAGATAAAATTGTCTTTATGTTAAAAGAAGAAAAAAACATTACGGAAATCCTCAAAATTGTAGAACAAAAAATTAATAGATTGAGCAAGAAGTAGAATTAATAAACCCAAGTCTTATGAGTCAGGAACTTTATTTTAATATCATAACATTTGATTTACCAGACAAACCAATAACTTTTTATTTAAGTAAAGAGAAAATTGGAAATGCGCAAAAGTTGTATAAAACAAAGTTTCCAACCAATATAGAAGATTTGTTTCCTGGTATAAAAGAAGAAAATCCTGATTTTATCTACACATCATTTATTTATGAAAAGGAAGGTTATTTGCCTTTAAAACTCAATCTAAAAGAACAACCAACCGACTTAATAAAGCATTACTATAATTGGCGAATCAAAAAATTCTTTAAAAGCATAAAAAAACTTGTTGGTCAAAACTTTGTGAATGATAATCAAATTTGGATAGGTAATAGATCATATCAAAATAAAAGTTTTGCACAGTATTATAAGTTTACTGTCAAAGTACAAATTAAAGAAGTTAGTGAATATGGTGAGTTAGTTATTTCTTATGATGGTATGGCCAAAGTGTTTAAAAAACCTATTTCTGAAATTATAAAACATACCTCAACAACAAATCTTAATAAAGTTGTATATAAAATGAGGTTATTAAAATATCATAAGGAAAAGGAATTTATTGATGATAACACAAAGGCTTTTGCCATTTTGAATAACGATTTACGAACAGCTTTTAATATTCAACCAGAACCAAAAGATGATTCCAATAAATATATTGGTTATAAACACAAAATAGATAAGTTTATTCAACATTTCATTTTAAGTGAAGAATTTAAGAAAGTTATTCCTGTTAATAATGACGATTACTTACCTGTAGAAATAAATCGAATTGGTGAAGTTGCTGATGAAAGCAATGATTTAGTGTTTCAAAATGGTGTTGGTAGAAATCCCAAAATTGATTTTAAGAATTTAAAGCCTTTAAATCCTTGTCAGTTAGATAATGTGCATTTCTTCTTTATATATCATACAAGTTATGCTAAAGAAGTAGAAACATTGCAAAAATTATTGGAAGATGGTACAAGTTGGTATAAAGGTTTAAATATTTATGCAGGTGTTTTAGCACATTTCGATAATAATGTCAATATAATATTTGATGATTTAGAAAATCCATTACCTCAAATTGCAAAGGGTATAAAAGATTTTAAATCAGACCCTAATATTAATTATGTTGCTATTTATTTAAGTCCTTTTAACAAGCACGAACCCAATCTTGAAAAAAAGTTAGTGTATTACAAGGTTAAAGAACAGCTTTTATATAAAAGAATTATATCTCAAGTAATAGAGTTTGATAGATTTAGAAGAAATCAACATAAGTTCATATACGATTTAACAAACATTTCATTAGCCTTATTAGCAAAATTAGATGGTACACCTTGGCAACTAAATGTCAAACCTAAAAATGAATTAGTTATTGGTGTGGGTGCATTTAAAAATACCGAAGAAAACATTCGATATGTAGCAAGTGCATTCAGTTTTAAAAATAATGGAAGGTTTAATGAATTTCATTATTTCAGTAAATCTGATGTTAAACAGTTAGGGGGTGCATTAAGTGATGCTATCTATCAATACGTACCAACAAACCAAATACCTGAAAAAATAGTGATTCACTTTTATAAGGATATGAAGGATGAAGAAATACAACCTGTTTTAGAAATGATGGATAAACTTCAATTGCCTTGTCCTCTTTTTGTTCTTAATATTAATAAAACAAAATCACAAGATATTATTGCTTTTGACCAAAATTGGAATGGTGAGTTAATTCCAATGAGTGGCACATATATAAATATTGGCCCTAAAGGAGAATATAAATATTTACTCTTTAATAATTTGAGGTATAACAATACTGTAAAATACCCAAGTCATTCAAGTTATTCATTTCCAATAAAACTTAAAATATCAAGTCCTACACCAGAGGCTTTAAATGATAGTAAAATGATTAGAAAGCTAATAGAGCAAGTGTATCAATTTAGTAGGCTATATTGGAAATCCTTACGTCAACAAAACGTACCAATAACAATTAAATATCCTGAAATGGTTGCAGAAATAGCACCTCGTTTTGAAAGCAAGGAAATACCACCTTTTGGTCAAGAAACCTTATGGTTTTTATAATCCGAAGCCTTTTTTCTTTGCACAACCATTGCATTAAAAAATTCTTATATTTGCCTTAATGAAATTTTTAGCATTCATATTGTCAATCTATATCTTCACACTAAATTTAGTGCCTTGTGAAGATACAGGTACTTTTGACAATGAAGTTAAAACAGAAATTTCTCAAGATTTAGGTGATAACCACCAACATCAAGATGCAGATTTATGTTCCCCATTTTGTATTTGCCAATGTTGCCATATAAACGCAACTTATTTCAAATTCGCAGAAATAAAATTTGAGTTTAAATACATTTCTTCTCAAGATTTTCTCTACTTAAACGGTATAAAAAAAGATTTTACCACTTCCATTTTACAGCCACCACAGGCATAATTCAGTTTTTTTAAAGGATAATTATATCCTTTTTTGACCAAATCCTGGTTCTCATACTAGATCCTTGGTCCTATTGATAGATTTTGTTAGGCACAAAATTATTATCAAGAATTTTAACTGAATTAAATTTTTATTTATATGATTAATAAGATAATCGCATTTTCCATTAATAATAAATTTATTATTGGACTACTTACCTTAGCGCTGATAGGGACGGGTATTTGGTCCATGATGACCGTCAACCTGGGATCGGTGCCAGATATTACTAACAATCAGGTTCAGGTGATCACCCAGTCGCCAAATCTTGCCACAGAAGATATTGAACAATTTGTAACCTATCCCGTAGAACTTTCGATGGGTAATTTACCTGGAGTTACAGAGATTCGCTCTATTTCACGGTTTGGACTTTCGGTAGTTACTATTGTTTTTAAAGATGATATGGGAACTTATCTCCCTCGTCAACTAGTACAGGAAAAACTTAATGAATTGGGAGAAACCATTCCCGATAAATTTGGAAGTCCTGCTATGGGACCTATTTCAACCGGATTGGGTCAAATTTATGAGTATACCATAAAGCCAAAGGAGGGATACGAAACTGAATATTCTCCCATGGAACTACGAACTATTCAGGACTGGATAATCAAGCGACAACTTACCTTGCTGGAAGGTGTGGTGGAAGTAAATTCTTTTGGAGGCTCCATAAAACAATATGAGGTAGCAATCAATCCTGAGAAATTAAACAGTATGGGTATAAGTATCTCTGAGGTTTATGAGGCGCTGGCCCGAAACAATGTGAATACCGGTGGAGCTTATATTGAGAAAAATAAAATGTCAAATTTTATTAGAGGTGAAGGTTTAATCCGTTCACTGGAGGATATAAGGAAAATTGCTATTACTACCGAAAATTCTATTCCGATAACTATTGGAGATGTTGCGGAAGATGTTCAGTTTGGAAATCAGGTACGCTACGGAGCTTTCACTCAAGACGGAGAGGAAGCCGTAGGCGGGATAATAATGATGTTAAAAGGCGCCAATCCCAATGCCGTAATTCAGGATGTTAAAGATAGGATGGCAGAAGTTGAAAAGTCACTTCCTGAAGGTTTGACCATAGAGCCAATTATTGATCGGAGTGAATTAATAGCACGAACAACCGATACTGTTAAAACAAATTTACTGGAAGGTGCATTGATAGTGATTTTTGCCCTGGTATTGTTATTAGGTAGTCTAAGAGGTGGACTTATTACTGCTACCACTATTCCCTTATCACTGCTTTTTGCTTTTATTTTAATGAAACAATTCAATGTCTGGGCCAATCTAATGAGTTTGGGCGCTATTGACTTTGGAATCATTATAGACGGTGCAGTGATTATCATCGAGGGAACCGTGTATGAAATACAAAAACGGATAAGATCTGGCAAGGTGAAATTCAATCAGGCTAAAATGGATGAAGTAGCCTATGATGCTGGGAGCACGATGATGAGTTCCGCATTTTTTGGACAGATTATAATTCTTATTGTATTCACGCCTATACTTTTTCTTACGGGGGTAGAAGGTAAAATGTTTAAGCCGATGGCGTACACTTTCGGTTTTGCCATGATAGGTGCTATTTTCTTATGCCTTACCTATGTCCCTATGATGTCTGCCCTATTTATGAAACCCATTCAGAATAAAAAGAACTGGTTTGGAAGGTTTGAACGCTGGCTGGAAAGGATAAGTGATAAGATAATTGGTGGAATACAAAGGGTATATATGCCTTTACTGAAAGGGGCATTAAAACTGAAGCTCATTGTTGTAGGTGCTGCTGCTGTTCTACTTGTATTAGCCGGTTTCCTTTTTTCCAGAATGGGAGGAGAATTTGTGCCTCAACTGGATGAAGGGGATATTGCAATGCAGGCTTTAATCAGACCAGGAAGTTCATTAACAGAGTCTATTGAAGTTTCCAAAAAAATAGAAAATATCCTTCTAGAAAATTTTCCTGAAATTAAAACAGCAACAGCAAGAATTGGAGTAGCGGACATCCCAACAGATCCAATGCCGATGGATATAGCAGATATGTACCTGATTCTTGAAAAAGATAAGGATAATTGGACAACCGCTGAAACTAAAGAAGGACTTATAGCGCAAATCAAGGAAAAACTCAATAAAGAACTTACTGGGGTAAACCTTGTGTTTACGCAACCTGTAGAATTAAGGTTCAACGAATTATTAGAGGGGGTTAGAGAAGATATTGCGGTTAAACTATATGGAGAGGACCTGGGGGTGTTGTCGGAAAAGGTACAGGAAATGGCCAGTATTATCCAAACCGTGCCTGGTGCAGGAGACGTAAACGCGGAGCGAACATCAGGCCTCCCACAAATGACCGTTAAATTTAACCGTGATAAAATTGCGCAATATGGACTGGATATCCAAAAAGCCAATGATTACATAAGTACAGCTTTTGCAGGAGGAACAGCCGGAGTCATTTTTGAAGGAGAAAAACGATTTGATCTGGTAGTAAGATTTGATGAAGATCATAGAAAGAATATTGATGATTTGCGTGGTATGTATATCGATCTTCCAGACGGAACTCAGGTGCCTATAAAAGAAATAGCAG
>NZ_RCNV01000025.1 GCF_003667275.1 Mesonia aquimarina | reverse complement strand
GGCTGTGTATTACAAACCGAGCTTGCCTTAGAAGTATATGATAGTCCTATGATCGAGGCACCAGCAGAAGCACTTTCTCAATGCGATGATGATGGGGATGGCTTTTCCATTTTTGATTTAACCCAAGTAGAAGACGAGGTATTGAATGGTCAAGACCCAACACCTTTTTCAGTTACGTATCACCAAGAAGAGCAAGAAGCCGAAGACGGAGTCAATGCAATCACCAATCCAGGTGGTTATGAAAATGAAACCAATCCGGAAAGCATTTGGATACGTGTAACCGATACCACGACACCAACGGGTTGTTACAATGTAGTAGAGTTAACACTTGAGGTAAACCCTTTACCAACAATCAGTCAGCCTGCTCCTTTAGCGGTTTGTGATGATCTAGCCAGCGGTAGTGATATCGATGAATTGAGTGTATTTGATTTAACGACTCAAGAAGGATTTATCACCAATAATAATAGCAGTTATAGTGTAAGTTGGTATGCAACTGATGATCCTACTCAGGTAGATGTCTCCAATGCTATAGCCACACCAAGTGCTTATACCAACACGATGAACGAGCAAACGATTACAGCAGTAGTGACCGATGAGAATGCTTGTAGTATAGCTACCACCTTAACCTTAGTGGTCAATCCACTTCCATCACCGACTCCTAGCTCAGAGCTTGATCCTTATATTGTGTGCGATGATGATAATGATGGTTTTGCAGAATTTGATTTAAGCACTCAGGATGATTTGATAGCCAATGGAGAAGCCGATGTAGCAATTAGTTACTATGCGACTGCTGAAGATGCCGAAGAGGGTTTTGCCTCTGATGAGCTGCCGACTTTATATGGGAACACAACAGCCTTTAGTCAAGTGATTTATGCACGTTCTACCAATACTGTGACGGGTTGTTACCGTTATGTAGAATTAACCTTAGAGGTTCGTAGTTTACCCAGCTTTGCAGCAGAATTAGAAGATTTATTTTCTTGTGATGAGGCCGATGGAGATACCACCGCTATATTTGATTTGACCGAGAATGAATCAACTATTTATGGAGATGCAGATCCATCACTTTACACGCTAGCTTATTACACTAGTGAAGCCGATGCTCTTTCTTCCACCAATCCAATCGGTGTTCCCACTGCGTATTCTAACCAAGGAGTAAGTCCTTTAACAGTTTGGGTACGTTACGC
>NZ_RCNV01000024.1 GCF_003667275.1 Mesonia aquimarina | reverse complement strand
TGGACTTGCAACAAAAAACTGGACTTTAAGTTGAGTGACTATGCTGCTAGTTTTTGATTATACATATCTATTTCAAATTCTTTAATGGTTCTGTTTCCTAAATAAGAATGTCTTCTTCTGGTATTGTACCAGGTTTCTATCCACTGAAAGATAGATAGCTCTGCCTGTGATCTAAGCTTGTATTTATGCCAATATACCCATTCTACTTTCAGAGATTTAAAAAAGGATTCCGCTACGGCATTGTCCCAGCAATTACCTTTTCGACTCATCGATTGTTTTACCAGGTCATTATAACTTTTAAGTAGATTAGTAAATTTTTGGCTGGCATACTGAATACCTTGGTCTGAATGAAATATCAAAGGTTGTGTTAGTGTGGTATTTTTAATAGCCATCTGCCAAGCTTTTATAACAGTATCCTCGGTATTTAGGGTATCACTTAAAGCCCATCCTATAACTTTTCTATTGAATAGATCAATGATCACTGTTAGGTAACTCCAACCCTGATTGGTCTGAACATAGGTAATATCGCTTACCCATACTTGATTAGCCCTAGCTACATTAAAGCATTGGTTCAACAAGTTTGGTGCTGTGGGATATTTATGGTTACTATCGGTGGTGGCTTTAAACTTACGCTTCCTCATAGCATATAAATAGTTTGCCTTCATTATACGTGCTACCCGTGGCTTTGAAACCTTAAAGCCTAAAGCTTTCAATTCAGCTTCTATTCTCGGAGCTCCATAGCTCTGGTGACTATCCTCAAATATATCTTTGATTAGTGAAGAGAGCTTCTGATTTTCTTTCCAAAGGGTGCTGGGGCCAGATTTTAACCAGTGGTAATAACCGCTTTTACTCACAGCTAATATAGTGCACATCTTCTCAACAGGAAATTTCATACGATGCTGTTTTATGAACCTGTATTTTTCTTGTCGCTCGCGGAGAAGATGCCAATCGCCTTTTTTAAGATATCACGTTCTAATTCGGCTTCTTTAAGCTGTTTCTTTAAACGAGCTATCTCTTTTTGTTCATCGGTCATTTTAGGGTTACCTCGGCCGGGAAAACTATTTTTTCCATAATTCTTTTGCTCTTTACGCCAGCGGTAAAGAACAGCAGGTAAGATATCCAGGTCCTCACAAACCTGCGCTACACTGCCTTTGGCATAACTTAATTCTACTGCTTTCTGTTTAAACTCTAAAGTGTAATGTTTGGCTTTACGTCTCATAAATGCTAAGTTAACAACTTGCAATAATATTCATTCAACTCTATGTCCTGTCTAATGTAGTAATTCCA
>NZ_RCNV01000023.1 GCF_003667275.1 Mesonia aquimarina | reverse complement strand
GTAGCCGTTGCACAAGCCCTAAATTTTAAAAACACTTCATCAATATAAGCCGCTTTTAGCGGTTTTTATTTTTAAATTCCATAGCGTTGGGTGAAAAATTAAGTTCCTTGAAAGTGAGCTATAGAGCTTCGATAAGCGGTTTTTCTTATAATAAATAAAGGCTAGGTTTGTTGCTCCGCTTTTAGCCTTATTTGTAATAAATTTCAAATATTTTTTCAAATTATAAGCAATGGCAGACATATGCATACATTTGTCTGCTTGCCTTAGCCCAATGGTATTTACTTTTCGTAATCCCATAAATTGGGTTAATGTTCCAAACACTGGTTCTACTGTGCTTTGGCGTTTGGCTTTCATATAATTGCCTTGTGGGCTGTTTACGCGTTGATTGTTACGTTGGTATTGTTTTCTATAGGCTGTAATACTAATACGTTTTTCGTGACTTTTTCCTATACATTGTTGTTTTATAGGACAAGCTTTACAGTCGCTTCGTTTGGTAAAGTAGTTATCTTTTAAAGTTCCTTTTTCGAGTTTTTGTTTTCTAAAGGTGACTTTTTTCCCCTGTGGGCAAAGCCAATAATTTCCTTTTTCGATATAAATGAAATTCTCAGGACCTCCTTTATAAGTGCCGTGAGGGGGAATAAAGCTTTTAAGACCTTGTTTTTCTAAAAAATCATAATTCTCTCCGCTACTATAGCCCGTATCCGCTATACAGTTTTCCCAATACAGAGTTGATTTCCATAGTCTTCGTTTAACACGTCGGACAATATTTATTAACTGCTGATTATCTTTTCCATCGGCACGATAGGCTTTAATATCGGTGATGACATGATGAGCGGTATCTACACTCAATTGTGAGCGGTAATTCAACTTTCTTGCCTTGCCGGGTTTTACACTAATGCGAGCATCGGGGTCGGTTGGGCTGTAATGGGTCTTATTACTGGTGTACCTTGATCCTTTGTTTTTTGCTCCCGGCCGTTGGTTCTGTTCTTTAGCCCACTTTTTATTGCGACTATTAATAGCTTGAAGTTCGCTCTTGCTTGCCGATAACTTTTGTTGTGTTTTAGGTGCGTTGTTGTTCTTTGCTTTACGCAAGGGTTGTTGTTTATCACCTTCGCTAATATGACGAAGTTTTCGTAAATGAGTTTCCAGTTCTTCCTCAGGAACTTTAAGCTCTAGGCTATCCATAGAAGCATTGGCGTTGACTGGAGCACTATCAATGGCTTGAGTATGACCGCTAACCATTCCCGCATCCACACAAAGAGTAAAAACTTTGGTAAATACTGCTTCAAAAACATCTACAGGAAAGAGTTGTCGAGTACGGCTGATGGTAGAGTGCCAGGGAAGTTCTTCATCTATATCATAACCAATAAAATATAAAATATCTAAACGCATACTGCAATGCTCGATGAGTTTGCGGTCGCTGATGATGTTTTCTAAATACCCTACCAAACATAATTTGAAAAACACCACCGGATCGATACTCTTCTGTCCGCTGCTTCCGTAAAAATCATGAGTAAGTTTATAGAGGAAATCTAGATTTAAAGCGTTCTTTAAACGTCGGTAGAAATTTTCTTGGGGAACCCTATCGCTCAACTGAAAACTGTTGAAGAGTTTTTCTTGATAATTCTTTTTTCCTTGCATTCCATGAAATTAAGGCTTTTTTGTAACTTGTGCAACAGGCACA
>NZ_RCNV01000022.1 GCF_003667275.1 Mesonia aquimarina | reverse complement strand
AAAAACCCCTTCATCGATTGATGAAGGGGTTTTAAAAAAAGGCGGCGACATACTCTCCCACAATAAGTAGTACCATCTGCGCTAACGGGCTTAACTGCTCTGTTCGGAATGGGAAGAGGTGAGCCCCGTTGCTATAACCACCTTAAGTCGTTTTCCGTCTAATGACGGATAATAAGGTAACATATTGAAAAAATAAAGTATATAAAGAAGTAAATAAGTATAACTATCAGAAGGTTTTTCCCTCCCCCGGTTACCCGGGGGAGACGACATAAACTATACGGGTTATTAGTACTACTCGGCTATGACATTACTGCCTTTACACCTATAGCCTATCAACGTGATCGTCTCTCACGACCCTTTAAAGAAATCTCATCTTGTGGTGGGTTTCGCGCTTATATGCTTTCAGCGCTTATCCCTTCCAAACGTAGCTACCCAGCTATGCTCCTGGCGGAACAACTGGTACACCAGAGGTTTGTCCAACTCGGTCCTCTCGTACTAGAGTCAGATCCACTCAAATTTCTTGCGCCCACTGTAGATAGAGACCGAACTGTCTCACGACGTTCTGAACCCAGCTCGCGTGCCACTTTAATGGGCGAACAGCCCAACCCTTGGGACCTTCTCCAGCCCCAGGATGTGACGAGCCGACATCGAGGTGCCAAACCCCCCCGTCGATGTGAGCTCTTGGGGGAGATCAGCCTGTTATCCCCGGAGTACCTTTTATCCTTTGAGCGATGGCCCTTCCATACGGAACCACCGGATCACTATGCTCTACTTTCGTACCTGATCGACCTGTATGTCTCTCAGTCAAGCTCCCTTATGCCATTACACTCTACGCACGGTTACCAAGCGTGCTGAGGGAACCTTTAGAAGCCTCCGTTACTCTTTTGGAGGCGACCACCCCAGTCAAACTACCCACCAAGCACTGTCCTTCCAATGGAAGTTAGGCTTCAAACAAGTAAAGGGTGGTATTTCAACAATGACTCCACACCGCCTGGCGACGGCATTTCAATGTCTCCCACCTATCCTACACATCACTTGTCCAAAGTCAATACTAAGCTATAGTAAAGGTTCACGGGGTCTTTTCGTCCCACAGCGGGTAATCGGCATCTTCACCGATACTACAATTTCACCGAGGTCATGGCTGAGACAGTGTCCAGATCGTTGCACCATTCGTGCAGGTCGGAACTTACCCGACAAGGAATTTCGCTACCTTAGGACCGTTATAGTTACGGCCGCCGTTTACCGGGGCTTCAATTCAATGCTTCGCTAATGCTAACATCTCCTCTTAACCTTCCGGCACCGGGCAGGTGTCAGGCCCTATACTTCATCTTTCGATTTTGCAGAGCCCTGTGTTTTTGATAAACAGTCGCCTGGACCTCTTCACTGCGGCCCCACCGAAGTGGGGCGACCTTTCTCCCGAAGTTACAGGTCTATTTTGCCTAGTTCCTTAGCCATGAATCTCTCGAGCACCTTAGAATTCTCATCCCAACTACCTGTGTCGGTTTAGGGTACGGGCTGCTTTACTCGCTTTTCTTGGAAGTCGCTTCCCTGGATTATCACGCCGGCCGTAGCTTTTGTGTACTGTCATTGCCTTTCGACAACTTCAACGTACTATTCCGTCAGTACGCACCAAGTAGACGCCTCCGTCACTTTTATTGTAAAGCAGGTAGCAGAATATTAACTGCTTGGCCATCGACTACCCCGTTCGGGTTCGCCTTAGGTCCCGACTAACCCTCAGCTGATTAGCATAGCTGAGGAAACCTTAGTCTTTCGGTGGACGGGTTTCTCGCCCGTCTTATCGTTACTTATGCCTACATTTTCTTTTGTAACCAGTCCAGCATACCTCGCAGTACACCTTCATCCCTGTTACAATGCTCCCCTACCACTCCAATGGAGTCCATAGCTTCGGTAGTATGTTTATGCCCGATTATTATCCATGCCGAACCGCTCGACTAGTGAGCTGTTACGCACTCTTTAAATGAATGGCTGCTTCCAAGCCAACATCCTAGCTGTCTAAGCAGTTCAACCGCGTTTATTCAACTTAACATACATTTGGGGACCTTAGCTGATGGTCTGGGTTCTTTCCCTCTCGGACATGGACCTTAGCACCCATGCCCTCACTGATATAAAACATTTTATAGCATTCGGAGTTTGTCAGGAATTGGTAGGCGGTGAAGCCCCCGCATCCAATCAGTAGCTCTACCTCTATAAAACTATTATACCGCTGCACCTAAATGCATTTCGGGGAGTACGAGCTATTTCCGAGTTTGATTGGCCTTTCACCCCTACCCTCAGGTCATCCCAAGACTTTTCAACGTCAACGGGTTCGGTCCTCCACTTTGGGTTAACAAAGCTTCAACCTGCCCAAGGGTAGATCACACGGTTTCGCGTCTACCATTACTAACTATCGCGCCCTATTAAGACTCGCTTTCGCTACGGCTCCAATTCTTAAAATTTTAACCTTGCTAGCAACGGTAACTCGTAGGCTCATTATGCAAAAGGCACGCCGTCACCCCAAAGGGCTCCGACCGCTTGTAAGCGTATGGTTTCAGGGTCTATTTCACTCCCTTGTTCAGGGTTCTTTTCACCTTTCCCTCACGGTACTGGTTCACTATCGGTCTCTCAGGAGTATTTAGCCTTAGCGGATGGTCCCGCCAGATTCACACAGGGTTTCTCGTGCCCCGCACTACTCAGGATACCACTATCGCCTATTTCTTTACCTATACCGGGCTGTCACCGTCTATGGCCAAGCTTTCCAACTTGTTCTAGTTCATCTA
>NZ_RCNV01000021.1 GCF_003667275.1 Mesonia aquimarina | reverse complement strand
ATTTGAATGTCGTGGTCCTACTACCCCATACAGTCCGTAAACTATATGGTTTGGGCTAATACGCGTTCGCTCGCCACTACTAGCGTAATCACTATTGTTTTCTTCTCCTCCGGGTACTTAGATGTTTCAGTTCTCCGGGTTCGCCTCCTTGCGGATACTTGATCTTCAATCAAGTGGGTTGCCCCATTCGGATATCTGCGGATCAACTTGTATGTGCCAATCCCCGCAGCTTTTCGCAGCTTATCACGTCCTTCTTCGCCTCTGAGAGCCTAGGCATCCCCCATACGCCCTTAATAAGCTTATGTCTTTTACCTAATGATCTTTATATTATTATTATATCTTTTAACAGATATCTTCTCTCGTATTCTTTATTCTTTCAATATGTCAATGAACGTTTTTCCTATAAAACAATTTAAAATCAATGATAGATAAACTTTGTATACTTGTGTATCCTGGTTGCTTATACTAACTATAGATCTTAAATCTAAGGAATTGTGGAGAATATCGGAGTCGAACCGATGACCTCCTGCGTGCAAGGCAGGCGCTCTAGCCAGCTGAGCTAATCCCCCGTCTTCTTAGTGATCAGTTAACCAGTTATCAGTTAACAGTACTTATAACGGCTACTCAACCTCTAAAATTTCCTTTCAATACTTTTTTATGAACTTGTTAATTAAAAATTATAAATACATAACTTTTAATCAATTCGTAGTCTCAGGCAGACTCGAACTGCCGACCTCTACATTATCAGTGTAGCGCTCTAACCAGCTGAGCTATGAGACTGCATCTTATATATAAATTGACAGTAATTAAGACTAAATATTAAGAATCAAGATTCCTATATGTGTGTCGCCTACTATTGCGCTTGCACTTAAAGTGCTTGCTCTAGAAAGGAGGTGTTCCAGCCGCACCTTCCGGTACGGCTACCTTGTTACGACTTAGCCCCAGTTACCAGTTTTACCCTAGGCCGCTCCTTACGGTAACGGACTTCAGGTACCCCCAGCTTCCATGGCTTGACGGGCGGTGTGTACAAGGCCCGGGAACGTATTCACCGCATCATGGCTGATATGCGATTACTAGCGATTCCAGCTTCACGCAGTCGAGTTGCAGACTGCGATCCGAACTGTGATAGGGTTTATAGATTCGCTCCTTCTCGCGAAGTGGCTGCTCTCTGTCCCTACCATTGTAGCACGTGTGTGGCCCAGGACGTAAGGGCCGTGATGATTTGACGTCATCCCCACCTTCCTCGCGGTTTGCACCGGCAGTCTGGCTAGAGTTCCCGACATTACTCGCTGGCAACTAACCACAGGGGTTGCGCTCGTTATAGGACTTAACCTGACACCTCACGGCACGAGCTGACGACAACCATGCAGCACCTTGTAATCTGTCCGAAGAAATATCTGTTTCCAGATACGTCAGACTACATTTAAGCCCTGGTAAGGTTCCTCGCGTATCATCGAATTAAACCACATGCTCCACCGCTTGTGCGGGCCCCCGTCAATTCCTTTGAGTTTCATTCTTGCGAACGTACTCCCCAGGTGGGTCACTTATCACTTTCGCTTAACCACCCAACCCTCAATCGGGTCGGACAGCTAGTGACCATCGTTTACGGCGTAGACTACCAGGGTATCTAATCCTGTTCGCTACCTACGCTTTCGTCCATCAGCGTCAGTACATTATTAGTGATCTGCCTTCGCAATCGGTATTCTGAGTAATATCTATGCATTTCACCGCTACACTACTCATTCTAACCACTTCATAATGACTCAAGACCTACAGTATCAATGGCAGTTCTCCCGTTGAGCGGAAGACTTTCACCACTGACTTATAGACCCGCCTACGGACCCTTTAAACCCAATGATTCCGGATAACGCTTGGATCCTCCGTATTACCGCGGCTGCTGGCACGGAGTTAGCCGATCCTTATTCGTAGAGTACCGTCAGCTTCTTACACGTAAGAAGGTTTCTTCCTCTATAAAAGCAGTTTACAACCCATAGGGCAGTCTTCCTGCACGCGGCATGGCTGGATCAGAGTTGCCTCCATTGTCCAATATTCCTCACTGCTGCCTCCCGTAGGAGTCTGGTCCGTGTCTCAGTACCAGTGTGGGGGATCTCCCTCTCAGGACCCCTACCTATCGCTGCCTTGGTAAGCCGTTACCTTACCAACTAACTAATAGGACGCATACTCATCTATTACCACCGTGGTTTTAATTACTAAATGATGCCATTCAGTAATACTATGGGGGGTTAATCCAAATTTCTCCGGGCTATACCCCAGTAATAGGTAGATTGTATACGCGTTACGCACCCGTGCGCCACTCGTCAGCCAGAGCAAGCTCTGCTGTTACCGTTCGACTTGCATGTGTTAGGCCTGCCGCTAGCGTTCATCCTGAGCCAGGATCAAACTCTTCATTGTTGTTTCATTATAATTTTACAATAGTTAAAACAACAGGAATTTTTTCGTAGATTTTTCTCGAAAGAAAAATCAATGCTCAAAACTATTCTATTTAGCCTTAATTTAATTTTCTGTCAATTCAATACTTCAATGAACTCTTCTAATAACACAACTCTAATCAAAAAATTATGCTATCTTCGCTAAAACAAAAGGATTTGAACCTCTTAAATAATCGCTACAACTATCCGCCTCCAGGCGCTTTAATTCAATCTCTTTAGAACTTCAATCGCCTTATCTGCGATTGCGGGTGCAAATGTAAAACTTATTTTTAATCTGACAAGCTTTTATTTTACTTTTTTTTAAAAGTTTTTTTTAGCTCCTTAAAACCAAATAAACACTTC
>NZ_RCNV01000020.1 GCF_003667275.1 Mesonia aquimarina | reverse complement strand
CACCATTAGAATCCTCCCATACATAACTCGCATTACTTGCATCCTCTCCTGTTACTACACTCTCTATCGTATAACTAGACTCATCACATAAATCCTGGTCTGATCCTAAAGATACTGTGAAGCCGGCAGATAAAAGCTCAACTTCATCAGTGTCTTCACACAAAGAGTTCGTTAAGTCTCCATTAGAATCTATGATCACCCCACTAACTTCAACAGTATAAATACCAGGTTGAGTTGCCTGAAGGGTTGCCATTGTTTCTCCGGTTAATTCAGTATCATCTAAAAACCAAGTATACATAATGTTACCAAAATCTTCAGCATTTAAAGGAGTTGCATCTAAAATCACTTCGTTTTGATTACACACCGTTTGATCAGGGCCTAAATCTGTATCAAGAGGATCATAAAATTCAACTGAAATAACATCTGTTAAACCACACTGACCAAAATAAACTACAGCTACAGCATAATCCCCTTCTTCTGTAACTTCTAATGTTGGACCATTTTCCCCATCTATTAATTCTCCTTCCTTATACCATTCAATTGTGGCGTTTTCAGTATTTACAATTCCAGTATCTAATATTATAGGATCTCCTTCACAACTAACATTTCCGTTTTCTAAGGTAATATCTTGACCAAGATCTATTCCCCCAATATCAAAACTTCCTGCTTCTAAAAATACACCAGAATCAAAAGAACTATCATTTCTATCAGCTATAGCTAACTTAATATGATATTGCTCTCCTGGAGTCACTTCGGATTGGGCTACCATCGAAACAGTATGACCCATATAATCAATAGGAGCTGTAACGGGCGCTGAACCCCCTGCTCCATAAAAAGTAGAAAAGAATTCTTCATTAACGGAACCACAAGCAGTATTATAAGCTTCATTACGAACCGTTGTTACCGCAATAGGGTCACCAGTGGTAGGTACTACCGCCAAATTAGTCGTATTTCCTTCTGAATCGGTTAAGAAAAAAGCAAATGGATCTGAAAATGAGCATTGATAAGTTCCATATTCATCCGATGCGAATAAAAAATTAAAACTAATTTGATCAATAAACGGAACAAAATCAAACTCGATTACAGTTGCATTCATAGAAGTTGAAGTCGCATTTCCTTCTATATCTTGAATAAGTTCAGTTAAATCTTCATCTCCAGGCCACGTTCCAAACGCTCCATCACTTTGCCCACCAGATTCAGGTCCCGGTGAATTGGACACATCTCCAGAATTCATAATTAATCCTGATTCTAGAGGGAAGTTAGATTCAGTAGCATCAAAATAACCAATACCATTGGTAGATCCAAAGTCTGTTCCTGTCGAGTAAGTAATATTAGATACTTGAGCACAAGGGTTATTAATTAGTACGTCAATAACTAATTCTTCAACAGTATATAAATCAGGATCTACACTAATAGGCTCGCCAGGAGTAGTAATACATAAATCAAAAGTAGTATCTTCTTCCAAGTCGCCTGAAGAATAAACACTTATATAATATGTCTCTCCTATAGTTAAATTTTCTGCTAAACTACTAGTTTCATCAAAACCATCTGCACAATAAAGTAAACTTAAATTATCACAATCAGTCCCTTCGTAAACAGAATGGTAAAGATCTGAACTACTTGTCGTACTCTGAATATTAGACAAAGCGATAGCGTGAGATTCAGCGGTGGCAGTAAATTCAAACCAAACATCATCATCGGCGGTTCCTCCACAATCTGTATAGCCTGAATCTGTAGCCCCTTGAATTGTACTTGAAGTAATTTCTATACACTCTAACCCATCGTTTACTAAAACAATTTCAGCTCCTAAACATTCGTCATTCGGAGGTGGACAATAATTTTGAGTTAACGAAGAGCTGGAAATTAAACAACTTGAATCATCATCATTCTCTATCGAAATTTCCACACCAGTTTGATTAACATACGGACCAAATGTGTAAACATCAATTGTAGAGGCTGTTTGATCGGCATTACCTTGATTATCGGAAATAGTTACAGAAGTAGCATCTCCCAAACTAGTTAAATCTACATCTATAAAAAACTCATCATTTCCGCTATCACAATTACTAACTACTGTATAATCAGCCTGTGGATTGATACAGGTAGCACAAGATATGGTAACATCAATAGGAGTATATCCATTTTCATCACAGCTGTTAACAGTATCAGCAACTACTTGGATAGTTATTTGATCGCCTGTAGACTGAAAAGGACCAACATCTGATAGGTCTCCAGCATCTCCATAACCATTATACAATTGAGTTCCATCAGTATCTAAAACAATAAACTCATCCCATGTATTTTCTACTTCACCCGCATTAATCACTAAATTCAGTGGATTACCATCTGTACTGGTGTAAACATACTCCCTAGTTTCATTTGATTGGTAACAAAAAACTGTGTTTTCTGGACCTACTGTACAATCTACAGTAACATCTGAACAGTATTCTTGAGTCAGCACAGGGCTGCCAATAAAACAGTTTGCATCCTGACTATTTTCTATATCAATTTCAACATCCGTTTCATTTGAATATGGTCCAAATGTAACAACTCCTGTTGCCGATGCAGTTTGATCTGGACTTCCCTGATTATCGGAAATTGTTAAATCTGTTGCATCTCCTAAATCAGTAATATTTACTTCAACAAAAAACTGTGGTCCATTATCACAATCTCCTACTACTTCATATTCTGCAGAAGGATTAATACAAGTATTTTCTCTTATGATTAATGTGTAATCTACTGATTGTGGTGCAGCCCAAGTCGAAATTACTATATAATAAGTAGTTCCGGCCACTACATCATAATCCTCAATTGAAAAATCATCAGTTGAAGATCCGTTTCCTAAACCTGCAACACATTCTGTCCCAATTTGAGAACAATCTGTATATATAAAAACTCCAGCATAAGTATTAGAAAGATCAGATAATATTATATCTACTGTAGTATCTTCTGTAGGTGTGTAAGAATAAATCACATCATCCCCATTCAAGTAACTAAAAGTAGTTCCGCAACCTGTTGCTCCCGGAGAACCTGAATAATCATCTCCGTAAATCGAAGTACTATCAGATGTTATATACGGAAGAGGCTCGGTAGCAACTATCGGATCTTCACATATTGTTCCCGAAGGAGGAGGATCAGTTACCGTAAAACTTTCTTCAGTACATCCCGTAGCATCACCGTTTTCATTATACGGAATAACTGTTACATAATACGTTTCATTATAATCTAAATTTGCAGCTGGCGTGTATGTTGTACTTAAACCAACATCTAATTGATCTTCTAACTCGACACCTCCTGGAGTTGTCCCGATAGAAACTTTATAACCTGTAGCAATACCAGTTGCAGCAGACCATTCTATCATTGTATCTGCGGGGACATCAACCGCTCCATCTAAAGGGTTTATTAACACCGCATCGCAATTTGGAGGAGTAGAAGTTTCCTGAGTTATTAATAGATTATCAATATAAAAATAATAATCTCCATCAAGCCAAGTAAGGCTAAATCTAATCTGAAAGTCAACACCACTCGGTAAATCAGCGGCATCTACTGTATAATTAACCGTAGTACATTCTGCCGAAGTAACATGATTGTCATCATTAATAGTTTCAACAGTTGTCCAATTAGCTCCATTATCCGTAGAGTAATCTATTACAAACTCCCCCCAGCCAGGTGCAGTTGCATCAATAGCTGCAGAGAAATCCACAATTTTATAATCGAAAGAAATATCAAGATCAGTAGCATTCGACTGCCCTATGATATTTGGAGACACTAAACTTCCCGCTGTATTAAACTCATAAAGATTAGCCCTGATACTTTGACCATCACAAGCTTCTGCATCAGTTCCAAAAAAACTGACAGAAGTCCAGTCTCCCGGAACTCCAGATTCGAAGTTTTCTATAATTCCTATTTGCCCATAAGACCAAAATGATCCGAAAAACAATAGCAATAAAAGTAATTTTTTCTTCATATGGTTGTGTTTTAAAATTAATTTGATGAAGATATAAAATTTTACTAAAATATCGTGAATTTTCATAAAAAAACTAAAAAAACCTCGACACAAATGCGCCGAGGTCTCTGTTTACAAGAATTAATATGATTTTTTTAACGTTTGGTAATCTTAAACACCGAACGTCTATTCTCTTGGTATTGCTCTTCACTACAATT